>JBGSUN010000170.1:0-21306 GCA_041753475.1 Planctomycetaceae bacterium | reverse complement strand
CGGAATGGAAACTGCTCACCTGCTGCAAACCCTTAACCGGCGCCACCACGCCCGCCGTAGCGGATCGCTCGCGATACGCCCACTCAACGACGCGCCGAGTCCGGGCAAAACCACGCCGGGTATACTGGTTTAAGGGCTAGTGCTTGGTCACGGCTTGATTTTCGTGTGCCACTGGCTCTGCCAGTGCAACGGTAAAGTGTGCTCCCTACTGGAGAAAGACACTGGCAGAGCCAGTGGCACACCACTCGAATTCTTTGTCGTGACAAAGCACGTGCCTTTTTTTCACGAGCCGGAAGCGTCAGCGACGGACGCTTTTTCCCCCGTGTTGATACCGCCAATAGAAAGATCCGTCGCTGACGCTTCCGGCTCGTTAACTCCGCGTTCTTTCCGCAGCAGCAGACACGCGCGGCCACCCAATTCGTATTCCCGGCACAACGGTGGCCGGTAATCGTAATGTCGACATTTCCGCAATGTGGGATCGAACCACAGGCAGCGCTCCTGTGGTTCCTGTCCCCGCACGAGACCGGCGAAGTGATCATCGATCTCGGCGATCAACTCGACCGGTAAATCTGCAGGTCGAAACGGATGTTGGTCACCATAGACCCGGCGGGACGCATAGATCGCGACCGGCGAACCGATCCCTTCACAGCAATGGCCGCAACCCGTGCACGACTCCGGCCCCAGCACCGGCAACGCGGTCACTTCTTCTCTTCCGGCTTTTTTTCTTCGGGCTTCTTTTCTTCCGGTTTCGGTTCCGCCGGTTTGGCGAGTTCCACGCCGCGCGTGATCTGAATCTCCGGAATCGCAGCCTTGAGCGCAGCCACCCCGGCATCGGTTACCGGCGTCTGCCACAGATAAATCTTGCGCAGCTTCTTCAATCCTTCGAGATGCTTCAGCCCGGCATCGGTCACTCCCGTCCCATACAGATTGAGATATTCGAGGTTTTCCAACCCCTTCAGATGCTCCATACCGGCGTCCGTGACTTTCGTCTTTTCGAGATGCAATCGCACCAGACCTTTCAAATCCTTGATCGCTGCCAGACCGGCGTCCGTCACTTCCGTCCCGCGGAGATTGAGGTTCGCCGTCTTCGGCAAATCTTTCACCAGGGCGACTTCCGCATCGGTGATCTTGCCGTCGGCGAGATGAAAGGCGACGTCCAGCCGGGCATCGTTCTGCGCGAGTTCCAGCACCTGTCCGCCGAGCTTCTTGATGGCAGCGGTCGCCTGCTTCTCGGCTTCCGTCGGCAGGGGCTTTTCCTGGGCCCCCACCGTTCCGGCCAGAACCAATACACTCCATCCGGCGATCATCGACAACATCGTACGCATCGTGGCAGACTCCCTGTGTGAACGAATGGGGGACCATGGACTCCGTCAGATCAGTCTATTCTAATCTGACCGTGACGGGAAACGATGTCACCGTCCGACAGAGAATTAGTGAGCGGCAAGGCGCTAGCCGCCGGTTCTTCTGAAAAACACCGGCGGCTAGCGCCTTGCCGCTCACAGGATCGCGTACGCTCCCCTCCTGTCCCCCCCGCGGGTATACTGGCCCGGTTGCCCGGACGTGGCCGATGGTGTCGCTCCGGGTGTTTCGCTGCGCTGTGTGCGCGGCTTGGACTGAACATCACAGAGAAGAACATCGTGACAGTAACGTCGGTTGTCGGACTGCAATGGGGCGACGAGGCCAAAGGGAAAATCGTCGACATCCTCACCGACACGCATCAAATCGTGGTTCGCTACCAGGGCGGCAACAACGCCGGGCACACCGTCAAGTTCGACGGCGAAACGTACAAACTGTCGCTGCTGCCGACGGGCATTCTGCGCCCCGGCGTGACGGCGATCATCGGCCCCGGCGTGGTCGTCAACCCGGCGGCGTTGCTGGGCGAACTGAAATCGCTGGAAGACCGCGGCGTCAAAGCGGCGAACCGGTTGCTCGTCAGCGATCGTGCCCACGTGATCTTCCCGTATCACATGCTGGAAGAAGCGGTCCTCGAAAAGAGCCGCGGCGACGAAAAAATCGGCACGACCGGCCGGGGCATCGGCATGTGTTATCGCGACAAAGCCGGCCGCGGGCACGCCATCCGTGTGGGCGACCTCTATCACCGGGACACATTCGCCGGGCGGCTGAAGGACATCGTCGCTTTCAAAAACACGATTCTCGCGGCCCTCGATCCGCAGTTCACGCCGCTCGATGCGCAGACGATTCTCGACGAATACATCGGGCTTGCCGACCGGTTGAAATCGAATGTCATCGACACCACGGCGTACCTGCACAAGGCGCACAAGGAAGGCCGCAACATTCTGTTTGAAGGCGCGCAGGGCAGCCTGCTCGATCTCGACCACGGCACCTTCCCGTATGTGACGTCGTCCAATAGTTCGGGTGCCGGCATTCACAATGGCAGCGGTTTACCCGCCCGGTCCATTGACCGCATGATCGGCGTCGTGAAGGCGTACACCACGCGTGTTGGCGGCGGCCCTTTTCCCACCGAACTGCATGATGCCACCGGCGAGCACATTCGGCAGGTCGGCCGCGAGTTCGGCACCGTCACCGGCCGCCCGCGCCGTTGCGGCTGGTTCGATGCGGTCGCCTCCAGCTACGGCGGTCGCATCAGCGGGGCCGATGTCATCTCGGTCATGCTGCTCGATGTCCTCGACGGTCTCGATGAAGTCTGCGTGTGTGAAGCCTACGAAATCGATGGCCAGCGCGTGACCGACTTCCCGAGCCATGTCGAAGAGTTGCAGAAAGCGAAGCCGATCTATCGCAAACTGCCGGGTTGGAAGCAGGACACGACCGGTGCGCGGAAATGGTCTGATCTGCCGCCGAGTGCGCAGCGATACGTCGACACCATCGGCGAACTGATGGACCGCCCCGTGGCGTATGTTTCGGTGGGTCCCGACCGCGAACAAACCATCGTGCGATAAGCGCGTCACAAGCCCGAAGCGCCCGCGCCCGGTTCTTCGCCTTGTTTTTGAAAGGATAGGAACCCCGCGCTGGCGCTTCGGGCTTGTGGAAGATGAAACGCTCCCTGACGTTGTCCGCGATCATCTGCATCATCTTTTTCAACGTGTGCGGCGGGCCGTATGCGATGGAAGCGGTGATTGCCGCCGGGCCGGGGTTGGCACTGCTCTTGATCGTGCTCACGCCGCTGTTGTGGAGTGCGCCGATCGCGCTGGTGTGTGCGGAACTCGGAGCCGCGCTGCCGAATGAAGGCGGATACTATGCGTGGTCGAAACGGACGCTCGGGCCCATGGGGGCGTTCTGTCACGGCTGGTGGGCGTGGTTGTTTACCGTCATCGACATCGGCATCTATCCGTCGATGTTCTGCGATTATCTCGCCTACTTTGTTCCCGAAGTCGGTACCGCAGGAAACTTCTGGCTCCGCAAAGCCATCATGCTCGTCATCGTGTGGGGCTTCGTCTGGATCAATCTCCGAGGCACGCGCGTCATGGGCCACTTCGCGCGGCTGTTTACGGTCCTTGTGATTTCGCCGTTCGCGATCCTCGTGATTTTCAGCGTGTATCGAGCACTCTTCGGAGACACCGCACGCAATCCCGCCGTGCCGTTCCTTGCTGACGGGCTGTCCCTTCCCGCGGCGTTGGGGACGACGATTCCGCTCATCATGTGGAACTTTCAGGGCTGGGATTCGATCTCCACGTTGGCCGGTGAGATGGAACATCCACGGCGGGATTATCCACGCGGATTGTTGTGTGCCGCGGGATTGGTGATTGCCACCTACGGTTTGCCGACACTGGCCGTGTTGCTGCATGTACCGCATGTCGCCGAGGATTGGACGGTCGGTGCGTGGAGCACCATGGCGGCGCAGATTGCCGGGCCGGGACTGGGGGCGATGACGAGCGCGATGGGCATGGTCTCGGCGCTCGGTCTGTTCGCGATGTTGCTGCTGACGTACAGCCGCGTCCCGTTTGCGATGGCATGCGATGGCTACTTTCCCCGCGGCCTGATGCGCTGCAATGCCGCGGGGGTACCCTCGGTCGCGCTCATCGTTTCCGGAATCGCGTACTCAGCCATCATTCTCGCGCTGCATGAATTCGAGACTCTCGCCATGGCCTCCGTCACGTTTTACGCCGGAATGATCGGGCTCGAAATGGTGTCCTTCCTGATCCTGCGGGCCCGGGAACCGGAGTTGCCGCGGCCCTTTCGGGTGCCGGGCGGTTGGCCGGTCGCCGTGGGACTGTGTCTGCTGCCGGTCACGATGGCCACGATTGGCGCGACCTGTCTCGCGATGGAACAAGGCGTGTGGAACGTGATCGGCATCGCGGCCGTCATCATGGCAACGGGGCCGGTGTTGTATCCGTTCGCCGCATGGTTCAAACGAGACCCGATCGTGATCGAAGAGGCGTCATAACTCCGTCCCAGCCCGGAGTGCGAGCGACGGGTGTCTTGGGGAGGGAGAGCAATGCGATCCACAGATTTCGCAGAGTGACACAGATTCAGAGACGATCAAATATGATTAATAGGAAGGACAAGATCCCTTCTCTTCCTCTTTCAATCTGTGTGAATCTGTGAAATCTGTGGATGGTCTTTCTTCTTGATTCGCTGAAATACCGCCGTCGCTTGCGCTCCGGACTGGGACGGAAGGGGCATCAGGCATTCGCGAGTTGAATGCGTCCCACGCGCGCCAGTTTCGCCGCGTGCACCGGATGCGGACCCGTTCGCAGAGACGACGGCAACCACTGCGGACGCGGCAGTTTTTCGTCGGTGGGAACTTCCAGCACGGGGAGCTTCAGGCCGGTCTTCCGTTTGGTGTAAACCTCGGCGTCCACCGTGTGGATGTACAGCCGGCGGGCGGTGATCAGTTCGATAATCGCGACACACAGGTCGCCGCTCATGCCGAGCCACAGGACTGTGTTCGGGTTGCTCTTGAGTGCCAGTCCCTGCTCACCGTCCACGGTCAAATACGGTCGGAAGGCGTCCTGAATCTGTGTAAACAGGATGTCGCCTCCCTGACGGACATACTCCACCAGCGCGGCTTTGATCTGCCCCGCTTCCGCCAGCGTCGCCCAGGCTGGGGGACCGGAATCATCGTCCTGGAGGACTTCGGGATTGATCCGTACCTCGGCGTCGAGCATCTGTGTGACACGGTTGTCGGACGTCGCGCGGCGACAGCGATCCTGCGCCCATTGCCGCAGGGCGAAGATTTTGTCTTCCATCGTGCGGGACAACGGCACCAGTTGCCGCCGGGCCCGATCGAGGTCGTCATCACTCAACACATGGCCGTGACCGAAGGCGTCAATCAGCGCGGCGGCGACAATCTGTTCGAGTTCCGCGCCGCTGTAACCATCGGTCTTCTCGGCGAGTTCGTCCAGCCGGAAGCGTTCGGGCTTCCAGTTCCGTTTGGAGAGATGGATCGTGAGGATGTGTTTGCGTTCGTAGAAGTTCGGAAGGTCGATGAAGAACAACTCGTCGAAACGGCCGCGGCGGAGCATTTCCGGCGGGAGATTCTGCACCGAGTTTGCCGTGGCGATGACAAACACCGGCTTGGCCTGCTCCTGCATCCACAAGAGAAAACTGCCGATGAGGCGGGCCATCGTGGAATCGCTGAAGGTGTCACCCCCCGCGCCGGCAAAGCCTTTTTCCATTTCGTCGAGCCACAACACCGCCGGGGCGATCGAGTCGACAAGATCGAGAACTTCACGGAGATTCTTTTCGGATCCGCCGCGGCTGCCGCTGAGCAGGTTAGCGATGTCGAGACGAATGAGCGGGAACGCCAGCAGCCGCGCGGTGGCACGAGCGGTCAAGCTCTTGCCGCAACCTTGGACGCCCAGCAGCAACGCCCCTTTGGGCAACGGGATGCCTTGCTCGCGCGCTTCGGGAGAATAGGCTTTCACCCGGCGGCGGAGCCATTCCTTCATTTCATCGAGACCGCCGACGTCATCGACCGCGGTGTCGAGATCGTAGAACTCGAGGAACTCCGACGCCGAGGCCAGGGCGCGTTTCTCGGAGATCAGCCCCGTCAGCGCCGTGTCCGAAAGGGTTGACTGCCCCTGCAGCGCCCGCGTCCAGGCTTTGCGGCCTTCTTTGAGCGTGAGTCCCATGACCCCTTTGATGAGCCAATCCTGCTGTTCCGCGGAGAGATCGCACTCACTGAGATCCGACTCCGCCAGCATGTCGTCGAGCGCCGCTCGGAAGTCGCCGTAGAGCGGCAAAGGCAGTTCGATCGCCAGGGCGTCTTTCGTCAATTCCAGCGGCACCCGCGCGACGGGGTCGAGAAACAGCAGCGTCTGCCGACGGGAAGGGAGCGTCAGGGCCAGATCCCGCAGCCGACGCAGAATCGCCGGATCGGTGGCATGCGTGTGGAAATCTTTCAGCAGGAAGACATGGTCCGGGGGATAGCGTTCCAGGTCATACAGGGCCTGCAAGGCCGACGGCGGTGTGTCGTCGACATCCCCGACCGGCGGTTGCCAGCCGGTGGTCGCCGACCAGACCACCAGCCCGCGTTCCATCTCCAGCGCGAGTTCCGCCAGCAGTCCTTCCCAGCGTTCTTCTTCGAAGCTCCGGAGAAACAGCAGCGAATAGCCCGCCTGAATGCGGCTGCGGAGATCATCCAGCACCAGTTCCGCGGTCATGATCGGCATGGTGAGGGACCCGCATGGAGTTGGTTAGGAATGGAAGGCGAAATGATACTGGTGTGCGCTTTGTGGAAGTTACCGATTTAATCCGTGTGGCACTGGCTCTGCTGGTGTGGATTGAAGGTCAACTTCTGTTTGAAAGAAGACACTGGCAGAGCCAGTGGCACACCATTCAATTTGCCGGACGGACCAATCCCAGCGAGGGATCTTACCCCTTCGCGGCATCACCGTCCTGCAGACCGTGAAACTCTTCCCACCGCCGCCAGGCATAATCCCATTCCATCCACATGCGTGACAGCGACCACAGCAGCCGCATCTTGCGAAGATGGTCCGCCGGCAGCGCGGCTTGCCCTTCAGTCGCTTCTTTGGCGGCCTGGGTCAGGCCCCAGCGTTCCCCCAGCAAGCGGCACAAACCCTCGGGTGAGAGATCGGGCGTGGCATCCCGCTGGAGATATCCGGCTCCTTCCGCGGTCACGAAAAGCTCAAAGAGCTGGCTGCGATAGGGATCATGTTCCAGCGGCTTCGTCTGCGCATCGGCGTCGATCAACAGACTGTGCAGACGAATCACCAAACGGTCGGCAAGGGATTGCGGAGTCAAATTCGCGGTCATGGTCATCTGTGTGTGGCTTTCTCTCGGAACAGGAACTGCTGCGAAGTATACCCGAACTCGTCGTGTGTCGTCTTCAATTCCAGCACTGGAACCGCCGGGAGGTGTCCGATCGGCAATCCGATTGCGCGGTCTATTCCGTTTCCACGAGGGAATCCACGGAGCAACGGCTGGATTCTACTGTGACGTGGCGAAACGTGGATCGGCTTGACGGACCGGCGTGTTCTCGCGACGCTGGCGGGGAAAAGGAATTTCCATGGCGATGGAACTGTTTGACCTCACAAATTCCCCGGCAGATCTCGCACGGTTTGACCGGTTCTTTCAGGAACTCTACGTCTCCGGTTTTCCTGATCCCGACGAACGGGAATCGCCGGAGAACATGATCGAGTACTTGCGACTCCGCGCGGCCGGGTGGTATGGGGCGAACAACTATCACATCCTGTTGTTGACCGAAGACGACCGGCCGGTGGCCGCAGCGGTAAGTGATTACCTTGCGATCCCGAACACGGGCATTATCGAGTTTCTGATCGTTGCCGACGATTGTCGTGGGAAGGGATACGGCTGGAAACTTTTCGATGCGACGGAGAAGCTGCTGCAAGAGGATGCCAGCCGCAACAAGCAACCGGCGTTGGCCGCAATTGTGATTGAATTGAACGATCCCTTCCGGGTCGCGCCGCCGAACGACAATCACGACCCGTTTGAACGGACTCGAATTTGGGCGAAGTGGGGGTTCGGACGGCTGAATTTCCCTTACGTTCAGCCAGCGTTATCCGAGGACCAGGAGCCAGTCCGGTGCCTGATTCTCGGCGCGAAACCCCTCGTTCCGGAGCTGCAATCCGCACTGCCAGCGGCGATGGTGCAACAGATACTCTTCGGCTACCTGAAATGGGCCATGCGCATCGCGCAACCGGAAACGGATGAGACGTTCCAATTAATGGCAGGGTATCTCGCGGGTTTGGAACAGGTCCCGTTGACTTCCTTGCTCGAATATATCGGGCATGATCCCGCGCGGCCGTTTGAAGTCGTTCCGATTTCATCGACGGAGGTGGCCGATTTTCCCGCGGTGATGGAAGTCTATTGTCGCGGGTTTCCCGGTGGTCCGACTGCGGTCGAACCCAGTGCGTTCGGCAACGCATTCCGTTGGGCTGCATCGCAACAACACGCAGGGCTGCACTATCACCTGTGGGGCTTGCGGGAAACGTCCCAGCGCCCCATGGCAGGAATGGTGTCGTTCTTCACGATGAAGACCATCGGCTTCGGGGGGTACCTCGTATGGGAACCGCCGTTGCGGGGGACCAACCGCACAAGATTGTTGCTCGCACGGATCGAAGAGCAGATGATCCGCGATGAAAGCGCGGTGACGGGTTGGTACATCGAGTGTGCCCCAGACTCCGACGAAGCCGCGGCGTTCCTTAAAGTGGGTTTCGTCCGGGTGCCGGTCCATTATCATCAGGCGTCGCTGGATTACGCCGACAAGCCGCGCCCGAGCTGTTCGCTCGGTCCGGAACAATGGTTGCTCTACAAGAGTCTCGGTGCCGACTATGCGCCATGTGCCCCCCCTCCGGAACAGGTGCTGGCCGACATCGCGCTCGTTCTGCACGACATCTACCGGGTGAGCGATCCGCAGGCGACACCGGTGTATCAGGTGGCACTTTCGTCCATCGTTAAGAGCCAAGAACAATAGCCCGGCATTTTCTGAAATGCCGGGCTTTTACGGTGGTTGTGTTACCGTCTGTAAGAATCCGATGCCCGATTGACAGCATGCAAGGAGGCGGCATTCGGGTCCACATTCTCGTCTTCGTCGGCGATGGAATCGTAAAAGTCGCTCAGCCGTTCGGGGAGATGGCACGCGGCATAGATCTTCTGGAAGTCGTCTTCGTCTGTCCGAGCCGGATGCATAGCTCGATAGTCAGGATCAGCCGGAAGAGCGGCATTGGGTACAATCACACAAGCCTGCTCGGTTCTCGTCATCCGTGACAGCATTTCGCGAACGAAACAGTCGAGCATCGTGGGCTTCGCCGGGGGAAACATCAGATCACTGCCACAATTCGACGCATCGGAAGAGCAGGCAAACCGAAACCTGACCAGCGGGGAATGAGTCAGAATCGATTTGATGGCATCCGCACTTTTTCGGGCGACTTCTTCGCGGATGAAGCGATAGGTGTCAGGCTCGGCGATATTGCCGTGTGTGAAAAATGGCAGCAGTCCTCGCCAGGGTTCCTCAGGGAAAATCGCATCCCCGTTCGCATCACAGAGTACAAACATCATCCAGACGTAAGCCTGATAAATCCGGCGATGGCTTTCCTTTTCCTGAGATGAAAAGGGGGTGATGTTGGTGGCTCGGAGAATGATGCCGCCTTGTTTCCCGGCGTCATCCTGGGCGAAGCAGAGCGATTCATCGACATCGGAAGCCAGTACCGGGACAATCGTGGCGGTGCATTGAATGGCTCGGGAATTGGGATCGGCAGCGAAGGCTTCTTCCAGGAAGGCTTTCGCCGGCTTCATGGTTTTGTCGCTGTCGCACAGCAGAAACGAGTTGTTTTCATCCCCATAACCGAACTGCAGAAAGACTCCCCCGGTTCTCGCCGACTTTCGTGAACGCCACTGTGTGCATTCACAATGGGGCACGCTCGGTCCCCAAGTCAGCCAACATAGGAATTCAAACACCTGCACACGCTGGAGGGTTTTGGAGATGATCGCCGGGCACGGCTGTTCGACGGCTTCACCATACCAGTCCAGAACCGGCTCCCAGTTTTCTTCAAAATGGTCCATCAGGCCGGTTGTCAGGAACTGGGGAGACAGAAAGCCCTGCTCGATTTTGACTTCGCTGTAGAACTCCCCCGTTCGTGTTTTCGATTTCTGCCGCACCATGGTCAGGTAGCGTTTCAGTTCTTTCGTGGCGGCATGCAGGTCGAAGCATGTGCCGACGGTCAGAGTCGGGCGGATGTGTGACCCGTCGTCGTCAAATTTCATATTTACGGCGATGCTGGTTGCTTCGTCGAGTTTTTGCTCACGGACCTGCCGGTCATTCTGATAGTCAGACTGCTTTTTCTCGTGAAGCTTCGAGTTATCTTCGGGGATCGGTTCTTCAGGATGAGCGTGAATCACCGCTGATTCTACACGCACCCGGACGACGTGTTCGATGGTCTGCTGCCCGAACGATCGTCGGGCGCAGTACAGATATTCATCGCGTGCCCGTGCCCAGTTGAAATCCGGCTCACGGCAGCGCGTGTCGTGAATCAAACGAATATTCGGAATGGCTTTGTAAGACTGTTCGACCGCAAACGCCATGAGTGAAGCCATGAGGGCGATCACACAGATCATCGCCGGCGAAGGGATGACCAGGGATAAACCCAACAGCAAGGCCCACAGCACAACCAGTGGAAGTGACGCGCCCCGGAAGAAGTCCCACAGTTGAGCCGGGCGCTCGCGGGATTCAATGTGGGTGATGTGCTTACTGATATCCGTAACCAGCTTGTTGAGCTGGGGCTTCAGAGACTCATCATTCTCCTCGCGATCCTCGTGTTCTTCCTCGACAACCACACCGATCGTGCTGACAGGTACGGCCTGGTAATGGATGAAGTCGCGCTCCAGGAGGGCTTTGGGCACGTCACTTTTTCGGGGAAACATTCCGCCATTGACCTGCAAGGGAAACACTTGCACCCGATGATCGAGCGCTGCGACAAGTTCTTCCCGCACGATGTCGTTCGGCTCAAACAGGCGGCGAGTGCCGTTCTCGCCGGTCAACGTCAACCACTGTTTGCCGATCAGGCAGACGAGGGCTGAAGACTTTTGTGTCATGGTCTTCAGCGCTAAGCGCCAGTCCGATCCGGCATCGATATTGTCGACATCGAGCAAAACGCGACAGTGGGGAAGCAACTTTCGGAGTGTTCTCGTCAGCTTGCGGGCTTCTTTGCTGGTCCCATGCTTCTTACGAAAGCCGGGGAAGTCCGTATCATCCTTGCGATAGTTGATGAACACCATGTGTGCGCGTGGTCCGTATCGGATAACCAATGCGACCAGGGCAAAGGCCGCAAGGGAAAGGATCGCACAGACAACACGCGGATCGAGGAGGCTTTCGAGGATGTAACTCATCGTGACTTGGCCCTGGAACACGAATGCGAGTCTGGCTCAATCGTAGACGAGACCCATTTCTCGCGACAACCGTTACAACTGGCGCCGGTTTTTCCGAACTGGCACCGAGAACAGTTTGACAGCGGTCCTTCTGTGGCTTTAGCGTGAAGGGAGATGGCGGCGATGGCCTGCTGTTTTCGAGGTTTGCGGGGACGTGATGATGTTGGCGACAGGGACAACGCTGGGGTGCGGGTTGACGATTTGTGTGGCGGTTTTCACAACGGAGGCCCAGGCCGTCGACGTGGAAAAGGCCCAGCGCGCGGAGTACCGCTTTGGAGAATGGACGGTCGTTGTTCAACCGGGACTTCCAGCCCCTCGCGCGGCGTTGAGCCCTCCGTCACTCGTGATTGAACCCGGCCCAACGGGACCAGCGCGCATTGAACTCACGGGCTTACAGCAAGTTCCACTGCCCCCGTTGCCTCCGGATGTCGCGACAACAGAATTGCCCATCGACGCGGTCTTGCAAGCTGCCGCCGTTGATGACGCGACTGCTTCGGATGAACGCAAAAGTGAGCCCGCAACCGCGACCTCCTCTCCGGCGGATTTGACATCGCGGTCACAACTCTATCGAACCGTCTACAACTCGATCCCGTTCAGCCGGGCTGAATATGAAGCGAATCCATCCTATCGACATGATGCGACCATGGAGTTCCTCTTCGGACAAATGCGGCCGACGGTGATTCACCGCCAACAGCGGACGCGGATTGATGTGAACATGCCGTCACTCCCGAACTATGGCGGCGGTTTGGAATTCAATCGGTACGGCATCCACAACCGCTGGTCGCCGTACATGTACCCGCCATATCGGTGGTAGAAACGGATGAGTTGTGAGTGATGACGGATGAGCCAGTGAGCCATTTCCGCCAACACTCTACACTCATCACTTCAGGTCGGCAGTGTCCAGCCGTCGCGGTATTTGCGGTTGAGAATCGGGTCGGCTTCGGGACAGTCGATGCACTTCATCGCTGCGGCATCCCACGTGATCGGCTTACCGACGCGGTAGGAAACGTTGCCGAGGTGGACGGCTTCGGTCATGTTTGCCGCGTATTCAAAGTGTGAACCCGTGGTTTCTCCAGTGCGGATCGCACTCAGCCATTCTTGGTGATGGCCAATGGAGTTCGGAATCCACGGCTTCACCGGCGGAATCGGATCGGCACTTGACAGGACTTTCCCGCTGTTCAGGAAGACCTTGTTCGTGCTGTAGTCGGCAATCAACTTGCCTTCGGTTCCCTCAAACAACACGGCGGAATTCATGTTGTAAGGCTCGGCCCCGTCGGGCATCCAGCCGCCGTGATACCAGGTCAACTGCACAGCGGGCATGTCACCGCGCGCGGGGAATTGATAGTCGACCTGCATCTGGCTCGGGCATTCATTGTCCCCTTTGTGGGCCTTTTCGCCCTTCGCAGCAACTGAAGTCGGAGCCCCTAATTGGAGTGCCCAGAACGGCAGGTCCATGTAGTGGCAGCCGAAATCGCCGAGCTGGCCGCCACCAAAGTCCCACCAGTACCGCCAATTGAAGTGGAAGTGGGATTCGTGGAACGGCCGCATGGGGGCTGGCCCGATCCACAGATCGTATTTGACGGTCTTCGGTGCCTCCCCTTTCGCAACACGCTGTCCCTCTTTCACACCGCCCCCTTGCCAAACGTGGACCCGGGCCACTTCGCCGATCGTTCCGGCGCGAAGGATTTCTACGACGCGCCGATAATTGGGCAGGTCGGAGTGCATCTGGTTCCCCATCTGCGTGGGAACTTTCGCCTGGGCATTCAACCGGCGCAGCACACGGGCTTCATACACCGAGTGCGTGAGGGGTTTCTCACAGTAGACTGGTAAACCTTTTTTGAGAGCCATCGCCACCGGAATGGCATGTGTGTGATCGGGGGTGCTGACCACCACGCCATCGATGTTGTCCATCGAGAAGATCTCACGGCAATCGACGACCTTCTTTGCGGACGGAAACTTCATCGCCGCGTCGTTCAACCGCACGCTGTCGATATCGCACAGCACCGTGATGTTTTCGTGCGCGACGCCGGAGAGATTCGCGCCCCCCCGCGCCGCCACGCCGATGACCGCGAGATTCAACTTCTCATTCGCACTTCTCGGTTCGGCCGCTGCAACGAGTGGGGATCGTGATGCGAAGGGCAGCGCGGTGGCAGTCCCTGCCGCCAGCGCGGCTTGAACGAACTTGCGACGAGACAGCATGATCGGTCCTCAGGGCAACATCGTGGCGTGGTCTCACGCACGGATGATGCCTGCAATAAACCACGTTCGTCGTGGGGACGCAATCGAAGTTCGCGCCGGATGCGTGAGCGACGGACGTTTCTACGTCAACCGCTTGGCGGAGAAAACGGCAAAGACAATACCCCGTCGCTGACGCGTCCGGCTCGTTAATGCTGCACGACGCCGGTACTGGCGCTATCAGCCAGTGGATTGATTGTGTGCCGCGGCCGTGTCGGCCGTGCAAAGTGGTAAAACGCCCTGCCTATTCGCACGGCTGACACGGCCGTGGCACACGAGTCGAATAAATCCACGGACATCTATGGGCTGGTTTCGGCGGGCTTCGGTTTCAGCGTCTGCTTCTGGCGGGCTTCGGCGACGTAGGGGGCGAGTTCATCGTTGTCCCGGTAGAGTTCGACGATGCTGTCCCAGATTTTCATCGCTTCGATCCGCTTGTTGTTGCTGACGTGTTCGTCGGCCTCCCGCAGCTTGTTGATGACGACCTGCTCGGAGTCGAGCATTTCGCCCCCTTCCGCCTGGATCTCGTCGACTTTCTTCTCGGCCATCCGCATCCACAACTGATTCTCGCGGAACTTTTCTGCGTCCCCTTCCTCCGGTTGGTCCTGCAACAGCACGATCATCTTCTGGAAGATTTCGAGGGCTTTAATCCGGTCCCCGTATTTCTGAAACCGTTCGGCTTGCAGATAGAACTTTTCGCCCTCGGTCTTTGGCTTCCCTTTACGATTGCGAGCCTGGTCTTCAATCCGCTGCATGTCGACCTGGTCGAGATACTCCTGCGCTTGCGCGGCGTGCTCCCCTTTGGGGAAACGGCGCAGCAGTGGCAACAGATACTTCTCCCGAGCATCACGCATCTTGTAGACGTCGTTGGTCCGCATCAACGCTTCCGCCGACGCAAACAGTTTGGCTTCACTCGGCGGCATCAGGCTCCAAACAACGATGCCTGCGATCAGCACAAGTCCGGTGGCGAGAAACCAGATCTGTTCGTAGAACGGTGCCTGATCTTTCTTCTTCTTTTTCTTCTTCTTGGCAGCCCCGTCTTTAACCTGAGTGACCCCGCCGGCGCCCACCGACTTGGTCGCGGCTTCCCCCATGGCGGTTCCCACGAGGCTGGCCTGGCGTGAAATCTTCTCGTTGATTTCGTCGATGGCGACTTGCAGCGCGAGCGCATCGTAATAGCGCTCGTCGGGTTCCTTCTCAATCAGCCGGAAGACCATTTCCTCCAGCCAGATCGGGCAATCCGGCGTGAAAGAAGTCACTCGCGGTGGGTCGTCCTGCAAGTGTTTGACCAGAAGTTCCCCTGCATTCTCACTTTCAAAGGGCGTTTCCCCGGTGAGCATTTCAAAGAGCACGCATCCCAGGGAATACAGGTCGGTACGGCGGTCAACGGGGGGTTTGCCACGGATTTGTTCGGGGGCCATGTAGGCGTAGGTGCCGACCGTTTTTCCGGCCGCCGTCAGTGCTGTTGCGGTGGTATCTCGGGCGATGCCGAAGTCGGTCAACTTCAGGACGCCATTGGGGCCGAGCAGCAGATTCGCGGGCTTGAGGTCACGGTGAATCACGCCTGCTGTGTGCGCATGTTCGAGGGCTTCCGCAATCTGCCGGGTATACCGCAACGCTTCTTCCCAAGGGAGTTTTCCCTTCAGCTTGAGATGACTTTCGAGAGAGCCCCCTTGGACGAGCTCCATGGCGTAGAAACGCTGGTTGCCGACTTTTCCTCCGCCGAAATACCTCACAATGTGCGGGTGCTGCAGCTTCTTGAGAATCGCGATTTCGCGTTCAAACCGCTGCTGCAATTGAGGCGAGTCGCTAACTTCTGGAGCCAGGACCTTGATGGCACAGGCAATGCCGGTCTTGGTGTAGATCGCGCGATAGACCACGCCCATGCCGCCGACGCCCAGCTTGTCGCCGAGTTCAAACGGTCCGATCGTGCGCTTGGCCATGGCTGGTGCTCAATTCTAGATCGCGCGCACCCATTGCGCCACGTTCCCCTATTGTGTGCGGCAGATGCGGGAGACGCAACGGGCCCCCGCGCTGATTGACGTCTCAGCGATTCGCCGCTCCACCATTCCCATCAACGACTTCCGTTACCAGTCGGCGACCGAGGAGTTCGTGAGTAGGCGACGTTCCGATTCGCTGAGAATCCCACGGAAGGTGAATTCGACAACGGCTCTGTATTGCTGGCACAGCGGTACCGAACGGCCAACAAAGTAGTTCGTGAACATGGTGCCGTAAAGCAGGTTGCCAATCGAGTCGAGCAGATCGTCAATGGCCAGGTCGTTGCGGATGCGGCCGGAATCGATGAGCTGTTGATAGAAGTCGCGCCAGCGTGATCGGCGGGCATCACGATAAACGAAGAACGTCGGTTGCGGCCGATCACGAAAGATTGCCCGCTCCTGGATCAACAACTCAATGTGCTGCGGATTCTCGTCAAAGAATTGCAGGAACTGCCAGATCGACTTGGCGATGCGACGAAACGGATCATTATTGGGGACAACTACCTGCTCGATGGCCGCCTGCAAGTCCTGCATCCCTTGATCGACACAGGCGAAGAACAATTCCTGTTTGCCACTGAAATAGAGGTACAGCGTTCCCTTGGCGATCCCCAGTTCTCCGGCGACACGGTCCATTTCACAGGCAGCGTAACCCAACTCGGCGAATAACGGCGTTGCCGCGCGGACGATCTCATGCCGCCGCTGGGCTTTGCGTTGTTCGGCGGGGGAGAGCGCCGGCGTCACAGTTCCGGTCCCTGAATTGCTGAGAGTGGAGATGGGCTGGCTAATTCTGACATTTGGCTCAGAATTCGGCCAGTCGGAATGGTCGGTCTTGAAATTGCTCGGCGACTGACTAATATAAACGAAGGCAAGAATGACTGACCAGTCAGTCATTCTTGCCTTTTGAGAAAAGACGAGAAAAATGATGGCTGTTCGCACAAGATTTAAAAAACGGTCCGGCGGGTGGGCATGTTGGCTGGTCGCCGGCTCGGTATTGCTTATCGGTTGCCAGAAAGTCGCGGAACCTCCCAAGCCGCCGCCTCCGCCTGAAGTCGAGTTTGCGAAACCGGTGGTTCAGACGGTGACCGACTACGAGGAATACACCGGCCGGTTGGCTCCGGTGAAAGTCGTTGATCTCCGCGCCCGGGTGAGTGGTCACCTCGACGAAGTCCAGTTTATCGACGGGGCGGATATCGCGGCCAATGCCCCCCTGTTCCGGATCGATCCCCGTCCCTTCGCCGCCGAACTGGAACAGGCAGAAGCCACGGTTCAGCAAATGGAAGCTCGGCTGGAGCGCACCAAACGCCAGGAGAGTCGACTGGTGGCGTTGGCCGAGAAGAGCATCACGACCATCGAACAATTGGAGCAAAGCAAGTTTGATAAGCTCGAGGCGGACGGCACTCTGAAGGCCGCCCGCGCTGCGCGGGATCTTGCGAAACTCAACCTCGAATTCACCGAAATCACCGCTCCCTTTGCAGGACGCATCAGCCGCCGCCTGGTCGATCCCGGCAACCTGATTAAAGAGGATGAAACGCCACTCGCCACTTTGGTGTCACTCGATCCGATCTACGCTTATTTTGATGTGGATGAGCGAACTGTCCTGAAAGTGCAGCGGCTGATTGCCAAGGGGGACATGCAGTCCGCGCGAGACAAACCCATCGAAGTCGAACTCGGATTGGCCGACGAGACCGAGTATACGCTGAAAGGCCGTGTCAATTTCGTCGACAACCAAGTCTCAGCAACCACTGGGACACTT
The DNA here is from genome assembly GCA_041753475.1 of Planctomycetaceae bacterium. Lineage (GTDB taxonomy): Bacteria > Planctomycetota > Planctomycetia > Planctomycetales > Planctomycetaceae > DSVQ01. The sequence continues at coordinate 3,996 of JBGSUN010000170.1, read as the reverse complement.
CGTCTCCGTGCAGAGATCGATAACCCGCGAAAACTCCTCACGCCCGGCATGTTTGTCCGGGTGAAAGTCCCCGTGGGCATATCGCGGGAGGCCCTGCTCGTGCGGGAAGAAGCCCTCATTTCCGATCAGGGACAACGCTACGTATACGTCCTGGACGAGGCGAACTTCGCCCGATATCGCCCCATTAAAACAGGACGGCTTCAACAAGGATTGCGCGTGGTTGAGGAAGGCCTGTCGAGCAGTGATAGGGTGGTCGTCAATGGCCTTCAGCGTATCCGTCCGAAAAGTGAAGTCAGGCCGAAACCTTTCCGCCCTAGTGACAGTACGGTTCAGGCTCCTATCGAAACAAACAAACCGTCGGTGTTGGTCACTCCGTTAACCCCGACATCCACCACTCCCACGGCGAACGTCTCGTCGGTGGGCGGGGATGCCGCGCAATAATTTCCCGCCGAGTTCGCCAGCCCGCGAGCGATCATGTTCTGCCGGTTCTTTATCGATCGACCGATTTTCGCGACCGTGTTATCCATCGTGGTGACACTGGCGGGCGCGATTGCAGGCGTGCAGTTGCCCATTGCGCAGTACCCGCCGGTGACCCCGCCGACAGTGCAGGTGGACTGCAACTATCCCGGCGCAAACGCCAAAACCGTCGCCGAATCCATCGCCGCGCCGATTGAACAGCAGGTCAACGGCGTTCAAGAAATGTTGTACATGTCGTCGCAAAGCACCAGCGACGGCTCCTATACGTTGACCGTGACTTTCGCCCCCGGCGTCGATCTCAATCTCGCACAAGTGCTCGTTCAGAATCGCGTGAGTCTCGCGTTACCGCAATTGCCCGATGTGGTGCGGGCTACCGGTGTGACGACCAAGAAACGCTCGCCGGACATCCTGCTGGTGGCCAGCGTCAACTCTCCGGACGGCCGTTACGATCAGACTTACCTCAGCAACTATGCGCTGCTGCACATTCGCGATGAACTCGCACGGGTTGACGGCATCAGTGAAGTGCTTCTGTTCGGCCAGCGCGATTATGCGCTGCGCGTCTGGGTTGACCCCGGCAAGTTATCGTCCTTGAGTCTGACGGTGACGGATGTGGTAAACGCTCTCCGCGAGCAGAACCTGCAAGTCGCCACCGGTCACATCGGCCAGGCACCGACGGCGGAGGCACCGGCCCGCCAGTTGCCAATCGCTGTTGTCGGCCGGTTGACCAGCGTTGAAGAGTTTCAGAACGTCATCATTCGCGCGGAACACAATGGCGGTATGGTCCGCGTTCGCGATATCGCCCGCGTTGAACTCGGAGCACGCAGCCAGGACATCAACAACCGCTTCGATCGCAAACCCACAGTGGGCCTGGCAATCTTTCAGTTGCCGGACGCGAATGCCTTGGCGACATCCGATCGCATCCATGAAAAGCTCGCGGAAATCTCGAAAGATCTCCCTGAGGGCGTGGCGGTGGAGGTTGGGTTCAACACGACGCCATTCATTCGGGAAGCCATTCAGGAAGTCTTCAACGCACTCCGTGATGCGGTCATTCTTGTGGCACTCGTGGTGCTGGTCTTTCTACAAGGTTGGCGACCGGCGATCATTCCCCTCATCGCGGTTCCGGTGGCGATCATCGGTACGTTTGCCGCCATGGCGATTGTTGGTTTCAGCTTGAACAATCTCACCTTGTTCGGGTTAGTGCTGGCCATCGGCATCGTCGTGGATGATGCCATCGTGGTCGTCGAAGCCGTTGAGTATCACATTGAGCATGGCCTCGATCCCCGTTCGGCGGCGATTCGCGCGATGGACGAAGTGGCCAGTCCGGTGATCGCCGTGGGTTTGGTCTTAAGCGCGGTGTTTATCCCGTGTGCATTTCTTTCGGGAATCGTGGGACAATTTTTCCGCCAGTTCGCGCTGACCATCGCCATTTCGACCATTCTCTCGATGATTAATTCGCTGACCCTCAGCCCGGCGTTGGCTGCTTTGCTGCTACGACCGCGGACGGCGAAGCGCGACTGGGCCACGGTGGTGATCGACTTCGTCCTGGGGTGGTTTTTTCGTCTGTTCAACTGGACGTTCAAATTCAGCACGCGGAAGTACGTCGGTCTGGTGGGACGGATGCTGCGTATTCCGGCGATCGTCCTCGTAGTCTACGGCGGTTTGTTGGGCTTGACGGGCTGGGGGTACAACCAGTTGCCATCCGGATTCATTCCCACCCAGGACAAGGGTTACATGCTCGCCGCCGTGCAGTTGCCGGATGCTGCGTCGGCTCTCCGCACACGCGAGGTCATGCGGCGGCTGGAAGAAATCGCGCTCGACACTCCGGGTGTGAAGAACGTGAACTCGGTCGCCGGAAACTCATTCGTGTTGAGTGCCTACGGCTCGAACTTCGGCACGATGTTCCTGATTCTCGACGAGTTCCATCATCGGCGCACTCCTGATGTCTCGATGTTCGCGATCCTCGGGAAACTTTCAAAACGTTTCACCCAGGAGTTTCCCGAGGCCATCGTCAGCATCTTTCCTCCGCCGGCCGTGAATGGGTTGGGCCGTGCCGGGGGCTTCCGCATCATGATCGAAGACCGCGGGGAAGGGGATCTGACAAATCTCCAGAAACAGACGGAGAACATCATTGAAAAGGGCCGTGCGCAGCCGGCGATACAATCGCTGTTTACAGCCTATCGCGCAAACTCACCCCAGTACTACGCTGACATCGACCGCGTGGCGTGCATCCAGAAGGGGGTCGAACTCTCGGAAGTCTTTGGCGCACTGCAGGGGAATCTTGGTTCGCGGTACGTCAACGATTTCAATCGTTTCGGTCGAACTTGGCAGGTGGCCGTGCAGGCCGATTCACAATTCCGCAACGATGTCACCGACGTGCAGATGATTAAAGTCCGCAATCGTGATGGGGAGATGATCCCGCTGGGGGCCGTCTGCACGATCCGGGAATCGAGCAGCCCGCTGGTGTTGACCCGGTACAACATGTATCCCGCGGCGGCGATCAACGGCAACACGATGCCGAGCGTCAGCACCGGGGAAGGTCTGGCGGCGATGGAAGCCGTTTGCAAGGAAGAACTGCCGCGCAATCTGGCCTATGAATGGACGGAGCTGGCGTATCTGGAACGGATGACCGGGAGCACGGTGGTGATCGTGCTGGTGTTCTCGGTGGCCTTTGTATTTCTGGTCCTCGCCGCTTTGTATGAGAGCTGGGCCTTGCCGATGGCGGTGATTCTCGTGGTGCCGATGTGCGTCCTCAGCTCCATTGCCGGTGTGGGATATGCGGGTATGGATATCAACCTGTTTACACAAGTCGGCTTCGTCGTACTCATCGGTCTGGCCTGCAAGAACGCGATCCTGATTGTGGAATTCGCGCGGGCACGGCGACATGAAGGAACCGGAATTCGGGAAGCGACGCTGCAAGCCTGCGAACTGCGATTACGACCGATCATGATGACGTCGTTCGCCTTCATTCTTGGTGTGTTGCCGCTGGTCGTTGCTCAAGGAGCCGGGGCGGAAATGCGGCGAGCGCTGGGCACCGCGGTCTTCAGCGGCATGCTGGGCGTGACGTTCTTCGGCATTGTGCTGACGCCGGTGTTTTTCTACGTGATTGAACACGCCGCGGAATGGAAGCCGTTTTCCAGCGGTGTGCTTCCGCGCGGTGGTGCGACGGCACTCGACTGGCTTCGCTTCGGCCCCGCATGGCGAGTTTTGGGACGCGTCGGTCGCGCTGCCGGGACAGCGTTTGTGGTGCTGGATCGTCGATGGTTTCATCGCACACCGACTCCGCCAGAAACCGTCCCCAAGCAACTTGAACGGCACAGTTCCGGCTGAGCGGCTGCATGATCCTACTTTCGCCCACCGTGATGACTCGCATCGTTTGACAGATTATTGCTCCTCAGGAAGTTAAAGCCGCTTGTCGGAGTCGGAAGGGGAGCTTGGTTTTGCGGATGTAGCCGGCGACACGGGTCGGGTGGTGGTGTTTGTTTCGGAGGGCGGTCGCGGTGGCCAGTTCGAGTTCGGCGA
>JBGSUN010000169.1:0-36533 GCA_041753475.1 Planctomycetaceae bacterium | reverse complement strand
GCGGTGGGGGCGGCTTGCATCGCGGTCGCGGCTTCGTCCGTCGCGAGTTGAGCGGCTTTGTCGAGCGCGGCATCGGCCTGCTTCTGTGCCGCGTCGGCGTCGGCGGTCTTGCCATCGAAAAGATCTTTCGCCGCTTTGGATGCCGCGGTCTGGGCTTCCTCCAGTGCGGCCTTCAGCGCTTTCCCCTGTGGTGATGCTTCATTGGTTTGAGCAGCGGCGGCTTCGGCCATCTCGGCCACGGCCTGCTGTTGAGCGGAAGCCTTCAGCGGTGTGGCCGCGGCTCCGTTCGCTAATTCTTCGGCAGCGGTCTCAGCGGATTGCTGTGCCGCTTGCGCTTCGGCAATCTGTTCCGCCACTTCCATTGCTTTCGCCGCTTCGGGACGGCCGGACGCCTTCTGCTGCTGTCGGGATGCCTCCGCCGTTTTCTTTTGGGCGGCTTGCAACTGGGCCATCTGTTCGGCGAGCGAGACCGTCGGCCCGTTCAAAGCTTCTTCGACGGCATCGCGGGCGTCGGCCAAGGCTTTCGCCTGGTCCTGACTTTCTTTCGCCAGGGCGAGCGCCGCCTGTCGGACTTCCTCGCGAAGTTGCTGCGCCGCGGATGACAGTTTCTTGGCAGCGTCTTGAGCTGTTTGTGCGGCTTCGTTTGTGGACTTCGCGGCGACATCCGGTGTCGTGCCTTCCTTCGCGGCCGCGGCCAGTTGATCGCCGGCCATTTCCGCGGCGTCGGATGCCTGGGCTACCGCCGCGGCTGTCTCGGGAGACACAGACTTCAACGCTTCGGCGAGCTTGTCAGCGAGTGCTTCCACATCCCCCTGTCGGTTCTCCAGCGACTCCGCTTCTTCCGGCATCACGGCCCCATCGGCAGCAGCGATGTTCGCCTCTTTGGCAATCGCTCGTTCTTCAGCCGCGGCCCGTTCCAGCGCTTCTGCTGCCCGGGCGAGTTCACCAATCTTCACCGCGGCGGCTTGCCGTTCGGCGTCATTGAGTGCGGCTTCCACGCTGGCTTGAGCCCGATCGAGAGCTTCGTCGGCTTTGGCTAACGCCGCGTCTTCTTTCGGAGTGGCTTCTGCGGTGGCAGCGGCCAACATCGCTTCGGCGGACTTCGCGGCTTGCTCCGCTTCTTCCAGACGGCGTTCGACATCGGCGGGGAGATCGCCGACTTTTTCCGCCGCGGCAATCGCTTCCGCGACCTCTTTTTCTAACGGGGCGGCGTCCTTGGCGTTCGTGTTCGCTTTCTCTGCGGCGGCGGCTTGCTTCTGTGCGGCTTCTTCCAGCTTGGCTTTGGCCTGTTGCAGATCGGCCACCGTCTTCGCCAGTTCTTCCGCCGTGCGATCCGCTGCCACTTCTTCGCCGCCCTGCGCGAGCAATTGCTCCAGCGCCGCGAGGTTGCCCAGCACTTCGCTTTGCTCCGTCACTGCCGCCGTAAGATTTCCCTCGAACAATTCCGACGTCGCATCTTTCGCTGCCGCTTCGGCCTGTTCCGTCAACCGTTCGGCGGTCGCCACTTCCGGTAGCAGCTTTTCCAGTTCCGCGACGGCCGTCTGGATCTGAGCCTGCTTCTCAACCAGTTCTTCCGGCGCGGGCTGGGTCGGATCAAGCTTCTTCGTCTCCTGCTGCAGTTGCTCCTGCTTCTCGGCGACCGATCGTAACTTGTCGAGAACTTCGCGGTTCTCGTTGGAAATCGCCCCCTGCGTCCGTTCCAGAATCTTCAACAGATCCCGCAATCCCTTCAGAACCGAGTCCTGATGTTCGATCGCTTTCGGTGGCTGCGCGGCGACGAGTTCCGCTTCCGCCCGGTCCACATGGCGACCGACGTCCGCGGCTTTGAGAATCCGCAGCCCTTCCGTCGACGCATCGGCCACTGGTCCACCCCATTGACGGACGTCATCGAGAGTCTGCACGAGATGCAGGAACAGTTCCTTCACATCGCGCTGGTCTTCCTGCGTCTTCAACAGCAACGATTCCTGCCGCGTTTTGGCTTCTTCCGGGATCGACACAGTGACCGTCCGCACGCCGTTCTGAATGCCGATCAGCCGGCGGGCCTGTTCGGCGAGTTCGGCCATCCGCAGCCGTCGCAGCAGCGATTGCCGCTCGGCCGTCAACCGGACCACGACCGACCGAATCTGCTTGCGGGCTTCGACGAACGTTTCCTGCCGCTGAGCCGCAGGCATCCGCTGTGCTTCGGCGAGGATCTCCACCACCTTCACCATCTCGGCATCCACTAGCGTGGCGAGATTCTTCCGCATCAGTTGGATGTCGTTATAGACGGGCATGTCTTCCAGCCCGTTGTCTTCCAGTTGCCGCAGTTGGATATCGAGGACGTTGCCCACCAGTTCGCGGGTCATCATCCGCGCCCGCTGCTGGTCTTCCTGCTTGCGGCGGAGCGTGTCGGCTTCGATGCCTTGTGCCCGCACCGTGCCCGCCCCTATGCCGATCAGCATCAGGCCGACAGCGAACAATTTGATGGGCAACCGGCCCATCAAACGGGAGGGCGAAGCTCCCGCTGAGCCGCTGATTGTCCCCGCGGGTTGAACCGTGCGCAGCGCGGCGGGAGCCGCGCCGTCCCGATGGAAAGCATCATCCACGAATCGAGTCATCGTCTGTTTCCTCCGATTCCGAGTTCGCGTTCGATAATGGCATCGAGCTGCTTCGCCGATTGCTGATCCGTTTCCAGCAGTCCGGCGAGAATTCCGTTGCGGTCGGTGACTTCAAAAATCAACGGTTCACTTTGACCGACTTGCGACACCCATTCCCCACGGTCATCTTCCGCGAGGACAATCACTTTCAGTTCGTCCCCCTTCGATAACTGATACGGCGTCAGGACAAAGGTGGTTTCGTTTTTCACGTTCAGCGGGGGAACTTCCGTGGGGGAGCGTTGCCAGACCACCAGGTCGTCGGTGGTGCTTTCTCCCTCGGCACGCGAGATCGTGGCTTGCAGACGAATCCGTTTCAGACCGAAATCGTCGAGGGCTGCGATCACAATTTTCGGTTTGGCCGTCGGCAGGATTTTCTTGCTTTGCACCACGGCGACGACGCGGGGGATGCGGTCCGCCGCAAGACGAATCTGCCCCGTCCACGGCGGCATGGGCGATAACCCGTCCTGATCGACCACGCTGAGCGTGAACTCCAGCGGCTCTTTCACCGATTCCAGCGGATGGCCAGCGGGCAACTCCCACACGGTGTGACCATCCGCATCCGCGTGCGACGTCAACGCCACGCGCTGGTTGCCAAGCACGAGGTCGGCTTTGGACAACGACTTGTTCAAGCAGCGCACCTGGGCCGACAACTTCGATCCCTGCAAAACGGCGAACTGCCGGGCTCCCGCGGGAATGGATTCGGACTCGGGTTTCACCGCATAGGCCGGCGGAGTGACCTTCCATTGCACTTCCAGAATCGGCAACGCCATCACCGTCAGTTGGACGGGATCACTCGTTGCGTCACCCGCGGAAATCCACAGCCGCACATCTTCCGTCAGCGCGGACGCTGTCGCGATTAAGCGCTCTCCTTTACTGACGGGATCGGGCGTGAGCGTCCAGGTATTCCAACCGCGGGTCTGGCGTCCCTGCACCTGCACCGTTCCTTGTGTGGGAAGCTCACCGGCACACGTGGTCGTGATGCGAATCGCCTCGCCCTGGGGCAGACGCAGTTCCACCGGCTGGCGATGGAACGCGGAAACTTTCTCGCCGTTGATCGTGATCTCGACCAGTTGCGTCCGCGTGGGGTAATGCGCCCCGCCGAGCCAGAAGCGGTTCCAGAAAGCGGACGCATGTCCCGGCCAGACGATGGCAAACATTACGCTCAGCAACAGAGCGAAAACCGTCGCGGTCGCCAGTTGCGGCAACGGTCGCCAGCGGAACCCTTCAAAGACGTTCAATCCCGGACTGAACTCGGCGACGTAATCGACCACGGCGTTGGAGAGCCGGGACGATCCCCAGGTGGCGGCTTGGGGCGATTCAAACTCCAGCGCGGCGACCAGATCGCTGTCGATGCCGTGCTGGCGTTCGACGAGCAACGCCATCTTCTCCAGCGATTCCGCCTGCCCGAATTGCGGGAGCACCCACCGGACCACCGCCACGGTCACGGTCACCACAAACGCCAGCAACAGCACCAACCGGGAGGCGAACGAAAGCTGCGTCGACCAGTCGACGAGAAACGCGACCAGCCAGAAACCGAACACGCACAGCAGCACCCCGGCGAGCGCGCTCCCCCACCGGACGGTCGCCCGCGCGGAACGCAGGGACGCCAATCGGCTTCGCAATGTCGCGAGTCGACTCATGGGAGATTGATCGCCTTTCGCACGGTCCATTCGGTGAGCAAGAGTCCAATCACGAGGACAAACACCAGCCACGTGTTCCACAGCGGAAAGATTTCAATCGTCCGTTCGGTGGGCCGCGGCGGTTGAAAGTCTTCGAGGAACTGATGCGCGGTGGTCAGATCGTAAGATCGCCCGCCGGTTTCACTGGCGAGCGATTGCTGCAGCGCCACGTTCCGGACTGGATTGCGGCGTTCGACGGAGACATCACTGACGTTGAACCGGATCTCGCTGGGCGTCCCTGTCACCGGGTCAGTCACCCGCAGGCGATGCTCCCCATCCAGACGCAGCGGCAACTTCGTACCGAAGACACCCGGCCGGATTTGTGCAATGGCCAGTTCGCTGCTACGGCGTCCCTGTTCATCCGGCTGCGGCCAGACGTGCTCGGCTTCCAACCGGCGGTCTGGAACATCAGCTTCCTGTAACGGTTGGAAGTCCTTGTCGTAGGCCTCGACGGTAATCACGGCGTCGTCACCGTTACGGTATTGCTGGCGATCGGTCCGAACGACAAAGCGCTTCTGATCACCGAGCGCGTGGCTCAGGCCGAGGCGATGAATCAACTGACCCCAAAACTGCCGGTAATACTCTTCCCCATGCAACCGCCGCAGCCGCCATAACTCGTTGAAGCCAACATACACGACTTCGCCGCGACCATACGGCCGCACGGCGATGAGGGGTTGTTTGGATTTGCCATCGCGGCAGAGGTCCGTGGGATGTTCCGCTAAGACCGTGGCGCGCGGGTCGACGCGCAGGACCGGTTGATACCACGGCAGCTTGCCAATCGTGCCCCATGCGCGGGCCGATTCCCCGTCAGTGCGACCGAGCCGCATGAAGTCGTACTGATTGGCGAGCGGGGTGAGTTGCAACCGGAAATCACGCTCGTCACGCCGCCGGCCATCACGATCGACCACCACTGGCAAGAGGTCGGCCATCGGGGTTTCCGCCAGTTGACCGGGACCGAAGCGCGGTCCGCCGAGGACGACGAGACCGCCGCCGAATTGCTCGACGAACTCTTTCGTCATTTCACAGAACCGCGCGCTGAGCGCCGAGGCAGGCAAGTCGCCGAGGAAGATCACATCCGCCTCAAAGAATTCACTGCGCGGGAGCGTGAGACTCGATACGAACAGTTCGTTCGTTTCCCGCACCACGGGGTCGGCGGACCGCAGGAACGTGCGGAAGCCGCGCATGCCGACGAGCTTGTCACGATGGAAAACTTCTTTGACGAATCGCCATTCCCATGTCGGTTCATATTCGATGTAGAGCAGCCGCAGGAAGTCATCGATGATGCGGACATCCCGTGCGGAGCGATTGTTCTGCGTGATCGTTTCGCCCGGGACGGCGTCGACTTCGGCGACGAACGTGAACCGGCCGGTCTGTTCGGGGTTGAACGGGAACTCGACCGATTGCGTCGCCGCGGTAAGCGTGAGGGAACGCTCGCCGACAAAGATCGGCGGTTGTTCGGTCGTTGCGGTTCCTGAGACCGGTTCGGCAAAGACGCGCACAGTCACCGGCGTGTTTTCGAGTTCCCGCTGCCGGATGGTGACGACGAACGTCGAGCCTTCCGCCTTCTTCATTGTCGGCGGGGCGGACAAATCGACCGCAAGATCGACCGCGGATTCGAGTCCCACACCCACGGTGAAGAGCGGCGCGCCCAACCGTCGCGCTGCGGAGACAGGCGCGCCACCGGCGTTCTGGTCGAAGTCGCTGAAGAGGATCACCCCGGCAAGATTGTCGCCTGCTTGCCGACGCGCGAGTTCTTCGAGACCATCACCGATGGCGGTGACATGACCGCGCGGTGTCCAGCCGCCCAGCGGTGCGGAAGGGTCGGCTTCGAGGGCTTCGACGCCGCGGTCCGTGGAGACGGTAAAGGTTCGCACCCGGAAACGTTCTTCGAGTTTCTTGAGCCACGCCGTTTGCGGATTGGTGAGGAACGAACGGATGTAATCGGCCCGGGTGGGGGGCTCGACGGCCTCGTTCGGCTTCGACGACCAATGCACGGCGGCTTCGGTGGCTTCGCGCACGGCGACTGGAAGTTCGTCGGCGATTCCCATGCTTTCGCTGCCGTCGAGGGCCACCCACAGCGTGGGCAACGGATGCCGCACCAGTGTGATTTCCAGAATCGGATCGGCGAGAATGGTGAGCAACGCCCCGAGAACAAATCCGCGGGCCAGACACAAACCGATGCGGAACGATGTCCGTCCGCGCGGCTGCATCCGCAGGTAGAACCACGCCGATAACCCCGCCGCGGCGAGCAGGCCGAACAGCAACAGCAGCGGCGACGAATGAGCCCACGCGGCACCGAACGAGGGTCGCCACCCTTCGATCTGGGTGACGTCATCGTAACCGAGCAACCGGCCAATGAGGGCGGTGAAGTTCATGCTTCGCCTCCCGCTTTGCGTGTGACTCCGCCCGCGATCAGCATTTCCAGCAGCAACGCGCCGAGCACGCCGCCGATGAGCCACCGCCAGAGTCCCTGCCCGCGGAGTCGCCCCCCGGTGACCAGAATCGGTTCCTCAGCGGAGAGCACCCGCACTTCGGCGTTCCCGAGTTGCTGCTGCAATTCATACGGGGTGAGGCACGCCGGTGGTGACTCGGCTTCCGGTGCTTGAACGGCCAGTTGAAACACGTCTTTGGCCGACGGCGTGGGGACGGACGCATCGGTCACTGCTTCGGCTGGCGTTTCGGTCGCGATCCGGTAGAACCCACTGGTGAGCGGGCGGCGCACGAGCAGCCCGGACACATCCGCGCTGAGGGCCTCGACGCCGATCGTTTCCCGCACACCACTCGGTCGTTCGACCGCATACCGCCCATCGGTCCAACTGGCGAGGGGCAATGCGATGCGTTCTCCCGCGGCGAAATTGCGTCGCGGAAACGTTTCTTCCATCAAGCGATGCAGCACGCGATGAAAAACATACATCACGCCCGATGTCCGCAGCAGGTTCCAGTCGGAACTGACACCGCTGGTAAAGAAGACGACCTTTCCGGCCTGCATCCGGCGTTCGATCACCCACGGCAGATGCTCGGCATCAAACGCGGCCAGCACCCGCGGCAGGCTTTGCTCGGCGAGATCAGCCGCCGACCGGGAGCGGTCCCACAACGGCAGCGGTGACCGCCATTGCCACCACGCCGGTTCGAGTTGCCGGTACCGCTGTTCGGATTGTTGTTGCAGCAACGCCGCGGAGGAATCGCCCGCTTGTGTCCCATTCCGCTTGAGGGCGTCGTAATCCTGAAGGAAGCGGAGATCATCCGTCAGGCGGGATTCCAGATGGGACCGCAGTGTTGCCAAGGCTTCGGGCGAGACATCCGCCGCCACGGCTTGAAAGAACGGGGTGCCGCTGAAGAGGCCCGCCATCAACTGGGGATCTTCGCCGGGGATGAGGAAGTCGTCGTGCTGCAGGCTGGAGAAATCGATGAAGAACGGACGGAGTTCCGCCGCGGCGTCAGGAAGCTGGCCATATAAGTTCGGTCGCAGCGGGGAGGGAATCAGACCGTCCCCGTCCAGCCAGCATGCATCCTGCCATTCCCGTGGATGGAACGCACCCCCGGCGAGGATCACGCATGGGCCGCCCTGCAGCACATACTCCCGCAACAGCCCGACAGAGGCTCCGGGACTTTCCACACCGGCGATGACGACGAGCCGCGCGGTTTCCAGCAATTCCTGCGTGAGTTGTTCGGGTCGCACATGCTGGACCTGAATCAGCCGGCGGGGTTCGGTTTCCGTGGCTAACCGCGGTGCGAGCAGATGTCGCAAGGCGTAGGTCTCGCCGATGCGGTTGCGGGAGACGTCTTCCTGATCTCCGTATTGATCGACGAAGACCACCGGCAGCGCGGCGACCACGGGGGCCAGCAGTGTGGCTCGGTTGTCTGCCGGAAGTTGATCGGCGACGAGCGAATCGGCATGGATGATCAGACTCACTTGCGACCAGTGCGGCCGTCCTGGTTCTCCGGCGACATCGAACTGATACTGAAATTCGACTTCACGGGATTGACCCGGCGTGACATCAATCGCTTGACTGCCGACTTCGACGCCATCAATGGTGAGCACCGCCTGCACTGCGGTCGTGGCATGCGGACCGTCGGCCTGCAAGTTCGCGGTGATGCGGACGGGGGCTTCAATCCCGGCGATGCCATCTTCGAGTTCCAGGTGCGACACCCAGACATTGCTCACCGGTTCGGCGGCCACTGGAGCGATCTGCAATCCGGGGAGTTTCTGCGACCACACAGACCAGTCGAAATCTTTCCACGCCGTGGTCTGCAGGTCGGAAACGAGCACCACACGCTTCACCGGGAGATCCGCGGCTTGCTGGCTCGCCCGCTCGGCGGCTTCCAACCCCGTGGACAACGTCCCGGCGGCATCGACCAATTGCAGACTGGTGAGCGTTCGCCGGGCGTCTTCCTTGCTGCGGAGCGGGTCTTCCGGGATGGTTTCGACGCTTCCGGCAAGGGGAATCAGCGAGAAGCGGCTGTCCGGCGGCAGTGAATCGAAGAAGGCTTCCACGCGCCGTTTGGCCCGATCGAGCCGCGTCCCGGCGGTTTCCGCTGCGCCCATGCTGCGGCTGTTGTCGAGGATCACAATCGCATGGACCGGCGACCGGGCCGTGGTCCGTTGCGTGGATTCGTTCGTCGTTTGCGTTGCAGCCCAACCGAACATGGCCAGCAGCGACGCCACCGAAACACCGCACGCCGACAATGACCAGCGCTGTTGTTTTCGATCGGGCAACACGGCCGCCGCGGCTGCCGAGACCGCGGCGATGCCACACAACAGCAGAAACAAGAGTCCGGTGACCGCGCCGAAACCGCCGCTGAGGAAATACGGTCGGGCCAACGCCAGCCCCACACCAACGACGGTCAGCACGCGGAGCACCAGCAAGATGAGATCGCGGACTTGCAACACGCGGCGGTGACGTTCCAGCGCGGCCCGCAGGAAATCCATCGCCGCCCACGGCAGCACGCGAAACCGCCGCCGGTTGAACAAATGAATAATCACCGGTCCGGCTGCAGCAGCCAGTCCCGCGAGAGCAAACAGCGATGAATCGAAACCGAGCATGGAGGGCAGTGGTTAGTGGGTGGTGGATAGTGGGTAGGGAAGAGCTTGATTAGGGCTTGCGCTGGTGTGCCACTGGCTCTGCCAGTGTCTTTCTTCGAAGGTTGGCAGACTTCAATACGCACTGGCAGAGCCAGTGGCACACGAAAATCAAGCCGTGATCATCAATCGGTCACTTTTCCCCGCTCAGAGATTCGCGCAAGCCTTCAATCTTCCCTTCTTGAAGAATGGGAAGATACCGGTTCGGCATCGACAAAATGAAACACCCGACGGACGTGCCGTAGAGGTGACCGGGCTTGCCGTGGACCCAGCGGGTATCGCGCCAGGAGCCGTCTTCGCCGGGGTTTTCGGGGCGTCGCAATTGCGATTGCACGAGTTGATCGCGCAGAATCGGATAACTTTCGCGCCAGGCCGGGCCGCCGACTTGATAGAGTGCCTGTCCCACATAATACGCGGTGTAGGCATCGAACGGGACTTCGCCGTTCCCTTTGGGCGTTTTCAACCGGCGGACTTCATCGGCGATGACTTCCAGATTCTTCGCAATCCGCCAGTCATCGTATTGACCGAATTCCTGCAGGCAGACGACTCCACAGGCGGCCATGGCGAGAGTGCCGCGGTTACCGTCGTAGGTGAATTGGCCGGGTCCGTCTTTGGCCCGTTCATCGAACCCGCGGGTGTTGTTGTTCGCCTTGTAATGTTCGCGGACACTGCGAATCGCCGAGCGGATGACATCGCCCCGGACTTCAAAACCGGTGTCGACGGCACTGCGAAGGGCTTTCGCCTGCATCACCACGAGGCTGAGATCGTGACCCCGTTCCTGCCGTTTGGCACGATAGTCCCAGCCGCCGTCCTCACACTGCGTCGAGGCAATGAGCTTCAGCGCTTTGTCAAGCACACGGCCCAGTTGCGGATCGTCGGTCATCCCATACGCTTGCCCGAGCACAAACGCCGCCAGACCATGGTTGTACATGTCGCGCTGCGCATCGGCGATGTTCAGCATCCCCGACGGCTTCATGTTCTTGATGACATAGCCGAGCGCGCGATCGACCGTTTCGCCGTACTTGCCGCGACCGGGCATGTGCCCCGCAGACAGAAACGCCATCGCCCCGAGGCTGACCAGCCCGAGATCGTTCGATTCCCAGTTGCCTGTCGCCCCCTGGTTGCGGGCCAGCCATGCCAAGCCGCGTTCCAGCGCCAGTTCGGATTCGGGCGTGACTTCCCAATCACTGGAGACCGCCGGTGGATTCTGCGCCGACGCCGCAGGCACGCTACAGGCCACGATTCCGACGATCAGGATCAAAACCACCACGGCGCGCATGTGAATCACTAACGGGGCCACAAACCACAGGTCCATCAGAAGTTGTCGCAGAGCGAACGCAGGTTACGGATTTTTTTCAGGACGGATCAGGGATCACCAAACCCCGTTAGAATCGCTTCGCGCCAGAGACCTTCGACTGCCTTTTCGTCCATGTTTTTCTGGCTCAACTGGATCGTGACCGCCTGCCCGGCAAATGGGAACAGAGCCACGCGCGTGCTGATCCAGCCGCTGGGGGCCGATTCGTCCGTCACCGATTCGCTGAGCACGGTCCGCGAGCCGATCCGCACTTCCAGTTGCCAGCGTTGCCCCGGTTGATGTCCCACACGGAGTTGCAAACTCGGCGTCCCGGTCTTGGGGACAGTCACCGTTCGCACAAATCGGACCGGTTCGTTTGCTTTACCGATCTTGGCGATCAACACCGGGCGTTGTTCACGTACCGGTTCCGCAGGGGCCGTAAAAACATTTCGAGCCGCGACAATCGGTTGCCAGCCGGGCAGAACCGACTGCACCAGCCGTCGCTCTCCCGGGGTCGTCGACACCCAGCCGTCCCAATGCGGATCGGACCACTGCTGCGGTGACAATTCCGTATCCGGGACCAGCAGCGCCAGATCGCGTTGCGGTTTGTTCCCGCTGTTGCTGATGAGCGTCCACCAGTTCGACCCCACGGAAAACAGCGGTCCGCAACGCCATTCGGGATGATGCTCGACATCGATCTGCGCTTCACCGCGCGGTGTCCCCGTTGCCAGATCGAACCAGGCCAATTGTGGCCAGAACTTGTTCCCCGTGGATTCACGCTGAATGGCGACCACCATCTGCGAATCAACGATCTGCATGGCGGTCATGCGGCCGGTGACCGGTTGTGACCAGAGCACATCGCCAGTAGCGGGAGACAATCCGCACAGACCATTCTGCAGCGCCAGCACCGTGACATCGGCGCGGGAGGCCAGAATGCCCTGCAATTTCGGCTGCACCGACCGCCAGCGGACGCGACCGGAGGTGACTTCAATGCCGATGACTTGCCGCGACGCCGGTGCGGCAATGACGACCAATGCTTCGCCATCGGCTCCGGTCGCAAAGACCGGAGCCGCGACCAGATAATCTTCCGCCTGCGGATCGACTTTCGGCGGCAACCACGGTTCGCGACGCACCCACTGAAGATCACCCGTTGTCTCGAAGCTGACAATCGCCCCACCAATCGTGGCCACGGCGGTGTCATCACGCACGGCCAAGACACAGGGAGCCTCTCCACTCCAGGCATCGCGCAGTCGGATGAGAGGAAACTCCGCCACTGTCTCACCGGTTGCCGGGTTCAGATGGGCCCAGCGGACATCGAGCATGTCGTCATCCATCCGACGGCTGACGATAACACCGATCCGTCCGGGCAGCGCGATGGGTTCGGAAAAGATATCGGCCTTTTCACCACCGCGGGTCTTCCACAGCACTTGCCCATCCGCCGGCTTCAAGCAGGCCAATTCGATGGCCCCCTTGATGATCCGCCGAACGAGAAGTTCTTCTCCGATAAGTGTGGGTGTCATTGGCGTGAAGCGGTGGCCGTGGGCTTCTCCCTGGTCGCTTCCCACCGAAGTCGCCCACAGTTGTTGACCCGCATCGCGCTGGTAGGCCGTGACCTGAAATCGATTGCTGACATAAAACCGTTCCGCATCAACCGTCACTGCAAACTGCCGGCCGAAGACATCAACATGGCGAAACTCACCACGCCCGGCGTTCTGCCCCACCTGGCCATCGAACTGGGCTTTGATTTCCAAACGGTATCGCGATCGCGCTTCGGGTGGGGCAACCACGGCACCGGTTGTCGCGACCGGCGGTGCTGCGGAGCGAATCTCTTGCAACAACGGCGTCAGCGAGACTCCATCCAGTTGGGTATCGGCAACGGCGGCCGAATCCCCGGGGGTCTTGGAAGGATTGCCGAGACTCTCGGCCAGAACCATCCGGGAACGGAGCGCCGCCCGCTGTTCCTCATTCGCACTTCGCATGGCATGGCGATACCGCTGCTGCGCACCGAAGAAATCGCCCAGCGCCATCTGGCGATCTCCGAGAACACGCTCGGCTTCGGCGGCCGCCGCTGTCCGGTAGAACTGAATGGTCGCCGCGCGCAATGTCGCGAGATCCCCTTGCCGGGCGGCATTCAGCACCCGTACCATCCCCGTTGGTCCGAGATCGTTTTGGAGTGCTTCACCGAACGCCGGATAATCTTTCACCGCAGCAGCCATGGCGACGGGGATCGACACGAACAAACGATCGTCGTCCATGTCGGGCAGCAAGCCGACCCCGTCGCTGACACCGAAGTTCATGGCGATCCGACCGGCGTCCTGGAATGTGCCCCCGATTAGAGCGGATTGCAGTTCCGACTGAACATTGTAGGCTTCTTTATTTACGGTGAGCTGTAAGGGATGCCGCCAGCCGAGGGGCAAGACATCACTGGCGTCATCCTGTCGCTCACCGAGGCCGACGACGGAGCGCGACCAGCGTGCCAGTCGATCAACAAGTTCGCCTTCCGGTCGCAAACGGTGATCGGGGTGCCCCTGGGCCAGCCAGAATTGTGCGTCCGGGGCCAGCGTTGCCAGTGCCTCGCGATGGCTGGCAAACGCATTGGCTTGCAGGGCCGTGGCCATGCTGTCCCAATGGGGCGTGACCAAGGGAGCATGCGTCCAAAGCGGCGATTGCAGCCAAGTACTCCACTGTGACTCCATCTCCGCGGGAGTCGCCACTTGCCGGTAGAAATAGGCCCGGCGAAATGGTGCCACTTCGTGTTCCTGCCAGGTGTCCAGCAAAGAGACCGCATCGTTCAGGAATGCGCTTTGTTCATCGGTATTGGCAGTACGGTACTGCTCCGAAACAGCCAGCCGCTCGACGATCTCCCGCGCCAGCGATTTAGATGGACCGGCTTTCAAAGCCGCCACGCCCACGTGATTCATCCACAATGAAGGCATGACGTCGTCCGGAAGCTGGCCGATGGTCTGCGCCTCCCATTCGTCATAAGATTGCGGCAGCTTTTCCACTGTGGGGACTTGGCGTTGGACGACACCGTCATCCGCAAACTGCGTCAGTCCTTGCAACTCACGGACCTGGTAAGATTCCAGACGGATTGACCGCGGTGTCTCACCGGGGAAGCAATACAGACCAATCGATCGCACCGCACCGGGAAGATCGTTCAGCGGATTCTCGGCAACATGGCCCCAATGGACGCCGTCGCCGCTCGACCAGACATGGCAGGTTCCCAGTCCGGCAACGACTCGCAACCAGACGTGCGGGTTCCAATACGGCGGCGGAAACGCATTCGGATCATAGTCCGATTCCATGCGCCGTTCCTGCGGTCGCAAGGCCCCGAACGTCAGTTGCTTCGTCCGGCGATCCTGCATGATGCCGAGGAGCGCCACCGGCTTGCCCTGTTCATTTCCGAGATACACACCGGTACCGGCATCCGCCGCCGAGAGCCGAAAGATGGATTCGACCAGCGTGGCTTTCGGCAACGGAACAAACGCCTGGGCCTCGTCCGTCTTGGAGCTTGCCGTCAGTAAAACACTCCCGCCCGGTTCCACATGGACCATCGCCACATCAGGCTTCAGCATCTGCCACTTTGAGGCTTCAGGCTGGGTACTGTCGAGAACGATCGGGTGTTCAGCCTGTTGCGCGAGCGGCCACGGTTCGGTTCGCAACCACGAGAAACCGCGGAGACGGCCTTTCCCCAACAGTTGCACAACCTGCGGCGGTTCCGCAAACGGAACCGACAGTAGCGGAATCTTGCCGGCGGAG
This sequence comes from Planctomycetaceae bacterium, assembly GCA_041753475.1. Classification (GTDB taxonomy): domain Bacteria; phylum Planctomycetota; class Planctomycetia; order Planctomycetales; family Planctomycetaceae; genus DSVQ01. The sequence continues at coordinate 22,085 of JBGSUN010000169.1, read as the reverse complement.
AGAATCAATTGCCCGTTCTGTCGACGGACTTCGAATGTGACCGCGCCACTGCGGTACCACGCGCCGCCGTCGGTCGTGAGCAGGCCGCCCCATTTGATGGCGGTTTCGCCAGGCGGTCGCTGAAATTCGTAGGCCGCCCAGAGGTGTGGTTCGCGCTGTTTATAGAATCGGAGAGCGATGCCCCGATCGTTGTCACCAAAGAGGAGCGTCATGTCGGTGAGATCGAACGGCGTCAGTCGCAGCACGGCATCGTCGACCCATGGAGCCTTGAGTTGCATCCGACCGTCAATCTGCACCGTGCGTCGACCGCCGATGATGGCTTCATTCCATCCGGCGGCAATCCCGGCTGTTTCACCCCACCAGCGTTGAAATTCCGCGAGTGGCAGTTCATCGTGCCCCATCGTCCGGAGATCGGCCCGCAGCTTCGGATTGTCGAGCGCGAGTGGCGGCAACTCCCCATTGAGCCACGGTGCCCACGGAGCATCGGCGGCAACCGGCTGTGGGATAACAGCAGGCATTGGTTGCGGATCATTCGGCAGCGTCGCCGCCAGCGCTGCCTGCGCCGATGTCTCCGCTTCGGTCGGGACGGGCGTCGGAGATCCGGCAGGCTGCTCTTTCACTGTCGCAGCATCGTTGTCGACCTTAGGCGTGTTGATCGTGACGCTGTTCGGAGCGTCTTCGTTGTTCGATGGTCTCCAAGAGAACCACACACCTGCACCAACGGCGAGCATCACAACCGCGGTCAGTCCCATCGCCAGCCACCAGCGCGGAAGGCCGGATGGTTTCCCCGTTCGTCGAGCCGCGGCGCGGGCCATCAGATCGTCGACCGACAATGATACGTCGGCTAAGCCAGTGGCGAGTTCGGTTTCGAGTTCCAAGGTTGCAGCCAACGCGGCGCGGATGTCGGCCGAGTCATTCCACCGTGCGCGGAGTGCCGTCAACTCGGTGGGGGTGAAGTCCGCCGGGAGTTTTTCCTCCAACAGTCGCAGCAAATCAGCGTCGTTCATTGTGGCTCCGCCTGACGCTGCTTGAGGTTGAGACAATCTCGCAAGGCTTGTCGGGCGCGGTGCAACAGCAACTTCACCGCGCCTTCACTGCGATGCAATAACCCCGCAATCTCCGTCAATTTCTGCCCGGTGCGGTAGTGCAATTCAATCGCCTGCCGGGCACTCGGTCCCAAGTCGATCAGGCACTCCGGCAACCATTGGAGTTTGTCTTCCGCAACATCGGCCACCGGCCAGACGGTTTCCAATTCGAGGCAGAGTTCCGTCCATCCGACTTCGCGTCGCCGCTTCACATGCCGCACGTGCTCCCGCAGGAGATTCCGCGCGATTCCAAGCAGCCATGGCCGAACCAAAGCGGTGGAATCGAACCGTGCCCGCGCTTCGTAAAACCGAATGAAGACTTCCTGGACCATGTCTTCGGCGTCATCGGGGCGGAGCACCCGCGCGCGGAGGAATCCGTACAACGGTCGCTGATGCCGCTCCACCAGGGACGCGAAGGCTTCACGGTCTCCCGTCCGCATCCGCGCGATGAGTTCGTGTTCGGCAACCGTCACGAAGGCTGTTCCCCAAGTTCAAGCGTTCCCGCTGAGCCAGGACATCATAATCCCCACACAGACCGATCGGAAAGCGGAGGTTGTAAGTTCACCGGGAATTCGTCATCACCAGCCAAGGATCCAGTGGTGCAAGGACCCGTCAGATCGTGGCGTCCGAGAATTAACGAAAGGTTTTCATACCGGCGAAAACTTGGTAGCGTTCTGACTCGGTGGAGAGTCCCGCCACGCCATTCTATCGCAATTCGACGGTCATCCTATCTGCCAGCCGAACGGAGTCGGCCACCATGACACGATTACACTCGCTCCTGATCGCGCTCACCCTGCTGGCTTGCCTCGCCGTGGGATTGTGGGCTTCACGCAGACCCGAATCGCCACGATTGCACGCCGCTCCGCCCGCAGTCGAAAGCCGCCTTGCCACCGAACCCCTCGCGCTGGCCATTCCCGATGCCTCGGATGAGGACATCATTCTTGCTACGCTTGCCGAGGATTCTAAAACCGCTGAGGAAATCACTCCCCGCAAGTTGACGGACAATGATGCCGCCCCGGCGGGCGATCATCCAATTCGACGGATCATCGCGCGCGAGTTGCCTGAGTCAGCAGAGGAAGAGCGACAGATCTGGTTCGACGAATTGCAGCACCTTCCGTTGAGCGCGGTGGAAGATCTGCTGAAAGTCCGTCGCCAGGCAACGTCGTTACTCCCGGAACCTGGCACTCCACAAGATCTCGAGGTTCTCTCGGTGGGGCCATCAACAGAACGTCCGGAGGCAGGGACGCTGTCTGCAGGAACCCGATCCGCGTTGCAGCGATACCGCCGTGTCTTGTTGCAGAACCTGCTCAACGCCGACACGATCGGCTATCGCTGTGTCGAGCCGTGCTTGGGGGCCTTTCCTGCCACCGCGGCAGCGGACGGCCCGAATTCCATCGAGGGACTACGGTGGATCGGGACTCGCCTGAGACTGTCGCCGGGTTTATTCGAAGCGACTCATCGGTCGCTCGATCTGGCCATCTCCGGTCCCGGGTGGTTTGTTGTCGAGGACGCCGCTGGACAGCTCGGCTTCACCCGCAATGGTGCCTTTCAGTTGAATGAGCAGCGAACACTCGAACTGATCACCGCCGGTGGTCCACGGCGGTTGCAGCCCGCGATCTTGTTCCCTGAGCAGACAGCCCGGATCTTCATCGACAGCAATGGCAAGGTTTACAGCCGGACTGATGGCAAGAGTTTTGATGACTCCCCGGTGTTAGGGCAGATTCTGCTCGCTCGGTTTCTCGATGATTGTGCCCTGGAACTGCACGACGACGGACTTTATCGGCCGCTGCCCCATGCGGGGGAAATGGTGCGCCATGCTCCCGGAGAACAGTGCGGTTCTCTACACGAAGGGGTGCTGGAGTGGGCCAACGTGAATCGGGAAATACAACGACAGGCCTTGCAGCGCGTGGAACAATGGCTGGCCCAAGACTCCGGCGGCGAATCGAACCGCAGACCGATGCCCATAGGCGTTCAGCACCCCTAGCCACTTCGTAAGTCGGCAGCCCGTCCGACTGCTCACCTCGTTCAACATGCAGGAGCCGATGTCATGGGATTGGTCACGGAGTTCAAGCAGTTTGTGCAGCGCGGGAATGTGGTGGATCTCGCCGTCGGTGTGATTATGGGAGCCGCATTCGGAAAGATTGTGAATTCCCTGGTGACTGATGTGTTGATGCCCCCGATCGGGTACTTGATTGGGGGTGTGAAGTTCACCGATTTAAAGGTGACCTTGCCGCCGTTACCGATTCCGGTCCCTGATCCCAACGCGCCGACGCAAATGATCACCAAGACATTGGAGCCGGCGACGATTAACTACGGCAACTTTCTGCAGACTTCGTTCGATTTTCTGATCATCGCCTTCTGTATTTTCATGATGATCAAGGCGATGAACACGCTCAAAAAGAAAGAAGAAGCGGCTCCCGCTCCACCGCCGGAACCGACTCCACAGGAAAAACTGCTCACGGAGATTCGCGACCTGCTAAAAGCGCAGCAATCGTGATCCGGATCGGTAACCGCATTCACCAGAATACCTTGCAACGATTTTTCTCGGCACAGCAGATGTGCGGACGAATTTCTGGAAAATAATCGGCACGGGTGCTTCATCATTGTTCTTGTTGGCTGTGATCGCGCTTCGGTTTTGACAGCATGATGGAGTCTGACGGTCCGACGGAAGGTGAGGCCGCATCGGGGGATCGGTTCCCTGAAGAAGGCAAGGCCGCTTCGTCTGCGGAACGGTTAAGTCCAGCAGCAGTCCAAGCTCTGTACGATCTCCACGCGATGGAAATGTCGGCGTTTTTGCAAGGCGTCTTGCGTGATCCTGACGGGGCACGCGAAGCCTTGCAGAGTACGTTTCAGCGAGTCCTGGAAGCGGGGCACACCGCCCGACCGGATTCAATCCGGGGGTGGTTGTTTCGTGTCGCTTTCCATGAAGCGATGGCTTTGCGGCGGCGACAATCCGCTCGTGAACGAACTTTACAACGTTTTGTCTCCAATGGGCTCCCAGTGGAAGGGAGCGTGTCAGCAGAAACCGAACTGATTCGGGCAGAAGATGTTGCCCGGTTGAAAACCGCGCTCGCCAATCTCCCGACAGAGCAGAGGCAGGTGGTTGAGCGACGAATCTACGCGGAAGAGACGTTTGCCCAGATTGCTGCCGATCTGAAATTGCCGATCGGAACGATTCTCACTCGAATGCGACTGGCCCTGCAAAAACTTCAAAAGGCGCTCGGACGTCCGTCGTCCCAGGAAAATCCCTAATGTCTGCCACGTCCGATCACACGCCGCACCACACCGATTCCGAAGCGGATCCACGCTTCTTTCGGGCTGTGCAATATGTGCTTGGCGAATTGTCTGAGACGGACCGCGACGCCTTTGAAGCCGCACTCGCTGATGATGTCACTTTGTGTATCGCAGTCGCGGAAGCCACGCAACTTGTCAGCGGGATTCATGCGGCGTTGAAGCCGGCTGCGGTGGTTCCTGTCGCTCACCCCGGAGTTCCGAAACGGGATCGCTGGTCTGCGGCCGCCTTGGCCGCAGCCGCAACCGCGGTGGCAGCAACCCTCCTGGCGACGTTCGGCGCCCCACATCCGGCGGCCAATTCCCAAGCGGTCAAACTGGTTTCCCTGTGGCGGGATGCAGGCCGATCAGAAATCGGCGCGACTTCCAACGAAGCGACAATCGAGTCGGTCGCCACGACACCAATCCACGATGACCGCGTTCCGCCCTGGATGTTGGCCGCGGTCTCACTGGAACACCGCCCTGCCCGATCACCGTTAGAGGAACCGACCGAACCGTGGGAGGACAACTGAAATGAAACTCCTGCGGCTGATTTTGGTCGCAACCACCGTGGCGCAGACAACGCTCACGATCTCGTTTGCAAGGGCGGAAACCACGCCGTCCCTGTCGGCCAAAGCGGAAGCGGCCGCACTGGAATTCGCGCGGACCCATCACGCGGAGTTGGCCAGCCTGCTGGAGCAACTGAAGACCAATGCCCCGTCGGAATACCGTTCGGCGATGATCGAACTGGACAAGACACGCGAACGGTTGGATCGCTCACGGGAAAAAACTCCGGAGCGAGCCAACCTTGAGCTCGCCGAATGGAAAGTCAATTCGCGGATCCGGCTGCTCGCCGCCCGAATGGCAATGGGGGGGGAACCGTCTCTGGAAGCCGACCTGAAGACCGCCTTGCGAGAACGAGTGGAACTGCGGTCGCAGTTGTTGATCGACGAGCGCGATCGGGTGCGGCGCCGGCTGGAAAAGCTGGATGAGACGATCGCGGAACAGCAACGCCGCGCAGACGATCAAATCGAGCGGGAGTTTGCGGGTTTGAAGCGCGGTGCCTCGACGGCTGCGAATGCTACCAAGAAAAACAGTAAGCCGAATCAACCCGCCGAAGTTAAGGGGACAGAATCCAAGCCCCGTGAAAAAACTCCGCCAGCTTCCAAGCCAGGAAAGACCGGCGGAGTCAAGCCTGCTGAAAAAAAGCCGCCAGAAAAGAAGTCTTCCAAGACCTAACCCCCCCCACCAGGGTCACCGCCCGGTTGACGTGTTCATTGCCGAGGCCGATCGCCCTGTGGGCCTCGTTGAAATTGGTTTCGTGAAGGATACGCGAATGCTCTTGAAAACGTGCTCGACTTTCGGACTGCTGGTCCTTGCGGCCCTTTCCGCCACCGCGGCGGAAGCCCCGCGTCCAGAACTCTCACGCATCGATCAGCGTTATGCCAACGACGATGTCGCCGAATCACCCGATTTCCGGATGCACGTTGTCCCGTTGCTCGGGCGACTCGGCTGCAACGGCCGCGCGTGTCACGGTTCGTTTCAGGGTCAGGGCGGCTTCCGGCTGTCACTGTTCGGCTATGACTTCAAGTCCGACCATCAGAACCTGATGGAAGGCAAAGAGCCGCGGATTCAGCCGGGGAAACCGGCGGAAAGTCTGGCCATTCGGAAAGGCTTGACGACCGAGCCACACGAAGGGGGCAAGCGATTTGAAGCTAATAGTTGGCAACACCGGGTGCTGCAAAAATGGGTGCAGGACGGCGCGAAACCGATGCCCGCCGACGCTGTCGACTTCGTCCGCCTCGACGTCACGCCGGCCGAAATGGTCGCGACCAAGAAGGGGGACACCTGGCAACTGAAAGCCGTTGCCGTGTGGTCCGATGGCTCTTCCGAAGACGTCACGCCGTTGTGTCGGTTCATGAGCAACAACGATCAGGTGGCAACGATCACCGAAAATGGCCTCGTCACCGCCCAAGGCCCCGGCGATACGCACGTTGTTTCGTTCTACGACAACGGCGTCGTTCCCGTGCCGGTGATTCATCCGGTTTCGCAACTCGTCGGCCCGCAGTATCCGAAGGCCAACACGCCCACGAAGATCGACCAACTCGTCGTCAACAAACTGCAAAAGCTCGGGATCGTCCAAGCCGAAACGTGCACCGACGCCGAGTTTGTCCGCCGCGTCTCGCTGGACATCGCCGGCACCTTGCCGACCGCCGCGGACGTGGAAGCCTTCCTCGCTGACCCGTCCGCTGACAAGCGAGAAAAGAAAGTAAACGAACTTCTCGAACGCCCGGCGTACGCCGCCTGGTGGGCGACGAAGTTCAATGACTGGATGGGTAACAATTCACGGTATCTCAACGGGAATGGTCCTGACCGACAAGGCGTTGCCGCCACGAGTTGGTACGAATGGACACGAAAGAAACTGGCCGACAACGTGCCTTACGATCAAATGATTGAAGGCGTCGTTCTGGCCAAGAGCCGTCAGGGAGACGAATCGTATCAGCAATACTGCGAACGCATGAGCAGCTATCAACACAAGGGCAGCGATAAGTCGTGGGCCGATCAACCTCAGATGCCGTACTACTGGGCGCGGAACAACTTCCGGTCGGAAGAAGAACGGGCACTGGGATTTGCTTACACGTTCCTGGGAGTGCGAATCCAATGTGCCCAATGTCACAAGCATCCGTTCGATCAATGGACGAAAGACGATTTTGATCGCTTCAAAGGCTTCTTCGGACGTGTCGACTTTCGTAACAATCCCTCGGCGAAAGACGAGTATCAAGCGATGCTCGAAAAGTTGGATATCGATCTCAAAAAGAAAAACGGAAACGATATTCGGAATGCCCTAGCCAGTTCGGTCAAAGAAGGGAAAGTGGTCCCATACGAAGAGGTCTACATCAGGCCGGCTGCCAATCCAAGACGGCCAAAGGATAAAACGAACGACAAAGACAAGAAGCGACCGCAGGTCGTTCAGGGTCGCACGGCAAAGGTGTTGGGTGGTGACGAAGTGGCCATCTCCGAATTGGCTGATCCGCGGACTGCGCTCATGGACTGGATGCGAGATAAGGATAACCCGTACTTCGCGAAAGCCATCGTGAATCGAGTCTGGTCGGCATACTTTCATCGCGGGATTGTCGAACCGACAGACGATCTCAGCCTTGCCAATCCGCCCTGCAATGCGGAACTGTTTGATTACCTCGCCGAGGGATTCCGGGCAAGCAGCTACGATCTGAAGTGGCTGCACCGCGAAATCTGCAACAGCCGCACTTATCAACTGAGCTGGAAATCAAACGAAACGAACCGCCTCGATGACCGCAACTTCAGCCGGGCCGTGCCGCGTCGCATTCCTGCCGAAGTGGCATATGACTCCGTGCGATTGGCCACGGCGAGCGATCAGGAAGCGGCGAAGCTGGTGGCTTCCGCGGATGGCCGTGCCATTGCCGACGCGATCGTGACCACGCAAGGTGGCCGCGGAAGATCGAATTATGCCCTCACCGTGTTCGGCCGCTCAATCCGGGAAAGCAACTGCGATTGCGACCGCTCGGCCGATGCGAGCCTGCTGCAAACGGTCTACATGCAGAACGATCAGGAATTGCTCGACCAACTCACCCGCAAAGGGGGCTGGGTCGATCAGGTCGTGAAATCGGTCAAGGGGCCAAGTGAAGAAGAAACCGTCGCCGGTCGCCGCAAACGCGCTCAGCGCAGCGTGGATCAACTCCAGGCGGCACTCAAGAAAGCCGAGGGAGCGAAGAATGAAGACCGCATTGAAAAGTTCAAGAAGGAGCTCGCTGCGGCGGAATCACAGGCCGCAAAGCTGCGGGAAGTTGGCGAGGACGCGCCGCTGAAACCGATGGACACGGCGGCCATCATCCGCCAGGCCTATCTTCGCTCGGTCAGCCGCTTGCCGACGGACGAGGAAACGGCTCGAGCGATGGCCTACTTCACCGAGACCGGCGATGTCGCCATCGGCACCCGCGACCTGCTGTGGGCACTGCTCAACACGAAAGAGTTCGTCGTCAATCACTAACGTGCTGCAAAAATGACGGCCCGGAAGGGCCAACCGACAGTCAAACTGAAACCATTCGTTCCCACTGAAAATACTCCTCAACTGCTCAATCGAAAGGACTTTCTTATGGCGATTTCCCGAACCTGTGACGGCGTGCAACGCCGCGATTTTCTGAAAGCCGGCGTTCTCGGCGGTACCGCGCTGTCCCTCTCCGGCTATCTCCGGATGGCCGCGGCCGGTGAAGTCGGCAAGGCGAAAGCCACCTCGGCGATCTTCATCAACCTCGCCGGTGGGCCGACCCACATGGACACGTTCGACCTGAAGCCGAACGCGCCGTCCGAATACCGCGGGGAGTTCAATCCGATCCAGACGAACGTCTCCGGCATTGAAATCTCGGAACATCTGCCGAAGCTCGCGCAGGTGATGGACAAGTTCACCATTCTCCGCGGCATCACTCACACGCTGGCCGCCCACGAACTCGGTTCGCAGTACGTCAACACCGGCAACAAGCCGATTCCGTCCCTCGAATTCCCCGGCTACAGTGCCGTGGTGACGAAGGAACTCGGCGGACCGGAAAACCTGCCGCCGAACGTCGCCGTGCCGAACAGTGCCCAGAAGCCGGGATATCTCGGCGTGCGGTATGCTTCGCTCAACACCGGCAGCACCCCGCAAGCGGGCAAGCCGTTCAGCGTCCGCGGGGTGTCGTTGCAGAACGGCCTCACGGTGAACGAAGTCGAACGCCGGTCGAACCTGCTGGGCGATCTTGACATCGCGTTCAAAGGCTTCGAGAAGGACAACCAGTTGCTCGACGGCCTCGACCGTTTCAGCGAACAAGCCTACTCGATGATCACGTCGAAGCGGGCGAAAGAAGCGTTCGATGTCAGCCTGGAATCACCATCGTTCGCCGAGCCGTTCGGCACCACGCCATTCGGTCAAAGCTGCCTGTTGGCTTCGCGGCTGGTGGAATCGGGCGTGCGGTTCGTCACCCTCACCTACGGTGGCTGGGACACGCACAACAACAACTGGGAAGTGCTGAAGGGCACCCGGCTGCCTCCGTTCGATCAAGGCCTGTCGGCATTGTTCCGCGGGCTGGAACAAAAGGGCCTGCTCGCTTCGACGGCGGTCTTCGTCACCGGGGAATTCGGCCGCACGCCCAAGATCAACACGACGCGCAACGGTCGCGATCACTACGCCCGCGCGATGTTCATGCTGATGGCCGGTGGCGGGATCAAGCCCGGCCAGGTCATTGGGGAAACGGACGATAAGGCGCTTGGTCCGATCACCGAAGCTTACTCGCCCGCCGACGTCGCCGCATCGTTCTTCACGAACCTTGGCATCGATCCGAAGAAGGAATACCACACCAGCACCGGCCGCCCGGTGATGATCGTGCGGGATGGCAACGTCATTCCGCAACTCTTCAGCTAACGCGAAACGGCTACCCGCGGAACCGCAAGCGCACGGGCCACGCTTGCGGTTTCGCGCTCCGTTCGGCACGTTTTTCTGTGCTCCCCCTCGTTCCGCGCATCACTTCTTGAAGGACAACTCATGTCACTCCGCTCGCTTGCCCTGTCGGTACTTACGTTCTCGGTGCTGACGTCCGGTCTGTGCATCGCTGATGCCAACGCTCAGGCCAAGAAGAAGCCCGATCCCACTGGGGCCGATGCGCAGGTCTTCAAGCTGCCGAAAGAGATCACGCTGACGGCGGATCAGGAAACGAAGATGGCCACGCTCAAGAAAGAGTTCGGCCCCAAGATCGCCGAGTTGCAGAAGAAGTCGAACGACATTCTCACGAAAGAACAGCGGGCCGCCCGGAAAACAGCGACCGATAAGGCTAAAGCCGACGGGTTGAAAGGCAAAGCCGCCCAGGAAGCTGTTGCCGCGGCGGTGATGTTGACAACCGAACAAAAGGATCTGCAGGCCGCGGTGAAGAAGGATCTGGATCCGCTGATCGCGGAAGTGAAGAAGCAGATCGCGAACATGCTGACCGACGAACAGAAAGCCAAGCTGCCGATGCCAGCGAAGAAGAAAAAAGACAAGGCCGCGTAGGCGGTCACTGGCTGGGCTCTTCACGGGGCGCAAAACCGCAAGCGGGCAATCCACGCTTTGCGGTTTCGCGCCCCGCGTCGTTTGCTTCCCCGTGCGAACCGACTTCAATCGCGGCGCTTCACCAGTTGTCCGTGAATCACCAGCGCGAGGAGCAGCACGACTCCCAGCAGAAACGGTCGCAGCAGATCGAACTGGGTGACCCAACTGGCCTTGAGCCACGCGGTCTTCCATTCCACGGGAATCGGCCATGATTTGACCAACCGTTCGACGTTGGTGAGATTCAGTCCGACCTTTAATGTGGTGAAGGTCAACACGCCGATGACGGTCCGCCCGATGCTCCCTTCACCACCAAACAAGCTGGTGCCGCCGAGCACGACGCACGCCACGGCGTCGAGCAGGAGTTCCGCATTCTGATCGAGACTCACGCTGTTGAGACGTCCGGCGTTGACCATCCCGGCCAGCGCTGCGGTCAATCCACACAGCGCAAGACACGCCACGACAATCTTGTCGGTCCGCACGCCCGCCAGCCGTGCGGCGTCCCGGTTGCCACCGGTCATGTAAACGTAACGGCCGAAACGGGTGTGTTGCAGAACGAGGTGCGCAATCACCATCACCGCCGCCGCCAGAATCGCACTCTTCGGTAGACGAAAATCACCGAACAAGCGCCACGCATCGTTTCCCATTTTGGTGAGGGCTGACGGCACCGCAAACTTTTCGCTGCGGGTGAGAAACCGGGCCAAGCCCAGCGTGATGTTCATCATCGCCAGCGTGATGATGAAGCTCGGCAATCCTGACGACACCGTCAACCGCCCGGAAATCCACCCGGTGACGAGCGCAACCACCAGCGGGATAGCGATCACCATCATCGTCGTCCCGATGCCCACAGTCGCCCCGCCCGCTCCTTTCGCCCCGGCGGCCCACGGCTGTTCCCACAGCACGCCGCACAGGCACGCGGACATCAGGGCGACCATGCCCACGGAGAGATCAATCTCGGCACACAGCAGCACAAACGTCAGCCCGGTCGCCGCAATGGCCAGGACGGCTCCTTGTTGCAGGATCAGCGACAACGTGCCGAAACTGAAGAAGCCTTCGACGATGAGACCGAACGTAATCACGATCAAGGCGAGACTGATCGACGGGGCGAGATCGCCCCAGTCGATCCGCCGTGGAACGCTGAGAGCTACCGGAACGGGCTCGGTCTTCGACATTGTCGATCAATTCCTCAGAGCGTATCAGAGATATCACGGAGAAGAGGGGAACCACGGAATACACGAAACACACGGAAAGGACGAGGAGAGGAAACGCTACGTCCCCACCGTCTTTCATGGCAATTGGGTCTTCGATCTTCTATCCCTGTTTTTCTGGTCTTTTTCCGTGTGGTCCGTGTATTCCGTGGTTCCCCTCCGCATCGATTTCACTCAGCGGCGTGCATCAGGTCATGTTTCGTGACTCGTTCGCCGACGAATTCCTTGTGCACTCGGCCGCGGCGGAACGTGATGATGCGGTCGGCGTACGCCAGTAGCAACTCCGGTTCGGTGGAAGCGAGGATCACTGCCGCACCGGCGGCCTGCTGGTCTTTTACCAGTTGCATCACTTCCGACTTGGCATGCACATCCATCCCGCGGGTCGGTTCTTCGAGCAGCAGCACGTTGATCGGACCCAGCAGCCATTTCGCGAAGACGACCTTCTGCTGATTCCCGCCGGAGAGTTGCCCCGCGAGTTTTTTCGGATCGGGCGGACGGCAACCCACGCGCTCCAGCACGGGTTTCGTGACAGCATACTCGCGTGGTTTCGTCAGCCAGTTGCCCATCGTGCGCTGCAAATGAGCGAGCGTGACGTTGTGGGCAATCGGAGCCCGCCGCGCCACGGTCCGCCCTCGATCCGCCGCAACGAACACCACGCCGCGGCTCACGGCGGTCGTGACATTTTCTGTCGGCAATGGTTTCTCGTCGACAATGATCGTGCCGCTGTCGACCGGTGCGGCACCGGCGAGGGCTTGCACGAATTCCTGATGACCGGCCCCGACGAATCCGTACAGCCCCAGGCATTCCCCAGCGCGGACCGACAGCGATACATCCTGAAAAACGGCCGCATGACTCAACTTCGACGCCGTCAGCCGCACAGGCTTTTCTGACGAAGGCGGCAACGTCGCTTCAACGGTTTCCTGTCCGGCCGCATCGGCGTTACGGCCCACCATTTGATCGAGCATCGCCTTCCGTGTGAAGGTGTTCGTGGCACCCGTCGAGACTTTTTTGCCATCTCGCAGCACGGTAACGCGATCACAAATGGCGAGGACATCCTCCAGAAAGTGCGTGATGAAAATCTGAGCCACGCCACGGTCGCGCAGGCGCCGCATCACGTCGAACAACCGCGCGGCTTCCGGTGGACTGAGGGCACTCGTCGGTTCATCCAGAATCAAGACTTTCGCGCCGCTGTTGAGCCCGCGGGCAATTTCCACCAGTTGCCGCACCACCAACGGATACTCACGCAGCGGTCGACGAACATCGACATGGACATCGAGCTGTGCGAGTTCTTCGACCGCGCGTTTCCGCATCGTGGCCCAGTCGACCGTGCCCCAGGTTGTCAACGGTTGCCGACCGAGAAAAAGGTTCTCTGCGACGGACAATTGGCCGATGCCCGACAGTTCCTGATAGACCATCGCAATGCCATGCGACAACGCCACCCGCGGGGAACTCAATCGCACGGCCTGTCCGTGGAGTTGAATCGTTCCCTCGTAGTGTGGGACGGCCCCGGCGAGGACTTTCATCAGCGTGCTTTTGCCCGCGCCGTTGCAACCGACGAGACCGTGGACTTCGCCCGGCGCGAGGTCGAAGTCAACCGCTTCCAACGCGGGGACGCCACCGAAACGGACGGTGATCTGGGCGGCGGTGAGGAGCGCGGGGGCGGACATTGCGGTGCGTTTCAGTCGGAATGAAGGGAGAGGGACTCCCGTCGCTTGCGCTCCGGGCTGAGATGGAGCAATCACACCAGGCAATGCGCGTCGTCGGCGAGGTAGTACATCGCTGCGAGGGCATTTGGGTTGTCCAGCGTGACCAGCGGTCCCGGGGTGATGATTTCCAGGGGGACTTTTTCCACAGCCTCTTTGTTGCGGACGATGAACTGGCCGATGGTGAGCGCTGTGCGGTGGATACGGCAGACGGGGTTCACCGATGTCGCCGCGAGCACACCGTTCTTGACGGCGTCGAGACCATCGCGCTGACCATCGACGGCGGCGATGAGCATGTCTTTGTGGATCGTGTTCTTGATGGCATCGGTACACGCCAGCGCCATGTCGTCGCTGTGAAAGAACGCGGCGGCAATCGGAGTCGTTTCCTGCTGCAGCAGCGATTCGAACGTGTTGCGGGCTTTTTCTTTCTTCCAGTCGCACCAGCGGACGCCGCCGCCGATGACTTCGATGTCCGGGAATTGCTTGACGATGTTCTCGAAGCCTTCCTTGCGACCCTGCGCCCCGCTGTGAGCGCTGAGGCCGCCGATGTGGATCACCTTCCCCTTGCTGCCGATCTTGTTGAAGATGTGCTTGACGGCCATTTCGGCCATGTTGACGTGATCGGGTGTGACTTCGCACCACACGCCGGTGTCGCGCATCTGGTCCATCGACACCAGCAGTGTGTCCATTGAAATCACCGGGATGTTGCGTTCTTTCAAACGCTTCACCGGCTCGGCGAGCGAATCGATCTGCACGGCCTGAAAGCAGCAGAAATCGAAATCGCGGCTGGTGATGGCGTCGATCTTGTTCCTCTGCTTTTCGGGATCGAACTCGCCGTCGACCCATTCGATGTCGACATTGAGCAACTTCCCCCACAACTCCGCGGTCTTTTTCCCCTGCGCACACCACGTACTTTGCAACCCCGCGTTCGAGAAGCAAGCTTTGAGTGGCCGCAGCGCCGGATCGCTACTCGCGGCACCACTCGATCCCGACGGGGCACTCGCCGCGCACCCCCCCAGCGCCGTCAGAGCGGCAGCCGAGGTTCCGAAAGCCAATTGGTACAGAAAATCCCGACGGGGAGCAGCGTGCGTCATGGGAGCGACTCATGATGTAGGACGAAGTGTGAATTTGAGATCACACTATGGTGATGTCCCCCGTGACATGTCGCAAGGAAGCCCAAGGTTTCTGAACCCTGGGTCTCTTCGATTCTTCCAGAGAAAAGGCAACCCACGGTTCAGAAACTGTGGGCTTCTAGCGGTTTTGCCAGTAGTAGCGGAAGATGTTGCGGGTGTCGGTGTAGCGGGCATCGGATGATGTCGCACCCAGCACCACGGTGACGGCTTCCGCACCGTCGCGCTGACTGAGCGAAATGAGACACGCCCCTGCGGCGTCGGTGGTGCCGGTTTTCACGCCGGAGTAACCTTCGATGTCCAGCAATCGGTTCGTGTTTCTCCAGATGATTTCTCGGCGATAACCCGAAGGTCCATCCACCACGCTGCGGTGCTGCCGGGTGTTGATGATCGTCCGCAGCGCCGGCAATTGCAGAGCGGCACACGCCAATTGGAACTGATCGCCAACGGTCGATTTGTGGTCGACATGGGTCAAACCGTGCGGGTTGGCGTACTTGGTCGCACTCATTTTCAATTCCGCGGCGGTGGCATTCATCTGGGCGACAAACCGGGCCGCGGGAGTGGTTTCCTGCCCTTCGATCTCCGGCAGTTTGGCTCCGAAATGTTCCGCATAAGCGGTCGCGGCATCGTTGCCGGAGGGGAGCATCAATCCGTAGAGCAATTCCTGCACAGTCACTTTTTCCCCCGCGCGGACCCCGGCGGTGCTGCCGGGGGTGTCATCGGCGACCGTCGAGAATGTGACGATCTCGTCGAGGATTTCCGGCTGTGATTCCGCTTGCTTCAGAATGATGTATGCCGTCATCAGTTTGGTCGTGCTGGCGATATCGCGGCGTTCATCCAATTGATGGCTGTGAGCAATCGTCCGGCTCGCGACATCCCCTACGCACCAGGCTTTTGCGGTGACGAACGGCGGCCCCTTCAATTCATCTGCCGGTTGCCGGGCCGGGGGTTCGGCCGGCGTGTTGGGTTCCACGGGGGCGATGAGCGGGCCGAGTGCCGTCCATGTTTTGGCATCGGTAATCCCGGCTTCTTCCAGGCTTGCGGACTTTTGAAACGCTTTCAAGGCTGCCTGCGTAACTTCGCCGAATTCGCCGTCGAGGGTCAGCTTCGGAGACGGATCGAGCTTGGCATTCAGCGTCCGTTGCAGGTCTTCGACGAGTGGCCCGCGCGCACCCAGCAGGAGAGGTCCGTCGGTTGGTGGCATCGGGGCGGCAGATGACGGGGGATTGAAGACGCGGTACGCCTCCCGTGCGATTTCCGCGGAGAGAATTTGCCCGGCGTTGTCGTCGGTCCAGCGTTGGTCCTTGTTGTTGTTCGTCAGCACACAGATGGCGAACGGCCCACTCGGCGATTCGACAATGCCCGCCACCGTCCGCACGGCGTTCACCGACCCCGTTTTCATGGCGACCTTGGTCCCAGCCGGCAGGAATTTCGCCAGCCGTACGTTGCTTTCGATGGCCCGCATGTGGTCGAGCATCTGTTTCGTCTGTTCCTCAGACCCGCATTCGCCACGGTGCAGCTTTTCCAGCAGCCTCACCATTTCGCGAGCCGTGGTGCTGCCGAGACCGTACTTTTTGCTGCGGTCCGGGGCGATGGACGTGCTGCCGCGGAACACGAACGCATGCACCTTGGTGTTGGGACACTCCCACGCTTCCATCTGGGCATTCGTCGTCGGCAGTTCCAGTTCCTTCAGCACGAGGTTCGTGGCGATATTGTCCGAATACGCCATCATCAACCGCACGGCGTCCCGCAGTGGAAACGACACCCCCGGCGTGAATTGCGGCCCAAGAATCCCCGATCCCGGCACCTTGTCTTCTTCCCGATACGTCACCGGCTTCTGCAGATCAAGCTTCCCCGCGGCGGCAAGCTGGTACGCCGTGAGCATGACCGGAAATTTGATGAGACTCGCCGTCGGCATGGCCTCATCGGGCTGATGCGTGTACGTCGCTCCCGTGGTGAGATGCCGAATCATGATACCGACATCGCCTTCATGCTTTTTGATCAGCGGATCAATCGCATCAGCAAGCGCGGCCGTGGGCATGTCAGGCGGAGCGGGTTCCGCCGCGGACACAGAGAATGCGGTGAGAATCGCTGCCAACGAGAGGGTGTAAATGGTCCACATCGATTTCATCAAGAGATTCCCGTTTCGGGAGGGCGAAGCTCCCGCTGAGCCGCTCATTGTCCCAGCGTGTTGAAGCGTTCGCGGCTCGGCGGGAGCCTCGCCCTCCCTTTTGAAGACACGCTCGGACATTCACCTTTGACACACCGACAGCGCGTCGCCATCCTAAGACGTTTTGTCGGCGAACACCACGGAAGTGAAGGATGGGCGATGGAGCGAATCTGGCGGATTGCGCCGCATGAGGAAAGTGCGGTGCGGCAGTTGTCGCAGTCGCTGCGGGTGCCGCCGCTGGTGGCCCAGGTGTTGCTGGCCCGGGGTTGTCGGACGCCGAACGATGGGACGGTCTTTCTCGCCAAGAAAATGGCCGACCTGCACCCGGCGGAATTGCTGCCCGGCGTCCCGGCCGCGGCGGATCGCATCGTCGCCGCGGTGCAGTCGAAACGCCGGATCACCATTTACGGTGACTACGATGTCGACGGCGTCACCGCGACTAGCCTGTTGTGGCACGGGCTGCAACTCGCGGGGGGCAATGTCGATTACTACATCCCCAGCCGTCTCGAAGAGGGCTACGGCCTCAATTGCGACGCGCTCCGACAACTGCATGCCGAAGATCCGACCCGGCTCGTGGTCAGCGTCGACTGTGGCATCACGAGTGTTACCGAAGCGGCCCTCGCGCGGGAACTCGGCCTCGAACTGATTATCACCGATCATCACCAGTTCGCCGCCACTCTTCCGGATGCCGTCGCGCTGGTTCATCCGCGGCTGCCCGGCGATTATCCGTTCGGCGAACTCTGCGGCGTCGGCGTCGCCTTCAAGCTAGCCTGTGCGGTCTGTGCCCGGCTCGGAGACGGCAAGAAATCGTCGCCCCGGATGCGGGAGTTTCTCCTGTCCGCGATGGGGCTGACCGCCATCGGTACCGTGGCCGATGTGGTCCCGCTCATCGGTGAGAACCGGTTGCTGGTCCATCATGGTCTGCAAAGCCTTCAGCAACGCAGTTCCGCGGGACTGAAAGCATTGATGCAGGTCGCGGGGATCGATCCGAATCGAGCCTTGCAATCCGAAGACGTGGGCTTTGCGCTCGGACCTCGAATCAACGCCGCCGGACGGTTGGGGCAGGCCCGGCTCGCTGTCGAGTTGCTCACCACGGACAACGCCGAACGGGCGGTCTCGCTGGCCAAGTATCTCGACGAACTCAACAAGAACCGGCAAACCGTCGAGCGGCGGATCTTCAAACAGGCGAAAGAACTCGTCGAAGAACATCCCGAATGGCAATCGCACCCGGCGCTGGTGCTGGCCCATGCGGACTGGCATCCCGGCGTCATCGGGATTGTGGCGTCGCGCGTCGCCGAGCATTTCCATCGCCCGGCGATTCTGATCGCGCTGGATGATCGCCCCGGCGGTTCGTCGGGTTCGGGGCGGTCGCTGCACGGGTTTGATCTTCATGCCGCGCTCACGGAGTGTCAGTCGCGGCTGGTCACCTGCGGCGGTCACCATGCGGCGGCGGGAATGAAGATTCTGCCGACGGAGATCGAAGCGTTCCGGTCCGAATTCGTGGATGTCGTGTCGCGCTCGCAACCCCATGCCGCGACCGAAGTGGTACAGCACATTGATGCGGAAGTGCGGTTGGCGGATGTCACCCGGCAAGCGGTCAACGAGCTGGAAAAACTCGGCCCGTTCGGCGCGGCGAACAAACGCCCGGTCTTTGTCGTGACCGGTGTCGAACTCGCGGGCTCACCCAAACGCATGGGGGAAGGCGAACGCCATTTGTCGCTGATGGTGCGGCAATACGGCGTGTCGCTGCGCGGTGTCGCCTTCGGCAAGGGCGACTGGGCCGATGAGATGGCGCAAGCCGGCGGACCGTTGTCGTTGTGTCTGCAACCCGTCATCAACCGGTTCCGCGGCGAGGAAAAAGTCGAGTTCCATCTGCTCGACTGGAAGCCGTGTGCGTCAACCACCGACAGCGTGAGCGAGGACGTGCAGCATGTCGGCGTGTGAACTCACCGCATCCTTGCGTCGGGAGTGGTCGATTCCCGACGGCGACACGTATCTCAACCACGGTTCGTTCGGGCCGACACCGCGCGTCATCCAGACCGCCCGCGCCGAATGGTCCGCACGGCTGGCCGCGCAGCCGATGGATTTCTTCCTGCGACAGATGGAACCGGCGCTGAACGAGGCCGCGACGGTGCTCGGGGATTTTATCGGTGCCAAAGCGGATGACCTCTGCTTTGTCGACAACGCCACGGTCGCGATGAACATCGTCGCGCAGTCGTTGCCGCTGGGTCCCGATGACGAAGTGCTGCTCAACAATCACGAATACGGAGCGGTGCGGCGCATCTGGCAAGCGGCGTGTGATCGGCAACAGGCGAAGCTGGTTCAGCCGGCCATTCCGACGCCGATTCGATCCACCGACGAGATCGTCAATGCGATCTTCGCCGCAGTAACACCGCGCACGAAGCTCATCATTGTGAGCCATGTCACCTCACCCACGGCGATTGTTTTTCCTGTGGAAGAAATCTGCCGCCGTGCCAACGCGTTGAAAATCCCGGTGTGCATTGATGGCCCGCACGCGATTGCCATGCGGTCGTTTTCTTTAGAGAGAATCGGCTGCGCGTTCTACTGTGCGAGTCTGCACAAATGGTTGTCGGCGCCGCTCGGCAGCGGGTTTCTGTACGTTCGCCGCGACTGGCAGCAGAAACTCACGCCGCCGGTGGTGAGTTGGGGCCGCAGTCTCAGTGGGCGGTCCGTTCGTTGGCAGGACGAATTCAACTGGCTCGGCACGCGCGATCCCGCCCCGTTTCTCGCGGTTCCGTCAGCGATCAAGTTTTTGGAGGACATCGGTCTCGAAGACTTCAGGGCCCACGGTCATGCGTTGGCGAAACTATTTCGCGACCGATTAACGACCGAATGGAACGTCGAGGCTCTCGTTCCGGATGATCCCGCGTGGTACGGCACGATGATCACGATGCCGTTGCCGTCGGGGCCGATTCTGCGTGCGAAACCGAATGCGTTTGATCCGTTGCAGAAGGCGTTGTGGGAGCAGTATCGCATCGAGATCCCGGTGATGGACTGGAACGGCCGTCGCCATCTGCGCGTGTCGTGCCATGTGTACAACAGCCGCGATGATATCGAGCGACTGTTCACGGCCCTGCGGGAGTGCGCGTCGCTGGTTCGGCCGGAGGCGCGTCCATGATCGCGGTCGCTGCAACACGGTCCAGCACCCCGGCTGCTCAGAAGCAGCCGGGGTGCTTTCCGCGCGGTCCGTCAGCAGCCCGGCCTGATGAAAGCCGCTGCTGATGGATCTGGCACGCGAACTCACGAACTGGGGTCCGGACAGCGGGCATGCGGTTCCGTCTTTGGTCGAGGCCGAGGCGTATTGCCGACGGTTAGCGACGACGCATTACGAGAACTTTCCGATGGTGTCGTGGCTGTTGCCGCAGGGGTTGCATCAGCACTTCTACAACGTCTATGCCTACTGCCGCTGGGCGGACGATCTCGGCGATGAAGCGGGCAGCACTCAGCGCGCCACAGAATTGCTGGCGTGGTGGCGGACCGAGTTGGAGGCGTGTTACCAGGGCGAAACGCGGCACCCTGTGTTTGTGGCGCTGAAACCAACGATTGATCGCTTCGCGATCCCGATCGCGCCGTTTCGTGATTTGTTGTCGGCGTTTGAACAAGACCAGTGCGTCACGGAGTATGACACGTTCGACCAATTGCGGGACTACTGCCGTCGCAGTGCGGACCCCGTCGGCCGAATCGTGCTCCATCTCTGCGGACAATTCACCGAGGAACACGCCGCATGGTCGGATGCGATCTGCACCGGTCTGCAACTCGCGAACTTCTGGCAGGACGTCGCACGGGATTACGCTATCGGCCGTATCTACCTGCCGCGGGAAGATTACGAACGCTTCGGTTTCACACACGGCGATTTCGACCGGCGGACTTCCACGCCGGAGTTTATCGTGCTGATGACGTTTGAAGTCGATCGCGCGCGCGAGTGGTTGCAACGCGGGTTGCCGCTGATCCCGCGACTTCCGGGCCGCTTGCAGGTCGACATCGATCTCTTCGCTCACGGCGGCCTGCGGATTCTCGAACGCATCGAATCCATCGGATACCGCGTGTGGGAAACGCGGCCGAAAGTGACGAAGGTCGATGCCGCGCAGTTATTGCTCGCCGCGTTATGGCGGCGTCTCTGGCGGCGCGACATCACGGCATGACGTACCGTTCATAAGTATGATCGCACGGTGTGCCGCGGGTGACGAACATCTCGCGCGATTCCGGGGCAATGATCACGGAGAACACCGTCTGCCAGAAACCAAACGGCACATCCTCGTTGGCGTGGCGACAGATCGACCGCGGGTGTTCGACATGATTCCGCAGCGCCGCCTGGATATCGGCCAGCGTCAGGAGTGTTCCGTCTTCGGGCGTCAGCAACTCATCAATCCGACATTGCCGCGCATGGGACTGAATCAATTCATCGAACTGCGGGTTGATCTTCACCAGTTCCGGGTGCTTACAGTGATTGGTATGCGTCACCATTCCCGACTGCGGATCGGTCAGCAGATGCACGGCATCGATCGTGACTTCCAGATCGGCCGGGCCCTGTGGTGTGCTCAGCATGATGTTCGCCGGGATGGCCCGTTCGGCACGGTTCACCGCGTGCACGGCTTCGTCGAGGGACCGGCTTTCCAGAATCTCGCGCACCATGAAATAGTGCGGGACACCGAACTGTCGGCTCGGTGCCGGTAGTGAGTTCAGACACATCCCGATGCCGGCGTCGTTGAAGCCGATGTAACCAATCAATCCCGCCTGCGTCAGTGTGGTTGAAGCCGGTTTGCCTGTCGGCTTCCGTGTGAGCACGATCGTGAATTCATCCAGTGCCGGATCGTTATCCCAGTTCTGCGCGACCAGTCGTTGAGCGCTTCGTGTCGGTGCGACGGAGAACGACGTGCATCCGGCATCGGTCGCACGAAGCTGATTGCGGACCTGCAACAACATCAACTCTTCCAGCGAGACGCCTGCCGCTTCCGCCGTGCCACGAAGTTCTTCGATCATCTGCGGGGCATAGTTTTCTGCGAGTGGAATGGACTCCGCCGCCACATCCATCGCCGCCGCACGGTCGATCCGTACCGTCTGATTGACGCGGTCCATCGCCACGGCACAGAACCCGCGGATCAACTCCCGCGCCGCTTCTCCAATCTGCTGACCGATCCCCCGCGGCGAACCACTCACAGAGATTTCGGGATAACGACCGCCGGGCATGGATCACCTCGTGATAAACGTGATTCGGAACCATCCAGCGTATCGCTCCCCCGTCCGAGCCGCGACCGTGAGGGAGCGCGTTCTCAGGGCCGTTCATTAGGCCCACTTGACGAGGTTGGTAGGATGGGGGTGAGTTTTCGATGGATCGAGTGTGTCGATTGAGAAGGAGCCTCCGGTATGATTTCCCCCGCGGGGGATTTGCGGCAGCACATGGCGCAAGTCC
>JBGSUN010000168.1:0-3235 GCA_041753475.1 Planctomycetaceae bacterium | reverse complement strand
CCCTGCGGCGACAACCGGCTGGTTCTACACTCCAGCCAATACCGTCGTCGATTTGCTTGCCGAGTATGGCCTGGCGACTGTTCCCACCGGGATCAATGCCAACGGCAAGATCATCTCTGGCACGGAAGTCCTGGATTTGGTGAGTGGCACAACCGAAATTGTGGGGACCACCGGCCCGGCGAATTACAATCCCATCAACTGCGTCGACATCAACAACGCCGGCGAGATTGTCGGAACAGCCTCGCTGCGATCGACGTCGCTGAACGTGATTTCGGTCTTTCGCTACAAGCCGAGCAGCGGTTGGACACAGATCACCGGGACCAGTCGCTACACGGTTGCCTACAACATCAATCATCTCGGCGATATCGCCTACGGTGAACAGGGAGCAGGCCTCTATCTGAATGGTCTGGGGACATTCGCTGTGGGTGATCTGGTCGATCCCGCGGATGTTGCCGCAGGGTGGGCGATCACGGGATCCGGATGCGTAATCAACAACGAACGCATGGTCGCTGCCCATGGGCGAAATCTCACCACGGGTGAAACCGGTGGAGTCTTGCTGACGCCGACTGGCTTGCTGCCGACTCCGTCGGCTCCGACCAACCTGCAGGGGATCGCCCATCCTTCAACGTCTGCCGAACCGTTTACCTCGATCAATCTCAGCTGGACGAACTCCAGTCCCTTAACTCGCAGGTATGAGCTGGAGCGCAGTCCGACGGCGGTTGCGGACTGGTCGATGCTGTCACTGATGCCGCCGGGATCAGGCACGGCGCACCAGGACACAACCGTGCAACCGGGCGTCACATACGATTATCGAATCCGCGCGGTGGGAGTTGCCGGAGCTGGGCCGTGGTCAGCCGTGATTACGGTAAAGGCACCGAGCCTGCCGCAGCCCAACGTCATGACTGTCAGCAATCTCACTCTCAACGGTTGGGGATTCGGTCAAGCGGCCCTGGTCTGGGGGAGCGTCTCGGTGATCAATTCGAACGGTCCTGTTGCCAATGCCCGCGTTTCAGTCCGTTGGAATCTCCCCAGTGGGTCGACGAAATCCGTCACCGCCGCGACAAACGGCCGCGGTCAGGCCAGTTTTCTGCAGCTCGGGTCAAAGGGAACTTACACTCTCACCGTGACGAACGTGACCAAGCCTGGGCAATCTTTCGATGCGGCGGGGAGTGTACTGACTCAGAGTGTTACGAAGTAGACGCGGAATCGATCTGGCGTTCCTCGTCGGACAGAGTGTTTGAAGCACGGGGCCCCGATGTCCCGGTTAGTACGGTGTTCGTTCCCAGCATTTCTCCAGTCATAAAGGTCCGCAATGCGTTCGAAATCGGTCATTTGGACAGGGTCCTATTTGTGTCTGGCAGTGCTCTCGGTGTTCTGTCTGGGAATTGGATTGGCTGCCCCGCCGTTGCCCGCTGGCAAACGTGAAAACGTTGTGCCATCAGCGCTCGCAAAACCAAGCGAGAGTTCTGCAGCGACGGATGTCTCCTCTGTCGCAGTTGTCGCGCCGATGTATGCCGTGGATTTCATCTCAACCGCGGCTAAAGGGATCGCCATAAACGACGCCGGAGACGTCGTGGGAACCTCGTACACCGATCCCGGCTGTGGATCCTTTTGCTTGCCACCGCTCGACACCGTCGTTTGGAAAAGTGGCGTCCGGATTGTCCTTCCCCCCGTTCCTGGACTTTCAGGCATCTATATCACAGGAATCAATACAAAAGGCTGGGTCGCCGGAGTCGCAGGCGTGCCCGGTACGACCACACATGCTGTAGTGTGGAAACCAAATGGGACAACATATCAGGCCATCGACTTGGGGACGCTACCAGGAACCACCATTTCCGATGCCGTCGGGATCGATAATCTGGGACGCGTGGTGGGCTATTCGAAGACGCAATTCTTTCCGCCGGTCGGCGCACCGTTCGTCTGGACCGAAGCCACCGGCATGATCGATCTCTCCGCGCAAGGCTTTCCGAATGAAGCTCCGCTGGCGATCAGTCCCGGCGGCACAGTCGCACTGTCGAATCAATGGTATCGCTTAGGACAGCCCGGCAGCATCACTCCGCTTGCGGCTCCTCCTCGTGGCTTTCTCTCCGGAAACGACGCGACCGACATCAACGACGCTGGAGATATGGCCCGCTTTTTGGTGACGACGAGTTCCCAAAACCTGGTTTATCTATTTCGTTATCACCATGCTGGTACCTGGCAACAACTGTCTCCGACCGGGACTGGCCATCTGGCCACCTGTGGCGTTGGCTCGATCAACAACAATCAGGACATCACGGCCACGATCCTCGGCGGGGGATTCATTGCTGCTGGCCCCGACGGCCTGGCTGAATCTCTGTCCCCAAAGATCTCTCCGGCTTACGGCGGCGCCGCAATCACCAACTCCGGACCAATGAACAGCTCCGGACAAATACTGGCACAGATCCTGATCGGCCAAAGCCAACGACTGGTACGATTGACCCCGGTTCAGACGCTTCCAGGCGGTCGGATTCAGGTGAGGAATCTCGACTTGCGAGCCAGATTCATCCAGGACCGACAGAATCCCGGACTTTGCATCGTGGATGGAACCTCGAATGTCGCCTGGGCGAAACTGACGGTCACCGATGAATCCGGAGCGCCCCTCAGCGGGGTCATGGTCAACGGTCGGTTTCTTGATGATTATTGGACGAACGCTCAAGTGTCTGGGACGACCAACAGTCAAGGCATTGTGACGTTCACGTACCAAGGACAATGCGGCGTCGGGGCGATCGCCTTCTTCGTCGATCATGCAACTAAGGGTCTATTGGTATTCGACAAGACCCAGGGGAAGCTCGCAGATTCAGAGGTCCCGATGGCCGGGCCCTCAACTGCGGACGCGATCGACTATTTTCTGGCCAGCCTCCAGCAAGGCCGCCCCAATCTGCTGACGGCTCTGGAGATCCTGACGGGTTGGTCATTTCCCTGATCGCTGCGAAAGCCCGAACGCCGGATTTCCAATTCACATCGCTGCGGGCCCTGACAGCGGCTTCATTCCATGCGCGCAGCAATCGATCCGCCCGGTCGTTGAAGGAACCCATGGTATTGAACTGGATGTACGCCCAAGAGCATTTTCGGGACTAGTCCTTAAACCAGTATACCCGGCGTGGTTTTGCCCGGACTCGGCGCGTCGTTGAGTGGGCGTATCGCGAGCGATCCGCGACGGCGGGCGTGGTGGCGCCGGTTAAGGGTTTGCAGCAGGTGAGCAGTTTCCATTCCG
>JBGSUN010000167.1:0-46938 GCA_041753475.1 Planctomycetaceae bacterium | reverse complement strand
GCTCCATTGAAACCTTGAGCCGACGCGGCCCCGAACGGTCCCACCGCGTTGATGGCTCCGGCCGAACCGAACGGCGTGGCCACCGCAGCCCCGTTGGAGAATCCGAGTGGTGACGCGGCAGCGAAGCCGCGTATCGCCCGGAACGGCGTCTGCGTCCCCCCGGCGACGAAGCCCGGCCCGCGAACCCCACCCGCCACAAATCCGGGCCGAGCGATGAAGCCGCCACCGATTTGAGCCGAAGCGACCTGGGTCATCGAAGCCACCACTGCCACCATTGCGATCAACATTGTGCGAGCCATGATCCACCAACTTTCGAACTGAGGGGGTGTTTGAGATTCGTCATCGCGTCCGGTGTCAGTCACCGTTTCGCGAAGCAACACCCCCTACCCGAAAGCCGGGGAGCGAACCCGCCAATTGTCGGAAGAATTATTTCTGGCGGAGGGAGAACTCAGATTTCCGCTGCGCAGAAATCGCGGCAAGTCTCTCCTGCGTAAAGACTTGAAGCAACCTGATGTCGAGCGCAGGACTTGTCTGCGCGTGGGAGGGCGAAGCTCCTGCTGAGCCGCGAGCGCTTCCACACGCTGAGACAATCAGCGGCTCAGCGGGAGCTTCGCCCTCCCAACAGACGCTCCAGCCGCGCAGTTGAATTCGGGGACTGGTATTCGAAAGGATGCCCGTTTGACTCGCCGCCCATGTGGTGGGTCTAGGTCACCCTACGACTCCGGTCAGGCACTGCGGGCCAGCGGCAACGTCGAAACAATCGGCATCGGCACGGTTACCGGAGTGCTGCCGTAATGCGTCACACCACCCGTCGGGGCGTTGGCGACGAGATCAAATGTCGCCTGCGTGACTTCGACCAGTTCGCTGAACGGAATTGGTGACGGGCCGCCGGTTTTGATGGCTTCGACGAACGCAGCACATTCGGCGCGGTGGCCTTTGTCCTGCTTCCACAGGCCCATCTTTTTGAAACCGGGCCAGCCGAAGCCGCGGAGTTGCAGGAAGTTGTCGAGTTGCAGCACGCGCCCGGCACAGAAGACTTCGAGCCGTTCTTTACTGAAGCTGCGGTGACCGTTGCCGAGGTAATGGATGGTGCCGAAGCTGCCGTCGGCGAAACGGAGCGTGCAGACGAGTTTGTCCTCGGAAATGCTGACCGAGGCGTTCTCGCCCATTTGCAGCGATTGGGCATCGACGATCGGTTGCCCAGCGAGATACCGCAACAGATCGACGAAGTGGCAGCCCTCACCGATCATCCGGCCGCCGCCGACTGCGGGGTCGTGCGTCCAATGGTCCGCGGGGAGTAATCCCGCGTTGACGGTCATCACGAAACTCTTCGGCTCGGCGACACCCTTGAGCAATTTCGCCATCTGTTGCACCTGCGGGGCGAAACGGCGGTTGAAGCCGACCATCACTTTGCACTGCGGGGCTGCGGCCTGGGCGACGATCACACGATCAAGTTCTTCGCGGGTGAGACACAGCGGCTTTTCGACAAAGACATGCTTCCCGGCGGCGAGCGCCCGGCAGACGTAGTCGCCGTGGGAATCATGCCGGGTGGCGATGATCACCGTGTTGATTTCCGGGTCTTCAAAGACCTTCTTGAGATCGGTCGTCGCTTGTTCGATCCCAAAACGCTTGGCTGCATGGACTGCCGAAACACCGCCACGGCTGGCCACCGCTTTGAAGCGCACGCCGGCTTTCTGGAACGCGGGCAGAAGCACGTGACTGGCGAACCCACCGGCGCCGATCACACCGACGACCACGTTGGATGTCGGAACCGACTTGGCTTTGTCGGCGGACAACGGCACGCTGACCGTGGTGTTTCGCAACGCCGTGGCTTGAGCTGGCGAATCTTCCGGGGCGAGCAGCAACACACCCAGCGAGGGTTCTTTGCCGCCGACGACATCGTACGCATCGGACGCCTGACAGATCGGGAACCGATGCGTGATCAGCGGCGAGACATCCAGTTGCCCCTGCGCGATCAGATCGAGCACCGCGGTGAAGTTGCGTTGCTCGGTCCAACGGACAAACGGCAACGGATAATCGCGGCCCTGGTCTTCATACTCGGCGTCATACCGCCCCGGTCCGTAAGAACAGGACACCTGAAACGAAAGCTCTTTGCGATAGAAATCGTCGCGATTCAGATTCAACCCGGCGACACCCACCAGCACGATGCGACCGCGCTTGCGGCTGACGAGCGCGGCTTGATGCACCGGTTCATGGCTGCCCGTCGCGGCGGTGATGAGGACACCGTCCATGCCCGCCCCGCGCGAGAAAATCTGTGCCCGACCGATGAGGTCTTCCTGTCCGAGATGGACCGTTTCCGCCCCGAGTTGTTGAGCGAGTTTCAGCCGCGCGGGGTTGAAGTCGGCTCCTAACACGCGGGCCCCGTTGGCGCGCAGCAGTTGCACGGCGAGCAGACCAATCAACCCGAGACCCGAGACCAAAAAGCATTCGCCGAGGGTCGGGGCGGCAAGACGAATCCCTTGCAGCGCAATCGACGACAGTACGCCGAACACGGCTTGCTCATCGGGCACTCCCTCGGGAACCTTCGCACAGAGATTCTGCGGCACCGACACCATCTCGGCATGATGCCCGTTGGACAGTACGCGGTCGCCGACTTCAAAACCGGTCACTCCGGCTCCGACGGCAACCACGGTCCCGACATTGCAGTAGCCGAGTTCAATCGCTTCATCGAGCTTGGTAAAGACCGATTCCAGCGTGGTCATCACGCCATCGGTTTTCATCTTTTCGAGGACCATGCGGACCTGATCGGGTCGCTGGCGGGCCTTGCCAATGAGGCTGGCCTTGGCGAAGTCGGTCACCATCCGTTCGGTGCCGGCGGAGATGAGCGTGACACGGGTCTGAATCAGCAACCAGCCGGGGCGGACCTGCGGGCAGGGGACTTCGACCACTTGTGTCTTACCGGCGCGCAATGATTGCAGAACTTGATGCACGTTCCATCCCCCCAACAGATCCGGTCCTTCGGCGTCACGAGGGTACGGCGGTGCACCCTCCCGCGGACGGAACCGTATTGAAATCGAGAAAATGCCGCAAGAGGGATGTTGGGGGCATAGCCGAGTCACCGTGTCTTCCAAGGCGTTAGGGTCTCGAAGACCGCAGGAACAACCGGTTTCGACTGGTGATCGGCCCGGATCGCGGAGTACAGTATCTGTTAATGTGGCGGCGAGCACCGATTTGCCCCGTTGTTTCCGAAGCGACCCCGGTTGGCGGAATGCTGTCGATGAATCTCCATCGCTCCTTCACGACGACAAATGCGCTCACCCGCCGTTCCGCGCTCACCATCGGCGGCATGGGACTGCTCGGCCTCACGATGCCAAAATGGCTCGCGGCGGCGGAAACGTCTTCGAAGCCGACGAAGGCCAAATCAGTCATCTTTCTGTATCAGTTCGGCGGGCCGAGCCATCTCGATACGTTTGATCCGAAACCGAACGCGCCGGAAGGGGTCCGCAGTCATTACGGCGTGATTGACACCGCCGCGCCGGGCATTCGCATCTGTGATCAACTGCCAAAAATGGCGGCGGTGATGGACAAGGTCACGCTGTTGCGGACTGTCCATCACGACATGAAGAATCACAACTCGGCGTCATATTACGCCCTCACTGGGCAGCGGCCGCCATTGGATGATATTCGCCTGCGCGATTCGCTCGATCTGATGCCGGCGTATGGGTCG
The DNA here is from genome assembly GCA_041753475.1 of Planctomycetaceae bacterium. Lineage (GTDB taxonomy): Bacteria > Planctomycetota > Planctomycetia > Planctomycetales > Planctomycetaceae > DSVQ01. The sequence continues at coordinate 43,250 of JBGSUN010000167.1, read as the reverse complement.
GTGGTCGATTCTGTCGCACCGGTGGCCGCCGGGTTGCCGACGTTTGTGTCGCTGCCGTATGTGATTCGCGATGGTGAAATCACGCCGGGACAGCATGCGAGTTTTCTGGGCAAAGCCCACGATCCGTTGCTGATCACCGATGATCCCAATCGCACCGATTTCCAACTGCCGGAGTTGAGCCTCCCCGCGAATCTGTCCGTCGATCGTCTCGCCGATCGTAAGGCGCTGCAGGACATCATCGGCAAGCAGACGAAGCTGCTGGAATACGCCCCGGCCGCGCGGGGGCTCGATCAATACTACGACAAAGCGCTGTCGATGCTCACCTCCCCCAAGGTGCGTGAAGCGTTCAATCTGTCGGGAGAATCCGCGAAGCTGCGCGATCAATACGGCCGGACGACGTATGGTCAATCGTGCCTGCTCGCCCGGCGACTGGTCGAAACCGGCGTGAAATTCGTCACGGTCTACTATGCGGACAGCATTGGTGGGCGGCGCAAGGAAGACGGTTGGGACACGCACGGGTTCGATAACACGCGGATGTATCCGATCCTGAAGGATTATCATCTGCCATTGCTCGATCAGACACTGCCGACGCTGCTGAACGATCTCGATGACCGCGGGTTGCTCGATTCCACGCTGGTGGTGTGGATGGGCGAGTTCGGCCGCACGCCGAAGATCAACGCGAACATCAGCCGCGATCACTGGCCCGGATGCTACACGGTGCTCCTCGCCGGGGGTGGGGCGAAGCGCGGATTCGTGCATGGGGAGTCGGACAAAAACGCCGCCTATCCCGATCGTGATCCGGTGCAGCTCGATGATCTCGCCGCGACGATGTTCCAACTCCTCGGCATCAACCCGCAGGACGAACTGCACGATCGGTTGAACCGTCCGCGGCCGATTTCCCCGGGCAAGCCGGTGTTCCAGGTAATGGCGTGAAGTTTGTCCGTCGCTTGACACTCCACGCAGGGCACTTGACACTCGCATTCACCATCCGCGTAGGTCAGGCTGTGCCTGACTTCTCCTGGCGACTGCGTGGAACGAAAGACGTCAGGCACAGCCTGACCTACCGATGGTGTGATCGTACTCCCCTCGCGAGAACCACCATGCCTGTTGTCCGCTGTTTATTCGGCTGTGCAATTCTGTGGATTGTCTTTCCCCTCACCGCCGCGGAACCCAAAGCCGCGATGACGGTGACGATCAATCAGCGGGCAGATGAGTATTGGACGATTGCCCACAGAATCTGGGAGTTCGCAGAGCCGGGTTATCAGGAAACGAAGTCCTCCGCGCTCCTGGCGGAAACACTGGGAAAAGCCGGTTTTGAAGTGAAACGCGGCGTGGCAGCTATCCCCACGGCATTCGTGGCCACCGCCGGGTCAGGAAAACCAGTCATCGGCATTCTGGCGGAGTATGACGCCTTGCCGGGACTGGCGCAGGAGGCTCAACCCGAACGCCTCGCGCGGCCGAGTGCCAATGGTTATGGTCATGCCTGCGGACACCATCTCTTCGGCACGGCCTCCGCCGCGGCGGGGATTGCCGTTGCGGAACAACTCAAGGCTGGTAGCCGTAGCGGAACGGTGCGTGTCTACGGTTGCCCGGCGGAAGAAGGGGGCGCGGCCAAAGCCTTCATGGTCCGGGCTGGGCTGTTTGATGACTGCGATGTCGTACTGCACTGGCATCCGTCATCACGAAACTCGGCGGGCGATGCGAGTTGCCTCTCCCGTGCAGCGGTGAAGTTTCGTTTCAAAGGAACCAGCGCCCACGCCGCCGGGGCTCCCGATCAGGGCCGGTCCTCTGTCGACGCGGTGGAATTGACGGCCCACGCCAGCGAATTGCTGCGCGAACACACGCCCGACTTCACGCGCATCCATCACACCATCACCGGTGGTGGCGGTGCTCCCAATGTGGTTCCCGATTTTGCAGAGATCTACTTCTATGTCCGCCATCCCCAATCGGAAGTCGTGAAGAAACTCTACCCGCGATTGGTGAAATGTGCCGAAGGAGCCGCGATTGCCACGGAAACGAAACTCGAAGTCCACTACCTCGGTGGCACCATGGAAATTCTGCCGAACGAAACGCTGGCTCAGGTGGTCTTGAGTCAGCTACAAGCGCTTCCCCGGCTGGAATACACCCCAGAAGAAACGGCGTTCGCGGTCCGGATTCAGGAAACGCTCGCCAAACCCGTGGCGCTCGACCAACTCAGCAAAGTCTTCGACAGCAGCGGCGAAGTGACGAAGGGTTCCACGGACGTCGGCGATGTCTCGTGGGTCGTCCCCACGGCGGGGTTCAGCACCACCTGCTGGGTTCCGGGTACTCCCGCTCACTGCTGGCAAGCCGTCGCCGCCGGGGGCACGACCCTCGGCCGCAAGGGAATGCTGCTCGCTGCCAAGACGATGGCCACATCAGCGTGGGAACTGATCGAGCACCCGGAAACGATTGCTGCGGCGAAGAAGGAACACGCCAGCCGTCGCGCGAACCGTTCGTATGATCCGCTGCTGCTTCCGAATCAGCCGCCGCCGCTGGACTACCGCAACAGCCCTGTGCCGTGAAGCAACGTATTGCATGGGAGTATTTAAGATCTTTGACAGAAAGATGTTCGGGGTTTGTCTCTGTGTGCCACTGGCTCTGCCAGTGTCTTTTCTTCGCAAATCATTGGGACAATTCACACTGGCAGAGCCAGTGGCACACAGGAAAGCCCGCTTACGATTGAACTTACATGCTTCCATGCAATCCGTTGCGTGAAGAGTGCGGGCACGGGGTGGTATCGGCACGGAGGACGAAACCGCAAGCGTGGAATTCGCGCGTCAGGTTTCGATGCCCGGCAGTGTTTCTGTTTTTTGGGCCTTGGTCATCCGGCGGGCGCGTTGCCGGGAGGTTTCTGCGCCAGTAGTTTCGGGGCGGCGTTTGCCGTTGGCGGTTGTCGGGGCCGACATTGTTGGCTCGGGACTGCCATCGAGCGCGTCGCCCGATTGGATGCCGGCCAGGCGTTCCAATCCCCGGGTGATGTATTGTTCGGAAAGATCGAAGCCGAGGTAATTGCGGCCCAGTTTCTTCGCTACGGCCAAGGTGGTCGCGCTACCGCTGAACGGATCGAGCACCAGGTCGCCGGGGTTGGAACAAGTGCGGATGATGCGTCCGAGCAGTTGTTCCGGCATCTGGCAGCCGTGAAACCCCTCGCGCTCCTTGAACGTCCCGGCAACGCGCGGAAAGTACCACGTGTCTTCCGCCGGCGTGAAACGGTCGGCGAGATCCTGCGGACGCAACACCCAGGTGGAGGCTCCCAAGGAAGGCAATCCCTGGGCTTCTGGCGGGTTGATGATCCATGTGTCGTCGGGTAGCCGACCGTTGGGATTGGCGCGTTTGTCGGCATAGACGAGTTGTCGCGCGGACGGGATGCGGTTGTCGAGGTCGTCGCCGCGGAAGGTGAACTGCTTTTCGTTCTTCACGAAGTAAAACAGGTGGGCATGACTCCGCGTGAACTTGCTCTTACAGTTCACGCCGAACGTGTAATACCACACCACCCAACTGCGGCAGCGAAAACCAACCTCGCGCTGCGCGATGACCTTCAATTCCGCGGCGTATTCATCACCAATCGCCAGCCAGAACGTGCCATCGTCTTTGAGGGCCCGGTGGACGCCGCTGATCCACTGTTTGCACCAGCCAAGGTACGTTTCGGGATCCATACCGTCGTCGTAAACGTCGTAGTCAAAACCGATGTTGAACGGCGGATCGGCGAACGCCAGATCGACGCTGCCGGCGTCCAATTGCTGCAGCGCGTCGACACAGTCGTGGTGATAAATGGCGTTGGGGGAAAACCGGGACGTCACAGGCGGGTCGCCTCCGTGCGTGGACTCATCGAGGGTCAACCGCAGGAGTGTACTCCGTTCGCGCTCGTAGTTCACGCACGGATGTCTGCTGAAACTCGTCGTGATTTCCACCGTGGTGTCCGGAAAAAAACGAAAGAGGGGAAGGCCGCGGATGCCTTCCCCTCTGTTGTATCAGGTGAGAGTTCACTGGCGATCAGCGTCCGAAGACGGCGATCCCGCGGCCACCGAAGGGACCGATCCCCCGGACGACGCCGACTGAACCGTAGGGTCCATGCAGTTGGCCGACGGTGACCCGGCCCCCGAGCGGACCGACAAACGTGGAGCGTTGACCGATCACGCCGTAATCCGGAACCGTGGTAGTCGTGATGATGGGGGACGGGGCGACATATCGGTAATGGGTGACGACCGGTGTCGGAGCAACATAGTGTGAGTGCACCACATACGGCACCGGAGGGGCGGCGTCATACGTCGGATAACCCACCACTGGTGTCCGGAAACCGCCGGCAACAAACCCTGGACCAGCGATGAAACCACCTGCACCTTGCGCCTGTGCAGAGGACCCGAACGAACACAGCAACACAATACCAGTCAGGCAGGCAAGACGGTTCATGACACAACTTTCTGATCGAGAAGGCGGGGAATTTCGAGGAGAGGTCGCTGTCTGGCAGCGTTTTAAACAGGTCCTCACGCTTCTTTCTCGTTGACCGCAGTTCGCACCCGCCAACGAATTTTCGTTTTTTACGGCGGCGTCTCCCTGGCCGGTTTTTTCCTGCGGGAGGCGAAATCCCGTTTGAACAAACTTGAAGGCACGACCGTTCGCCAGATGGACGCGATTTCCTGCTCCGGGCAGAATGTCGTTTGAGTCGTTGCCGGACCGCGGTACACTATCCCCATATCAACAAATCCCGGTGAATGTCGGCGGGGGGAACGAAAGCATGTTCGTTTCGCCGTGCCGGCATCCCTGTTGGCGAAGCCCATCCGTCCTGCCTTCAGCGAGTGCTTTATGATCTGGGAACGTTTTCTGAAATGCGGTTGTCTGCTGACGATTGCGCTCGTGCTGTTCACTTCTGAGCGCGCGTTTGCAGCGACCGAAGACGAAATCGAAACCGCCCGCGTCAAGGGGATGGACTATCTCAAGACCCAGCAACTGACCGACGGAAGCTGGGAGTTTTCCGGTTACAAGACCGGTATCACGGCGCTGGTTACGTTGTCGCTGATTGAGAACGGCATGCCGGTCACCGATCCCGTTGTGGACAAGGGATACCGCTTCGTCAAGCGGCAATCGAGTGAAGTGAAGAACACCTATGAGGTAGCGCTCAGTGTGTTGTTGATGGCCCGTGTCGGAGATCGCCTTGACCGGTCGACAATCCGGCTGCTGGGGGCCCGCTTGCTCGCCGGTCAAAACAAAGGGGGCGGCTGGGGATACTCATGTCCTCAAGTGGACGCGTCCGTGCTCAATAACTTGAAAAAGCTGGAACGTACCGATGGCTTGGGCGACAATAGTTGCACACAGTTCGGCGTTCTGGGGCTGTGGGTGGCCTCGCGGTACGGTGTGCCAATTGAAGGTGCGATGGCGGAGGTCGCCAACCGCTTCATCGATGGCCAGAATACGGACGGCGGTTGGTCCTACACTCCCAGCAGCAAGGAAAAGGTCGAACCGACCAAAGATTCGATGACCTGCGCCGGCCTCTTTTCACTCACCGTGGCCCGCGCCACCCGCATTCGTCAGCAGCAAAAGGAAGCTTCGGGGAACACGGCGGAACGAGGCGGCGAAAAAGCCACGCTGTTGTCCGACCCGGCATACGCCAAAGGCTTCACCCGTGTTGGCGAATTCGCCAAGAGTCTCGGCCCAGGTACGCCGCGGTATGTGATGTGGTCGATGGAACGGCTGGGCGTGCTCCTCGGCTTGGAAAAGCTCGGCGAGACCGACTGGTTCGCTCAAGGAGCCGACGGCTTAATCAAGACGCAAAATGCCGATGGCTCGTGGAGCTCCGGAAAAGAAGTCCTCAGTGATACCGCCTTCTCCATTCTCTTCCTTCGCAAGGCCAACCTCGGCAGTGATATTTCGCGGCTGTTGGAAGGGGCTCCAGATAAGCAATTCGCCGTGTTTTCTGGCGCAAGTACCGAACGGTACGACACGCTGCCAGAAGCCATCAAAGCCGCCAAGTCGGGTGACCAGGTCCGGATTGATAGCAACGGGCCGTTCAAGGTGGGCCATGAGCACTTCGACAAAGACATCACCATTTCCGCCGGGTTTGGATATGACCCTGTTCTCGAGTTTCAGGTTGGCCTGAATCCGGACGGCATCCGCTATCGTCCTGATAAAGATGTCGACGGTCGGTACATGTTCAAGGTGTCCGCGGGAACGACCACGTTGGAAGGTCTCCGGCTCCAGATGGACCCGCCGGTCTCCAGCACACCATTGCCGTGGAAGGCTGTCTCGGTGACGGGCGGAACGTTGCGGCTGTTGAACTGTGTGGTTTCGGAAGGGAATCGCCGCGGTATGACGGGAATCAGTGTTAGCGGACCGGCGACGGTTTATGCGCGGAATTGCTTCTTCATCGGCGGCCGGGCAGCGATGGAAATTCTCGGTGCCAAAGAACCACAGGATGTTACCTTCGACAACTGCCTGGTTTATTCAAACCTGCTCGTCACCGTGCAGAACGATCCAACCACCAAGCTGCCCGCGGATGTCGGGTTGCATGTGAACCATTGCAGCATCCAGGCTCCGGAAGCGTTCCACGCGCCCGGCCTCAACGGCAAATTGGCGATTGAAAGTGTCGAAACCCTTTACAAGTGTGATGCCTTGGGACCTTCACTGCTCCCGGCACTGACGTCGAAGGAAGGCCGCAGTTGGAAGGGGCAAGGCAACGTTTATAACCTCACCAACTGGATTGGAGCCGGGGGGAAAAAGGTAGTCACCGTGACCGATTTCAAAACGTTCCAGAAGTTCTGGGGGGAAGGAGAATCGGCCGGTAACAAGACGACGATTGCCTGGGTGAACCCGCGCAAGAATGGTGGATTCGCCCACAATTTGAACCCGCAGGATTGGGACATCGCCGAGAAATCGGAATTGGCGCTTTCCTTGAGCACGGCGGGGATCCAGGCCGCGACGGTCGGTGCGGGGGAAGGCTTCTTCCGCTACCGGGAAGATTTCCGCTACAACCAGTGGAAACGCGGGATCAACAACCCGCAACAAGCCGCCGCACCATGACCGACTCCGTTGCTGCCGCTGATCAGACCGTTTCGACCATCGCATTGTCGGAGCCGGCCATCCTCTGTGAGGACGGACCCCTGTTGGCCGTCAACAAGCCGGCGGGGATGTTGACGCAAGGCGTTCCCGACGGCCCCGTCCCTACCGTCGAAGCATGGGTGAAGGCGTACCTCAAGCAGAAGTATGCCAAATCTGGAAACGTCTATCTCGGCATCCCACATCGGTTAGACCGGCCGGTCTCCGGCGTGATTGTTTTCGCGCGGAACTCAAAAGCCGCCGCGCGATTGGCCGAGCAATTCCGCGAACGGACGATGCGGAAGGAATACCTCTGTGTGACGGAAGGGGTCCCCTCACCACCGTCACAGCGTCTCGTCGACTGGTTGCTCAAGGATGCCGAGCAAGCTCATGTCACCGTCGTTGATGAAGGGACCGACGGTGCGAAGTCCGCGGAGTTGTCGTATGAAGTCTTGCAGTCCGTGAACGGCAAAGCGTTGGTCCGCATCGAACTCCACACCGGCCGGATGCATCAGATCCGTGTGCAGATGGCCCATCGCGGCTGGCCCGTCGTCGGCGACCGTCAATACGGCGCACCGACGATCTTTCCTGGTATTGAAGACGACTCCCGCCCCCATCCCACGGTGATCGCCCTGCACGCCGCCACGCTGCAACTTTCCCATCCCATCCGTTACGACCGCCTGACACTCCAGGCACCACTGCCCGAATCATGGCACCAGTTTGGGCTGACGGATTCCCTATCCGACACGGAAGAGAGCCCGCATCGTGTCACACCGCCTGCAATCTAACAGAATTTCTCGGAAACCAACTGTCGCGCATTAGGACTTCCTAAAAAAAAGCGGTGCAGTAAGTCGATTTGCATCATGACCCTCCAACAATCTGTCAGTGATGGCATGCGGTTCGCATCTTTTCTGTCTGATTTCGCAGCTTGCCATAATGTCAGCGATGCAGCCGAGTCTTGTGGCAGGACACAAGAGCGGGGGAACCAACGCGGGAAGTCGTTACGACGGTCCGCATGGGGCGCAGGTTTGACGACGGCGATGCCCGAGTCGAACCGGAGTACGTTCAAGCTCTAGCCCGTCAGCTAACCTCGCAGGCCGGTCGAGACATGTGCTCTCGGCCACGATTTGAATGGGCAGACTCTTCATGAAGGATTGAGCACCCGGCTCTCCTGTTTCCACTGTCACTTCGTTGCTGATGCAACGGCGTGTGCCACTGGCTCTGCCAGCGTAATCGCTTCCCAAAGTCATGAAACACTGGCAGAGCCAGTGGCACACAACATCCGTTCGCATAGCGCAAGCGTTGAGGCGGACCAATCCCCATGAATGAGCATGCCTCCGCGCCGCGAGCCGTGTTGCGCTCGCAGGGAGGACTGGCGATGAAAGTCGTCGTCGGATCGATCTTGGAAAAGCTCACCGAAATCTTGTTCGCAGGACTGTCACTCACCGACATCGGCGACTGGCTGATGAATGCCAGCGTCTGGATGCTCCTCGCCATCGGCATCCCCAAAGTCCTGATCCTGTGGTGGCTGTGTGTGCGATACATTCCCCACAACCGAGTGGGCGTGGTGGAGAAACTGTGGTCCGCACGGGGATCCCTTGCTGAAGGCCGCATCATCGCCCTCAACAACGAAGCCGGTTACCAAGCCCGGCTGCTACGCGGGGGACTGCACTTCGGGTATTACCGCTGGCAATACCGCATTCACAAAGCCCGGCTGGTGACCATTCCGCAGGGCGAGATCGGTTACGTCTATGCTCGCGACGGCGAACCGTTGTCGCCAAGTCAGACACTGGCCCGGATTGTCGCCAGTAACAACTTTCAGGATGCCGCGTTGTTCCTCGAACCGGGGACCGAACATCCGCGCGGTCAGCGCGGGCGGCAACGGGCCATGCTGCGTGAAGGGGTGTACGCCGTGAACCCGGCGTTGTTCGTCGTCATCACCGCGGGGCATGTCTTCGCGCTGTCGCAGGTGCAGGAACCGCAGGAACGGACCGCCGTCAAACAATGGCAGCAGGAATTGCAGGCTGTGAACGGCTTCCAGCCCATCGTCATCGGTGGCCGGAGTGGGACCGCTGCGGCGGGAGATGAAGTCGATGACACCATTGGCATCGTGACCGTGCAGGACGGCCCGTCACTGCTGGCGGGTGAGTTGATTGCCCCGCCAGTCGGGGGTGACGCAGCCCTCGGGACCGATCACAACAACTTCCAGGATCCGGAAGCGTTCCTGCACGCCGGTGGCCGTCGCGGTCGCCAGTACCAGGCGCTCACCGACGGGACGTACTTCATCAATCGCTGGTTTGCCTCGGTGGAAATGGTCCCGAAGACCGTCGTTCCCATCGGACATGTCGGCGTCGTGGTGAGTTACTACGGTCGCACCGGCCGCGATTTGTCCGGCGACGCCTTCCGTCACGGTGAGCAGGTCGCCGAGGGCGAACGGGGCGTGTGGAAGCAACCGCTTGGGCCCGGTAAGTACGCCTTCAATGTGTACGCCGGGAACATTGTGCTCGTGCCGACGACGAACTTCGTGCTCCACTGGATCACTGGCCGTTCGGAAACACACCGGTACGATGAAAACCTGCGGTCGATCGATCTCGTCACGCGCGATGCGTATGAACCGTCGCTGCCGTTGTCGGTGGTCGTGCACATTGATTATCAGCGCGCTCCGAGTGTCATCCAGCGATTTGGTGATGTGAAGAAGTTGATCACGCAAACGCTCGATCCGTTGCTGTCGGCCTATTTTCGGGACATCGCGCATCGCAAGACAATGCTCGAACTGTTGCACGACCGCGATGTGATTCAGCGCGAAGCCCAGGGCGAATTGCGGCGGCGGTTCCACGAGTTCGACATTGAATGCGTGGATGTTCTCATCGGAAAACCCGACACCGCGGAAGCCGACGGGAAGATCGAGTCATTGCTCGAACAACTTCGCCAGCGGCAACTGTCGATCGAACAGGTCGAAACCTACGAACATCAATGCACCGCGAACGACAAGCTGCGCGTGCTCAACGAAGCCAAAGCTCAGGCGGTGATGCAGACGGAGATGACCAATGCCCGGCTGAAAGTGCAGATCGCCGAGAGCAACGGTGACGCGGAACTCGCCCTCGCCAAGCGGCAGAATGATCGGAAGATTATGCAGGCGCAAACCGACCTCGCGGCGACGCGGTTGCAGATTCAGATGGCCGAGTGTGAGGGGGACGCCGAGGTGGCCCGCGCCCGTCGCCATGCCGAACAAGTGGGGTTACTGGCCGAAGCCGAAAGCCAGCGCAACAAGCTCACCGGCCGTGGTGAAGCGCTGCGGATCCTGCAGGAAGGTCTCGCCGAAGCCGCCGTGTTGCAGAAGAAGATCGCGTCGTACGGTGACCCGCGGTTGTTCGCGCTGGCGTTTGCCTCAAAGGAACTCGCCCACGCGACGCAACCGCTGGTCCCGCAGCGATTGTTCATGACGAGCAATGGCACCGGCGACGATCCCAACGCCATTGGTGGCCAAGGTCTCGTCGGCACACTGTTAAGCCTGCTGGTCGCCGAACGGTCCGGCTTCGCCCCGACGGCAACCGAACCGACGGAGTACGATGACCTGACGCAGGAACTGACGCGCGATGCCACGGCATTGATGTCCGATGTACCGGTCGCCGAGGGCGTGTGAGCAACAAGAAGCCCGGCATTTTCCAAAATGCCGGGCTTCTGCCTTTCGACATGGACGTTGATTCGGATGCTGCAGCTGCAAGAGAACCTCACGCCACCGTCTATCGGATCACGCTTGAGGCGTATTGAAAGACAGATGCCCGGCATTTCGGAAAATGCCGGGCATCGAAGGCAATCATTCCGTTACACTGCTCGACGATTTCCGTGAACCATCGTGAAATCCGAAGCGTTCACGTCGTGACACAGCCCCTTTCTTGAAAGTCGAGTGGCCAGCATGACCTTGACGACCGCGCTCATCACCTTCGCCGTCTGCTCGCTGGTCGTCGTGGCGGCGGGAACCGCGCTGGCGTGGTGCGGGGATGCCATTGCCGAACTCACCGGTTTCGGTCGCCTGCTGGTGGGCAGCATTCTCATCGCCGGGGCAACGTCGCTGCCGGAATTGGTGGTCGATATCACCGCGATCCGCAACAACATGCCCGATCTCGCCGTGGGGGATCTCTTCGGCAGTTCGCTGATGAACCTGCTGATTCTCGCCGGTCTGGATGCGATCTATCACTCCTCTCGAAGGGCATTCAGTCGGGAATCGATCGGCCACGCCCTCAGTGCCATGGTGGGCATTCTCACGACCAGTCTCGTGGTCTTCGGAATCGCGGCCGGGTCGCGCCTCGGCGGGGTGACGCTGGGGGGAATTGCGCCCACGTTGTGGATTGTGGGGTTTGCGTATCTGTTCGGCGTCCGGCTGATCTTCCGCGATCAGCAACTCGCCCGGCGGGATCATCAGGAAAATCTGACGCCGGTGGCCGTCGAGTCCGCTCCGACGATGTCGTTGAGAACCGCCGTCATCGGGTTCCTCGCCGCCGCGGGGGTGATTGTGCTCGTCGGTCCGTCGCTGTCGATCAGTGCCGGGGTGATTGCCGATCAGAGCGGCTTGGGTCGCACGTTTGTCGGCACGACGCTGGTCGCATTGACAACGTCGTTGCCGGAGTTGGTCGCCAGCATTGTCGCTGTGCGGATGGGGGCGTTTGATCTCGCCGCGGGGAACATCTTCGGCAGCAATGCCTTCAACATGCTGCTGCTGGTGCCGCTGGATGCGTTGTTCCCCGGCAACCTGCTGGCGGCGGTCTCGCCCGATCACATCGTCACCGGCGCGGCAATGATCACCGTTACCTCCGTCGCCGTCATCGGCCAGCTTTACGGCGAATCAAAACGCCACCGAGTGATCGATCCCGATGCGCTGCTGGTCATCGTGCTCATTCTCACCGCGCTGTATGTACTTTATGTACTCGGACAGCAGCATGGGTGAACGGTGGCAACACGCTTTATCACAGCCCGGAGCGCAAGCGACGGAGGTAAAAAATTCGATCCGCCGTCGCTTGCGCTCCGGGCTGGGACGGAAAAACCATCACGCTTCCGGTTTCGGCGTCCGTTTCTCTTCGGGAATGAGCCGATCGAGAATCCCGTTGACGAACGAACCGGAATTCGGGCCGCCATAGGTTTTCGCGAGTTCGAGGGCTTCGTCGATCACCACGCGCGGCGGCGTGTCAGTGTAGATCAGCTCAAACGCCCCGAGCCGGATCGCGTTTCGATCGGTCGGTGCCATGCGGCTGAGACCCCAGTTCGCGGCGGTGGCTTCAATCTTGCTGTCGAGCGTCGCGCGCGATTCCATCACCCCGGCGAACAACCGCCAGGCGAATCGGCCGAGTTCATCATCGGAGATCTGTTCTTGAATCATCGCACGGATGTCCTCGATGGTCACATCCGGATTGAGATCCTTCTGATAGAGCATCTGCAGGACAGTTTCGCGGGCTTTATGACGGCGGGACGGAGCCACGGTGGTCTCTCAGGCGGGACGAACGGAGTTTCTGCTATCAAAGATCGGCGGGCAACAGTTTTGGCCCGGCTCGTTCCCGCCCGCGTCACTCGACGCCGGCGCTCCGCTGCATTTTCGGATTATACGCCATCCTCCCTTGTCCGGGGGACAATTTCAGAAAAAATGTCTGTAGCTCGACTGGATGGCGTGATCCGGCCCCTGTCGCAGTTCCGTTTTCTCAGGAGTTGATGCCCCTTTGCCAACGGTTCCTGTCGACAGATTTCGTCGGCAAACCCGACATGGCCCGCACTGTTGTTTTGAAAGGTTCGATGATGTCCGGTGCCGCTGGAGCGGCGGCCGCTGCGGCCGCCGCTAAACGACGGGAAGCCCTTCGCCGCGAAGAAGAACAGGAGACCGCCCCGATGGCTGCTGAAGACGGTTACGAATACAAAATTCTCCGCACGGCCTGGACCACATTCCGGAATCCGGCACGGCTGCAGTCCGTGCTGGAATACGAATCTCAGTCCGGCTGGGATCTGTTCGAAAAGCTGGACGATCAACGACTGCGACTGCGGCGTCCTATCACCTGCCGCGAACAGGATGCAGAACGTTCGCAAGACGCTTACCGCACCTGGGTGGGGCCGTCGGAGAACGCCGCGGCGGGGTTCGTCGTTGCTGGCATTGCCGCCGCCTTGGCCATCGTGATGGGATTCGCAATCGCCTTTCACTGAGTGGATGCGGCCGCAATCTCGCGACAATGACACTCCGAGCGGGACAGTCGAGCAAGGCAGACTCCGTCGCTTGCGCTCCGGGCTGTGATGCGCGGTCACTGCTTCTGCAGGATGTACACAATATCTTCCGTGTCCGCGTCGATTTCGATCGGCCAGTCGATGTGGTAGCGGAAGTCGTAGGTTTCGACGAGTTTCAATCCCGGCGTGGCGTCGAATATCGCTTGCATCTGTTCGGAGGAGTACGTGCGGAAGGCGGTTTCGTCTTCGATGCGGAATTGCTGCGTCGGCGTGTGGACGTCATACGTCATGCCGATCCGTTCGACGCGCTTCTTCAGGTCGATGCCGATGGACCACAGCCGCGAGTTGACCGTCAGATTCCCCTTCGCTGCCGACCAGCATTCTTCCGTGCATTGCTGCGTGGTCTTCGGGGTGAGGTGCAAGCCGAGGACGTAGATGCCCCCTTTGTTCAGACACTCGGCGATGCAGCGGAAGTGCGACAACGCTGCGGCTTCGTTGGGGAGATGCCGGAACGTGTTGATCATGTTGAAGCAGGCGTCGACTTTCTTCTTGAGACGAAAGTCGGCCATGTCGCCGATGAATGCGGATTCGGGATAGCCATACTTTCCCAGCCGTTTGTTGCAGTAATCGACGGCTTTCGGATTGAGATCGAGCCCGCTGATTTCGTAACCGGCCTGAGCGAGCTTGATCATCAACCGCCCGGTGCCGCAGCCGGGTTCGAAGATCCGCTTCACCGGCCGGCGCGCCCAGAGGTCGAAGCACTCGAGCAGAAACTTGTACTCGGCTTTCCAGTCCGACCCGAAAATGAGGTCGTAGTACTTGGGGAAGTCGTACAGATGACCGGCAATGACGTCCATATCGGGGCTCGGCAGAGATCAGGTAACCACGGTTCAATCCACGCGGCGAGAGTTTACCCGATTGCCCCGGCGAACGCGAAACCACGACCGTCACTTGCCTCCGCGCGAGCAAGGGCATTGCTTTCGTTGCAGCAAGAAAGACGAAGAGGTCCACAGATTTCGCAGATGAGCACAGATTCAGAAAAAGGCAGAAGAGGAAGAGAGGGAACCACGGAAGACACGGAGGACACGGAAGAATGCGGGGAAGTGGGCATGGGAAGAGGGTGGAGGTGGTTCAGCACTCGTTCCCATGCTCCGCGTGGGAACGCGCGGCCGCGACGCTCTGCGTCGCACGAACGCTTCACAACGCCCGAAGACGACGCGGAGCGTCGAAGAACCAGCGTTCCCACGCACAGGAGGGGAACGCAGGTGAAACAAGGGAGTGACTTCAGTCGAGCGGATCAAGACGAAGAGATCCACAGATTTCGCAGATGAACACAGATTCAGAAAAAGGCAGACGTGGAAGCCGCGGAATGGAATGAGAAGAATAGACCCCGCACTCTAACGTCGGTTCGCTTGCCTCTTCTTATCAGTCTCTGCCATGATTTCATTCTCTTTCTCTTCGAATCTGCGTTCATCTGCGAAATCTGTGGACTGCCTTTTTGCCGGTATCGCACTCATTGACGCTGCACTCTCGTCACGATATCCCGTGAAGATCAAACTCCAGCAAGGTGGCATCCATGTGGAATCGGGTTTCGTACTTCGTTCTGATTGCTGTCGGTAGCTGTGGACCGCTGAGCGCCGAGGTGCCTTACTTTGCATCGGAGTTGATCTTCCCGCTGCACGCGCAGCACAACCATGCGCCGGGGATTGCGGAACTGGCGAACGGTGAGCTGTTCGTCTCGTGGTATCGAGGTTCCGGTGAACGCCGGGCGGATGATGTCGCCGTGTATGGGACACGTAAGCCTGCCGATGCGAAGAGCTGGAGCGAGGCGTTTCTGCTGGTCGACACGCCGGGCTTTCCGGATTGCAATACGTGTCTCATGGTTGACCCGCGCGGGCGGTTGACGTTGTTCTGGCCCCTGATTCTTGCGAATTCCTGGGAATCGTGCGTCACGCAGATGCTGGTCGCCGACGATCCACTCGGCGTCGGTTGTCCCAAGTGGACCCATCGTGACAGCCTGTGGCTGAAGCCGGACGACTTCAGCGAAGCCGGCCGCAAACAGTTGGAGCAAATCGTTGCCGTGGTTCCCGCCGCCTTGATGACCGACAAACTCAAAGCGGAGATCGACGAAGTCCGCACGCGGCTGGGCGACAAGCTCTATCAACGCCTCGGCTGGCAACCGCGGTGCAAGCCGACGGTGCTGCCGAGTGGGCGGATTCTGCTGCCGTTGTATTCGGATACGTTTTCGTTCTCGCTGATGGCGATCAGCGATGATGACGGCAAAACGTGGCGGGCGTCGCAACCCCTCATCGGCTTCGGGGCGATTCAACCCAGCGTGTTGCGCCGCGACGATGGCACCCTCGTAGCCTACATGCGTGAGAACGGCGTCACCCGCAAGATCCGTGTGTGTGAATCGAAAGACGATGGCGAAACCTGGGGCCCGGTCGGCATGAGCGAACTCCCCAACCCCGGCTCCGGTCTCGACGCCGTGCGCTTACAGAACGGCCACTGGGTGATGGTTTACAACGATACGATCACCGGCCGGAACAAACTCGCGGTGTCCGTCTCCACCGACGAAGGCCGCACATGGTCCCACACCCGGCATCTCGAAGATCAACCATCCGGGCAGTTTCACTACCCCGCGGTCATCCAGACGAAAAACGGCCGGATTCACGTCGTTTACAGTGACTTTGTCGAAGGCGGGAAAAGCATGAAGCATGCGGAATTTGATGAGCAGTGGGTCCGAGAAAGGAACCCGTAAAGGAACAACACCTCTACCGCTGAACCTCATCCAGCCACGCCTGGAACATTAATACGTCCCACAGGTGATACGCCCAGTCGACGCGGCCGCTTTGATGTTCCGCCCACTTCTGGCGGATGGGTGCCGGGTGAAAATAGCCCTCGGATTGCAGGCGCTGTTCCGACAGCAACGCTTCTGCCCAGTCTCGCAACGGGCCGCGCAGCCACTCCGCGATCGGCACGCCAAAGCCTTTCTTGGGACGCTCAAACATCGACCGCGGGACAAACTTCTCCAGCACGTTGCGCAGGATTTGTTTGCCGGTCCAGCCTTTAGTCTGCATCGCGAACGGAACCCGCCACGCGGCTTCGATGACGCCGGGGTCGAGCAACGGTACGCGGGCTTCTAATGAAACGGCCATGCTCGTGCGGTCGACTTTCACTAGAATGTCGTCCGGCAGGTAGTTGAGCGTGTCGAGCCACATCCACCGTTGCTGCCGTTCGGCGAACTTCGGCCATTGATCGCGCTGCATGAACGTCGTGCTGACCGGATGGGCATCGCGGGCCACGAACTCGTTCAGCGGCCAGTGCGTCATGCCCCGGAGATAGCGATCATCCGGGTCGGCGTCGGCCAGAAAACTCGCCGCGCGGTTCAGAAACTTGCGGGACTTGCTGTTGAAGGCCAACCGTCCGGCCAGCTTCACCGCGTGACTCAAAGGGGACCGCACGATCGTTGGAATGTAGCCCGCTTTCGACCCCAACAGCGGGGCAAAGTACCGCAAATAACCACAAAAAAGTTCATCGCCGCCGTCGCCGGAGAGGGACACCGTCACATGCCGCCGGGCGAGTTCCGAGACGAGAAACGTCGGAATTTGCGACGAATCGGCGAACGGTTCATCGAACATGCTCGGCAGCCGCGGGATGACATCCCGGGCTTGCTCAGCGGTGACGTAATGCTCGGTGTGATCCGTCCCCAGGTGCTTCGCGACCGCTGCGGCAAACGGCGCTTCGTTGTAGTCCGCCAGTTCAAAGCCGATGGTAAACGTCTTCACCGGCCGCGGGCTTTGCGACTGCATCAGCGCGACGACGAGTGACGAATCAATCCCCCCGGAGAGAAACGCACCGAGAGGCACATCGGAGAGCATTTGTTCGCGAACGGAGCGAGTTAGCTCGGTCTGCACTTGGTCGACAACCTCCGCAGTGGATCCGGACCACGGATTGTTCGCCGCCGTCATTGCTGTTTCGGTGAACGACCAATACGGCACCGGTTGCGGGTTCGCGGCGGAGTCCATCACCGGTAGCGTGAGCAGCGTCCCGGCCGGGAGTTTGTGGGTGTTTTCGTAGATGGTGTACGGCGCAGGAATGTAGTTGTGCCGCAGATATTGCGGCAGCACGTTGCGGTCAATCCGGGCTGTGAACGCTGGGTGCTCCCGCAGCGCTTTCAGCTCCGAACCGAAGAACCAGTGTTGTCCGTGGCGACCGTAATACAACGGTTTGACGCCGACGTGATCGCGGACCAGCGTGAGTTCCCGCTTTGTGATGTCGTAGGCCGCGATCGCAAAAATCCCGCGGCAACGGGAGACGGTTTCCCTCTCGCCCCACGCCGCAAACCCTTCAACCAGCGTTTCGGTGTCGGACGTGCTTTTGAACTGCACGCCGCGCTTTTGCAGGTCGCGCCGCAGTTCGTTGTGGTTGTAGATTTCGCCGTTGTAGATGATGCACCACCGGCCGTCGTGCGAGAACATCGGCTGGTGACCGAGCGGCGACAGATCGAGAATTGACAACCGCCGATGCCCGAGCGCGACCCCCGCGGCTTCATCGACCCACACCCCGGCGTCATCCGGTCCGCGATGCCGCAGCGTGTCCGCCATCGTGGTGACCCGCGCCCGCAGTTCGTCGGCGGACGTGCTGCGGCTGAGATCGATAAAACCCGTCAACCCGCACATCGGCGAACCGTCCCGGTCCGGAGAATGGAGAGGAAATCGTTCCGGCTCACTGTAGCAACCGGGGCGGGGAACGTCGTGGAAGTTGTCAGAAGATCACCCTCACTACGCTTGCGGTTTCGCGCCCCGTGGGGAGTTTTTCATCGTGTGATCGAAGACACTGGGAAACGGTTGGCGCGGGGCGCGAAACCGCATAGCGGTGTCGGGGAGCTGGAGGAAACGATCGTTCACTGGATGGGTGGACTTGCAAATCGGTTCGTGATCGACGATAGTCTTCGATTCCCCCGAACCGTCGGGGTTTTCGTCGCTGCAAGGGGTAGCGACGATTTTCTTCTGCGTTCCCGGCATGGCTGCGGAACGGACTTTCCCAGCGTGGAGAGTCTCCACCAGAGGACCGATGTACAATGGCGTTGACTAAGACCGAGATCAAGAAGCTTCGCAAGAAGCGCCAGCGGCTCAAAAAGAAGGTTCGGTGCCGCTTCTGCCCGAACGGTTGTGACAAGCCGCCCCGTCCGATTTTCGTGGACTTCAAAGATTTGAAGACCCTGCGGACGATGATTGATCGCGAAGGAAATCTCCTCTCGCGCCGCAAGACGGGTTGCTGTGCGAAGTACCAGCGGGCTGTGCGTGACTCCGTGCTTCGCGCCCGGTTTATGGGACTGCTGCCGTACGTTGCTGAAGAGTAAATCGCCGTCGCCTGGGCACCCAACGAATTTGAAGGATCGCTTTCCGAGAGGGAAGCGATCCTTTTTTTATGGCGATGGAATGGCCAACTCTTGCCGGTTATCAGGCTGGTAGCGATCAGTCCCTTCGTGCCAGACACGCCGATGGGGACGATCGAAGCGGATACGTTACCAAACGCACAGGCTCCGCGGGGGGAAACCGGCGAGTTCGGCCGCGCGAGATCCACTCCGAACCTATGTTTCATCGTGAGCCAAAGTGCGCGCCGGGGATCGGTCTGCGCCCGTCGGCGACGTTCCGTTATGTGCCCCCGTTCAGGCTCCCCGATGAAGCCGTTTGTTCCCTCCGTGAAACGCAATGTGCTGGCAAGCTGGCTGGCGCATGGGTTGACGATTGTCATCGGCTTCTTCCTGATGCCGTACATCGTCCAAATCATGGGCGACCAGTCGTATGGCACCTGGCTATTTATCAACTCGATGGCAAGCTATGCCGGCTTGTTGTACTTCGGCTTCGGTGAAACCATCAGCCGATATGTGGCCAAATATCACGGCGAGGGCAACGATCTCCGGATCAATCAGATCGTCAGTTTGATCTTCGCCATTTATCTGGTGATGGGATGCATTACCTTCGCAGTGGCGGTCAGTCTGAGTTTCTTCGCGCCGTGGACCAGCCATTGGACCGGAAGCGAACTGGTCGAAATTCAATGGACGATCGTTGTTCTCGGGCTGAATGCCGCCACGGGGATGGTGGGAAGCGTATTTGGCGGCGTGTTGATGGGCATGCGGCGGTTCGATCTGGAACGAAGTGTCATCGTCTGTTCGGACCTGATCCGTCTCACGCTGATCTTTGTGTTTCTGCACGAACGCTGGGGATTGTTGACGATTGCCTGCATTTATTTCTTCATCACGCTGGCCGAGAACCTGGCGTGTGCGTGGCTCGCCTATCGGTCGCTTCCCAGGCTGCGCATCGGCCGGGAGTTTCTCGATCGGCAAGTCTTGAAGGAGTGCAGTTCCTTCAGCGCGATGGCATTCTTGAATGCGATTGCCTACCAACTGACGAATGCCACGGACTCGGTGGTGATCGGCATCATGATGGGGACGGACAAAATCGTTCCCTACTACATCGCCCTGCGGCTCACACAGTTCCTTAAGCAACCGATCGACAAAATCTCACAGATCTGTATGCCGACGGCGGGAGCGCTGTCGGCAATCACCGACCGGCATCGCCTGCAACGGTTCATGTTGAAGGCGGTCGGTACCGTATTCCTGCTGGTCGGGGGCATCTTTATCGGTGCGTGGTTCTTCGGCGGGGATGTGATTCGGAACTGGATGGGAGATGGGTATGCCTCGAGCCACCACATTCTGGTCGTGTTGCTGGCCGCCCAACTCATTGCCCTGCCGTGCGGAGTCATTCGGTCCTTCCTGTTCGGAATGGGCGATGTTCGTTTTCCGGCGATCTTGTATCTGACCGAAGCGCTGTGCAGCCTGACGATGAGCATCACCCTGTGCTCGTATTGGGGGTTGACCGGCGTGGCCTGGGGGACATTTGCCCCGGTGCTGTGCATCGAGTTAGGTGTCCTGGTTCCCGTGGCATTAAATCGCGTGGGGTTGAAACCGCAACGGTTCTTTGCGGAAGCGATCCTGCCGCAACTCCTGCCCCTGGCCGCGTTGGGCACTTACAGTTACTGGGTCTCTGCACAGGAATGGAGTCACCAGGGCTGGCCGATGTTGATCGGCGTGACTGCTGGCGGCGGGATGGTATTGGGCGCGACATGGCTGTTGGTGGAAAAGGCCCGCACCCTTCGTCTCCGCCCGGCAGAAGCCCACGTTACGACGGCGTAAGGTAGCCGTGAAATCGGCGGGGGCCGCGAAACCGAGACTCAGCGCGGAGTTTGGGCGAGCCAGATGATCGTGGTGACGAGGGCCGTGCCGGAAACCCAGACGACCAGCGCGTAGGATTCATTGCCCGCCTGGCGGAGATCGTCGATGAATCGGCGGAGGACCTCGGGAAGCCGACGGAGCCCTCCCCAGCAGGTGATTTCCAGCAGGCTCCAGTCGAGGAAGCGAAACATCTGGGCCAACCCGCGCAGCGGAAAATTCGCGCCGAACTGCAACAGGCCGGGGACCAGCAATCGCCGTTGACCGAATCGTTGCAGCACGCCGAACGAGGCGGCGACGCGCTGCTGTTGTTCCAATGGCCAACCAGCCCAGACCCACCCGCTGACCAGCGCAGCCAGCGCAAGGCAGGCCAGTGCTGGGGAAAGTTGAGTACCGATGGCTGCAACGCTGCTAGAAGGTCGTGCAAAACTAACGATGATTGCCGTCGGAGCGGCAGCCAGCGCGGTGAACGCCAATATGGCCCAGACACTGTGTTCCTGTGTTTCGGAGGAATGTTCCTGCCCCGATTGACGCACTAATGTCCGCATTCCGGCACAGACCGAGGCCGCAATCAATGCCACGGCCAGGGCACTGACCGGAATGCTGCCGTTCGGTCGCAAGGGGACCGCGTCATCGATCACGTCCCCCGTGCGCTCCGGCGATGCAGGGGCTGCGGCTTTCGGCACAACCTCCGCGAAGAGATCTTCACCCCACCACCAACTGCCCGCAGCGAGACTGAGTCCACACCACAGCAGAACCGCGATCCCGGTTTGAGAACGGGCCCACGGCGCGATCGTCGGCAAGATCGGCGTTGGTGTCGGTCGTGACATCATTGACCATTGCCAGACGACAGTCGAAGTTTCGCCACCGGTCATGATTTTCGCCCACGCGGGACCAGGTGAATGCTCCCCCTGTGTGCCCGTCTCCAGTGGTGCTGTGACGACGCACCAACACCAGACCGCGAGACCGAGCGTCCCCATCACAACGGCGCTGGCCCACACGCGATCGATCTCGCTTCCAGTACACAACGGCCCGAGCGCGAGACTCACATGAGCGGCGGTAAGGTAAGCCACGCGCACCCGAAAATCGGCCGTACAGAGGGCAAACCAGGCGCACAGAAAGGACGACGCCAACGCCCCGCTGACAACCAGATTGAAGACCGATGGGGACGCCGCCCACCAGGCGTGACCGAGATCGCACCAGCGCCATCCGACCGCAAAGACACCGACTGCAACGCCGATCACCCAAGCCAGCGGACGGTATGGTCGCACGGCATCAAAAGTCACACATAGTGGGAATTGGCCACAACGGCCGAGGATGCCGATCCACCACCAGAAGGCGACAAACATTCCGGTGGCTGGTCGCATCGCCGCGAATTCTCCCACGGTTTTGGAATCGCAGAACAGCAAAGCGGCACCGTCACCAAGACCACCAATGCCCGCGATGATGGCCAGGATCAAAACCAGATCGCCGACAGAGGTCGTCAACCACAAACTGCGTGCAGGTCCCGCCATGCCGGGCGATTCTCCCGCTGTTGGCAACACCAGCAGAAAAAACGACATCAGCACGCCCGCGCCGGCAATCCACCAGACATGCTGCAGCCACCAGAGGTGCAGCACGCCGCCGAGGATCATCAACGTGAGCATCCATGCCGCGGAGGAATCATCGGGCAGCAGCACCGCGGCGGCCGCGAGAATCAGCATGGTGACGGCCACCATCACCAAAGAGAACCGGTCGGTGGACCACGCCAGTGTGCTCATCGTTGCGGATCGATCGACTTCGTCTGCTGTGGAACCGAGAGCCACGTTAGGCTCCAGTTGCAGAATCACCAGCGTGAGACACCCCAAGCTGAGGAGTGCCGCCGTGAGCATGACCAGCCGTCGTCCCGATTGCGGGTTCCGTGATCCGGAGACAATCAGTCCGAAGCACGCCAGCCACGGCAGCGCCAACATCGTGATGAGCAGAATGTCGGCTATCACGGTGTCGGCTCCGTCGTGAGGTCCGTCGCGGGAACAGGATGATCCGGCGCGACGGGATCACGCCGCAGTCGTTCCAACAGGACCCACCCCTGCAACACGAGCACCAGCGCGATCGGTCGGACTGCCGTCACACTGTGCCACGAGGCGCAGGCAACCAGACCGATTGCGATCCCAATCGAAGCGAAAGCCCAGCCGCGTCCGCGCGCCGGTCGGTCTTCCGCTGTCAAGGCGGAGAGCACACTCATCACGGCGACCGAGACCGCGACCGAGATCAATGTCAGCATCATCGCCAGAGTCATGACAGGCCGTCCTGCGATAAGCTATGTTCGCGGGAAGTTGGCACTCCACGAGAAATCGTGGCAAGCAGACAGATCGCGGCAAGCCCCCAGGCTTCCACGGGCACGGATGACTTTTGCGTGTCGGCGTCACCCGACTGGCGCTGATGCCGGGCGACCTGTTCGCGCGTGGGGAACACGGTCTGCCAGCGGCTGGGACCAATGCGGGTCGATTCCATGATTAAGGCCTGTCGCACAACGCCCAGGACCACCACCAACGTGACCACCGCGGCGAGGCCCGCCAGCCAGACATTCTGCCGCGGGATCGCTCCGCCCCTATCGGGCACCACGCTCACGGCCGATTTCCGTGCGAGGATGATTCCCATCGCGCCGCAGGCCAGTGCTGCTTCAGGGGCATGCAGTGCGGCCAATGTGACTGCGGCCCCGACTGCGGTGGCCGAACTCGCAATCTGCTGCCAGCGCTGTCTGCACAGACCGATCGACGTTACCGCACCGCCGAGAAAGACCAGCAACCCGAGCCAGAGCAGCCAGGAATCGGCGGGAGCGTCCACGGGGCTTGCCGGCGCGATGCGGCCCCCCAGCACGATGAGCATCGCATAGACCAGCGCGAGTGCGCCCCATCCCCAGCGTTCACGAAGCGCAGAACCCACCGGCTGCCAGAAGATCAGCGCGCCGATCCACAGTGCGGACAGAATCCACAACCACCACGGCCACAGACTCAGACTCATGCCGTCGAACATCGACAACGGTGTCCTTTCCGATCCGAGAGCGACGAAATCCTCCCGGCGGAATGCTGACGGCCAGGATGCGGTTCGCTTCGCTCAAGGTAGAACGCAGGCACCGTCTGGGCAAGTCCGCGATGTCGATGACGCTTCCTCCGATTCTTCGTTGCACGTCGCCGGCACCCCGCCGTTGACCGCTCTGCCGGTTCCGGCGCACATTTGATACTCGCCGAGAAGACTGACCCACCCTGATCTGTAAGCTTCTCAATCGTGCAAGGCAGCGAGTGCTTTCGCCAGTGCTTGGCTATAAAGTTTTGCCCCGGCAGCATCCATGTGCAGGCCGTCAAAGAACATGGCCGGTTCCAGGCCAGCGACGTGACGCAGATCGACGAGTTCAATGCCTCGGTCTTTCACCACTGCGAGGAGTTCCACATCGAACTCATAGTGCTCCGGGACCGGCATTGCCGCGAGAACCACGCGCACGTGCTGTTCGTGCGCAGCCTCAATCAGTTTACGCAAGCGCTGATACTGCGGGGATACTGTTGCCTTCCCATGCCCTTTCAGCGAAGCATTAATGCGGTCCATCCCGGCGCGATATCCAGGGATCAGCGTGTCGAGCGCCCGTCGTGTGACCCGGTCGCGATTACCGATCATCGATGAACATTGGCCCAGCAGAAACGCCGCGCGGGATTCGAAGTCGGGCAGATCGCGGGCGCAGAGTTCGGGCCAGTCACTCCATGAGCAGTAATACTGTGCCAGTCGATCGGGATGTCTTGACGGAGCATCCCGCAGATGGCCGCCTTCGAAGCCGATCACAAGGACTTGCGGAGCACGATTTGGCTGTGCGAATTGATTTCGGTAGACATAGAACCAATCGGCCAGGGCGGTGTTATCGGGGACGATCTTCAACGGCGCGGGCGTGATCCCGGCCACCTCGGTGAAGGTTTGGGCAAAGACCGATTCATCCACGCCGTATCGGGTCAACGAGTTGCCCAGAAACAGAACTTTCGGTCCCGCGGCCGGGGTTTTTGCAAAACGTTCCGCGAGTTGCGTGAACGACTGCAAATGCTCGACATCCTTCGACAACCTTTGCTTGCCAAAATGGAACCCGCACTCTGCCAACCCAAGCACCACCGCGACAACCCCCACAACGCGCCATTCGACGGAGCGCAGGGGGATGGGTGACACCGGCGCTGTAGCGTCTTCGCTCCTCAACGATCGGAGCTGACTCTCCAATTGCTGAACGTGCTCCAACGTCGCGGTTAAACCGTCGGCATCGTCGGTGGTGCGGTCTTCGTGAAGGACAGTCTGGGTCATAGCGACAGGGCTTTCGCGGCACACATCTAAAACTGGAAATAAATGAACGTCGCGGCCACAGGCGGCGGAACGAACAGACACATCAGGGCGACATATGAGTACGCCAATCCGCGCGGCATCCAATGGATTTCCAACAGCGAATGGGTTTTGCCATGCCATTCGGTCCACGCTTCGTACAACATCAGCGGACTAACGCAGAGCACCATCGTGCCGAGGATCGTTGTGGCGAGCGGCGTCACTCCAACGCTGGTGAAGAGCTGTCCGAGAATGGCCACGGCCTGCGAAATCGATTCGGCCCGGAACAGCAGCCAGCCGAGGCAAACCAGATGGAACATCAGCACCATGCGACCGAGTCGTCCAACCCATGACAGTTGCGTGTCCGGCACCGGTGGCACCACGCTGCGGTACCCGCAAAGCAGGAGACCGTGCAGCGCCCCCCACAGAATGAAGGTCCAGTTCGCACCATGCCACAAACCGCCGAGCAGCATCGTGACCATCAGATTGCGATTGGTTTGGAGACTGCCACCCCGGTTGCCTCCGAGCGGGATATAAAGATAATCACGGAGCCACTGTGACAGACTGATGTGCCAGCGCCGCCAGAAATCGCTGGGATCGATGGCGAAGTACGGGTTGCGGAAGTTGAGCATCAACTCGAATCCGAGCCACTTCGCTACCCCGCGGGCCATCGACGAATACCCGGCGAAGTCGCCGTAGATTTGAAATGCGAAGGCATAGATTCCGAGCAGCACTTCCGTTCCGGTTAGCTCGGCTGATGGTGTGGCAAAGACGCAGTTCGCGAGAACCGCCATGTTGTCTGCGACCACAATCTTCTGGAACAAACCGAGAACAATGTCGTGCAATCCTTCAGCGAAGAATTGCGGCTGCCACGTCCGCGGCTTGAGCACTTGCGGCAACAGCGTCTGTGCTCGCTCGATCGGTCCCGCGACCAATTGCGGAAAGAACGAGATGTAGAGCGCAAAGTCGAACCAGCTGCGGGCCGGTTGAATCACACCGCGGTAGACATCAATCGTGTAACTCATCGACTGAAAGGTGAAGAATGAAATTCCCACCGGCAACACGATGGTCAGAGTCGGCAGCAACGGGGTCAGCCCCAGCGATGTCATCCACGCTGCCAATTCGTTCGAAAAGAATCCGTAGTATTTGAAGAAGCCCAACACCGTGAGGTTCAACGTCACTGATGATGCCAGCAACGCCCGTCGTCGTCCCACAGAGCGTGTTGCGGCCATCGCATGCGCGAAGGCGTAATCCCACGTCGTAGTGAGGAGAATCAGCCCCAGGAACCGCCAATCCCAACACCCGTAGAAGTAATAGCTGGCGACCAGCAGCAGCCGATTCTGGCCACGATGCGACAGTCGCCAATACAGCGCCCACACCGTGAGGAAGAACAACCAGAAGAAGAAACTGTTGAACAACATGCCGCACGGATTCCGTAACGCCGAATCCCACACCCTGTGTGCAAGACCGTGGCGTATCAGAAACCTAGCTCACATTCTGCAACGTGTGAGCGCATCACCAATAGCGGTTGTAACGGTCGAACGACCATAGAAGCCCAGGGAATGCCTTCCCTGGGAAGTGGTTGAAACCAAGAAAAGGGCGCGGATCAACCGCCGCCGACGAGAGTGACGATTTCCATGACGTCACCAGGGTGAAGAATGTGCTCACCATGCCGCGCACGGGGAATGACTTGCCGATTCACCTCGGCGGCCAGATAGCGCGGGTCGAGTCGCAGGGACTCAAGCAACTGGCGAACCGTCGTGCCGTCCGCCAGCTCCCTGGATTCCCCGTTCACAGTGATCTGCACGGTCGAATTCTTCTACGTGGAAGTCGTTTTCTTCTGCTCGACGGCACGGTATTGCTTGATGAATTCTTCTTCGTCCAGCGGCAACGGCGGCGAGACGTTGGCTTGCTCAAATTTCACCCGGACACCGCGGCTTTCTGTCCACTCTTCCTGCGAGATTTCGCCGTCACTGTTTTTGTCGAGGCCCTTGAAAAAGACCTTGGCCACTTTCGTCTCTCGATCTTCTTCCGGCGGGGTGACGACGACGGCGGGAGTGGGCTTCACAGGTGCGTTCGCAACGGCGGGGGTTCCGGGTGGGGCCACCGGCGGTGCGACCATCGCTGTGGGAGTAGCACTCATGGACGGAACCGTCCGTGTGATTGATGGCGTGCTTCCGGCAGCGACCGACGTGGCAGCCGACACCAATTCCCGCGGTGACAGAAAACCATCGCCGTTGCGGTCGAGTGCCCGGAATTCTGCGAACTTCGCCCGTTCCCATTCGTACAGGCCAATTTGCCCGTCAGCGTTCTTATCGAACGGGACGTAAGTCACCGGGAGGGCGATATTGACTTTCACTTTTTCCTTCGGCTTGCCTCGGGAAGAACCGCGATCCCCGCCGCGGTCGCTGCTATCACCGCGGCTTTCCCGTTCCCGCTCCCGTTCTTTTTGACGGGCTTCCTCGATTTTCTCGGAAGCGGCGACGAAATCCGGCAGTTTCAAACCCGGACGCCAGGTGACACCGGCATCTTTCAGGCGGTCTCGCATCCGATCATCGGCCCGCTTGAATTCGTCTTCGCTTAGCGTGCCATCGTTGTCCCGGTCGAGCTCTTTGAAGTAACGCTCGCCCCGGGTGGTATCTTGTGCATAAACGGTATAACCGGACCCCAGACCTGCGAGGAGGCAGAAGACAATCCGGCACAGGAAGGATTTCCGTAGCACAACGATTCTCCGGTCGAAGTAGAAGACGCCAGGCGTGTTTCCGCGCCTGCCGTCATGATCATCTTAGTCGAACTTCAGGGGTATCCTGAAAGAGCGAACCCGGCGGACACAAAAAAGTTTCGGGAATCCGCCGAAAGCGGGATCGGACAGAGGGCTTCGGCGAAACAGGTAAGGCGCGGGCGGGGTTTGAGAGTGTAGGAAAATCTGCCAATCCGCTTCTATCGCGGAGAGGGGAACGCAAGGTAAACTGTGGGGGAGCTTGTCGTCTCTGTGGACTCGGTGGATTGTAGCGACTTTTCCATCGGAAGGGATGACCGGTTTTCTGCGGATCGTGCGTTGTTCGGGTCGTTTCCGGAATGGCGAAAACATGAAAACGCTCCATCGCTGGTTGATGTTAATCCCCGTCTGCGCCGTTTTGCTGGTGAACGGATGGGCACAGCCAGGTGGTGGGCCTCCCGGAGAGCGGGGGCCGGGTGGTCCCGGTGGCGGCGGTCCCGGCCGGGGTGGATTTGGCGGGGGGCGCGGAGGGTTCCGTGGCCTGATGCAGGCCGGTCAACTGCTCGAGCCCGGCAGCTTCTTGGCGGCCTCGCTTTCCAGCGGGATGCGGTTTCCGGGGAATCCTGCTGTCGCGGCGGTGGATGACTTGGCGCTGACTGAAGAACAGCGGGAAGAGTTGCAGAAAATCCGCGAAGAACTCGGCCCAGTGATGGAAGCTTTCGGCGAAGATGCCACCGACGAAGAAAAGAAAGCCAAGCTCAAGGAATTCGAAGCCCGGGCGGAAAAAATCTTAACCCGCGACCAGGCGGACAAATGGGACGACGGTAAGGAAGACTACGCCGCTAAAGTCACCGAAATGCGGGCGCAGTTCCAGCAGCGCGGACCGGGTGGCCCAGGCGGAGGCTTTCGCGGTCCGCGGCCTGAAGGGGGCGGACTCGGGGGGCCTCCGGTTGGAGAACCACGCCGTCCGCGCCCGGAATCCAACATCATCGTTCCCCCGGAAGGCGTTGCGGCAACGGCGTCGTTCAACACGGGTGGACCCGGACCGCGCGGCGGTGACGGTGTGAAGTTGTCGTTCAACTTCCGCTACGCCCCGTGGGCCGACGTGATGAAAATGTTCGCGGAAACGGCCGGGCTGACACTCGACTTGAACGAAGTCCCGCCGGGAACCTTCAACTATCTCGACAACCAGGAATACACCGTTACCGAAGCCCTCGATGTGCTCAACGGTTACCTGTTGCAGCGGGGCTTTCTGCTGATTCGACGCGATCGGTTCCTGGCATGTGTGAACATTGACGAACCGATTCCGCCAAGCATGATCCCCACGATCAGCGTGGAAGAACTGCCGCAGAAGGGAAAGTACGAACTCGTCAATCTCGCCATCCCGCTGGACATGGTGGAAGCCGACAAAGTCGTGGGGGAAGTCCGCGAGTTACTGGGTCCGCAGGGCAAAGCGTCCGCACTCAAGAACACGAACTCGATCGTCATTACCGATATCGCGGCCAATGTCCGCCGGGTGTATGGGCTGTTAAAGAGCGGCATTGCCATTGACAATCGTGAGTCGGCGTTCAAAGCCATTCCGCTCAAGCACATCTCGGCTGTCGAAGCGGAACGAACGGTCCGGAAGCTGTTCGGCCTGAATCCGATGACCACAGGAAGCACAACCACGACACCGCAGTTCGGCGGCTTCCCCGGTGGGTTTGGCGGGGGCTTCGGCGGCGATCCACGGTTCGGCGGCTTCGGCGGTGGGGACCCCCGGTTCGGTGGGTTTAGTCGTGATGGCCGGGACGGACGCGATGGCCGTTCGGATCAGCAACAGCAACCCTCTTCCCGCAGCAGTTCGACGGGCACGGCTTCGCCGTATGTCGGCAAGATTCAGGTCACCGCCGATATGCGAACCAATCACCTGCTCGTGACTGCCTCGTCAGCCCACCTGCGCTTGGTGGAAGAAGCGGTCAAGAACCTCGATACCGACACAGACACTCTTGGTAACCCCATCAACCGGTTGGACAACCCAATTCGCTTGAAGTCGTACAGCGTTGCTGGTGCCGACGTGGCGCAGGTGGCACGCACGCTCAGCATGATTATGCCCGGACTGGCCATCGTCGAGGACGGTCGCACAGCGAAATTGCACGTGCAGGGAACGGACGAAGAGCATCGCGAGGTCGAAGGCTTGCTCAAGGAAATCGCCGGGGATGGAATTTCCAGTTCGGTCGCGGTGGTCAATCTCATCCGACTCGATCCCGTCGGTGCCGCCAACACACTCCGCAATCTGTTCATCGGGGAAGGAAGCCGGGCTCCCTCGGTCGAAGCCGATTCCCAAGGTCGTCGGTTGATGATCCGCGGGACGCCCGATCAAGTGACGCAGGTCCGGGCCATTCTCACACAAATGGGAGAGCCGGGAGATGGCGGCATCGGCAACGGTCAGGAACGCCGCGGTCCGGTCCGCACGATTCCGCTCAATGGGAAAGATCCACAGGAACTACTGCCATTGCTGCGACAGGTCTGGACGGCATCCGGGCAGCCGCCGATCCGGATCGTTGTGCCGTCGAAGCCGAGCGTAATTCAAGACCGCAAGGTGCCGTCAAAAGACGGGAATCCGCTGCGAGGGGCTTTGCCGACACCGGAAGTCGACCGTGGGGCTACGGTCCCGCCGGCGCGAAACATCGACGAACGCCGGACTGAATCACCGTCGGCGACCCCCGCCCGGTCGGCCAGCTTCCAGCGGCTCGTCGCGCAGGAAAAAACGGACGAGGCTCCACTGGAAAACCCGCCAGCGCGGCAGCCTAAATCGCTGGTTCCGGGCAGCGATGTGGTTGATGATTTCCTCAAGTCGTTCCTTAATCCCCCCGCCGAAAAAGAGCCCGCAGCCCCAACAGCGACAGACGGCGCCATGCCCGCCGACACCGAGCCGAAGGGCGATTCCGCCGGCATCAGCGTCCAGATCATCGGCGGGGAAATGGTAATCGTTTCCGAAGACGAAGAAGCGCTCGATCGCTTCGAACAATTGATGGACAGCATCGCGTCCTCCATTCCAGCCCGCACCCGCTGGACCGTGTTCTACTTGCGGACGGCCGATGCCACCGAAACGGCCCAGATGCTCGAACGGCTCTTCCCGCAAAGCTCGGTCACCGCTTCGACGCAACAGCAGGACGGCTTGCTCGGCTCCTTCGCCAGCGGGTTTTCGTCCCTCGGCCGCGGGGTGATGAATGTCACCGGGTTGAATAACACGCTCGGTCAACAAGGCTTGCGGATCGTCACCGACGTCCGGGCCAACGCCCTCTTCGTCACCGGACCGGCGGAGAAGATCGACGAAATCGAACAGATGCTGCAATTGCTCGATGCCAGTGAATTGCCGGAGTCGCTGCGGGATCGTTTGCCGCGGTCCATCCCGGTGGAACACGCCGATGTCGACGAAGTCGCCGAGGTCGTGGAGAGCGTGTTCAAGGAATCGATGCAAGCCGAGCAGCCGATGCCGGGTGGCCAACCCGGCGGACGTGGAGGTGGTGGCTTCAATCCCTTGGCCATGCTGATGGCGGGACAACAAGGCGGTGGCAAAGGACGCGGCCCGGAGTTGACGCTGGGCGTCGATGCCCGCACCAGCCATTTGATTGTCTCGTGCAACGAAAGCCTCTACCGGCAGATTGAAGAGCTGGTGCAAACCATCGATCAACGAGCGAAAGACGCGCGGCAGACCGTCCGCGTCGTTCCGCTGGCGACGGCCGATCCCGCGATCGTCTCGGGTACCTTGAGTTCGCTGTTCTCCAAGGTTTCGGTCAGCACGACGCGGAGCGCACCCCGGACCTCACGCAGCTCGACCACACAACCCGGTGGCGATAGCAACCGTGGAGGCGGGGCTCCTCCGGCTGCCACGGATCCGGATGTGATTCGCCGCATGATGGAATCCCAGATGCGTGATCGTGGTGGCGACCGGGGCGGATTTGGTGGCGGGTTCGGCGGGCCCGGGGGGGGCGGCTTCTTCGGCCGCAGTGGTCGGGGGAATTGATCGTGAAACGGAGCGGTGCTCCTGAGGGTAAACTTCACTAGCCACCAGAAGCCCAGGGAAGGCGTTCCCTGGGCTTCCTGTGCCGATTGACTGCGACAACGTTTATGGACATCGGAGCCGTTCTTGTTCGTCACGGCGTGCTCAGCCGTGAACAACTGCAAGCCGCACTTCCCAAAGTGAACGGCACGCGGCTGGACATTGCACTGGTGGAACAAGGCGTCACCACCGAAGAGCAGGTTTTGCGAGCGCTCGGCGACGAACTCGGGATGCGGTTCGTCGAAGTCAAAAAAGAACAGATCGACCGCGAACTCCTCGTGCAGTTCCCCACCACGGCGGTCTTCCGACATTCATTGTTACCACTGCAACGTCGCTACGGCAGCGTGGTCGTCGCCACCAGTGATCCCTTCAATCTGGAAGCGCTCGAGGAACTCTCTTCGGTCAGCGGGTTCCATCTGGAACCAGTGTTGGCGTGCAAGGTCGACGTCATTGAGATGATTAAAGATCATCTCGGTCTCGGCGGCGACACCCTCAATGAACTCGTCGCCCAACGGACCGCCGATGGTGTGGAACTCCTTACCGATGCGATGGGGAACGAAGCCGACATCGAACAGATGGCGGAAGCGGCGTCGGTCATCCGGCTGGTGAACGAGCTCCTCATCGAAGCCGCCGAACAGGGGGCGAGCGATGTGCACGTCGAACCGCAGGAAAAAGGTCTGACGATCCGTTACCGCGTGGACGGCGTGCTGCGGGTGCAGCCGGTTCCCGAATCCATTTCGCACTTCTTCGCCGCCATTGTCACGCGGTTGAAGATCATGTCGAAATTGAACATTGCGGAGAAACGAATCCCGCAGGACGGCCGCATCAAGATGAAGGTCGCCGGGCGCGAGATCGACGTCCGCGTGTCGATCATCCCGATGAATCATGGCGAAGGCGTGGTGCTCCGTCTGCTCGACAAAGGCAAGATGGTCTTCAACCTGGCCAACGTCGGCATGCCCCCGGCGATGGCGAAGACGTTCCATGAACTCATTAGTCTGCCGCACGGCATTGTGCTCGTCACCGGTCCCACGGGTTCGGGGAAAAGCACCACGCTGTACAGCGCGTTGAATGAGATCAAAGACCCGTCGATCAAGATCATCACGGTGGAAGACCCCGTCGAATACCAGATGGGTGGGATCAGCCAGATCCAGGTCCATCAGAAAGTCGGCCTGACCTTCGCCGCCGGTTTGAGAAGCATCCTGCGTCACGACCCGGACGTGATTCTCATCGGGGAAATTCGCGATGGTGAAACGGCCGAGAGCGCGATCCAGGCCTCGCTAACCGGCCACCTTGTGTTCAGCACGCTGCACACCAACGATGCCCCCGGCGCGTTCACCCGTCTGGTCGACATGGGCGTCGAGCCGTACCTCGTCGCCAGTACTGTGGAAGGCGTGCTCGCTCAACGGCTGGTGCGCGTCCTCTGCAAGCACTGCAGGGAAAAGTACAAGCCGGACCCCGATGAGCTGCCCGAAGATTTTCCGGTGAAAAATCCCGAGTTCCTGTATCGCCCGGTCGGTTGCCGGGAGTGCAAAACAACAGGGTATTCCGGTCGGAAGGCGATTTTCGAGTTGTTGCGGACCGATTCGGAAATCGGCAAGCTGTGCGTGAACCGGGCCAGCACCGGCGACATCCGCAAGTACGCGTTGTCCCACGGCATGGCCCCGCTCCGTGACAGCGGTTTCACCCGCGTCCTCGATGGCATGACCAGCCTCGATGAAGTTGTCCGGATCACCAAACGAGACATGGGCTGATCCGCGGGGTTTAATTCGTGGAGAAGCAAAATTCAGATTGGCAATTAGAAATTAGGAAATGAAAATTGCGAATTGAGAGGAACAGAAAATCTCGAACGGTGTGACAACTAATGCATTTCATTTCGCAATTTTCATTTGCCAATTACTAATTGCCAATCTCTTTCTCTGTCCATAAGAACCCCCGGTTGAGGACAACCGGGGGCTAAATGAAGTCATCATTTCATGCCTGATTATCGCTACTCCGCCCGTGAACTTTCGGGGCAGTCCGTTACCGGCGTGCTGACCGCGGGGACGGAGCGCGACGCCCTCAGCCAACTGGCGTCGAAGGGCTTGTTTCCGCTGCAAATCACCGTGGCGGAAACGTCGAAGGCGAAGCAGGCCAGTAAGGGGAAACGTGTTTCCGGCCGGTTATTGGCGACGTTCTACACACAACTGGCCGATTTGCTGCGGGCCGGGGTCCCGTTGATGCGGTCGCTCGACATTCTCGAACGGCAGACCCGGCATCTCACGCTGAAGACCGTGATTCAGGAAGTTCGGGCCGCCGTCGCTGATGGCTCGCGGCTGGCCGAAGCGATGAAGCTCCATCCCACGGTCTTTTCCGACTTGACGATCAGCATCATCCGGGCTGGTGAAGAAGGGAGCTTCATGGAAGACTCCCTCGGCCGGATTGCCGAGTTCACCGAACATCAGGAAGAACTGAAGGGCAAGGTCATCGGGGCAATGGCCTACCCAGCGTTTCTCGTGGTTGTCGGGACTTTGGTTGTCGGTGTGATGCTGGTTTACTTCGTTCCCAAGTTTGAACCGATGTTTGCCCGGATGCGGGAAACCGGTCAGCTTCCGATGGCAACGGTCCTGTTGCTCGCTGCCAGCGAAACGCTGACGAAGTACGGGCTGATCCTGGGACTGCTCGTGGGGATTGGTGGGACCTTTGCGTATTTGAATGTCGACTGGAAGTCGCACCGGAGGGAACTCGACCGCCTGCGGCTCAAATTGCCGGGGATCGGTAACCTGACGCGCAGCCTCGGCGTGGCCCGGTTCTGCCGGGTACTGGGAACGCTGCTGCACAACGGCGTGCCGTTGCTGATGTCGCTGAAAATCGCGAAAGACGCCACCGGGAATCTCGTGCTGGCCGAAGCGATCGGCAAGGCGTCGGACGAAGTCACTTCCGGCAAATCGCTGTCGAAACCGCTCTCCGCCAGTGGTCAATTCCCGCCCGATGTCATCGAAATGGTGGCGGTGGGGGAAGAAGCGAACAATTTAGAGCATGTTTTGATCAGCGTTGCGGATAAAATGGAACGGACGTCGAACCGGCAGTTGGACATGGTCGTCCGCCTGTTGGAACCGGCCATGCTCGTGCTGATGGCCGGCATCATCCTGTTCATCGTCGTGGCATTGATGCTGCCGATCATGAACAGCTCGTCGAGTATGTAAGAGTTGGGAGCGGAGAGTCGAGAGTCAAGAGCCAGAAAAGACAAACCAAGCCCTCGCCGCTTCTTCACTACGGACTACGGACCACTGACACATACCGGAAGAAACAGCGTCGCTTTCTTTCGATCCCCTGCCACCCACCACCGACCACCTGCTTAGGAACCCTGCCATGCAACGCCTGCCTGTTTCTCCCCGTCGCCGCCGTCGCGGTTTTACACTCGTTGAAGTGCTGCTGGTGCTCGCCATCCTCGGCGTCATCGCGGCGATGGTCATCCCGAACCTGATTGGTGCCCAAGGCACCGCCAATAACCAAGCCGCGCGGAACTCCATCGCCGGGTTTGAGAACGCACTCAAACTGTACGCTGTGGCGAACGGCGGCTCCTTCCCCGAAGGGGCTCGTGAAGAAGTCATCGGCTTGATGATGAACCCTGGCCAGGACGCCAACGGCAAGCCGGTGCCGGCCTATCTCGAAAAGCAACCAAAAGATCCGTGGGGTCAGGCTCTCTACTACGAATGGCCGAACAGCAAAGTCCCCAACGCCACCAAGCCCGCCATCTGGTCGAGCGGTCTCAACAAGCAGAACGAAGACGGCACCGGCGACGACATCAACAACTGGGATGAAGCCAACAAGTAACCATTTAGCCCCCCCCGTTGTCCGCAACGGGGGGTGGTTCGTGATGATGATTGAAAAATCCCCCCCGTTGAAGACAACGGGGGGCTAAATGAATTTCCCATGCGACGACAACCCCACTCACCGCGATCGCGCTCAGCGTATACGCTGCTGGAGTTGTTGTTGGCGCTCGCGGTGATGGCGGTCCTTGCTGGGGTGACAATTCCCTCGGCGTTGCGGATGTACGCCGATACCAAGCTCACCGACGCCGCGGAAAAGGTCCGCGCGCTGGTGGGGCAAACCCGGCTGCATGCCATCAGCACAGGGGAGCGGTTTCAGTTCCGCTACGAGAAAGACGGTTCGCATTATCTCCAGGTTCCGCTGGAAGTCCCGGCCCCCGTCGACACGGAGAACACCACAGTGCCGACGCTGCCGCGGCCGAAGAGCACGCTGGGGATCTTGCCCGACGGTTTACGGTTTACAACCGAAGATGCCGACGTGATTCAGACGGGGGGGACGCCCGGACCACCGTTGATCCCGGAGTTGCTGAACGAGCTGCCGGATTCCAAAGACTTGGTATCCTTGTCGTGGTCGGCGGCGATCGTCTTTGCGGAGGATGGTTCGGCGAGTGACGCCACGTGGCTGGTCGTCGATTCCCGCAACCAAGCCATCCCGGTCGAAGTCCGAGGCCTCACCGGTGCCGCGTCACTCGGGGCGATGTTCCCGTACAAGGACCGCTGACATGCAACGGCTGACTCGACGGCACACAGGCGCGCGATCCGGCTTTACGCTGTTGGAAATCGTGCTCGGCATGGCGATCTTCTTTGGATCGCTGGCGATTTTCTCGCAGATTCTGTGGAACGGTTCCCGAGCGGCTGTGCAGAGCCAACTGCGAGCCCAGGCGCTCGTGCGGTGTGAAGCCAAGCTCGGGGAAGTCGTTGCGGGAGCGGCACCGTTTCAGACTCAGGAGAATCAGCCGTTCTCGTCCGATGCGGAAGACGAGGGCTGGACCTGGACGACCGAGATTGAGCCGACAAATCATCCCAGTTTGAATGCGGTGGTGGTGACCGTGAATCATACAGGGAATTCCGATTTGTCGAATGCGTCGGTGCAGTTGCGCCGCTGGATGCGTGATCCGGCCCAGATGGCGCTCGTCGCGCAAGAGGCCGCCGAACAAGCTCAGGAAAACAAGGAAAAAGCGGAGCAAGCCCAAGCCGTTGCGGACGAGCAGGCTCAGGCGAACTCCCAATCGAACGGTTCCAACACCGGTGTACCGAAGACCAAGCGCGGCGTCGGTCCCGTGGATGGGGGGAACCCGAAGGGAGGCAATCCAAAAGGGGAAGGGAACCCCAAGGGCGGTGGCAATCCCAAAGGAGGGGGGGGCGGCAATCCGAAGGGCGGCGGTGGCGGGAATCCCAAAGGGGGCGGTGGGGGATTGCCTCCGGGTTTGCCTCCCGGATTTCCGGCAAACTTTCCCCCCGAGCTGATTCCCCCCGGCGGCTTTCCTCCAGGGTTATTCCCCCCCGGTTTGTTCCCGCCCGGCGGTTCACCGAAGGGAAAATGATCATGCTTCGCCGCAGCAATTCCCTGTCGCAGAACTCGTCTCGGACCGTCCCATCGCGTCCCGGGCAAGGTCGTTTTCAGCTCCGGCACACCGCCCGTTCCCGCCACGGCCTGACATTGCTTGAAGTGCTCCTTGCCGCCGGGTTGGGCATCGTCCTCATCGGTGGGATCTACGCCGCCATTGAACAAACGTGGAAGTTGAACGCCAGCGGCAAAGTGGAACTGGAGCGGCAACAGATCGCCCGCGCCGTCCTGCGACAAATCACACTCGATATTCGCAACACTGGCTTCACGGCCAAGCCCAGTGGTGAAACCGAGGAATCTGGTTCAGCGGGAACGTCCGGCACGAGCAGTGGCAGTTCGGGGACGGGAGGTTCCGGCGGTACCAGCGGAACGGGCGGTTCCTCGGAGTCCTCCACATCGACTCAGACTACCACCGTGGCCGGTGAAGAAGAAACAGAATCGGCCAGCAGCGAAGGAATCCGCGGAACCACAACCGAACTGATGATTGATCTGTCGAATCCCCGCATGCTTTCGAGTGAGATGATCGTCAACGGGTCGATGCCCACGGATCTGCAGACGGTCTTCTACGCCGTCAGCAGTACCAGCGGAGCGACGTTTGAGAACGGGGCTTCGTCAGGCACATTCCAGCGTCCCGATACGGATGGCTTGGGCCTGGTTCGCAACGTGGGTGATCGGGCGGCATTAACGCCGTCGAGCAGCTTGTCGGCGTCATCGGACTCCGCGGGACTGCCCGGACCGGCGAAGCTCCTCGCGCCGGAAATTGCCAGCATCCAGTTCCGTTACTTCAACGGTCTGGCCTGGATGACGGAATGGGATACTGTCACGCTCGGAGTGTTGCCCCGGGCCATTGAAGTCACGATTGTCTTTGAACCGCCGCCCTCGAAAGGGCTGATGACCAATGCCACTGTGTCGATTGGTTCGGCACGCTATCGCACCGTGATTCCCGTCCCTGTGAGCGATCCCATCGTGACTGAGGAGTCGTTCTGATGCAGCGCAAGATCGATCAATCTCGTCGCACGGTCTTCCCGCGTCGCGGGAGCGTGCTGATTCTGGTGCTGGTGGTGGTCGTACTGCTGGCCTTGGCCGCGGCAAACTTCAGCGATTTGATGACGACGGAGCTGGATGCCGTCTACAGTGCCGGGCGCGATGTCGAAACACGGGCGCTGGTCGATTCCGGTGCCGAGTATGCCGCATATCTGCTGGAACATCGGACCGAGCCGGGCCTGGAAAATCTGCAACACAATCCGCAGCTCTTTCACGGTGTGATCGTCGCTCCGTCAGAGCAACCCCTCAATCGCGGCCGGTTCACCATCATTGCTCCACTCGAACACGATCTGGAAGCCCGGCAGGTGCGCTACGGACTGATGGACGAATCAGCGAAGCTGAACGTCAACCTGGTCGACAAATTGGCGCTGAGTGAAACCGAAGCCCGCGCAACGCTGATGGGATTGCCCGGCATGACGGAACTGGTCGCGGACGCCATTCTCGATTGGATTGATGCGGACGACAATGTGCGGGCCAACGGAGCGGAACTCGAAACCTACGAGTCGAAAACACCGGCATATTCCACCAAGAATGGACCGATTGAATCTCTGGAAGAATTGCTGCTGGTCGACGGTCTCACCCCGGAATTGCTGTTCGGTGAGGATGCGAACCGAAATGGTTTGCTCGATCCTAATGAAAATGATGGTGATGTCAGCCTGCCGCTCGACAACGCCGATGGCGTGTTGCAACTGGGCTGGAGTTCGTTCCTCAGCGTCAACAGCCGCGAAGTGAATCTGCGGTACGACGGACGAACCAAGATTGATCTCAACAGCGGTCTCTTGACGGATCTCTACGACCAACTGGAAGAAGAGTTCGGAGAAGACGCCGCTAAGTTTGTCATCGCGTACCGCATCAGCGGACCGAAGGACCTGCCTCCCGAGGAGGACACCACAGGAACGGCGGCGTCTAGCACCACGGCGGCGAACGTTCAGAAGCAACAACAGCAGGCGTTGCAGGGAATCTTTACGGCCATAGCCGGCGCGGTGGCGCAGAATTCCGGCACCGTCACCCGCGGCGGGATCGATATTTCCAAGGGGGGGCAGAACAAGATTAAGTCGATCTGGGACCTGATCGGTTCACGGGCCGATGTCACGATCGATAGCCAGCAGCTCACGCTGACCAGTCCCTGGCCCGCGGAGCCGGGTTCTCTGGAAGGCCTGTTGCCACAGCTCATGGATACGTTGAGCACGACGCCCGATCCGTATCTCGAAGGCCGGATCAATATCAACCAGGCCCGACGGGAAGTGCTGCTGGGGTTGCCGGGGATGACACCCCAGATCGTGGATGCGATCGTGGCGGCGCAGAGCGTCGATGGCAGCAGCGACATCACATTTCGTCACGCCACCACCGGCTGGCTTTTTGTCGATCAACTTGTCGATGTGTGGGGAATGCGAGCACTCGATCCGTACATCACGGCTCGTGGAGATGTCTACCGAGCCCAGATCGTTGGGTTCTTCGACGGTGGCGGGCCGGTCTCCCGCGTCGAAATTATGATCGACGGCACACAGCGCCCCCCGCGCATCAGCCAGTTCCGCGACCTCTCTAACCTCGGGCGTGGTTACCCGCGCCCCCTGTTCCAGCCGCAGTAGCCCTGCCAAGCCATCCGGCATTCCTCGATTGAACACCTGTGGGGAACTCGGCATGCTTGGCCAAAACGGCAAGTGGGTCTCACAACCATGGGTCTGCTGAGGAATGACAGGCATGTTGAACGAATTGTTCGATCTCACCGGCAAAGTGGCATTGGTGACCGGCGGCAGTAAGGGGCTGGGTCTGGCGATGGCGCGGGGCTTTGCCGAAGCAGGGGCCGACATCGTCATTTGCAGTCGAAAGCCGGCAGAACTCGAAGCCGCGCTGCCACAGATTCTGCGAGGAACGAAATCCAAGGGGAAATGGTTCGTCGCCGATCTGACGAAGCGCGAGGATGCGGAACGCCTGGCAAAAGATGCATTGAGTGCCTTCGGCCGCATCGACATCTTCGTCAACAATGCCGGGTCGAACATTCCGGAAGCGGTCGACAAGATCACCGATGAAAACTGGGACCGCATTCTCGAACTGAATCTCTCGACCGGGATGGCATTAACCCGCGCGCTGGTGCCGGGAATGCAGGCTCGCAAATGGGGCCGGATCATTCACATTTCGTCGATCATGGGGCTGGCCTCGAAAGCCGGCCGCGCGGCCTACTCGGCGACCAAGTCGGCCCTCATCGGCATGGCGAAAGCCGCGGCTCTCGATCTCGGTCGCGACGGCATTACCGTGAACTGCATCGCCCCCGGACCGTTCATGACCGACCTCCCAATGAGCGTTCTGAGCGATGCCGAGAAAGCCCAGTTCGCCGACCGCACCGCGCTCGGGCGCTGGGGTCAACCGGATGAACTCATCGGCCCCGCGCTGCTCCTCGCCACCGAAGCCGGCCGCTACATCACCGGCACCACCATCCTCGTCGACGGTGGTGCGTTGTGCCGATCGATGTAGATTTTCGTCTGCTGGGTTCGTTGGAGTCTGGTTCATCAAGTCCTTGTTGACATCCCTATTCGCGCAGACGTTCACCGGGGCGATGGTCTTCTTGGGGATCGTCGTGATCTGTTACGTCCTGATGTGTCAATGGCCGCTGCGCGAGATTCTGTTGGGTGCGTCTCCTGTCCCCGTGGTTCCCTCCGTCATCTCTTCTCCTTCAATCTGTGTCCTTCTGTGAAATCTGTGGATCACTCTTCCCTCCTCACCGGCTTCCGTGGCTGAAATCCCTGTCGACGAAACTGCCCGAGGGACTACAACTTTGTTGGACGACGTGCCCCAGTTGCGGCGGCGAGGGTTGTCCGCGATGATTCCTTGATTGTGCTTTGATTTCTTGAAGGATGCTCCGCAGTGTCGACCGTTCCCTATGACGCCTTGTTGCTCGTTTCCTTCGGTGGCCCGGAACGGCGCGAGGATGTGATCCCATTCCTCGAAAACGTCCTGCGGGGCAAACCCGTGCCGCGGGAACGGATGCTGGAAGTCGCTGAGCATTACTATCACTTTGATGGTGTCAGCCCGATCAACTCGCAGTGCCGGGAGTTAATGGCGGCGTTGCGGACAGAACTCGACGCCACGGGGATCACGCTGCCTCTTTTCTGGGGAAATCGGAACTGGAATCCGTTGCTCCCCGACACGCTGCGTGAGATGGACGAAAAGGGGATTCGACGCGCACTGGCAATCTTTACTTCGGCGTACAGCAGTTACTCGGGATGCCGGCAATATCGTGAGAACATCATTGCTGCGCGCGAAGCCGTTGGACCGACTGCGCCGGAGGTTGACAAGGTCCGCGTCTTCTACAACCATCCGCAGTTCATCGCTGCGAATGTGGCCCGCGTGCGGACTGCGATCGCGGAGTTACCGGCCGATCACATCGGGGCCGCAACGCTCTTCTTCACCGCGCACAGCATTCCCATGTCGATGGCGAACAACTGTGATTACGTCCGCCAGTTAACGGAAACATGTCGGTTAATCACGGAAGAGATTGGTTGGCCCGCGGGACGGTGGCAGCTCGTGTATCAAAGCCGCAGCGGTCGCCCCCAGGACCCGTGGCTTGAACCGGACATTGGCGATGCACTCCGCACGCTGCACGGTAACGGCGGCAAGGCGGCCGTGATCGCGCCGGTCGGTTTCCTGTCGGATCACATGGAAGTGCTGTACGACCTCGATCACGAAGCCCGCGACCTCTGCCACGAACTTGGCATCAGCATGACCCGCGCCGGCACCGTCGGCTGCCATCCACAGTTTGTCGCGACTCTTCGTGATCTCATTCAGGAACGACTGGAAGGTCGCGCGGAACGCTGTGCCGTTGGCCAATTCGGGCCGAATCACGATGTCTGTCCGGTGAATTGCTGCCTGTACCCCATCGGTCGTCCGGCCTTAGCCAGTCCGAATGGATGACCATCGCACATCTGCCGCCTACGCTCCGGCACTCGATCCCGTGGAAGACCTCGGGTGCCAGAGAATCGAGATTTGCGATTCAGCAAAGAGTTCTGGAAATGGGCGAGTCGGGAATCGACGACTCACTCGCCAGCCGGGGCTTCCGCGATCTGGCCAGATGTGGTTGCGGGCTTTTGAACGATATTCCACGCTAACCCCGTGGACTTCATCAGGCAGATCGCCCAGTTCGTCACGTCGATTTCCCACCAGCGATGTCCGTGCGGGGCCGAACGGGGATAGGCATGGTGGTTGTTGTGCCAGCCTTCACCGAAGGCCAGCAGTCCCACCCACCAGAGGTTGCGGCTGTTATCCCGCGTTTCATAGTTGCGATAGCCCCACATGTGGGAAGCCGAGTTGACTGCCCAAGTGATGTGCAGGACATACACGAGCCGCACAAACATCCCATACACCACGAAGGACAGCCCCATAGTCGCGTCCCGCAATCCCCATCCGAGGCCGAAGAGGCAGACGCCCAGGGCGAGATGCCACCAGAGGAACGTGCGATCCAGCAGTCGCAGGAAGGGTTCCTTCAACAAGTCGGGCGCGTATTGACGGTACTGCTGCGCCCAATATTGCGAACCGTGACGCGGAAACATCCACAAAATATGGCTCCACCACGCGCCGTCTTTCGGGGAGTGTGGATCGTGTTCCTCGTCACTGAAGCGGTGGTGTTTACGATGAGCCGAGACCCACATAATCGGCGGACCTTCTCCCGCAAGGCTGCCGAATAAGGCCAGGAGTCCGCGAATGGGGCGGTAAGTCTCAAAGCTGCTGTGCGTCAGCAGTCGGTGAAATCCGAGGCAAACTCCCAGCCCGCCAGTCACCCAACTTAGAATGAGTGCTAACCACAAGCCATACCAGGTAAAGCAGAAGGGGGCGGCCA
This sequence comes from Planctomycetaceae bacterium, assembly GCA_041753475.1. Lineage (GTDB taxonomy): Bacteria > Planctomycetota > Planctomycetia > Planctomycetales > Planctomycetaceae > DSVQ01. The sequence continues at coordinate 421 of JBGSUN010000167.1, read as the reverse complement.
AGGCTCCCAGATGCAGAAACCCGATCCAGAGCACGGCGGGCCATTGCAATCCATGCCGCCATCGGTCGTTCTCACGAAGAAGCGGTCCGGTCACTGTTTGCGATTCGACGATGATCTCCACCCGATATCATGCCTTCTGAAGTTGATTCACTGCTGGAAACGTCTCGAATCAAGCGAACCCGTCTGGCGAACAAGCCCGATTGTTCGCAAACAGTCCTCCGCACGGTTCCTCATTCTTCCCCCCGCTCCACTGGCAAAGTCAACAGCATACTTGACTCACCTCAGGGCCGTTCATTAGGCCCACTTGACGAGGTTGGTAGGATGGGGGTGAGTTTTCGATGGATCGAGTGTGTCGATTGAGAAGGAGCCTCCGGTATGATTTCCCCCGCGGGGGATTTGCGGCAGCACATGGCGCAAGTCC
>JBGSUN010000166.1:0-11260 GCA_041753475.1 Planctomycetaceae bacterium | reverse complement strand
GGCGGTCGCTCCGGCGGCGGCGGCTACGGCGGTGGTGGCGGTGGCGGTGGATACGGCGGCGGTGGCGGCGGCGGACGCCGTTATTAATCGACGTTTCCTCGCTTGGGTGAACGCGGGCCAGCATTGATTAATTCAATCCCTGTTACACCGCATCAATCCAGATGAAACTCACGACGGCCGGAACGCAAGTTCCGGCCGTTTTTCATTTTGTGACATAGAACCGGCTCTGAGTTGAGTCAAGCTTCCTCTTAATGCTCATTTGGAAACTTGGGCAATTTGTGAGGGAAATCCTTGCCGATTCCGATGCAATGACCCGTTTCCGGTTGACGGCTGGACAATTTCGGGCGATCATATTCTTATCCGCCGATTTGTTCCCGCCCCGGACACCCCCCCGCCATGATGGCTCTCCCCAATCCCGGTCGGTTCGTTTTTGCCACTCTCGCGGTGTTGCTCTGCGGGCAAGCAGTGGTCTTCGCGCAAGAACCACTCTTCACTCGCGTCGATCATCTCATGGACGCCGGGCAAATCGGCCCCTCCGCTCCAATGGCCACGGATGCCGAGTTCATCCGCCGCTTGTCACTCGATCTCGTCGGCACGATTCCCACAGCCGCAGAAACCCGCGCCTTCCTAGCGGACACGGCTCCCAACAAGCGGGAGCTTGTCGTCGATCGGTACATGGCAGATCCGCGGTTCGCGCTCTACTGGGCGGAACTCTTCGATGTGATGCTGATGGAACGCCGGCCGGACAAACACGTCCCGCATGCGGAATGGCTGAAGTATCTGCAAACGTCGTTTCAGCAGAACAAGCCGTGGAACCAGTTGGCCCGCGAGATTCTTTCCGCGGACGGAACCGACCCGGTGCTGCGTCCGGCAGCGAAGTTTTTCCTTGATCGCGATGCCGAACCGAATCTGATGACCCGCGATACCGGCCGGATTTTCTTCGGCGTCGACTTTCAATGCGCACAATGCCACGACCATCCGCTGATCGAACATTACGCCCAGTCGGACTACTACGGACTGTTTGCCTTCGTGAATCGGACGGTTCTGTTTAACGATGAAACGAACAAGAAGATGCTCCTGGGTGAAAGAGCCGAGGGGGTTGCCGAGTACAAGTCCGTCTTCACCAGCGATGCCAGTCGGACACGGCCGCGGTTGCCGGGCGGGGCGGAACTCGACGAACCACATTTCCGCTTTGGGGACGAATACGTGGTCGCCCCGGCTGATAAAGTTCGCCCGGTTCCCAAGCACAGTCGGCGTGCGCTGCTCGCCGCGCAGGCCACGACCGGGGAAAACGTGGCCTTCAATCGGAACATCGCCAACCGCGTGTGGGGGATGATGTTCGGCCGCGGTTTGGTTTACCCCGTTGACATGCACCATCCGCATAACCCGGCGACTAACCCGGAAGTGCTGGATCTGCTGACCCAACATGTTGTCGAGTCACAGTTCAACATCCGGGCACTCGTCCGCGAGTTGGCGCTGACACAGACGTATCAGCGGTCGTTCGATCTCCCGGCCGATCCGGCGACGCAGTTGACAGCCGCTGCTGATAAGTTGACCGGACTGGAGCAGCAGATTTCTCCCCTGACATCGACCGTGGAAGCAGCGAAGTCGGTCCAGGCCGCAGCGTACGATGAAGCGAAAGTCGCGCAGAAGGCTACCGATGATTCGGAGAAAGCTTACCGCGATGCGATCCAGGCCGCGGTTGCGGCTCAGAAGCCGGTGAATGATGCCAAGGCTGCACTCGGAAAAACACAGCAAGCAGTCGCTGCCAAACAAACTGCAATCACGGCGTTGACGGAAGCCTCAACCAAAGCCGCGGAAGTCGTGAAGGCGATTCCAAATGATGCTGAGTTGACCCAGGCCGCCACGATTTACACGAACAAGTTGACGGCTGCCAACACCGAATTGGCTGCGCTGCAGAAGACGGTCACCGATCAAACCGCCGCGGTGGACGCGGCACAGCAGAAGCTCACCGCGGCGATCGATGCTTCTGAAGCCGCATTCACCCTGGCCACTGAAACGGCAAAACCGTGGGAGGCCGCTAAGCAGAAGTGGCTCGCCGTCCGGTTACAAACGCTCCAGTCGGAATCAGCGAAGCAACAACTCGCCATGCGGCAGAAGGCATGGAAACAGTACGCCGATTTCGGACAGAAGCGGCAACTCGCTCAACAATCGGAGCAAGCCGTTCCTGTTGTGCAGTCGGAACTGGCTGCCGCAGAACAAACTATCGCTCCGCAGATGGCGGAAGTGGCTGCCAAACTCGCAGCCGTCGGTGAAGCTCAGAAGGTTCTGGTTGCCGCGACGCAAGCCATGGAAGCTGCGAAAGCCGATCTCGACGCAAAGCAGACGGTCGCCAATACAGTGACAGACGCCGCCGGGAAGACCGAAGCCGCTTTGGCCCTCATTCCGAATGATGCGGAATTGACTGCCGCGCTGAACACCTTGAAAGCGCGGAAGGACACGACCATCGCCACGATGAAGGCGGCGGAAGCCGTCATGGCCACGAAGACGACTGAGCTTCAGGGAGCCAACTCGCAAATGACCGCGGCTCAACAGCAACAACAGGCTGCGGAAGCTGAGCTCGCCAATCGTAAGAAAGCCGTGGAAACCAAAGCCGCTGCACTGGCACAAGCTCAAGCAGCGGTCGTCACAGCACAGGCCAATCTACAATCGGCATTCGGAGAACTTGCTGAAGCCTGGGCGAATCAGGCGGCGGTGCGAACCGTCAAGCCGCTGTCACCAGAACAACTCGCGTGGTCGCTGATGGAATCGTGCAGCATCGTCGATTCCTACCGCAATACAGCCGAGGCGGAAGTCGAAAAGACGGTTCCCAAAGCCAGCGTGGAAGCCGATCCCGCGAAGAAGCTGGAGCGTGAATTCCAGGTCGCGCAGATGACGCGCGAGAAACTTCGGGGTGTGACGAATCAGTTCATCGCGTTGTATGCTGCCGCGGGCGGACAACCCCAGGATGTCTTCTTTGCGACCGCGGATCAGGCCCTCTTCGTGGCCAACGGCGGGACGGTGATCGGCTGGGGCGCAAACCTCGCCAATCGACTGAATACGATCACTGATGTGAACGCGCTGGCTGACGATTTGTACCATTCCGTCTTCTCGCGACCGGCAACCCCGGCTGAGATCGCACAGTTGAATACGTATCTCGTCGGACGGCCGAATGACCGCCCGGTGGCGCTGAAAGAAATTGTCTGGGCGCTGTTGGCGTCCGCGGAATTCCGGTTCAATCACTAATCCCCAGCACGGGTGCTGGACCTTCATGGAATGAGGAAACGAACCATGTTCGCGAGCTATGCCTGTCAATCGTCGGAGCACCTGCTGGCACGGCGTCAATTTCTGGGGACAATGGCCGCCGGTGCGGGTGCCATTGCCGGAGGGCTCAGCGCGTTCACCCAACCTGCCATGGCACAGCAGTTGGCCGCGCAGCAAATGCGGATGATTGTTTTCAACATGCACGGCGGCCTCAGCCAGTTGGAAAGCTGGGACCCCAAACCCGCGACCAACACCGGCGGCCCGTTCCGCGCCATTGCCACCTCGGTGCCCGGCGTCCACATCAGCGAACTGCTGCCGCTCACCGCCAAGCAGATGCACCACATGGCAATTGTCCGCAGCGTTGACACGACGGAAGATGATCACGGCAAGGGAGCCTACATGATGCTCCACGGCCGTCGCCAAACCCCCGCGTCCGATTATCCTACGCTCGGTGCGGTAACGGCGAAGGCCCTCTGCCCCGAGAAATCGGCCCTTCCTGGCCATGTCATCGTGCAACCCAGCGGCGGTGGCAGCCGCAGCAACGATGCATCGTATCTTGGTCCGAAGTACGCCAGCCTCGTCGTCGGTGGTCAGCCACCGGCCAACACCGCGCGGCCGGATGGTCTCACGCCGGAGATGGATCAAAGCCGCCAATCCTTCCGCAAGCAACTCGACGACCAGTTCTTTGCCCGGCGTCGGACGGCTCGGACCGAAGCCTACACTTACAGCTATGAACAGGCCCAGCAACTGCTTGCCGAACGGGATGTGTTTGACGTGACCAAAGAGTCCGAGAAGGAATTCGAACGCTACGGCAAGCACGACCTTGGTCGGCAATGCCTGCTCGCGCGGCGGCTCATTGAACGGGGCGTCAATTTCGTGCAGGTGACCCACAGCAACTATGACTCGCACAACGAAAACTTCATCTTTCACCTCGAACAACTCGGCGAGTTCGACCGGCCGTTCTCGACGCTCATCGGTGATCTGCACGACCGTGGGTTGCTGAAGAACACGCTGGTGGTGGTCCTCTCTGAATTCGGACGGACACCGAACATCAACACCTTCTACGGCCGCGATCACTGGTCTCGCGCATGGTCGGTGCTGCTGGGGGGAGCCAAGATTCAACCTGGTGCGGTCATCGGCAAGACGAATGAGAACGGGACGCAGGTGGTCGACCGCAAAGTCGATCACGCGAATCTGTTCCACACGTATCTCCGCGCCGTGGGCGTCGATACCGGCAAGAGCTTCCTCGTCGATGGTCGCGACCTGCCGATCGCAGATCCCGCGTCAGCCGGGATCAATGAACTGATCGCGTAATGGCCTGAGAAATCCCCCCGGTCATTGACCGGGGGCGTAGACGCTACCGCGGCAGCACGTCGCGCAGGGTGGTTTCGATCTTCGCGCAGATCCCGTCCAGCGGCAGATCGTTTTCATCGACGCCGAACGGGTCTTCGATTTCGACGCCGATTTCCTCAATGCCAAAGAGAATATACGAGATACACAATGTCGCCGGGATGGTTTCCCAGCCCCACTTGGCGACGAGAGCAAACGGCAGCGTGAGGCAGTAGACGAGCAGCGCGCGACGCAGATGGACGGCATAGGCAAATGGGATCGGCGTGGCGTGGATCCGTTCACAGGCACCGATGTAATCGATGAGCTGCTGCACATTCTGATCGGCGGCAATCGTGGCATAATCATTCAAATGCCCCGCGCGCCGGGCCTCGTCCAGCGTCGCGGTTAATTTGCGGGCCACGGCCAAGGGCGTGTGCTCAGCACTCATCACCTCCGCGACTTCGTCGGTGGCAAGCTCCGCCGCGACAGGCCCCAATTCACGTTCGCCACGAAGCCGTCCGCGACAGGAGTAGGGAAAACAGATCGTCCAGAGGATGAGTTGCCGCAACCGCACCGGATCCTGTCGCAGCCAAACGCTACCCTGACGCACGAGATTCCGAGTTTCGTTGACGATGCCGCCCCAGAGCTTGCGTCCTTCCCAGAACCGGTCATAGGACGCATTGGTGCGAAAGACGAGCAGCAAGCCGAGCGCAGTTCCAAGCAGGCTATGGGCGGTTTCGGGGATTTGAACATCCACACCGGGAATCAGATGAAACTCGTGTGTGAGCACGACGATTGCCGACCAGATAACGGTGACGCTCACTCTGCCCAGGATTTCACGGACCAGCGAGCCTTCGATGTCACAAAGATGACTGGTCCAATGATGCGGATCGTAACTGATCATGGTTCACCGAAAGGGAGAAGCGGGCGGCTGCGAAAGTCCGTGGTCTAACTTCCCAACTGCGGCGGCGTCAACCCTGTCGGCGGAACGGCGATGGGGGCCGTCACGGTGCGGAAAATCCAGCGGCGGACAAAGCTCTCAAAGCCAAGCACCAAAGTGAACGACGCCGGCACGAAAAACAGCGTCAAAATGGTCGACAGCAGCAACCCGCCGAGCAACACGGCACCGAGACCGCGATACAGCTCACTGCCCGCACCGGGGAACAAGACCAGAGGCAACAACCCCAGCACGGTGGTGAGCGCCGTCATAAAGATTGGACGAATGCGGGAGCAGACGGCACTGCGAACCGCCGCAGCGGGGGATAGGCCACGTTCGCGCATTTCCTGCAAAGCCATGTCGACGATGAGAATCGGATTATTCACCACGGTACCGATGAGGATCACGAAGCCGAGCATGGTTAGCACGTCCAGCGCTTGCGGAGCCTGCCCCTGCCAGACGAGATAATGCCCCAGGCACGTCAGCCCCAGCAGCCCACCGACCGCCCCCAACGGCACGCTGAGAATGATGATGAACGGATAGATCCATGATTCGTAGAGCGCTGCCATCAGCAGGTATGTGATGATGAGTGCGAGCACAAAATTGAACCACATGGCACTCCACGTTTGCTTCAACTTGTCAGCGGTCCCGGCGAGTGTGAGCCGATAGCCGCCGTCCAATGCTCCGGATTGTTGCAGCGGCGCGATGATCTGATCGCGAATGATCGCCATCGCGGATTCGAGGGGAATCGTCACCGGCGGCGTTACTTGAATGGTGATGGCCCGTTCGCGTTCCCGGTGATTGATCTGCTCGGGCCCGCTGCTCAACTTGACATCGGCGACCGCAGCGAGCGGAATCAGTTGACCGTTCGGCATCGCAACGGGCAAAGCGCCAATGTCCTGTGTCCGCTGGGCATACTCGTCGCGCCCCCGAATGGTGAGGTCGATCTTCTTCCCGCCAACGATGTAATCACTGGCGTAGGCACCATCGACCAGGGCATCGACGGTATAGCCGAGATCGGTTGCCGACAGGCTCATTTCGCTTGATTGCCAGAGTTTCTGCCGTACATGGACTTCGGGGTTCGACAGGTCCAGGCTGGGAACGGGGCGTGCCTGGCAACCAGGCAGCAACATTGACACCGGCTGCAACAAGGGGTTGGGCATCGTGGGGGGATCGCCACCGAGAACGCGACCGCCGAGACGGACGAGCTGCTCCAGTTCCGGCCCGGTGATTTCCACATCAATGGTGCGACCGGCCACGAGACCTTGCCCGAATAAACTTTGCTGGAAGGCGACCGCGATCGTTCCCGGCAACTTCGCACCGACCCCTTGAATCACATTGACCAAACCGGCGGCCTTCAGAGGATCGTGTGCCCGCAATCCCAGAAACACCATCCGTCCACGCGCGACGAAGAAGAAGTCACCAATGATCGGGGCGTCGAGTTTCTTCGCCTCTTCGCTGCCCGGATCGACATCCCAATACGGCCGAAGTTCGTTTTCCACGAACTGCCCCATATCGGTGAGTTCCTTGATGTTGTAGCCCGGCGGCGGCAACAGCAGACCAAAGACCAGATTGCGGTTGCCGTTGGGGAGATACTCCACTGACGGCCAGTTCCAGTACGTCAGTGCGACCGATAGCCCGAAAAAGACCAGCGTGAGGAGCAGTTGCCGAATCGGCCCCTTCAAGGTGAAGGCGTTGACACCATCAACAACGCGAATGAAAGCACCGGCTGCCCACTCAACGATTCCAACGATTCGCTTGGAAGTGGTGGATTGCGAAGTCACGGACTCCGGGCCATCTCCGGAAGGAGGGCGATGCTTGGGTAAGAGCCGGGCGGCAGCAGGCGGCACCACCATCATCGCGGCAATCATGGACAACGTGATGGCCCCGCTGATGGCCAAAGCGATGTCACGAAACAGTTGCCCGGCCTCTTCCTGGATGAAGATCACGGGCAAAAAAACCGCCAGGTTTGTAAGTGAAGACGCCACAATCGCCCCCCACACTTCCTGGGCACCATTGACCGCGGCATCAAAGGGGGACTCGCCCGACTGATAGCGCGAGTAAATGTTCTCGAGCACAACGACGGCATTATCGACCAGCATCCCCACAGCGAACGCCAGCCCCGCGAGACTGATCACGTTCAGCGAGCGCCCCAGCAGGGCCAGCACGAGAAAGGTACCCACAATACTGATGGGAATCGGAAGCGCGACAATCAGCGCTCCACGGGCATACCACAACCCCGCAAACAACACCAAGGCGAGACACACCACGAACCACCATTGCGACAAATAGACCGATGCCCATCCGCAAAACAGAATGAAGGGAGCAATCATCAAGGTGCGCACATTCAGATGCAGAAATACCATCAGCACCACCATCGTCAACGCACCGCCAAGAAAGATGTTTTCATTGACGAGGCTGACCGCGGAATGGATGTACTCGGTTTCATCGTAGACCTGCACGAGTTGCAAACCGCGGGGATTGAGGATTTCTGTGTTAAGCCGCTGGTTAGTTTCCCGCAAGCCGTCCATCACAGACAGCACGTTGGCTCCGGTTTCCCGCAGGCAGTTGACGGCGATACTCGATTCCCCAAAGCGGCGCACGAGACCATCGGGCTTCTTGTAACCGGCCTGCACTTCCGCCACGTCGCGGAGATACACGGGTGCCCCGCCACGAATGGCCAGCAGCTGCGATTCCACTTCTTCCTTCGTGCGAAATTGTCCGAGCGTCCGCACCACCCACCGGCGTTTGCCTTCCCAGAAATCGCCACCGGATGTGTCGCGGTTCTGGCTGCGGAGCACGTTCCGCACGTCGGCAATCGTCAGTTGCCGCGCCGCGAGCTGTTCGGGGTCGACGATGACTTCCAACTGTTCTTCGAGTCCACCAAAGACGTTGGAATTGGAAACACCATCCACCCGTTCGAATGCGGCCTCGATGTAGTCTTCCACAAACTTCCGCATCTTCGTGACATCGACATCCGGCGGCAGCAAGCTTGCCATTTCAGGATGCTCTTTGACGGCGTTCCGCAAGCGCAGCAAGCCGAGACCGACGTTGTGTGCATGCTCGATTTTGTCGAGAGTGCCGTTCAACTCGGGATGCTTCTCCCGAAAGGCAGCGAACTCGCCGGCAGTCGGCAAACGGGAACTGAAAATGAACCACGCGATGGGCGAATCGGACGCGTTTGCCGTGGTAATCACCGGCTGATCGACGTTCTCCGGATAACTCGGGACCTGTTGCAGCCGGGCATTCACTTTGACCAACGCCTGCTCCATGTTGGTGCCGACGGCGAATTCCAGTGTGATTTTCCCGGCCGAGTCCATGCTTTCGGAGGAGAGCTTGGTGATCCCTTCCACGCTTTTGAGCTGCTCTTCCTGCTCCTGAATGATTTCCTGCTCGACTTCCTGCGGGCTAGCACCGGGCCATCGGGTTTCAATCGATAACGTGGGCGTCTGCACCTCGGGGATGAGCTGCATCGGCATGCGATACGCTGCCAGCGACCCGTACATCACCACCAGCAAGACGGCGACGGTCACCTTGACCGGATTGTCGACACACGACTTCACTAACGACATGCGAGAGCCCTTTGGTCAACGAACAGTGAGCAGACAATCGTTAGCAAGCAGAGATGGATTACGGTTTCGACGCCGCGGCTTTATCGGCGGCGTCTTCTGGTGCATTCTGTTCGCGCGTGACACGGACCGGTTGACCCGGCCGTAATCGCTCATTTCCCAGCACAACGACCCGGTCATCGGCGGCAAGGTCGCCGACGACTTCGATCCAGTTGCCGGAGGCAATGCCCAATTCCACCGCCACCGGCCGGACGCCTTCCGGAGCCGGACCGGGTGGTGTCGCTGCAGGGGCTGCCCCTTTCGGAGCGGCTCCCGCCGCCGTCAACGGACCGACAACGTACACAACCGGAACGGGACCACCAAAAACGATCGCATCTTTAGGGACGATCGTGGCTTCATGCGGCTGACCAACAGGCAACACGACTCGAGCCACCATGCCGGCTTTCAATCGGGGACCATCTTCACGAATCGTATTGGCCACTTTGATATGGACCGGAAACGTCCGTGACTTCAAATCACTTTGGGGAGAAATATGAGTCACCACGCCATCCAACAGCGATTCTTTTAAGGCCGTCACTTCTACCCGCACCGGAATGCCGACACGGATCGGGTCAACCTGGGAATCGAGCACATGGGCTTCAATCTCAATCTCATCGAGCGCAATCACGGTCGCGACGATCTGTCCCCGCGTCACCCACTCGCCCTCTTCCGTGCCTTCATGGATGACATAACCATTGAACGGGGCTTTCATCGTGTGCTTTTCAAGCTGGTCTTTCAGCTGCGCGACGAGTTCAATCTGGGCATCGAGTTTGGCCTGGGCTTGTGCGATTCGTTCCGGTCGCGGGCCTTTCACTGCCAGTTGATGATCCTGATGGGCAGCGTGATAGGTTCGCTCGGCCGTGGTCGATAACGATTGAAATTCCTCAAGCTGTTCCTGCGTGATCGTCTGCCCCTGCTTGGCGAGTTGCACGGCCCGCTTGAGCCGTGCGGCCGCAAAGTCTCGTGTGGATTGCGCGGCTTGCATACGGGCTTCGGCCTGTGAGACCTCTTCCGGACGTGACCCGCTTTTTAATTCCGCCAATTCCGATTCGCGCAGACGTTTTTCCGCTTCCGCCGCTTTGATTTGCAGGCTGATTGTTTCCGTGAGCAATTGACAGAGGGCCTGCCCTTTCTCCACACGATCGCCGACGTTGACCGGATATTTTGTGACCCGGCCGTCGACCGCACTGCCGACGGCGCTGCGTTTGGATGGCATCACGGTCCCAACGTAAGTCTGTCCGGACGCAACTTCCTTCTTGATGACCCGAGCTACCACCACTGGCGGCGGGGCCATGTTTGGGCCTTGGGCAACCGCCGCGCTTTCGATAAAGGCGAGGGCGATCATCACGATTGACACCCATCGCACGCGCAAATCTTCAATCATGAACCGAGACCTTCTTTCTGGCCCGTACTTCCGGACGCGACGGAAGCGAATCGGCCTCCGGCTCCAGGTGACTGAGCACGCGCTGTAACAAGTGTTTCAAAGTCGCAAGCTCGCTCGGTGTGAGATCGCCGGCCGCTTCTTGTCGCAGTTGCCGCGCAACGGCGGTGATCTGTTTCCACACCGGCGCCGCGGCGGCGGTCATGCGGACAACGTGACGGCGACGATCTTCCGGAACCGTCACACGTTGCACCATTCCGGCGGCTTCCATCCGATCGAGCAGCCGGACCAGGGTCGGAGGCTCGACCATCATTTTTCCGGCGAGTTCACTTTGGGCCAGTTCGCCGGACATTGCCAACCACCCAAACACCTGCGCTTGACGGTAGGTGATGCCATACGGGGCCAGGCGTTCGGAAAGCCGACGGTGATACGCCTGCGTGGTGAGCGTCAGCCACACGCCAAGGCTTTCATTAAAATCGTACTGGTAACGATCCACCGCGAAGGGGCCCCCGGATCGCCGACAATTCGTTAGCGCCGGCAACGAATATCGCTCACGATAACGTGCGCTCCCCGGAACGGGCAAGAGGAACCCGTGCGCGACTCAGGGCCGTTCATTAGGCCCACTTGACGAGGTTGGTAGGATGGGGGTGAGTTTTCGATGGATCGAGTGTGTCGATTGAGAAGGAGCCTCCGGTATGATTTCCCCCGCGGGGGATTTGCGGCAGCACATGGCGCAAGTCC
>JBGSUN010000165.1:0-3899 GCA_041753475.1 Planctomycetaceae bacterium | reverse complement strand
ACGCTGTGGAACCGGCTGAGCCTCGACATCAACCTGGCCGGAATGGCCGTCTCGTTCACCGTTTCTCAGATCCACGACATGGCGAACACGATCCGCACGCTTTTCCTCGGTTTCTACACCTAGAAACGGAAGAGCCAGTTTTTTTGGCGCTGAACGACGGACTGCCGTCCGACAGCAACATCAGTTGCGCAAACTCGTTCGGCTCCGAGAACGCATTCAGGGGCGTAATCTCGACCGTGGCGATCACGGTGTCCGCCGTGGTGAACGCCAGCGGAACCCACAACCGCGACGGCTTGGGGGTTGGTCTTCCTGGCTGGACGCGGAGTTCCAGTCCGCCATCACGGATGCGGTAGTCTTCCTTCTTCAGCCCTTCCAGCTTCCACTGGGGAGACAGCCCGTTGTCGAACAAGTCTTCAAAGAGGAGTTCTTCACCACGACAGACCGACGTTGAAACCAGCCCGGTCAGGAGGGCCATCGTTCCAAGAATGCGCAGCAACATGAGCTGGACTCCCGTTGAAAAAGACACCGTTCTGTTACGAATACAGGACATCCCCAACCGGACCGTTGGCGATCCAGCTACCTCACCAACCGTTCCTTCACTCCGGCGGCCTGGAACCATGCTTCCGTGGTTGTGCGAACGTCAGCGGGAGCATCACGGAGGACAAGTTCCTTCTCGGCCAGCAGCCCGAACATCGTCGGCACATCCGCCACGCGCAGAATGTTCAGAAACTGCGGGGCGGCGTTCTCCAAGTGTGAGGCGGGCGGCGCGACGGCGATCACACCTGAAATGCTCGGTTCCCACGACGCGGCATAGGCGGCGAGGATCGCGTCGTTGCCAGACCCGGCCACATGGATGGGCTGTGCATCAGGGCGAGACTTCAGCCACTTGGCAGTCGCGGCGATATCCAGAATGCGACCAGTATCCACCGTACCGCCCAACAGCGCGTGTGAGCGCTCCACGTAGTTTGGCGGATTCTTGCGGGTCCATGCTGTGTTTCCCGCCCCGCGTGGTTGCAATAGAAAGAGATCATCTGTGGGCTTGAGGACCGCTTGAAGACTCGATGGAACATTGGCTTCGGCATCCGACGTCATCACCACGACCGTCCGCTGTGCCGGTTGCTCCATCGCGCGGCGCTGACGGATGCTGAGCCGGATATCGCCCGCAATTCTGGCCATAAGCGTGTTCGGTGAAGTTGAGACCCCGTCCACTTTCGCAGCCGGAATTTCTGTCGGGAGTGCTCGAAAGACCACCCGCTTCAATTCCCGCAGTAACCGCTTCCGTTCGGCGTCGTATTCGGTCTTCGTCGTCGGCACGGTGCTCTTCGCCAAGGGCACAAAGTGCTCATCAATCGTCGAGTTGAGTTCGTCCTTCGGAATGTCGGCGTCGGTTGGGAAAGCACGCAATTTTTCCGGGGCGATCGGATGCACGGGGTTGGCACGGTCACCGGTGACCAGATCGTCCTCACTATCGGTTACCGGGCGGCCGTCCCCTTTCAGGTGGATGTTGAGGAATTGATACCGGGCGCGACGCAGGTCTTCGCGGTACTCGTGACCGCCGACGCTGACCACCGTGTCGAACTTGTCGCTCGCACCGAAGAGGCTGTAACAGCGTTCCATGCGGTTCGTGATCCGTCCGTTGGCATCCATCGGGAAGATGGCGTCCTGATCACTGTTCATGAACAGCATCGGCCGCGGGGCAATCAACCCGGCGATGCGCGTCCACGGCCATTGGAACGTGTTGTAGAGGAACATGCAGTCGCAGTGACCGTTGATGACGCGGTTGCCGACGTAGGCTTCGAGGTCCGCCATGCCGCTGACGGGGATGGCGACTTTGACGCGTTCATCGGCCGCGGCGACCCAGAACGTCGCCGCCCCGCCACCGCTGATCCCGGTGACGGCAAGGCGTTCGGGATCGACATCGAGACGCGACACGAGATAGTCAATGCCCCGCACACCGTTCCAGCATTCCACCCCGGCCGACGTGTAGCCGCGTGACAGCCAGCTCCAGCGTTCGCGGTTATAGGTGCCGTGATGAATCCCTGCGATCTCGCCGAGTTGCAGGGTATCGACGATCAGACAAATGTAACCATGTTTGGCCAGCCAGATGCCGTGAGACTGGAATGCCGTCTTGCCGCCGTTGCGTCCGCGTGAGGAATGCCCGCAGACATACAGCACCGCGGGGAGTTTTTCCCCCTCGGCGATTTTCTCCGGGCGATAGAGATTCGCGGTGACATACAGTTGTGGTCGTGATTGGTAATGCAGGTTCTCGACGACGAAACCGTTCCCGGTCACGATCCCGGTCACCGTGGCGTGCAGCGGCGTTTTCTCTGGCATTGGCGACAACCCGAGCATATAGAAAAACTCGTCCCGATACCGCGGCCGGTTCTGTTCCCACTCCGCGAGCGTGGCGTAATCCGTATTCGACTGGGCATCCAGCCGCAGGGCTTCATCCCGCAGGAAATTCTGGATCATCGCATCACCGGGGGCGGAGCGATCCGGTTGGCCATACGTCTGCGCGAACGCTGATACCGCGCCGCCGGTGATGACGGCCAGCGCGAGTGTTACAGAGGCGATTTGAGTCCGATGGTTGCAAACGCCACGCATCGCGAAAATCCTGAAGAAAGGGGACAAAACATCGTCTTCGTGTGCCACTGGCTCTGCCAGTGTCTTGTCCAGTTGATGGTCGTGGGTGGTTTCGACGGACGACACCGAGGGAAACCAGTCTCCTGCCGCGATTGAAGCGGGATCGTGGATAATTATCAACGAAGGTTGATGAGTTTGATTGCCGCCGTCGAATTCCGATTGACCCCTCGGCAACGATGGGCGACGATACGGCGTTGGTTTCGTGCCCCGTGCATCGAGGATTGCCGTGTCGCCGATCCGCCGGATAGTGACGCATCGCCGTTCCGCGTTCGCCATTGTGCTGACGGGGTGTGCGCTCGCCCTGATTGTCTGGCGGCCGTGGCAGCCGCGGGCCAATGTCACCGCGGCAACCACGGAAGCACCATCCGGAGACGAACAGCAACCGGCACCGGCCAACTCTATCAATCCCACTGAATCATTGTTGATCTCTGCGGCTTCGTCGGTTGATCCTGCCGTGGATACGGCGCTGATTCCCCCAAAGCCGACCTTCATCGGTGCCTGGCGCGACGACTTCTACGGCAAACGCATCTTTCACTTCTCCGACGACGGCACCGCCACGATGACGATTGAACTGGATTCGGTCGGCCAGTTGATCTATGGACCGAAGCTGACCTTCTTCATTGACTGGACACTGGAAAACGACATCCTCAAGTTGAAAATGACCGGCGGCGAACCGAAGTCCGCACTGGCGGCAGCAAAACTCTTTGGCGAATCATCCGAACAGCGGATCGAGAGCCTCGACGCGAACGAAATGAAGCTGCGGTCCCTCGACAGCAACAAGCTCTACACCCACCGCCGCGTCAGCGTCGAAGAGTAGTGCTGACTCCGCCGAACGGTCTTTCCGTAGGATGGCCCTTCCGGGCCGTCATTCTTTTTTCTGGAGCGGTGAGAGCGATCCAATGACGGCCCGGAAGGGCCATCCTACGTGAATACTCCGATCACTGTTATCCGTGATGCTCGCTCAGCCACGTTTCCGTCCGTGAGAACGCGATAGCCGGATTCGCAATCCGCAGCGCGGCCAAGTGCCCTGCGAGAGTCGTGAGATCGTCCGCAGTATCGATATCGTACCACGGTGGCAAGAGCGACAGCGTCAACCCCGCCGCGGCGATGCGGATCGCGGTGTCGGCGAGCGTGTGTTCCGTGCTCCAACGAACGCCGTCCAACACGCCGGTGAGCGGAAGCCGAGTGCCGATTAGATAGTCGGCCCTGAAAAAGTCACGGCAGCTTATTCGGGGTATTTTCTTGATGGTTGCTGG
>JBGSUN010000164.1:0-22381 GCA_041753475.1 Planctomycetaceae bacterium | reverse complement strand
AAGCCTGGTCCCGACTTCCAACATGGCACCCCAGGCCCCGCACCACCCCGGAAACATTCCTCAACCCGTTCACACTCGCCCGCTGGGGCAATTCGATCGGCCGATACCAAACGGCTTAAATCCACAAGCTGCTAAGTACGTGCCATCCTCTCAATTTGTCCCACCGGCTTCCCGCAAGCGTTTTCGACAATTCGTCGCCCGCTCGTTCGGGAATGATCGCTTGACCTAAGTGGGCAAATGCCGCAGGGCCGGGCTGCTCCTCTAACCAAGCCTTCATGGTCTTCGCCAATTGTTCCGTCATGGGAACAGAACGATTCGTCGCTCTTCCCTTTGAACGTTTTTTTTCGCGAACAAGCACAGTCCCGGCGTCGAAGTCAAAATCTCGTTTCTGCGATCTGGCAATTTCGCTCCGTCGAGCCCCGGTATGAGCAGCCATCACCAGCATGGGATATAAAAACGGTTCCGAGCTCTGCCGCTGCACGAATTCTAAGAGCTGAACGACTTCTTCAATTCGAAGATACAGACAGTCCCAGAGCTCAGCTTCTTCAATTTCCGACAAGCCACCGCAAGCAATCTGCCGCTCAATTTCCTTCCAGGTTTGAAATGGCGGCTTGTCAGACGTTTTGGCAAATCGCAGCCCTTTGTTCGGGTAGGCAACTTTCGTTTTGTTCATCCGTATGCCCCAATTCCACACCCCACTGAAGCTCGAAAGCTCTTTCCTGATCGTGGTGGGACTGATCGGTTGACCACGGCGTCCTGTCTCGCCGCTTCGCTTGTTAACGTAATCTTGCAACGCCGCGAAATTTATTCGGCTCACCGCTTTATTCGGTGTGAGCACCCGGACCAAATGTGCCAAGTGAATCTTCAGCGTGTAGAGCGAATTCGCTTCAATGCTGCCCGATGGAAGGTCCGCGAGAAATTCGTCGACGAGCTGTTTGACCGTGCAGGAATTCTTCACGGTCGCTGACGGCGGTGCCTTGCCATCTTCCAAAAGAAACGACGGAACGTCGCTCTCCTCCGGAACCACCAGTTCGCCACGTTCCACCATTTGTATGCGGCGTTCGATGGCCGCGACGCGTCCAGCCGCTTCGCGTTCGTCTTCAATGCCAAGCGATCGTTTGTACGAGATGCCGCCGATTTGGAAAACGACCCGATACAGACTTCCGCGTTTCTCAAGCCATGCCATGCTTCAACCTCCCGCCTCAATTGTCATATGAATGGCAATCGATGCAGGATCAACGCGAGTCCAATGACCACCCCAATTTCCTACCCAGTCGCATTGGGGAAAGAAAAAAGGACTCGCGACGATTCGTCGTAAGTCCTTTTGCTGAACAGTGCCCAAGACAGGATTTGAACCTGCACGAGTGTTACCTCACTAGGCCCTCAACCTAGCGCGTCTGCCAGTTCCGCCACTTGGGCAGTGGGGGCGGGGATGCCCCGCCAGCTTTCGAGTCACTATGGTAGCGAAGTTGCGGTGGCTGGCAAGTCTCGATGCCATGAAGTTTCCAACTCATCGCGGACAAGCGGGATACAACCGGAATTATTCGACGGGCACCAGTCCGGCGAGGAAGGTTCGCAGGGCAGGTGTTGCGGTCTGGTTCGCCTTGGTGAAGCGCAGACTCAGTTTGTCTTTCCCGTCTCCTGAGGGTTCCACAGTGGGATTGATGCCGAAGGGTGTAATTCGACCGAGGGGGACCGATCCTGCGGCAACGATGATTTGCAGATCCACTCCCGCGGGACGTTTGCTCACCACACAAGCGAAACGTTCTTTGTCGCGACGGTAGCTGACGAGGACTTTGCCGGTCCAATCCACCTTGGCCGCGGGCCAGACTTCGTCGAGCAGGGCGAAGAGTTGCTCGGCAACGGCGGGTTCCCATACCACTTTTCCCTGCAGGAATCCTTTCCGCATGACGTGCCATTTGCGGCCGAGTTTCTTCCACGGCGTGAGGTCGTCGAGGTTCAGTTTCTCCGGATTAGCCGCGTCGAGGTACGACTGAATCGCTTCCTTCACGAAGGTTTGGAACGCCGGGGTTTCGACTTCTTCACGCTTGTGAAGCGAGATGACGACTTCATGCCACGGTGGCTGCGCGGGGCGGACGCGGACACGGGCCTGGCGTCCATAGACGGGCACGTCGTCGAGCTCATCGAAATCGGTGAGATTCAGCGCGGCGGCGAGTTCGTCTTCGTCAAAGGCATTCTTGGCGACGCGGAAATTGAGCGTGATGTACCATTCTTCTCCCGTGTGGGCATGCAAGAACCAACCCGCCCCTTTGCGTGTGCCAATGGCTTCCACCACGTATTGGGCGTTCCAATTGATTGGTGCGAAGCCGTCGTTCGCTTCGATGGCGTCGATGACGACTTCGAGAAGATGGCCATCCCACCGTGCGGGTTTGCCGGTGCGCGACAGACGTTCGCGCAGATGCCATTTGCGGCCGTCGATTTCCCACGGCATGCGGATCTCTTTGCCGATCTTCGCGACGTCCATATCGCCCGCGCGTTTCTTCAGGACGCTTTGCGGATCGAACGATTCTCGCGGACCAAGACGCCCGGAGGCGAGTACCGGGGCAAGGCATTCCGCGGTCAGAGAACGTTGACGCCCAGGGACTGCCGTCCCTGGGGTGCTTGATGATTCAACAATCTCTTCCGGCGTCCCCTGCGCGACGATGTAACCGCCTTCGCTGCCGGCGTGGGGACCAAGATCAACAATCCAGTCGGCCGTCTTGATCACGTCGAGGTTATGTTCAATGACGACCACCGTATTACCCGCGTCGACGAGGCTATTGAGAATCTTCAGCAGCTTGCGGATGTCGTCGAAGTGCAGGCCGGTTGTTGGTTCATCGAGCAGGTACAGCGTCCGGCCGGATTGCGGTTTGGCCAACTCCGCGGCGAGTTTCACCCGCTGCGCTTCTCCGCCAGAGAGTGTCGGCGCGGATTGGCCGAGCGTGAGATAATCGAGACCAATCGCGGCCAGAACCGCCAGCGGTCCGCGAATCTTCGGGAGGTTGTGAAAGAGTTCGAGCGCTTCGCCGATGGACATTGCGAGGACGTCGGCAATCGACTTGCCGTGAAATTTGACGCCGAGCGTTTCGGTGTTGTACCGCTGTCCCCGGCACTCGTCGCACTCCACCCAGACATCGGGCAGAAAGTGCATTTCGATCTTCTTCTGACCGTTCCCTTCACACGCTTCGCAACGACCACCGGGGCGATTGAAGCTGAACCGCGCGGGTCGATAACCACGCACTTTGGAGTCGGGCAGCCTCGCGAAAAGCTCTCGCATTTCTTCAAAGACGCCGGTGTAGGTCGCGGGATTGGATGCTGGCGTGTTGCCGAGGGGTTGCTGGTCGACAACGATCAGCTTGCTGAGATGTTCAAGGCCGCGAAGTTCGTCATACGGTCCGGGTTGATCGGCAGCCCGGTTCAATTTCCGTGCGATGGCCTTGGCTAATGTGTCTTCGATGAGCGAGCTTTTGCCCGATCCCGACACGCCAGTGACCGCGGTGAATGCTGCCAGCGGAATGCGCAGATCAACGTTGCGCAGGTTGTTCTGTCGCGCCCCGATGAGTTCGAGCCATTGCCCCGGCGGTGTCGGCGCGGGAGCGGCGATGATTTTCGGAGCGGCTTTCTTGCGGCTTTTCGACTTGGATGGCTCGGCCGCAATGGGTTCAATGATCGGAGTCGCGGTGACGATGCGTCGCACTTCCGGAATGACAATCTGTTCGCGATCTGACAGGAACTTGCCGGTCAGCGAGGCATTGCTTTTACCGATTTCCTTGGGCGTGCCGCTGTCGGTGATAGTCCCGCCGAACTTGCCTGCGCCGGGGCCGAAGTCGAACAGGCGGTCCGCGGCGCGTAAAACCTCGCGATCGTGCTCGACCATCACGATGGTGTTGCCGAGATCACGCAGTTTTTCGAGCGCTGTCAACAAGCGGCCGTTGTCACTGGGGTGCAGTCCGATGGTCGGTTCATCAAGGACATACAACACGCCGGTGAGGGCGCGGCCGATTTGTCCCGCCAGCCGGATGCGTTGCGTTTCGCCCCCGGAGAGCGTGGGGAGCGTCCGTCCCAGAGTGAGATAATGCAGGCCGACCTCGACAAGGAACGATAAGCGACTCGTGCCTTCAAACAGCAGATCCCCGGCAATTTTCTTTTGTGGAGCAGTGAGATCCAGAGTTCGCAGAAAGGGCAGCGCGTCGCCGAGCGGCAGATCGCACAGTTGCTTCAGCGTCTTGTTGGCGAGTCGCACCGCGGCGGCGTCTTCGCGCAGGCGGCTGCCGCCACATTCGGAGCAGGGGACTTCTCCGACGAGTTCGTACAACCGTTGACGGTAGGTGAAGGAGACGCGTGACGCTTCTTCGATGGCGGGGTACAGGCCTTTGTATTGGAATCGCAGGCGTCCGCTAATCGCAAGCGATGATGCGCGGCGTTTTGCTTTTGTTGTACTATTGTCATCATTGGACAGCGTGAACCAGCGATCGTCGGTTCCATAAAGGACCATTCGCTGCTGCGAGGCTTCCAATTGGGAAAACGGCACATCGAGCGGCAGTCCCGTCTCTTCACTGATCGCCTGCAACATCCGGCGGAACAACGGTCGTGTCGCGGGATCGGGCCAGGCCGCGACGGCTCCACTGGCAAGCGTGCGGGTTGGGTCACTGATCAGGGCACCGAGATTCGTCCCTTGCTGCGTGCCGAGACCCTCACAGGATGGACACCATCCCAGCGGACTGTTGAACGAGAAATTCTGTGGCGACAATTCTTCAAAACTGCGACCACACGATGAACACGAGCGGAACAAACTATACGGCGTGACCTTCCACTTCTTCTCGGGCTTGTCGTCATCGACCTGCGCGACGCGGATCAAGCCGTGACCAAAACCGAACGCCGACTCGATCGACTCCGCTAAACGGCCGCGCGAAGCAGGTTGAATCGTCACGCGGTCGATCACGATTTCTACGTTGTGCTTGCGGCGGCGATCAATCTCGGGGACGGCGTCCAACGTGTGAGTTTCACCATCAATACGGACCCGACGAAAACCTTGTTCACGCAGCCGTTCCCATAACTTGGTGTGCTGCTGTCCGACAGGGACATCCTGCGGCGCAAGAATCAGCAACCGCGTCTCCGGTGGCAATGCCAGTAATTGATCGATCACATCGTCGGTGGTTTGCGTGGCGACGGCGATGTGGCAATCGGGACAGAACGGCGTTCCCAGTCGCGCATAAAGGATGCGGAGATAATCATAGATTTCAGTAACCGTGCCGACGGTCGACCGCGGCGTGTGGCCGACTGTCTTCTGCTCAATCGCGATGGCCGGTTGCAGGCCGTGGATGTGCTCGACCCGCGGCTTGGGCATCTGGCCGAGAAACTGCCGGGCGTAGCTCGACAGCGATTCGACGTACCGCCGTTGGCCTTCGGCATAGAGCGTATCCATCGCCAGCGAGCTTTTGCCGGACCCGCTGGGACCGCAGAAGACCGACATCTGTTCGCGCGGGATGAGGATATCGACGTTTTGCAGGTTATGTTGCGAGGCCCCGCGGACAACGATGTGGTCTTTCGCGGCGTCGAGTTCGGGGACGTTTTTCTCGGTCTGCCAGCGCGGAGCGGATTCGAGTTTCCGCGCCGCAGAGATCATCCCAGGGACGGCAGTCCCTGGGCTTCCGCGTTTTTTCTTACCCTCAACCTTCGACCTTCGACCCTCAACCTGTTGCAGATACGGACGCAGCGCCAGTCCCGTGTACGACGCTTCATTCGCGGCGATGTCTTCCGGCGTACCGGTCGCAAGAATGCGGCCGCCGCCGGAACCGCCTTCGGGACCGAGGTCGATGATCCAGTCCGCAGTCTTGATGACGTCGATGTTGTGCTCGACGACGATCACCGTGTTGCCTGCATCCACGAAACCGTGGAGCACGCGCAACAGATGTTCGATGTCGATGAAGTGCAGCCCCGTCGTCGGTTCATCCAGGATGTAAACCGTCTTGCCGGTCGAGCGTTTGCTTAACTCCTTGGCGAGTTTCACCCGCTGCGCTTCCCCGCCGGAGAGTGTCGGTGAGGGTTGTCCGAGCTTCAGGTAATCGAGGCCGACATCGTGCAATGTCTGTAGTTGCGCTTTGATCTTCGGGAAGGCTTCAAAATGAGTGAGGGCTTCCTGCACGTCCATTTCCAGCACCTCGGCGATGCTTTTGCCTTTGAAGTGAACGTCGAGCGTCTCCTTCGTGAAACGGTGTCCCTGACAGACCGGGCACGTCACCCAGATGTCCGCGAGGAAATCCATTTCAAGCTTGTTTGCGCCGTGGCCTTCGCAGGCTTCACATCGCCCACCGGGCACATTGAAACTGAACCGGCCCGGTTTGAAACCGCGGAGTTTACTTTCAGGAAGCTGCGTGTAGAAATCGCGAATCAGATCGAACAGCTTTGTGTACGTCGCCGGGTTGGACCGCGGCGTGCGACCGATGGGCGATTGATCGATGTCGATGGCTTTGTCGATGTGCTCCAGTCCGGTGAAGCGGTCATGCTTGCCGGGCAAGCCTTCGCCCTTGTTGATGTCGCGGTTGAGCGTTTCCCAGAGAATGTCATTGACCAGCGAGCTTTTGCCGGAGCCGCTGACGCCAGTGACGCAGATGAACGTCCCTAATGGAAATTCAGCGGTGACGTCTCGCAGGTTGTGGTGCTTCGCCCCGGTGATGACAATTTTCTTGTCACTCGGCGGACGGCGCTTTTCCGGAATCGCGATCTGTCGGCGACCGGAAAGATACGCGCCGGTAAGACTCGGCTCGGACTTCTTTAGGTCGTCGACCGACCCTTCGGCGACAATCTTGCCGCCACGGACTCCGGGCCCAGGACCGAAGTCGACGATGTAATCCGCCGCGCGCATCGTGTCTTCATCATGCTCGACGACAATGACGGTGTTGCCCTGATCGCGCAGGTCTTGCAGCGACCCGAGCAGCATGACGTTGTCACGCGGATGCAGCCCGATGGACGGTTCATCGAGAATATAGACGACGCCAACGAGACCGGAGCCGATTTGTCCGGCCAATCGGATACGCTGGCTTTCACCGCCGGACAACGTGGGGGCGGTGCGGTCCAGCGTGAGATAATCGAGGCCGCAGCGCAACAGAAAACCAAGGCGACCGCGGATTTCCTTCAGCACTTCCTCGGCGATGTAGCGCTGCGTGTCGTCGAGTTCGAGATCACTGAAGAACGCAGCGGCATCGGCAACACTGAGGTGGCACACGTCCGGCAACGACAGCGATTTCATTCCGACGGGGACATCGGCCGGTGCCGCGATTTTTGCTTTCTTCGGCTTCTTAACTGGCGGGGTCACGACCGGGACGACATCGGCAATGATGCGCGAGGTAAGGCGATAACTGCCCGCCTGACGGTTCAAGCGGCTGCCATGACACGCGGTGCAGCCGATGAACTGCATGTATTTTTCGAGTTGCTTCCGGCGCATCGGATTCTTGGTGGTGCGGTATTCTTCGAGTAGTTCCGGGACGAAGCCCTTCCACTTGCCGCCGTGTTTCCAGGTTCCGCCGCGGTGTTTGAAGGCGAATGTGATGTTCCGTTCGCCGAGGCCGTTGAGGAATTTGTCCTGCGCCGCCGCGGGGACATCGTTCCACGGTGTTTTGAGGACGGTACCGTCGTCGAGCTTCAAATCTTGCTCGATGGCCCGCGCGACACCGTCGTAGATGTGCCGACGCCAGCGACCCATGCTCGACAGTTTTCCAAGCAGTGCAATCGCACCCTTGGCGATGCTCAGATTCACGTCGGCGAAGAGTTTGTCCTGCACGAAATCATGACGGATGCCGAGGCCGTTGCACTCCTTGCACATCCCTTGTGGACTGTTGAAGCTAAAAAGCTGCGGCCCCGGTGGTTCGTAGCTGATACCGCAGTTCGTACAGGCATAGTCGCTGGAATAAAGCGTATCAACAGTCTCCCCATCCTCCGCTTGCAGTTTCGCGCCCCGCGCCGACGCCTCCGAGTGCTCCCCCACAGCCTCCGTCGAAATCAACAATTTTCCCGCGGCAAGATTCAGCGCCTGCTCAATCGCTTCGGCCACGCGCGGCCGCGCTGTCTTTCCTGCGACAAGCCGATCAATCACGAGATCGATCGTGTGCTTCATCTGCTTGTCGAGCTTTAAATCGTCCGACAATTGCACGAACTTGCCGTCAACGCGAGCGCGCAGATAGCCCTGTTTCAGCAGATCCGCGAAGAGATCCTTGAACTCACCCTTCTGCCTTTGGACCAACGGCGCGAGCACCTGGAACTTTGTACCATCGGTGAGACGCAGGACGGCTTCGACAATCTGATCGCGCGTCTGGGCGGTGATGGGCTGACCGCATTGATAACAGCACGGCTTCGCCACCCGGGCGTACAACACACGCAGATAATCGTAGATTTCGGTGATCGTGCCGACGGTGCTGCGCGGGTTTTTCCCGGCGGTTTTCTGCTGGATCGAGATGGACGGGGCGAGACCGGTGATGCTGTCGACATCGGGTTTGGGCATCTGGCCGAGAAACTGCCGGGCGTAGCTCGACAGCGATTCGACATACCGCCGTTGACCTTCCGCATAGAGCGTGTCGAAGGCCAGCGAGCTTTTGCCCGACCCGCTCACGCCGGTCATGACGATGAGCTTGTTCCGTGGCAGCGACAGCGAAACATCTTGCAGATTGTGTTCGCGCGCACCGCGAATCACGAGGGGGGCATCGGTCATCGAAACGGAACCATCCGTGAAGGAATCGTGGTCAACGTCGGTTCACGTGATTGTAGCGCCCAATGCCGGTGTGGCAACTGAACGGGGGGAAGAAGAGGTTTGGCCACGAAAAGGCACAAAGGGACACAAAAGGAAATGCGGGTCAAGACGCCAAGTCACAGAGTTCATCTGTATCAGCGATGAATCCGATGACTTCGTCTCCAGGCCACTTTGGTTCAAGGGGCTCAATCGAGAAAATCTCTACCAATTCCCAGGTGACTGTGTCGCCATCGGAGTTCTCGTAACTTGAGAACGGCTCTTCTCTGATTCGCTGCCGAATTTCGTCGATGTTGCTGTCAGGATACCAAAGGATTTTGATATCCAAGGTGTTGCTGGGAATTCCAGCGATCAAGCAACGATAAGCAGCGATGGCAAGATGGACAGACATTGGGAGACTCTATTGGTCCACGACATCATGAGCCGGAATCCGGAAGTCTCGTCTTTACCACTGACAACGGCCAACGGACCACTGACAAAATTCACTCCCACGCGCCGATTTCTTCCTGCAACTGGCACCAGCGGTCTTCGGTTTCTGCGAGTTGTTTTGCGACCGCTTCCACTTCGTTGTGCAGCCGTAACGCTTCTTTGGCGTTAGATTCGTTCATCAGTTGGGCGTTAAGTTGCTTCTTCTGATCGTCGAGTTTGGCAATGGTTTTTTCGAGAGCAGAAATCTCTTTGCGGACTTCGCGGTCGTTGCGTTTGGCGGGTTTGGCGGCAGTCTTCGTCTCGGCCATTACTGCGGTGGGGACTTTAGCGAGCTTGGCCTGCTGTTCCCGTTCGCCGTCGTCGATTTCTTTGTTGACGGAGTACAGATAGGCATCGTACGCCCCGTTGTAATTCGTCACGCGGCCGTCGCGGACTTCGATGATGCACGTCGCTACACGCTTCATGAAATGGCGGTCGTGTGAGGTGAAAATCACAGTGCCCTTGTAGTCGATAAGGGCGTTCGCGAGGGCTTCGACCGTATCAACATCGAGGTGGTTGCCCGGTTCGTCGAGGACGAGGATGTTGTACTGGCTCAGCAACAGCCCGGCCATGCACAACCGCGCCCGTTCCCCCCCGGAGAGCACTTGCACGCGCTTGTTGACGTGTTCTCCCTTGAACAACAACGCCCCGGCGAGGTCGAGAATCTCCTGAGCTTTCGTTCCCACGGCGGCGTTGGATTCGAGGTACTCCCACACCGTTTGATCGGGGGCGAGACTGGTGTAAACGTGCTGGGCATAGACGCCGACCTGACAACCGTACCCCCACTTGATTTCCCCGGCCAACGGCGGCAGTGAATCGACGACGGTCCGCAAGAACGTCGTCTTGCCTTGACCATTGTCCCCGACGATTGCGGCGCGGGAGCCGTGTTCGATTTCCAGCGAGATGTCATCGGCGATTTTGCGGTCACCGTAACCAATGGCGACTTCCCGACAGCGAACCGCCGGACCTTGCCGAGGTTCCACGCGCGGGGCCCGAATGTTGGCGGTCGCTTCATCGGCGGCGACCTCGACGACTTCCAACCGTTCGAGTTGCTTGCTTTTGGACCGCGCCTGTGTGGCGGTGCTGGCGCGGGCCTTGTTCTTGGCGATGAAGGTTTCCAGATGCTTGCGTTTCGCGAGAACCGCCGCATTGGACCGGACAATGTGCTCGCGCTGTTCGCGTTCATATTCGAGGAACGCATCGATCTTGCCCGGAAACGTCGTCAGTTTCCCGCGGGACAAGTCGAGCGTCTGGCTGCACGTCGCACCGAGGAACGCGCGATCGTGTGAGACGATGAGGCACGCTTTCTGATAGCCGCGGAGAAAATGCTCCAACAGAATCTGCGTGCGCAAGTCGAGGAAGTTCGTCGGTTCATCGAGCAGTAGCAGATTCGGGTCGTGCAGTAACAGCGCCGCCAGTTTCACACGGGTCTGCCACCCCCCAGAGAGTTTGGCGATCGGGCCGTCGAGATAGGGGCCCTTCAACTCAAACTGACCGGCGACTTCGCCACACTTCCAGTCGGGCTGGCCGCTGTCGCGCATCAGAAAATCGAGCGCCGTTTCGCCGGGCTGAAAGGGATCGTGCTGACGAAGGTAACCAAGTTGGAGGTTCGGATGCCGGATGACTTCGCCGTGATCGAGTTCTTCTTCGCCGAGCAGGATCTTCAACAGCGTACTTTTGCCGGCGCCGTTGCGGCCGACGAAACCGACCTTCACGTCATCGCTGATAATCGCTTCCGCGTCATCGAGCAGCACCTGGCTGCCATAGGCTTTGGAGGCGTTCTTGATCTGGAGCAGGACGGCCATCAGCGAAAAATCCTTCGGACAAATCGGGCAGGTGGAGCGCGGGCGGAGGCGGGTGGGCGCCAGAAACCGGGATTTCGGCAAGGACCGTAGTATGCGAATGAGCAGCGATGCAGGTCAAGTACGGATTCTGTCGCGTTTCCGTGCGGAGATTCACACGGAAAGCCACTGAACCCCGACACTGGCCAGGTTTGTGAAGATTGGATGCAGCCCGGAGAATGCGGCTAAATTGAGAGCGGAGAGGTCTGCGCCGAATCTGCGACACGATGATTGTTGGTCGCAGAGTCGTCCATCAGGAATTCCACCCGACCGGTGCTGACGTCGTACATCCCGCCGACAATCAGCAGTCGTCCCGATTCGACGAGCCGGTCCAGCGTGCCACTCGATTGCCGAATTTTCCGGACGGTGTGCTGGACATTTCGGCGAGCGATTTCATCGGCGTAGTGCGTGAAGTGTTCCGTCGGCGGGGGATCGTTCGCGGGGATGGAGAGCTCAATTTCGCGCACCAGTACATCGAGATGTTCGCAGTCGATGCCATGCAGTTTTTCCGGAAAGAAGTGCATGTTCACCGCGGCATTAACAGCACCGCATTGGGTATGTCCCAGGACCACGGCGAGTTTTGTTCCCGCCACGGCACAGGCATATTCCATGCTCGCCAGCACTTTCTCTTTGGCAACCTGCCCGGCGATTCGGACGCTGAAGATGTCGCCGACCCCCAGGTCAAACACTAACTCAGCTGGTGACCGGGAATCGATGCAACTGAGGACGACTGCCAACGGGAACTGCCCTTGTGAGGTGGCCCGGACTTCCCGTCCCAAGTCGCGCGGGAGCCGATTCCCCGAGTAAAAACGCTGGTTGCCATCGCGCAGAATTTGTAAGACGTCGGACGGAGACAAGTTCTGCTGCAATTCACGGCTGGCAATGTCGACGTCATCAACCTGGTCCTCCAGCGTGAAACGCCCTTGGAATCCGATCAGGCTGACCTTCACTCCTCGTGCCGGCGCCGTCGATTTGGCGTAGTCGTCAATCATGTCCTGGACATCAGGATCGATCGAATGGGTGTTGCGGGCATCAATGAGGACATGCTGTCCGCGCAGGCATTGATCGAACTGCATGAGCAACGCCCCCCGATTCAAGAAGGTCACATGGCTGGCAAGTTCGATCCGGAGCAGCGGTCCAGCGAGGTGCCGTTCGATCATGCAGCGCAGAGGGCGGCGCATATTGCCATGGAGAATGAAGCCGACGCTGACAGCGAGACCGACGAGCACACCGATCAACAGATCGGTAAACACAATGGCGATCACGGTCGCTGCAAACGGGAGAAACTGGCTCCACCCCTGCCGCCACAGCCGCTGCACCAGGAATGGGTTGATGAGTCGGTATCCAGTGACGAGCAGAATCGCCGCCAAACAACTGAGCGGCACCCGATTCAACCACCCCGGGATCAGCAGCACGCTGGCCATCAGATACGTGCCATGCGCGATCGATGACATCCGGGTTTCGTTGCGGGCCTGGATGTTTACCGAACTGTTGACGATGACGGACGAAATGGGGATGCCCCCGAACAGTCCCGCGACAGTGTTGCCAATCCCCTGAGCGACAAGCTCACGACTCGGGGGGGACGTGCGCCGCCGCGGATCGAGTTTATCGACCGCTTCCAGATTCAGCAGCGTTTCGAGCGAGGCTACCAGGGCGATCTGCACAGCGGCGGCCAGCACGGCACCATCAAACACGCGGCTGAAATCGGGGGAGGCAAGCGCCGATCGGATATCAAACAGCGACGCAACGGCCGGCACATTGACCATGTGTGTCGGACCGAGAACGTAGGCCCCTCCCCAAGACCGGGCGAGTTCACAGAGGATCGTACCGACAGCCACCACCACCAGCGGCGCAGGAATCAACAGCCGTTTGAGAGGCTTGATCGAGTCCCACGTGAACAACAGCACCAGCGAAACAATCCCGACCAACACCGCAGTCGGATGAACGTCGCCAGCCAGTCGCAAGAATTCTGAGAACGTGTTCTCACGATCCGGCTGAAAGAAGGACATCTCTCCTTCCGGATCCGTATCGTGCCCAAGAATATGGGGGATTTGCTTCAGAATCAGAATCACACCAACGGCAGCGAGCAATCCTTTGATGACGGCGGACGGGACAAAGTCGGCGAGGAATCCCAACTTTGCCGCGCCAAGAAAAAACTGAATCATTCCCGCCAGGACGAGCGCGGTCAGGAAGGCTTCGAATGATCCCAAGGTCGCTATTTGTGCGGCAACAACGGCCGTCATCCCCGCGGCAGGACCACTGACGCTGGTCTGCGAACGGCTGAGCGCTCCGACGAGGATCCCCCCCACGATGCCGGAAACAATTCCCGACAGAAGCGGGGCATTCGCCGCCAGCGAGATCCCGAGGCACAGGGGCAGCGCCACGAGAAAGACGACCAATCCTGCGATCAAATCGCGCGGGATCGTCTGAGCACTGACCCGAGTGCGATGTGGCATGCGGTCGATCCCCGTTGAGCAGCTTGGTGGAGCGTCTGTTGACGATGAGGCGCGGAAGAGACATCCTCTGCGGAAGCAAAGCTTACGTTTCCTTAAGAAATAGGCAACCGGAATATTTGCACACTACTTCCGTTTTGACGGTGCCGGGTGAGGGAGTCCGCTTGACCGCCCGAAACAGCAGACCGACGAATCTTCGGCGGTGCCACGAAATTTTGTGGGGCAGGGTCGTCATGGATAAGTCACACTGAATGCGGCCGCCGCGTGCTGCGCGACGACATGGAACAACGCTGGAGTGTGGCGTGGAAATCGTGCACTGATTCCGAGCCGCCGTTCCTGAGGTGTGATTCGATCAACGGCATCATTTGCGAGACTGTTCCGTTCACGCCCGCTTTTGGTGACAATCGACTCCGGTCGCAGATTCAGACAGACTGAGGCAAGAAGGTTGACTCAGAAATCACGGCTAGGGTTTAGTCACCGCTTAACTTTCGGGTCCTCGGTCGAGGGAATTAGGAACTAGCGAGTCGGTTAAAAGCAGCACACGACTTCTGGCTATTCGCCATTCCCTACTCGCTAGTCCCTCAATCCGTATTCTTAGCGGTGACATCGCGCTCGGGTAGCCGTGCCACACCGGCGGGAATCATGCGCTGAAGGTCGATGCCATGACGAATGCGTTGCCCGATTTGTCTGCGGAATGGCTGGAAGCCGATGGTCTGGGAGGCTTTGCTTCGGGCACCGTAGGTGGTTACCGCACGCGACGTTACCACGCGGTCTTGCTCACCGCACGCAAGCCGCCGACCGAACGGATCGTGCTGGTCAACGGCTTCGAGGCGTGGGTGGAAACCTCAGCGGGCTCGTTTCCTCTCTCAACGCAGCACTACGCGCCGGGAGTGTTCCATCCGAACGGTTGCAATCGATTGCGATCTTTCACAACAGAACCCTGGCCAACATGGCAGTGGCAACTCGAAGACGGGACGGTCATCGAGCAGGAACTGTTTGTTCCCCACCAACGCGCGCAAACCGTGATGGTCTGGACGCTCATGGAAAGCGCTGGACCTGTGCAGTTATTCGTCCGTCCGCTGCTCTCAGGCCGTGATTATCACGCGCTGCATCATGAGAACCCTGCGTTTGAGTTCACAGCGACCGTCTCCGGATCTGTGGTGACGATGCGACCTTATCCCGATGTGCCGTCGATCGCGTTTCACAACAACGGGTCCTACCAGGCGGGACCGATGTGGTATCGACAATTCCTGTATGCCGCCGAACAGGAACGCGGGCTGGATTGCCTGGAGGATGTTGCTTCGCCGGGAACATTTCAGTGGGAATTAGACGGCTCGCAACCGGCGATCTGGTTACTGGCTGCGGAAGGTCAGGAGGCCGGACTCAACGCGAAGAAGTCCTCGCTCAAGGCGATCTCCATCCGGATTCGCTCGAAAGAACGCAAACGTCGGGAGCAATTTCCCACGGCGCTCCATCGGGCCGCGGATGCATACGTGGTGCAGCGGGGTGCGGGCCAGACGATCGTGGCGGGATACCCGTGGTTCACGGATTGGGGCCGCGATACGTTCATCGCGCTCCGTGGTTTATGTCTGGCGACCGGAAGATTGAAAGAAGCCGGGGCGATGCTCGCTGCCTGGGCAGAGACCGTTTCGGAGGGGATGCTGCCCAATCGTTTTCCCGACTATGGTGATCAGCCGGAGTTCAACGCCGTCGATGCCTCACTATGGTTTGTGATTGCCGTGCACGAGTACTTCCAGGCGATGGCAACCGCGCAGCGCCGGATTCTTAAGACGCAACGCGCAGCGCTGCAACAAGCCGTCACGGCGATCCTGGAGGGTTACTTGCGCGGCACGCGCTTCGGCATTCATGTCGACAGTGACGGCTTGCTGGCCGCCGGGCAACCGGGCATGCAATTGACGTGGATGGATGCCAAGGTCGGTGACTGGGTGGTGACGCTGCGGATCGGCAAACCGGTCGAGATTCAGGCGTTGTGGCTGAATGCATTGGCGCTGGCTGGAACGACCGACTCTCGATGGAGAATGATGTTCGAACAGGGGCGGCAATCGTTTGTCGAACGGTTCTGGAATCCGGAAAGCGGCGGACTCTTTGACGTTGTGGATGTCGATCACCGTCCGGGATGTGTCGATGCCACGGTGCGACCGAACCAGATCTTCGCGGTCGGTGGCCTGCCGATCGGGTTGTTCGATGGCGAACGTGCGCGGCAAATTGTCGACACCGTCGAATCTCAATTGCTGACGCCCCTGGGGCTTCGTTCCCTCAGTCCGCACGCGGAGGAGTATGCAGCCCACTGTACCGGTGGTCCCCGCCAACGAGACGGAGCCTACCATCAAGGAACCGTCTGGTTATGGCTCATGGGGCCGTTCGTTGAGGCGTGGGTTCGTGTGCGCGGCAAGACACCGGCGGCGATTCAGGAGGCGCGCGAACGATTCCTGCCGCCGATCCAGGCGCACTTGCAGCGAGACGGACTCGGACACCTTTCCGAGATTGCGGACGGCGATCCGCCCCACACGCCGCGCGGCTGTCCCTTCCAGGCCTGGTCGCTGGGTGAGTTCCTGCGGCTCGATCTGCAAGTGCTGCGATAACCGTGACCGGTTGATTCGCAGCGCGATTTGGTACTATCTTGGATGGCTGCGCAGAAATGAATGTGTGCACCGCCTCCCTGAGAATGCCGATGCTCGCCGAAGAAATCCGTTTGCAGCAATCCTATCAGCGCACCGCCAACTGGCATCGCTGGGGACCGTATCTTTCCGAACGCCAATGGGGCACCGTCCGCGAAGATTACTCTGAGCATGGCGACTGCTGGAGCTATTTTCCGCACGATCACGCCCGCAGCCGTGCCTACCGCTGGGGTGAAGACGGCCTCCTCGGAATTTCCGACCGGGAGTGCCGTCTGTGTTTTGGACTCGCGCTCTGGAACGGTAACGACACCATTCTCAAGGAGCGGTTGTTCGGCCTGAATGGTCATGAAGGAAACCACGGCGAGGACGTGAAAGAAGTTTACTTTTACCTCGACTCCACCCCGACACACTCCTACATGAAGGCGCTCTACAAGTATCCACAGGCTGCCTATCCGTATGCTCATCTCGTTGAGGAAAATCGTCAGCGCGGCCGTCTGAACCCCGAATATGAGCTCGAAGACACAGGGCTTTTTGACGACAACCGTTACTTCGATGTCACCGCCGAGTATGCCAAAGCGGCTCCGGATGACATGCTCATCCGCATCACGGTGGTGAATCGCGCGAACGAACCGGCCCCGCTGCATCTGTTGCCAACGCTGTGGTTCCGCAACACCTGGTCATGGGGTTGCACACATGAAGGGTGCGAACTCAAGCCCAGCATGATGCTGCAGCGCGACGGATCCATCCTCGCCGTCCATCCCTCCCTGGGGCGATTTCGTTTCTTCTGGGACACCGATGGAATCGAGCAGAGTCCGCCAATTCTGTTCACCGAAAACGAGACCAATGGAACTCGACTCTATGGTTTCCCCAAGGGCACACAACCCGTCAAAGACGCCTTTCACGATTACATTATCGACGGAGACACAGCTGCGATCAGTTCCAAGCCGCAGGGGACCAAAGCCGCGCCGCACTATGTGTTCACAATTCCGGCACAAAGTGAAGTGACCGTGCGGCTGCGATTAACAGCCGAAGAGCTTGTTGAAGGTCAGCCGTTTGATGCGCGGTTTGAGCGTGTGTTCGCGGAGCAGATCGCCGCTGCCGATGACTTTTATGCGGCGAAACACCCGCCATTGACTTCTGCCGAAGAACGACGGATTGCCCGGCAGGCTTACGCTGGACTGCTGTGGAGCAAACAGTTCTATCACTATGCTGTCGAACCATGGCTGAATGGCGATCCGGAACAGCCGGATCCGCCCCCGGTCCGCAAACATGGACGCAATCGCGATTGGATGCATCTCTTCAATCGTGACATCATTTCGATGCCCGACAAATGGGAGTATCCGTGGTACGCCGCATGGGACTTGGCGTTTCACATGATCCCCATGGCGACAGTTGACCCCGAGTTTGCCAAATCGCAACTGTTACTGATTCTCCGTGAATGGTACATGCATCCCAACGGGCAGATTCCCGCCTACGAATTTGCGTTCTCGGACGTCAACCCGCCGGTCCATGCCTGGGCCTGTTGGCGGGTGTACAAGATGACCGGTCACCGCGGCGAACGCGATCGGAGCTTTCTGGCACGGGCGTTCCAGAAACTTCTCATCAACTTCACCTGGTGGGTAAACCGCAAAGATGTGAACGGACAGCATCTCTTTGCCGGAGGCTTTCTGGGACTCGACAATATCGGCGTGTTTGACCGCTCCCGGCCGTTGCCAACCGGCGGGCATCTCGAACAGGCGGACGGAACCGCATGGATGGCGTTCTATTGCGCCACGATGCTCGCGATGGCCCTGGAACTGGCGCAGGGAGACCCGACATATGAAGATGTGGCATCGAAGTTCTTCGAACACTTCGTCGCCATTGCCGATGCGATGAATTGCCTCGGCGGCTCGGGCCTGTGGGACGAAGCCGATGGCTTCTACTACGACCAACTTCAGGTCGATGGGCATTCGCATCGGCTGCGAATCCGGTCGATGGTCGGCATCATTCCACTGTTCGCCGTCGAAGTGCTGGAAGACGAACTGCTGCGCGAATTGCCCGGCTTCCGCAAACGGATGGACTGGTTTCTCCAGCATCGACAAGACCTGGCCCGTCATATTTCCTATCTCGAACGGGAGCAGGACGACGGCAGCGCCAACCATCACCGCTTGCTCGCCATCCCGTCGCATGAACGTCTGGAGCGAGTCCTCCGCTATGTCCTCGATGAAAACGAGTTCCTGGCACCGCATGGCATTCGCGCGCTCTCGCGCGTGCATGCCGAGAAACCGTACAGCTTTTGGGTCGGCGGCGAAGAACACCGCGTGGAATACGTCCCTGCGGAATCCACATCCGGGCTCTTCGGCGGCAACTCCAATTGGCGCGGTCCCATCTGGTTCCCGGTCAACTACCTACTGATCGAAGCGCTCGAGCGCTACCATCATTTCTACGGAGACACATTCCGGATCGAATGTCCGACTGGCTCGGGGAAATGGCTGACGTTGCAGGAAGTCGCTCAGGAAATCAGTCGTCGTCTGGCATCGCTGTTCGTTCCTGACGAAAACGGCCAGCGTCCGTGCCATGGCGAAAATCCACGCTTCGCCAACGATCCTCACTGGCGCGAACTGGTTCTCTTTTACGAATATTTCCACGGCGACAACGGCCGCGGCGTGGGTGCCAGTCATCAAACCGGCTGGACCGCTCTGGTCACACGGTTGCTCGGCACACAGACCTGCATTCCCGAAGTCCAACCACAGACGGCAGTCAACGGCATTTCTTGAGAGATGGCGATTCAAAGCCAACGCAGTCCAGTCTGATCGAACACTCCCACACGGGAGGTAGTTTCCTGCGTCAGAAAGATTTTTCTTTCTCTTGTGAACGGCTTTCGTTACCGTAACGTTGGCTAGGGGATGGCTCACTCCCTGCGGGCCAGCATGTCTCGCCCCGACGACCGTTCGGTCATTGATCGCTCTTCAGTCCATTCGCCCACATAGGAGCACCTCTCATGGGAAGCGTCGCCGACATTTTGCGCGAGAAGCAGGGAAAGCGTCTCCAGTCCATTCATCCGGCCGAGACGGTGCTCACCGCCACACAAATTATGAACGAGCATGGCATTGGTGCGCTGCTGGTGATGGACGACCGTGATTGTCTGGTCGGTATCTTCACTGAACGGGACGTGCTCCGACGGGTCGTCGCCGTGGAGTTGATGCCTTCGGCTGTACCGGTCGGTGAAGTGATGACCACTGAAGTGGCTTGTTGTTCGCCGGAAACCTCGGTGGATGATGCCCGCAGCATTTTCCGGCAATACCGCATTCGTCACCTCCCGGTGATTAACGCCGATGGGGATGTTGTGGGGCTGATTTCGATCGGCGATCTCAACGCCCATCATTCGAATCATCAGGAAGTGACGATCCATTACCTGCACGAGTACATGCTCGGTCGCGTGTAGATGAGGTCGTCGGCATACCGCCGCGGATCGTTGTCGGGTATTCTGTCGAATCGACGGCACGTTCGGAGTGCGCGCGGTTCCAGACTTTATGACAGCCCGCATGGTGCGGTTCGGGATTTCGATGGCGGTTCTTAGTTTTCGTGATGTCAGTTTCGGTTTCGGTCAACCGCCGTTGGTGGAACACGCCGATTTACAGATCGAACGGGGCGAACGGATCGGTCTGCTCGGCCGCAACGGCGCGGGCAAATCGACGTTGATGCGGCTGATTCTCGGCGAAGTCCATCCCGAAGCCGGCATCATCGACCTGCAGACCGGCACGCGCATCGCCCGGCAGATGCAGGACGTTCCCACCGGCGAGCATGGCACCATCTTCGCGGAAGTCGCTGCCGGGCTGGGGGACCAGGGACCGGCCCTCGAAGCGGGTTACCGTCTGCATCACCATGCGGAAACGATGACCTCCGCGGAACGTGACGCGGCAGAAGCCCTCGCGGCAACGCTGGATCATGAGAAGGCGTGGCAGTGGGAACACGCCATCGAACAAACGCTCGAACGGATGCAGCTCGATCCGTGGCGGATGTTCGATGAACTTTCATCCGGGATGAAACGCCGCGTGCTGTTGGCGCGGGCGCTCGTGGTCGATCCCGATCTGCTGCTGCTCGATGAACCGACGAACCATCTCGATGTCGAGTCGATTACATGGCTCGAAGAGTTTCTGCTGCGGTTCGAGGGGACGTTGATTTTCGTCACCCACGACCGGACATTTTTGCAGAAACTGGCGACGCGGATCATCGAACTCGACGGCGGGCGTTTGTACGACTGGACGTGCGATTACGGCACGTTCCTCATCCGCAAGGAAGAAGCGATCGCCGCGGAAGATCAGCAGCGGGCGCTCTTCGATAAGAAGCTCGCCATCGAAGAAACCTGGATTCGCACCGGGGTGAAGGCCCGCCGGACCCGCAACGAAGGGCGTGTTCGCGCGCTGAAAGAACTGCGGGCGCAACATCAGGCGCGACGCAAACGTCTTGGGACTGTGCAGGTCGAACTGCATGAAGACTCGGATCGCTCGGGCGTGCAGGTGATTCGCGCCACCGGGCTGGATTTCGCCTACGAAGGCCGCACGATTCTGCGGAACCTGAATGCCACGCTGTTCCGCGGCGAAAAGATCGGCATCATCGGCCCCAACGGTTGCGGCAAGACCACGCTGCTGCGGTTGCTGCTCGGCGAATTGTCCCCCACCGCGGGCATGGTGAAGCACGGCACGAACCTCGAAATCGGCTACTTCGATCAACTGCGGGCCCAACTCGATGACAACGAAACCGTCATTGAAAACGTTGCCCACGGGCAGGACCGGTTGATGATTAACGGCCGCAGTCGGCACATCATCGGCTACCTTGAAGATTTTCTGTTCACGCCCGAACGGTCCAAGACGCTGGTGCGATTTCTTTCCGGTGGTGAGCGGAACCGGTTGCTGCTCGCGCGGCTCTTCTCGAAACCGTCGAATGTGCTCGTGCTCGATGAACCGACCAACGATCTCGATACGGAAACGCTCGAATTGCTGGAAAGTCTCGTCGTCGACTACCCCGGCACCGTGCTGCTGGTGAGTCACGACCGGACGTTCCTCAACAACGTGATTTCCAGTTCGCTGGTGTTTGAGGGTGACGGCGTGGTGAAAGAATACGCCGGTGGATATGACGACTGGCTGTCTCAGAAGAACGCCACGGAAACGGCCGCCATCGCCGCCGCCCAGCCAGCAAGTTCCACAGAACGCAAAGCCACTCCGCCAGCGGTAAAGACGCGGTCGCTGAACTTCAAAGAGCAGCGCGAGCTGGAAGACCTGCCGCGGAAAATCGAGAACTGGGAAGCCGAGCAGGCCGCGATGCACACGCAGATGGCGAACCCGGCGTTCTTCAAGCAGGACCCTGCCACGATTGCGGCGGCAAAGCAGGCCCTCGAAAAACTGGAAGCGACATTGGCGGTGTCTTACAAGCGCTGGGAAGAATTGGAAGCGCTCGCGGGTCGATGATCCGCGAGGGGCTTAAAGACCAAAACAAAAGCCCGGCATTTTCTGAAATGCCGGGCTTTTCCGACGCTTGTGTTACCGTCTCTTATTGAGTTTCGTGGGGAGGCAACGCTTCGTCGTCGAACGTGCGTTGTTCCGGCAACGTCCACACCGAGGCGGTTTCCGCATCAATCGACGGCGTGTTCTGAACCAGCATCGCAAACCCGAACACCGTGGTGAGTGCCCCGGCAACCCCCTCCAGGATCACCGCGGCAATACTCACGTCCGCGGCGGGCTGCGGTGCCTCCACCATCATCATGACACCGGCGTGACACGCCCATAGCAGCATTGCAAACCCGAAGAGGGTAAACATCAGCGAGGCGACATAGCCGATCCACGGCTTGCGTTTATTGATGGATGTCGCGTTCTCGATCACGTTGGAATCGGCAATTTGCGGAGACATGGTTGATCCCGCGGCGCTCGCGGGGGTATTGATCGCCACAAGCCTTTGCGGGAGCGCGTCCGCTGGTGCGGCCACGGAATCGGCCCTGATCCCGTTGATTCAGAGAACGCACCGGCGGTCGGAGCGGATGAACGGATTCGAGAGAAATCGCCCCTCGGATTCTCGACTCGCAGGTAATGCCAATTTGTCCAGATCCCCAAAGGTTCGTCAACACGGCAGGGCGGTTCAGTTCGTGAAGTAGCCGAGGATGGTGAAGAGGGGTTGGGGATTCCAGGCGAAATCTCGTCGGGCTTCGGCGAGATTGTGGGGGTTTTGCTGTCGACACAGCGTGATGGCGGCGTTCCGCGCGGCGGC
>JBGSUN010000163.1:0-9818 GCA_041753475.1 Planctomycetaceae bacterium | reverse complement strand
GGACTTGCGCCATGTGCTGCCGCAAATCCCCCGCGGGGGAAATCATACCGGAGGCTCCTTCTCAATCGACACACTCGATCCATCGAAAACTCACCCCCATCCTACCAACCTCGTCAAGTGGGCCTAATGAACGGCCCTGCGTGCAAGCCGCCGCTCCCTCGACCGCGGTGGGTCGACGTGACACAATCAGGGCGTCTGCCGAGGTTTGAGTCCGTCGAGATTTGCTGCCATGACGTTGCCGCCGCGTAAGAGCATGTTGTTTCTGTCGTTGTTTCTGCTGGTGTACGGCGGATCGATCGCACTCAGCCTGCACGAAATCCCTGGCGTGAATCGTGTCATTCAATCGGTGACGGGGTTACTCGCCATCGCCGCTGGGGTGTTTTTGTGGATTGAACGGTAATGAAATTGAATCGACCTCATTCAAACCACGGACAATATTCAAACCACGGACAAGGGGTGCCACTGGCGGCTTGCCCGCCAGTGGAAACGCCCCCCCACTTCCACCGGCACGGGCGGACAAGCCGCCCGTGGCCCCCCCCATGGCGTGAATAACCCCCGGTTGCGGACAACCGGGGGCTAAATGGGCCATCCACTACCCACTATCCACCAACCACTTCCTCAATGCATCACCACTTCACGCCGACGCTGTACCACACCGCTATCGGGCCGTTTGCACCGGTGCTGACGGTGGACGATGGCGACACGATTTCCACCACCACGGTGGATGCCCGCGGGTTTGATCACCGACGGGAACAGATCACGCCGCGGGGGAATCCGCAGACGGGGCCGTTCTTTGTCCGGGGTGCGGAACCGGGGGACACGCTCGTCGTGCAGTTGGACGACATCCGGCCGAACCGCACTTACGGTTGGAGCGGTTCCTCCGTCGCCCCGAATGTGGTCGACCCCGGTTATGTGAAAGAGCTGCCGGAAGCGCCGTTGACTGAGTGGTATGTCGACACCGAGGCGAAGACTACGAAAATCCTGTCACCGGTGTCGAAGCTCGGCGAGTTGACGATTCCCATCGAACCGATGCTCGGCTGCTTCGGCGTCGCCCCGCCGCGGAAGCAGGCGATTTCGACAGCGACCTCCGGTGAATACGGCGGCAACATGGATTACCGCGGCTTCGTCGCCGGGACCACGGTGTATTTCCCAGTCTTTGAACCGGGGGCATTGCTCTTCATGGGGGATGGCCACGCCGCGCAGGGCTGCGGCGAAATCGTCGGCACCGGCATCGAAATCAGCATGGATGTCACAGTTACTGTCCGCGTGCTGAAAGGTAAAACCATCGGCTGGCCGCGCGGTGAGAACAAGGACTGCATTTTCACCGTGGGATGTGCGCGTCCGCTGGACCAATGCGTGCAGCACGCGACCACGGAAATGCTCAAATGGCTGCAAACCGACTATGGTCTCGATGCCCTCGGGGCGAGCATGCTCCTCGGCCAATGCGTCCGTTATGACCTCGGCAACATTTTTGACCCCGCGTTTGCGATGGTGTGCCGGTTGGAGAAGAAGGTGATAGGTGGCAGGGGGTAGGTGACAGGCAAACCAATTCAACTCGTTCCCACGCTCTGCGTGGGAACGCACGGCCGAGACGCTCCGCGTCGTCTTTCGTTCTAGATGAGATAGCCATGTGAGACTGATTTTCCCGCGACGCAGAGCGTCGCCACCGTGCGTTCCCACGCGGAGCATGGGAACGAGTTTATTTCCTGCCACTCACCACCGATCACCTACCACCTATGAAAATCCTCGGCCTCACCGCTTACGACCTTCGCTTCCCGACCTCCCGTTCGCTGGACGGATCGGACGCGATGAATCCCGATCCCGATTACTCCGCGGCGTATGTGGTGCTGCAGACGGATGATGACCGGTTCGCCGGGCATGGGATGACGTTTACGATTGGTCGCGGCAATGAACTCTGTGTCGCGGCGATCAACGCATTGGCGCCGCTGGTCGTCGGGCATGATCTCGACGAATTCACCCGCGATCCCGGCAAGTTCTGGCGGCACATCACCGGCGACAGCCAACTCCGCTGGGTCGGCCCGGAAAAAGGAGTGATCCATCTCGCCACCGCAGCCGTCGTCAATGCGCTGTGGGACTTGTGGGCCAAAGTCGCCGGGAAACCGCTGTGGCAACTGGTCAGCGATTTTTCGCCCGAAGAGTTTGTCCGCTGTATCGATTTCCGTTACCTCACGGATGCCCTGACGCCGGACGATGCGCTTGCGATTCTCCGTAAGCAACATGCGACCAAAGCGAAACGCATCGCCGAACTGAAACGCGACGGTTACCCCGCCTACACAACGTCCGCGGGATGGCTCGGTTACGATGACGACAAACTGCGGCAACTCTGTCGCGATTGTCTTGCACAGGGATGGAATGTCTTCAAGATTAAGGTCGGCCGCGATCTGCAGGACGACATTCGCCGCTGCCGGATCATTCGTGAGGAGATCGGCTGGGACCGCCGCATGATGATGGACGCCAACCAGGTGTGGGACGTGGGCACCGCCATCGAATGGATGCGGGCCCTCGCCGAGTTCAAGCCGTGGTTCATCGAAGAACCGACGAACCCCGACGATGTGCTCGCTCACGCGGCCATTGCCAAAGCGGTCGCCCCCATCGCCGTTGCCACCGGGGAACACTGTGCGAACCGCATTCTGTTCAAGCAGTTTCTGCAAGCTGGGGCGATCGGTGTGTGCCAGATCGACAGTTGCCGGCTCGGCGGCGTGAACGAAGTCCTTGCGGTGCTGTTGCTCGCGGCGAAGTTCGGCGTCCCGGTTTGTCCCCATGCGGGCGGCGTGGGACTGTGCGAGTACGTCCAGCATCTCGCGATGATTGATTACATCGCCGTCAGCGGATCACTCGAAAACCGCCTGTGCGAATACGCGGGGCATCTGCACGAGCATTTCTTCGATCCCGTGGTGATGCAGAATGGTCGTTACACTGTGCCGAGCGCCGCGGGATACAGCATCACCATGAAACCATCATCCATCGCGGAATACACCTTCCCCCAAGGCGCCGCGTGGCAATAACGACGAAGCCCGGCATCTTTCGAGATGCCGGGCTTCTGTTCTGGTCTATTTCCACAACCTCAGCCAGCACAGCATCTTACACTCAACTCCTTGCGAAGACGCACTTTTCGGAGTGCCCGATAGCAGCGACTGTTGCTCAGAATGAAGCGGCGGTTGACGAACTGGTCGAGCAGTGCCGGATGCTGGCCGAAGCGGCAGTGCTTCCTGATCCCGAACGAGTGGCGGATCTGGAACGGCAGGTGAAATCGCTAACAACGAAAAACGATTTCAACCGCCGCTTCGTCGGTGAAGGAATGGAAGAGCAAGCGGAAACAGAACGTATTCTTCGCGATCTCATTGTTCAAAGACGTACAGCGCAAACTGAACTCGATCGGTTCCTGTGCTCGGCGACAAGACAACCTCGGATTCTGATCCGCGGCGAGATTCTCGGGCGACTGGTCGAACTGGACCAAATCCTGACGGGCGACCTCGGCGCTGATCCTGATGTGATCATCAAACTGCGTCGCTCGCTGGAACTCATCACAGGGGGTCGGATTGATCTCGAACAGCGCGGCGAACGCAAAGAGAAAAGGGATGGCTGGTTGGTCGCTGCTCGCTGCGTTTGCTGGATTGGATTCAGGGCACCGATCCTCATTGTCCGACTGGAGATCACTGGGGGGCACGCGAAGTCACGATCGAGTTTCGCGATGATCCCCAGTGGCTGCGGCGTGCGAATCAAGTAAAGCCGCTTGTGGAAGCAGGGATGTTGCCGCACGACATCGCTCAGCGACTTGGAATGAAGCCGAGAAGCGTCAATGTGCTCTACCATCGCTGGTATGCCCATCATGGCCTTTCCATTCCCGAGGCCTATCAGCGGTTGTCGTGCAAGTCTGCGGCTGAACAGACCGTTCCGGTCTGTCAGCGCATCGCCACGGAAGTGGAGCGACCGGCCGATCAGGGGCTGCCGCTACAGGAGATCGCCGAACAGTATGGCGTCGACCTCAACACGCTCACGGCAACGATGAAGTATCTGGCTAAGCAGCGCGGAGAACGACCAATGGATGGTCGCGCGCGGCGGAAAATGCTGCGGATCGCCCGGGAGAAGCGAAACGTTGAAGGAGGTAACAATCCATAATGCTTGTGCGGTCCGCCGGACCGCACAAGCATTTTTCTTAGCCATTCCACGATCCGGAACAAGCCTGTTAATCGGTGGGTTCCAGGTTCGAGTCTTCATCGGGGAGGGGCGCTGAATCTGTTCGCGGCGTTCGACACGCGGACCGGTCAGGTTTATGCGCACACCGCCGAGCGCAAACGACAGCAAGAGTTCCTCGAGTTCCTGGAGCAGTTGGACCGGGAGATTCCCGCAGAGATCACGAAGATCCATCTGGTGATGGACAATCTGCGAATGCACACCGGCAAACAGGTGCAGGCCTGGCTGGAAAAACATCCGCGGTTCCAATTCCACCCCCCGCCGGTGCATTGCTCGTGGATGAACCAGGTCGAGCAGTGGTTCAGCCTCCTGCAGCGCAAGCGGCTGGCCATCGCCGATTTCGCCGACAAGGCCGCCCTGGCCGAGCGATTGCACGGCTTTGTTAGAGAATGGAACGAGCAGGCTCATCCGTTTCAGTGGACCAAAAAATCCGTCGCTAAAATCCTGGTCAAATGCAATTCCCCCGCCGCCCTCGCCGCGTGAGATTGTTCCTCCATTTGCGGGGAGATGTACTTAACGGGTATCCGACGAACACCATTAACAGTACCGCTATGATTCGCGCCCGCCGCTTCCACGTCCATGGCGCGAACCAGGCGATGCGGCGGGGGAGGGTGTCGCTGGTCATCCGGTGCAGGCTACCAGTGGCGAAAAACTACAGGCAGTGAAAGTGCCGCGAACAGAAAAACGATGGCGTTCAATTCATTGTCGCTGTTTGGTCGCCCCAATGTTGGCTGAGCCGATTCGATCACCGCCCCGAACAGAAGTGCGGTGAACACAAGTAGCGCGAGCAATCGTTTCCACTGAAACTTCATCCCCGCCACGCTACGCGGTAGGCGTGGGAAGAGTCAAGAATCATCGCGCCACAGACATTGCACGGGGTGCATCGGTTGATTGGCGAGCGCGCGTCTAGTCCTGAGTCCCGTAGGGGCGTGATTCGATAGCCCAGGGCGCAGCGTCTTCGCGGAGCCCTGGGGCCACGGAACGAAGGAGAATGCAAAGCCCCAACGGGGCGGCACGCCGTTTCCCAAATCCCAACAAAGAGTCGCGCCCCGTTGGGGCTATCGATGGTCCTGTATCGCTGACCCAGCCCTCTTCGGGCTGGGCTGTCGAATCACGCCCCTTCGGGACTCCGGAGAGCCCGGAACTGTACACGGATTCTTCCCCCCGATCATCGGACGCCCCCATCGCACATGGCAGAAACGATCCATCACGACGCAGCAGGAGCCAGCCGTGTGCCGTATTGTTCGGCGTAGTAGTTGCGATACGCCCCGGACTTGATACGGGCGACCTACTCGCCGTGGGATTGGTACCGCGCGATCGTGTCCCGCAGACCGGCATCGAACGAAATCTGCGGCGACCAAGCCAGTTCGCGCCGGGCTTTCGAGTTCGTCGTGACTTGAAATCATGCCCGTGTGGAAGAAGTCATAAGAGCCCATTGCTGATCTCAGCGGTAGGTTAGTCCAGTCCATGCTCGTGATGTTATTGGCACCAATAAGCCGGATCCAATCCTGAACCGACGAGACTTTCCCGTCGACCTTGGGAGACTATGAATCCTACGGAGGCACGGGCACGACTGGACATATTGCCGTCCGTCTAACCGTCGTAAGCGTCAGGTGACCACGGATCATTCCTTGAACCGCTTGACGCTCGGTGCACGGCAGCCGACGGAAGGCAAAGGAAAGCCACTCAGCGACATCATGGGCGACTAGGAAACCACTCGCTGGCGTTCGGTCCTCGCTCGGCCAATTCACGAGCGTTGATGCTAAACCGGCGCACAATTCTGCTGGCATGAGGGACCACGTTCGCCAGAGATCGCCTTGGCGGCAGCGAGTGAGAAGGCTGTGAT
Source organism: Planctomycetaceae bacterium (assembly GCA_041753475.1). GTDB lineage: Bacteria > Planctomycetota > Planctomycetia > Planctomycetales > Planctomycetaceae > DSVQ01. The sequence continues at coordinate 3,757 of JBGSUN010000163.1, read as the reverse complement.
TCCGATCCATCGTTGCCGACAGACGATTCGTCTGCTGTAATCAGGACTGCCTTGTACCCAGCTACCTGTCCAGGGGACCGAGCAATGTTGTCTGGCTCGTTGCGATCGCACGCTTTCATTCTGGTGATCTTCGGCATTTCAACGGACCTCGTCGCCTGGGCCCAAGAGAAACCTGGGGTGTCGGCACCAGAAACCAACGCCGTCAAGGCCTGGTACGCCTTCTACCATAAGGATGCCGAGCAGGCTTACCGATTCACGCTTCAACCAGATGATCGCGAACTCCGGCTCGATCCGAAGCCGATCCTGCGTTGGACGAACCCTTTAGAAGAGGGAGACATCCACGGCGTCGTGTATGTCTGGCGCGACGCTGGCCGACCCGTCGTCATCGGACAGCTCTTCTCTTACCTCAACGGCCAAGGAGGTCGCGTCTATTGCCATGCCATGCACAGTCTCGCCCGCAAAGACCAGCAGCTCACCGGAACTCGGAATGCGAAAGTCTTCTGGACTCCGGATTCCCCTGGGGTGGTAATGCAGGACGTCCCCGATGCTCCGGCACCTGCGGCGACTCGTGGCGCGCGTCTCCTACAGATGAAGGATATCTCCCGGCGGTTCACGGCCTTCACGGAAGAGACCACACGCGGCAAACGAATCCTACGATTACTGACGACGCCGCTGGAGCGGTATCCCGAAAGCGATCCCCGAGGGCCGGATGGGGCCCTGTTCTCGTTCGTAGTGGGAAATGATCCCGAGGTGATTCTGCTTGTGGAACAGACCGGTCGAACGGCGGAAGAGGCCGCTTGGCAGTACGGCCTGATTCTCTCCACTCGCAGCACGTCGGTTACCCAACTCGACGAACGTGAAGTCTGGCGACATGATTCATCAGGTAAGAACCCATCGGATCCGAGGAGCGGCTACCTGTCGGTTCATGGGATCGCGACCCTGCCGCTCACGCCACCGGAGAAATCCGATCCTTAACCGCACAGCAATCGCTCAATCCGGCGGCATTGCTCGTCAGCAGCTTCCTTTGGTCATAGAAACCGTAGGTTTGTCTGTAGAATGGGGTGCCGAGGGCGAGTGCAGTTCAGCTTAATGTCTTGCCGTGGCAGCACACTCAACCGGCGTCCGCACGTCAATGAGATCGATGGACTTCCCTTGTTGGTGCAGGTCGTGCAATTGTTTCGGGGCAATGGTCTAGATACTCAGGATTTGCTCCTTCTGAGATCCTGTGTGAAAGACCGCGGCGGAAATGTCCGTGATGTCGTCACTGTCCGGCGATCCGACGCACTGCGTTGGCGAGGCGGTCGATTTCTTCTTCTTCGCGAGTATTATAGAACGCAAAGGACGGCCGGACCGTGGTTTCCACGCCGAAGCGGCGAAGTGACGGTTGGGCGCAGTGGTGACCGGCACGGACGGCGATCCCTTCGAGATCGAGGAGCCTGCCGACATCTTCGGTTCAGCGATGAGGTATCACGAACGAGAGGACACCGATCTTGTCGCGGGCCGTGCCGATGAGACGGACGCCATCGATGACCGAAAGTCTATCGGTGGCGTAGGCCAGCAGTTCATGCTTGTACTTGGCGATGTTCGGAAGGCCGATGCGCTGAACGTAATCGAGCGCTGCTTCGAGGCCGACGGTATCGGCGATGTTGGGCGTGCCCGCTTCAAATTTGCCGGGGGGCGGACTATAGGCCGTCTCTTCGAAGGTGACGCCCTTGATCATATTGCCGACTCCCTTGCCACGGCGGCATGATTTCGAGCAGTTCCCGTTTGGCGTAGACGACACCGATGCCGGTCGGCCCGAAAATCTTGTGGCCCAAGAAGACGTAGAAGTCGCATCCGAGTTCCTGCACATTGACCGGGATATGGGCCACTGTTTGCGCTCCATCGATGAGCACGCGGGCTCCGTAAGGCTTCGCTACGCCGCGCCACAGAATGACCGGCGTGCCGAACAACTGGGTGGTCACCGGAGGCACCCCGCGCCACGTGCACTCGCGCTCGGCCGTAGATTCTTGAAAAATCTCCGCGGGATGGACCAACGGCTGGTCGCAAGGCCCATACACTTGACTAAGCGGGTTCGACTCCCGCCCCCGCCATTTGAACCGTTCGTTTCCTTGGGAGTGTGGCATGAAGTGCCTGATTCTTGGACTGCTGTTCGTTCAAAGCTTCACCGCCCCGGATGTCAAAACCGCGGCGGTCGATCTCCCCCGGATCGTCCTGCAAGGGCAAGGCCCAGTCGGCAACGATGCCACCGGACCGATGTGGGTCTGGAACCATACCGGGGACGGTCTCGTCATCGGCACGGGCGAAGCCTATCGGGGGACCGGCAGCATCATTGAGAACGTGAAGCTCGTCAAAGGAGCGGGCTTCAACGGCGGGACGGCCTTAACGCTGAAGGCCACCAGTTCCACGGAACGGGCCGGACAGACCACCGTGCGGCGGGTGCTGATCCTGAATCAGACCGACCTGGAAAGCGGCGTGAAGGCCGGACGCTGGGAATCGGGTCTTGTGATCGATGGCACCGCGTTGACGAAATCCGGAGAGGCGGGCGTCCGTGTGACGCACCTGGATGGCGTCCGTATCGCCTCGTGTACTGGGGACTTTGTGCGGCTGGACAACGCCGTCCATGTCGTCGCCCATGCGATGCAAATCGATCCCGGCCAGAACAAAGACGGGGCGAAGGTCCGCATCCGTGGCGGTCAGCAGATCTTCTTTACCGCGGCCAATATATTCGGCGAAGTCGTGTTGGAAGAGAACGCCACCACGGTCATCCTCGATGGCTATTTCGCCGCGGTCACCATCGGCCCCAGCTGTCGGGAAATCGTCGTCCGCGGGATCGTCGGCAACCTCACCGTGGCGGCAGGAGCTACCGGCCGTTGTGACGCCTATGTTCGCAATAGCGTTAACGAGTCCACGGGGTTCCTCATCAAGTAATGATTCCGCGCATCCTCTTGGCTGCAGTCTCATTGTGTCGCAGATCACTACCGCTACTCTCGCCAGGCTCACCGCGAATCATCGGATACATGGCGAACAGGCCCCGATCCGTGTCGGGGATGAAGTCTTAACACACCCCCGACGTTATCCCCGGAAAGAGCGAAGCGGAGAGCATCGATCCCACCACGCTCCTGGCCACGAACATGGATCTTCAGGATTTGCACATCGGGTCAGCGGACCTCGTGTCACCGGGAACCAGACAGCGACTGACGCCGGAGCGGGGGTGGATTGTCGAAGTGATTCGCAACGCCCAAGTACGCCGATTCACGCCGAACCACACCCCACCCTTTGATATCAATGAAAAAGCGAACGGTTGCGAGTGAGCGTTGGTTGGACTAATCCGGTCGGGATTGTAATCCCCTTCCTTTTGCCGGAGAACCAAGACTATGTTTTATCTTGGAATCGATCAGCATGCCCGACAGCTCACGATTTCCCTACGGGATGAGCAGGGGAATGTCGTGCAGGTGCGGCAAGTGTCGACTCAGCCGGAGAAGATGCAAGAATCCTTTGCAACTTTGTCGTTCCGAGGATGACAGCGCGAGTGCTCCCCGATTCTTTCGGGTGTGCGTCCTGATGATGGGACCAGACGCGAATGGGCTTTCCAACTCGTAACTTTCGCGTCTAGTCCTTAAACCAGTATACCCGGCGTGGTTTTGCCCGGACTCGGCGCGTCGTTGAGTGGGCGTATCGCGAGCGATCCGCGACGGCGGGCGTGGTGGCGCCGGTTAAGGGTTTGCAGCAGGTGAGCAGTTTCCATTCCGTGTGT
>JBGSUN010000162.1:0-4343 GCA_041753475.1 Planctomycetaceae bacterium | reverse complement strand
AGGACTTGCGCCATGTGCTGCCGCAAATCCCCCGCGGGGGAAATCATACCGGAGGCTCCTTCTCAATCGACACACTCGATCCATCGAAAACTCACCCCCATCCTACCAACCTCGTCAAGTGGGCCTAATGAACGGCCCTGTGTCTGGTTGTCAACGTTTGCAAACGCACGAATAACTCGGGACACTGTCTTTCCACTATGCATCCGATTCCGTTCTCACAATTCGGCCAGAAACTCACCTCGCGCACAGGCATCCTGCAGTTGATGGAAGACTGCGGTCGGGCGCTCGCGCTGCAGCCAGACATGCGCATGCTGGGTGGGGGCAACCCTGCCGCTGTGCCGGCGGTTCAGCAACTCTGGCGTGATCGGATGCAAACGCTGCTGGCTGACGGCGGTGCGTTTGACCGCATGCTGGTGAACTACGATCCCCCGCAAGGCAACCCGCACTTCATCAGGGCCTTGGCCAATCTGTTGCAGAGCACATTCGGTTGGGACATCCACCCGGAAAACATCGCCATCACCAATGGAGGACAGAGCGCGTTCTTCTTCCTGTTCAACTTGCTGGGGGGGCCGACAACTAGCGGCGCCCGCAAGAAAATCTTGCTGCCGTTGTGTCCCGAGTACATCGGTTACGCCGATCAGGGGTTGGAAGCCGATCTGTTCGTGGCGTGCCAGCCCTTCATCACTTGGCCGGAAGGAGAAACCTCCCGGCGGTTCAAGTATGCGATTGATTTCGAAGCTGTTGAGCGAACGTTGAAGACGGAATCGATCGCGGCGATCGCGGTGTCGCGGCCGACGAATCCGACAGGGAATGTGCTCACGGATGAGGAAGTGCAGCGGTTGTCACAACTCGCCGTCAACTACGAAGTGCCGCTCATTCTGGACAACGCCTACGGGGCTCCATTTCCGAATGTCATCTATACCGCAGCGACACCCCACTGGGCACCACACGTTATTCTGACGCTGAGCCTGTCAAAACTGGGATTACCAGGAACTCGGACGGGGATTGTCATCGCCCCGGAATCCATCGCGTCCGCGATATCCGCTGTCACGGCGATTGCTGGCCTGGCCAACGGCACCATCGGACAACAGATCGTATTACCGATGGTGGAGGACGGCTCCATCCTCGATATCGGACCGCGGTGGCTCCGACCGTTCTATGCGGAAAAACGTCAGCTTGCCGAAGCGTTGACGCGCGAGATCTTCACCGCTGCCGGTGTCGATTGGGCCTTGCATGTCAGCGAAGGAGCGTTCTTCCACTGGCTGTGGTTGCGGGGGATGTCGATTTCCACGCTGGAGCTCTACGAGCGACTGAAAGCGCGCAAGGTGCTTGTCGTTCCAGGCGAATACTTCTTCTTCGGTTTGCCCGACGAATGGCCGCACCGCCGCGAGTGCCTGCGGCTCAACTTCGCACAGCCGGAACAGGTCATGCGCGAAGCACTCCAGATCATCGCTGAAGAAGCCGCGCGGGGATAAGGGGATATCCGCCCCAGTCGACCTCAAGAACCGTAAACGTGCGCTGCCGGCAACCAGCGCATCTTCGTACAGCATTTCTGATTCCTCTTGTCCAGATTCCTCTCGGGCACTACAACCCCGGCCGTTTGATCGACAAATCTCGGACGGGCGGGGGGAATGGATTACCAGCTCAAACCGCTGGGGAAAACGTGTTCGGCGACCGGGCAACCGTTGTCGCCCGGCAGTGTCTGTCACTCCGTCCTCGTCGAACGCAACGGCCAGTTCGTCCGGCTCGATTTCTCCGCAGCGGGCTGGAAAGGCCCGCCTGACGATGCCATCGGTTATTGGCTGGCCGACGTTCCAGAGCTGAAAAATCCGGGAGCCCAGCGCGTCGATCCCGATGCCCTGCTGCAATATTTTGAACAACTCTGCGAAGAAGCCAGCCCTAGTCAGGAAGCGAACCGGTACGTTTCGGCGTTGCTGCTGTTGAAACTGAAGCGGCTCAAAATGGACGATGTCCGTCGCGATGATGACGGCGAATGGCTGATTCTCAACGGCATCCGGGGCGAAGGTCCCTTCGAGATTCGCAATCTGGAAATGCCCGACGCCGATCTGCTCGCGTTGCAGCAGCAATTGAAATCGTCTCTGACAACGGAGTGGGCCGCATGAACCGAGGTCGCGCTCCCCGTTCGCTACTCGTCGTGATGATACTGTCGTTGGTCTGCCCCACGGGGTGTGCCGGGCTGCGCGGCATGGGGATTCGGCGTGATCCGATGGCCAACACGAAGTGCGTCCTCGGCCAGAACCCGACGCTCGAAGAAGTCGTCGCGCATGTGAATGCGAACGTCGACAAGATTCAAAGCTGGAAAGCGGACAACGTCAAAATCGCCGCGAACAGCGGCGGCATCAGCCTGCCGGTCAGCGGTCATCTTTACGTCGAGCGCGAACACCGTCTGCGATTGGAAGTGACGTCGATCGCCGGGAAAGAAGTCGATTTCGGCTCCAACGACGACATCTTCTGGATCTGGTCGAAGCGCGGCAACGGTAACAATCCCCCGGCGATTTTCTACGCGGCACACACCGATCTCGATCTCGCCCAGCAGCAGTTTCCCATTCCCTTCGAGCCAAAGTGGCTAATGGAAGCCCTCAGTGTGGCCCCTTTGTCTGCCGAAGGCGTGCGGATGGAAGAAGCACCCGGCATTGCGGAAATCCGGCTCGTTTCGGAGCACACGTTGCCAAGTGGTCAACCTGTCAAGAAAGTCGTGCTCGTCGATGCCTGTCACGGCCGCGTGATGGAGCACAGCACTTATGATGCGAACAATCGTCCTTTGATTCGCGTGCGGATGGGGGACCATCGCATCGACAAGAACACCGGAGCCATGCTGCCACGGTATGTGAAGCTCGATTGGCCGCAGCAGGAGATGTCGATGGAAATGACCATCCTGCAAATTGAGGTGAATCCGCCGACGATTGCGTCCAGTGTGTGGGACATGCCGAAGATGGAGAAGACGCAGGTCGTCAATCTCGGTGGTCCGCCGGGCCGCCGTCGTCCACCAACATCTCCCGCGGCGATTGCCGGTCGCCCTCGTTCCGCGCTCGTGTCACCGGAATCGATTCCGTCGGAAACCGTGCCGGTGAATTCGGAAACGGAAGTCGATGCCGGCGATGCCGAAGAATTCGAGTTGCCCCAAATGAACCGCCCGCCGGCCAACAATGTGGAACTCGAAGCGCCGGAGTTCGCCCCACCGTATGATGCGAATGCCCCGACCGGCCGAGCTGCAATCAGCGACTGGCTGGAAGAGTCTGGAGCCGGGCCGCAGTAAGCGTGTTCTCCAGCAGCATGGCGATGGTCATCGGACCGACGCCGCCGGGTACGGGGGTGATCCGTCCGGCAATCGCACTGACGGGTCCAAACGCCACATCACCGACCAGCTTGCCATCGACCCGATTGACTCCCACGTCAATTACCGTCGCCCCGGGCTGCACCATTTCCGCGGTGATGAATTCGGGCTTGCCAATCGCGGCGATGAGAATGTCCGCCTGGCGGGTGATGCTGGCGAGTTCGCGCGTCCGACTGTGGCAGATCGTCACCGTGGCGTCGGCGGTCGCCCCCTTCTGCATCAGCATGATGCCGATGGGTTTGCCAACGATTTCGCTCCGACCAACGACGACCACATGGGCCCCCGCCGTCGGCACCGCGTATTCCCGCAGCAGCACCTGAATCCCCTGCGGCGTACAGGGCAGAAACCGCGGCCGGCCTTGCACCAGTAGCCCGACATTCTCGGGATGAAACGCATCCACATCTTTCATCGGATGAACAGCATCCAGAATGGTCTGCGTGTCGATCTGCGACGGCAGCGGCAACTGCACGAGGATGCCGTGCACAGCCGCATCCGCGTTCAATTGTTGGACGAGTGCCATCAACTCAGCCGTGGAAGTCGTCGACGGTAACCGATGCACCGTGCTCTTCATCCCGGCTTTTTCGCACGCCGCATGCTTGCTCTTCACGTAAACGCCGCTGGCCGGGTCATCGCCGACAAGCACCGCCGCGAGGTGCGGGACGACGTGCGTTTCCCGCGTGAAAACAGCCGTCTGCTCCGCGAGTGCGGTGCGTCGCCGTTCGGCAACCGCCTTGCCATCGATGATCGTTGCTGCCATGTCGTGATGATCTCGGATACGTTGAAATTGCCCGCCGGCGTCCAATTCTATCCCCCGACCCGTTTAGCCGCGACCCGATTAGGGGAGCGCTCCAGGGCCGTTCATTAGGCCCACTTGACGAGGTTGGTAGGATGGGGGTGAGTTTTCGATGGATCGAGTGTGTCGATTGAGAAGGAGCCTCCGGTATGATTTCCCCCGCGGGGGATTTGCGGCAGCACATGGCGCAAGTCC
>JBGSUN010000161.1:0-21218 GCA_041753475.1 Planctomycetaceae bacterium | reverse complement strand
ACAAAGTGGTACTTGATGTCAAAGCGGGTGTGAGCCCCTGTCCGATAGTTTTCCATCCGGCCAATTGTAACCACACAGCGTAAAACCTGAAGGATTCGCCTGAAGGCGAGGGTTTCGGACCCATTGCGAGGACAATGAAGTCCGATGCGATGGGATCGCGTTTCCCTCCCCGCTCTTTTCCGTGTGGTCCGTGTCTTCCGTGGTTCCCTCTCCTCTCTGTATGTCCGCCGAGTTGGATGTTGCGCTGATGTCGGAAGAAGAGTTTGACATCGTGGACACTGAGGATCGAGTGATCGGGCAGGCGCCGAGATCGGTGGTGCACGCCTACCGGTGGCTGCATCGGGCGGTCCATATTTTCGTGTTCAACAGCCGTGGGGAACTGCTGATTCACAAACGTTCGGCGACCAAAGACGAATGTCCGCGGTTGTACACATCGTCGGCGTCGGGCCATCTCAGTGCCGGGGAAGACTACGGACCGGCCGCCGTGCGGGAATTGCAGGAAGAACTCGGGCTGTCTTCGCCGCTGGAGTGGCTGCAAAAATTCCCGGCCGGGGCAGCAACGTCATACGAGTTCAGCGGACTCTACCGGACAACCACGGACGAACCGCCGACGTTTGACCCCGGCGAAATTGAATCGGGGGCGTTTTACCCGCTTGCCGACGTCGCCGCGTGGGTGGAACGAACTCCGGAAGAGTTCACGCCCTGCTTTCGGACGCTGTTCACGTGGTATTGGCAGACGCATGGAGAATCATTGAAATGATGGGTGATTCATCCCATCTTTTTGCGGAAACTCAGCGTGATGCCCGGACTGAATACTCGCCGGGGCTTGACTTTGCGGTGTTGAAACGAATACTGGTGGAACGAAACACGAGGGGCCGCGAGGCTACCTCTTTCCGCGGTGAGGCCGTGTGAACCGGGTCAGGTCTTAACAGAAGCAGCCCTAAGCATTTGGTTCTCAGGTGCGGACGGAGGTAGCTTCCCGGCCCTTTTTTCGTATCCTTCTCCCTGAATTCTGTGTGCCACTGGCTCTGCCAGTGTCTTCTCTTGGTCAGAATCAAGACACTGGCAGAGTCAGGATCGGTTCCTTCACAGGTTGGATACCGTTCCCTCAAACGGCTCCATGTGAATCAACACCTCGCGGACGTTCGGCACCGCTTGCCGAATCGCCGCTTTCACTTGGCCGCTGAGATCGTGGGCGGCTTTCAGACTAATCGCCGGGGCGGCTTGCACGTGCAGATCGACCAGCAGGGATTCCGCGACTTTCCGCACGCGAAGTTTCTCGATGGCGAGCACACCATCCACCCCCACAGCGATCTTGGCGATGGCCTGCCGGGCTTCGGGGTCGGGTTCACGGTCCATCAGTTCGGACACCGCCGAGCGTAAGAACCGCATGCCGTTCAGGGCAATGATTCCCGCAGCCACCAGCGCGGCGAAATCATCCGCCGCTTCCCAACCGGGACCGCCCCACAAGGCGATGAGAATCCCCAGGAACGCCGCGGCGGAAGTGATCGCATCGCTGCGGTGATGCCACGCATCGGCTTCGACCGCGGTGCTGCTTGTCGTCTCGGCAACCGTCAACACCCGGCGAAAGAGCACCTCTTTCACCAGCACCACCCCCGCCAGCACGGCGAGTGTGAACGGTGCCGGGGTGTGATGCGGGGTCACGATTTCGCGGATCGCCGAGACCGCAATTCCGAACGCCGCTCCGAGCAACATCAGCGCCACGACCGCCACCGTGAGGGGTTCCGCGCGGCCGTAACCGTAGGGATGTTGTTCATCCGGCGGCCGAGCCGTGACACGCACCCCGGCCCAGACCACCATTGATGCGAAGACGTCGACGGTCGATTCCACGGCATCCGCGACAAGCGCATAGGAATGCCCCAGCAATCCGGCGGTCAGTTTCACCGCGACCATCAACAGATTGACCACGACACCCCATGCCGCCGCCCGCTGGTTAGATTCGGTTCGGTGCGTGGGTGAAACGTTCACGATTCAAGGAACTCGACGGTGTGAGCAATTCTGAAGACGACCGAAGTGTACTCCAACATCCATCCCATCACACGTCGCCATTCCCCGCTTGCGGTTTCGCGCCCCACACACCACATCGAACCGTGTAGAATGTCGCCCCGAACAGTGACTCTCCCAGTGCTCCGGACTCTTTCTTCCTGATTGAACTCCCCGAACCCATGTCCCAACCCCAAAAACTCCGTCAACTTTTGGCACGTCCCGGAATCATCCGCAGTCTCGCGCCGCATGATGCCTTCACCGCGCGCATCATGGCTGCCGCAGGAATCGAACTCCTATTCCTAGGCGGCTTCGGGGCATCGGCGAGTGGTTTCGGTCTCCCCGATCTCAGCCTGCTCGGTCTTGCCGAAATGGCCGACGCCGCGCGACGCATGACCGCGGCGGTGTCGGCCCCCGTGATCGTCGACGGTGACACCGGCCACGGCGGGATTCCGAACGTTATCCGCACGGTGCAGGAATTCGAACGTGCCGGCGCGGCGGGGATGCTGCTCGAAGATCAGGTCTTCCCCAAACGCTGCGGCCATTTCGCCGGTAAGCAAGTCATTCCCGTTGACGAAATGACGACCAAGTTGAAAGCCGCACTCGACGCCCGGCGTGATCCCGATTTCGTCGTCAGCGCCCGAACCGATGCCCGTGCGGTTGAAGGATTGAACGCGGCAATTGATCGCGCTTGCTGCTATGCCGAGATCGGAGCTGATGTTTGTTTCGTCGAAGCTCCGCAGTCGCGCGAGGAATTGGCGACCATCGCGAAGTCCATTCCTCGCCCTCAACTGGCGAACATGCTGGTCGGCGGGGCGACGCCGATTCTGTCGGCGGAAGAACTCGAGACGCTCGGTTTCAAGATTTGCGTTTCGCCCGTGGAAAGCCTCGCCATCACGGGTTTCGCCGTGCGCGAGTTGGCCCGCGCGATGCTCGATCACGGCCGGGTTGACGGACTGGCCGACCGCATGCTCTCTTTTGCAGAGTTGAAACAGGTTCTTGCCGTGGATGAATTTCTGCGTCCGCGATGACGCCTCGAGGCGTGGTATTTTCTGGAATACCGGACTTCTTCCTCATGAGCCCGAGACGCAACCGCAAACCATCGCGACACCCCGCTTCCAACGGATTGCAGCAACGGTGTTTGCGGCGTGCCAATCTCGTCGGGCAATACCAGCTACAGAGCCTGAAAACGGGGGCAAAGTCACACCCCACTCTCGTGTAGTTCTCGTCGGTTGTACCAGCGATGCGAGCCGCAGCTCAAGCACGTACCGTACGGCTTGAGTCGGAATTCCCCAAGCCTGCAGAACCGGAATCTGAGATCGACCGCGGGTCGAAACCGAAACCGTAGAACTCCGCGTAGAACTCAACCCTCGAGAAACAAAACAGGACTTACGACAGTTAGTCGTAAGTCCTTTCATTTCAGGCAATGCCGAAGGTGGGACTCGAACCCACACGATATTGCTATCACTGGATTTTGAGTCCAGCGCGTCTGCCAGTTCCGCCACTTCGGCTTGAAGAGGGAACTCGACATGATGAAGAGGATTGGGCTTCTTCGTCAAGCGCAGCTCGGTGATTTCAGCAGTTCGGGTTCACCGAATTCTGTCTCGAAAACGGGAATCCGTTGTGATCCGCAAACAATGACAGGTTCGTGAGATCGCGATGGTGCGGGTTGTGTTGAACTTCAATGCAAGGAGGTCTAGAATCCGAGCGCTCGGCGGGAAATGGGGGATGGATTCCACCTTTCCGATAGCGAGTGCTGCCGCGGCGGCGTCCTTTGCTTAACCCCAAGATGGTGCATTGGTTATGGCGTCCTATGACGCGATCCTGCTTTACGCCGCGGTCTTGGTGGGGTTCGCGGCGACGAATCTGATCCTCACGCACCTGATCGGCCCGAAGAAAAAGACGGCCGTCAAGCAGATGCCCTACGAATCGGGTATGGACCCGGTCGGTGATGCGCGTCAGCCGTTTGACGTGAAATTTTACCTGGTCGCGATTCTGTTCCTCGTCTTCGATGTGGAACTGCTGTTTCTCTACCCGTGGTCGGTCAGCGCCTATCTCGGTACCGGCGGGGTTCCGCTGGCACTCCGAAGCACCGTGTTTGGCGTGATGCTCGTCTTCATGGGGACGCTGGCGATTGCCTACGTCTACGCATGGCGTAAAGGAGTCTTCCGATGGCGGTAAAAGACATTCCCGACAACGTCTTTATGACGACGCTCGACGCCGCGGCGAACTGGTCGCGGGCGAACAGTTTGTGGCCGATGCCGTTTGCCACCGCGTGCTGCGGCATCGAACTCATGGCGACAGCGTCGTCCCGGTTCGATTTGTCGCGGTTCGGGGCGGAAGTGATGCGGTTTTCTCCCCGGCAGTGCGACCTGATGATTGTCGCCGGGCGGGTGGTGATGAAGATGTTGCCGGTGTTGCAGCGCATCTGGTTGCAGATGCCAGAGCCGAAGTGGTGTATCTCGATGGGGGCCTGTGCCTGCACGGGCGGCGTGTTCGACACCTACGCCGTGGTGCAAGGCGTGGATCGCTTCATTCCCGTCGACATGTACGTCCCCGGTTGCCCGCCGCGGCCGGAACAACTGATCGCCGGGATCATTGCCCTGCAGGATAAGGTCATCAAGACGGGAACCTTCAACGGGCGTGAGTTTGCCAAGCGGACCGTGGCGATGGGGCCGCCGCCCTTTGACGCCGACGAACTGATCCGCATCCGCGAAGGCAACGAGCAGTTGCCGGTGCTCAACTAGGTTGGTTGCCCGCGGGTGATGTTTCGCGATTTGACTTTGAGGCCAGTATGTCCCACCAAGAACTTCTGCAAACACGGTTTCCGGCAGCGGGACTGGTCTTCAGCGATTTTCGGGACAATCACCGCGTCCACGTGCCGAAAGAGCGACTGGTCGAAGTCCTGACCTGCCTGAAAACCGACGGTGGATTCGACATGCTGGTGGACATTACCGCCGTCGATTACCTCGAATATGAAGATACGGATGATCGTTTCGGCGTGGTTTATGTGCTGCTCAACACCTCGACCGGCGAACGGACGATTGTCAAAACCTTTGTGAACGATCCCGATCCGACGTTGCCGTCGATGTACCCGCTCTGGAAGTCGGCCGACTGGACCGAGCGCGAAGTCTACGACATGTTCGGCATCAAGTTTGAAGGCCATCCCGATTTGCGTCGGATCCTGATGCCCGACGAATTTACCGCTTTCCCGCTGCGAAAAGACTACCCGCTCAAAGGCCGCGGCGAACGCCACAACTTCCCTGTCATCACGCGATCGGAGAGCTAACGGTCCATGTCTCCCGTCACCGCTCCCGCCGCACCGATCACCCCCGAGCAGTTCCTCGAACTGCCCGACCGGGACCGGTACGAGTTGGTGGGCGGGGAATTGGTGGAGCAGATCATGAGTTTTGAAGCGGGTGTTATTGCGGGCGAAATCTACGCGAGATTGAGAGAGTATGTTGATGCTCGCGGGTTGGGATTGGCGGCTCCCGATGGTGTAACCTACCAATGTTTTGCTGCTGATCCCGGAAGAGTTCGCCGCCCGGATGTTTCCTTCATCGCGCGCGGGCGTTTGCCGAGAGAGCAGTTCTCAACCGGCCATGTGCATGTTGCACCAGACCTCGCGGTGGAAGTCGTTTCGCCCAACGACCTGTACTATGACGTCGAAGAGAAGGTGCAGGAATATCTGGACGCGGGAGTGAGACTTGTCTGGGTTGCCAGCCCGAAAAGCCGTTCTGTTGTTACGTATCGAGTCGGGCGAAACGAGTTGCATTTCGGCCCTCCCGATGTCCTCACGGCAGAGGACGTCATCCCCGGATTTTCAGTCATCGTTTCCGATCTCTTTCCGAGCCGACACTCAGTGTGCGGTCCCTAATTGAGATGACGCGGGAAAGCGTCTCGAAGCAGTAACCTAATATGCCTTTTCAAGTTTCTGATCTCGCCGAACTCGATGCCCCGGAGAAGGAATATCTCTGGACGCTGAACTTCGGTCCGCAGCATCCCGCGACGCACACCACGCTGCGGCTGGTTTTGACGCTGGACGGCGAACGGGTCGTCAAGGCGGTGCCGTATATTGGGTACCTGCACAGCGGCTTTGAAAAGCTCGGCGAAGACCTCGACTTCAACCAGTACGTCACCATCGTCGACCGGATGAACTACATCTCGCCGCTGGCGAATGAAATCGCCTGGCATCATGCGGTCGAGAAGCTGCTCGATATCGAACTGACACCTCGGTGCAAATACATCCGCACGATTCTCGCGGAAATCATGCGGATTCAGGACCATCTCCTGAACGTCGGCACCTGCGCTCTCGACCTCGGCGGCTTCACCGCGTTCCTCTACTTCTTCACGCTCCGCGAGCAGATTTACGACATCGTCGAATCGGCGTCCGGCCAGCGTTTCCACACGAGCTACACCCGCGTCGGCGGTGTGATGTTCGATGTGGACAATGCCTGGGTCGATAAGATCCGCGCGTTCTGTAAGGGCTTTCGGCCAGTCCACGAAGAAGTCCACAAGCTCTTAACTCGCAACCGCATCTTCATTGAGCGCGTGCAGGGTGTCGGCTTCCTCAGCAAAGAAGACGCGATCAACAAGGGCGTCACCGGACCATTAGCACGGGCGTCCGGTGTCCTGCGTGATCTTCGTAAAGATGAGCCGTATCTGGCGTACCCCGATTTCGACTTCAAGGTGGTGGCGGCCAAGAGTGGCGACTGCTACGGCCGGTACCTCGTCCGCATGGCTGAGATGATGGAAAGCCTGAAGATCATCGAGCAGGCGATGGAGAACATCCCTGCCGGACCGATCAATGTCGATCCTGAAACGAAGGCGGTGATCCCCGCCAAGCCCGCGGTGTACCGCAGCATCGAAGGCTTGATCCAGCACTTTGAAGTCATCATGCCCAACCGTCAGGCAGGCAGCCCGCGCGAAGAAATCTACGCGGCGACGGAGTCACCCAATGGTGAACTCGGCTTTTACATCGCCGGGGATGGATCATGGAAGGCGTACCGGGCCCGGTGCCGGCCGCCGTCGTACATTCACTTTGCCACGTTCCCGGAGATGATCAAAGACCACATGCTCAGCGACGTGGTCGCCGTGCTGGGCAGCCTCAACATCATCGCCGCGGAATTGGACCGGTAATCCCCACGCCTGGATGAAACCAGCAGGAAGTTTCGATGGCCGTTTTGACAGACTCGATGCAAAGCCGGATTAAAGAGCTTTGCACCAAGTATCCCAGCAAGCAGGCAGTCACGCTACCGGCACTCCACATGGTGCAGGACGAGTTCCGGCACGTCTCGCTCGAAGCGATCAAGGAAATCGCGGCCCTGCTGGAACTCCACCCGGCGGAAGTCCACGACACCATGTCGTTCTACGGCTTCTATCGCGACGAAAACCACAAGCTCGGCAAGCACCGCGTGTGGGTCTGCCGCAGCATCAGTTGCATGCTCCACGGCGGCGAAGAACTGCTGGCCAGCCTGTGCGAAAAGTATCACGTCAAGCCGGGTGAAACGACCGCCGACGGTAAGATCACGCTCGAGTTCGCTGAATGTCTGGGTGCCTGCGAAGGGGCTCCGTGTATTCTGGTCGATGACAATTGTGAAATGAATATGACGACGGAGAAGGTCACGGCCCTCGTCAACAAGATGTAAGACTAAACGCAGTCCAATCTGCGAGACCGCAAGGGTCTTCTGATCGCGCTGAGAGACGATCGGAAGATTCGAGGAAACGAAATCGCATGGCGAAGTTTGAACCGGTTCTGTTAGCGCAAATCGGAAAGCCCGGCTCGGCCACGCTGGAAGTCTACCAGCGGGACGGTGGCTACAGCGCGCTCAAAAAAGCCCTCGGGATGGCCCCGGAAGAAGTCATCAACACGGTGAAAGACTCCGGTCTGCGCGGTCGCGGCGGTGCGGGCTTTCCTACCGGTCTGAAATGGACGTTCCTGCCGAAGGGGCATCCGGGACCGATTTATCTCGCGATCAACGCCGATGAATCCGAACCGGGCACGTTCAACAACCGCATTCTCATGGAAGACGATCCCCATCAGATCATTGAGGGGATCATTATCTCGTGCTTCGCGATCAAGTCGAATAAGTCGTTCCTTTATCTCCGCTACGAGTACGGCAAGAGCTATCGGGCGTTGGAGAACGCGGTCAACGAATGTTACGCCGCTGGCATCCTCGGCGATAACGTGATGGGCTCGGGCTTCAAGTGCGATATCGTGCTGCATCGCGGCGCGGCGGCGTACATCTGCGGCGAAGAAACCGGGCTGATCGAAAGCCTCGAAGGCAAGCGGGCATGGCCCCGCATCAAGCCACCGTTCCCCGCCATCGAAGGGGCGTTCCGCAAGCCGACGATTGTCAATAACATCGAAACGATGGCCTGCGTCGTCCACATCGTGAACAAGGGCGTCGAGTGGTTCAAGTCGATGGGTGTCCCCGCCGATCCGAACAACCCGCGCGACGCTGGTAGCTACGGGCCGAAGCTGTATTGCCTCAGCGGTCATGTGAACAAGCCCGGTTGCTATGAAGTCCCGCTCGGCATCACCGCCCGGCAACTCATCGAGGAATACGGCGGCGGCGTGCCGAACGGTCGCGGGATCAAAGCCGTCGTCCCCGGCGGCATCAGCATGGGTTTCCTTTCGGCAAGCGAACTCGATACGCCGCTCGATTTCAACGGTCCGGGCAAGGTCGGCTGTCTCGGTCTCGGCACCGCCGCCGTGGTCGTGATCGACGATCAGACGAGTATGGTCGACGTCCTCTACAACTGCTGCCGGTTCTTCTCGCATGAGTCGTGCGGTCAATGCACACCGTGCCGGGAAGGAACTGCGTGGATGACCAAAATCATGCACCGCATCCGCAGTGGTGAAGGGGAAATGCGTGACCTCGACCTCCTCGCGGAAGTCGCCGGGTCGATCGGCATCATCCCCGGCACCACCATCTGCGGCCTGTCCGACGGCGCTGCCTGGCCAGTGAAGAACGCGATCAAAAAATTCCGCCCGGAATTCGAGGAATACATCCAAAGCAAGCGGTCGACGATTAAACCCGCGGAGTTGTTGGCAGCACATTGACCAGTGGATGGTGGGTAGTGGGTGGTGGATAGCCAGAAAGAGGTTGTCGTGACCATTCAGAGCCATCGAGACCTGATTGTGTGGCAAAAGGCAATGGATTTGGTTGTTGAGTGTTACACAGTCGCGAAGAGGTTTCCGATTGAAGAACGATTTGCGTTAGGATCACAGTTACGAAGAGCGGCAAGTTCGGTCCCAGCGAATATTGCCGAGGGAAAAGCAAGAGGGACAACCAAGTCGTTCCTGAGTTTTCTGGCGATTGCCGATGGATCGCTAGCGGAAGTTGACACCCATTTGGAAACAGCCGTTCGACTGAATTACCTGACGAGAGAAAATCAGTCTGTGTTGTTGGAGCGAATCAACGAACTGGGGCGGATGCTGACAGCCCTGCGAAAATCATTACGACGCCGACTGAGTTAGCGGCTGCTGTCAGTTGCCAACCACCATCCACCATCCACCATCCACTGCCCACCCTATGCCAACCGTTTACATTGACGACAAATCGATCGAACTTGCTCCCGGCGAGAAGCTCAACTGCATTCAGGCGGCGGAGCGGGCGGGGATCGAGATTCCGTCGTATTGCTATCACCCTGCGCTGTCGGTTGTCGCCAGTTGCCGGATGTGCCTGGTCGAAGTCGGTGAAAAGAAGCCCGACGGCACGATCAGCATTCCGCCGAAGGTGTTCCCTGGCTGCCAGACGCCGGTGAAAGACGGCACGGTGATCGTCACCAACAGCAAGCGCGTGCTGGATGCCCAGAAGGCGACGCTCGAATACCTGCTATTGAATCATCCGCTCGATTGCCCGGTGTGCGATCAGGCGGGCGAGTGCGGTTTGCAGGACTTCAGCTACAAATACGGTCGCGGCTACAGTCGGCTGAACGAACCAAAGAACATCAAGCCGGACAAGGATTACATCGGCGAGCAGATCACGCTCTTCACCGACCGCTGCATCATGTGTACGCGGTGTGTGCGGTTCACGCGCGAATTCAGTGGCACCGGCGAACTGCAGGTCATCAACCGCGGCTCCCACGAAGAGATCGACATCTTCCCGGGGCAACCGTGCGATAACAAACTCGCGGGGAACGTGGTCGATCTTTGCCCGGTCGGTGCACTCTGCAGCAAGGATTTTCTGTACGAACAGCGCGTCTGGTGGCTCAAGGGGAAAGACAGCGTCTGCCCCGGTTGCAGCACCGGCTGCAGCATTCGGGTCGATCAGAACAACGATGTCCTCTATCGCCTGAAGCCGCGGTACAACCCGCAGGCGCAAGGCCACTTCATGTGCGACGAAGGCCGTTTCGGCTGGAAGTATATCTCGTCGGAAAAACGCCTGCGGCAACCGTATCAGAAACAAGGAGCCGGACTCGCTCCGTCGAACTGGAACACGGTGCTGCCCGCGGTGAAAACTGCGATTGCCGCGCAGGTGAAAGCCGCACCGACCAAGTTCGCGGCGATCATTTCTCCGTGGTCGACCGTCGAAGAAGCCTATCTGCTCGCGAAGTTGCTCAAGGGCATGTCGACCGATGTCACACTCGCGCTGGGTCCCGTGAGAATAGTGGGAGAAGACGACCAGTATCCGAAAACGGTGACTGGTGCCCCGCCGAAGGAAGTGAAGTTCACCATCCGGGCCGAAAAGTGTCCGAACCGCCGGGGCGTGGAAGGGGTACTGGAACACTTCCAGGGTAGCGTCATTCCGTTTGAAACAGTCGCTTCGCAAGTTGCGGCCGGTGAGTTTGAGGGATTGTTCATCCTGAACTCTGACCCGGAAGCGAGCTGGTCCGACGAGTTTATCCAGGCGGCTGGCAAGCTGAAGCTGTTGGTCGTGCAGGATCTGTTGGAATCGCCGCTCACTCAGCAGGCGAACTACGTGTTGGCCGGTTCGGCATGGGCCGAGAAGGAAGGGACCTTTGTGAATCACAATGGTCTCGCGCAGGGCATTTTCCGTGGACTGCGCGGGCCGGGGGAAGCCCGACCCGATGGCCGGATTCTGTGGGAACTCAACGAGCGCAAGGGACTCTTCCGGGCGTCCACAGTGCGGCAGGAGATCGCGAATGAAATCACCGCGTTCGCCCCGCTCATCCTGGGCGACCTCGGCGAACATGGCGTGATGCTCAAGAACAGCGATGTCCCCGCCGCGAAAGAATTGCAACCCGCTTAAGAGCAAGAGAAGAGTGTGGCCGCGAAAAGGCACAAAAGACACAAAAAGGAAGGTGGAGAAGGCAAGCAAAAGGCATCGTAGCAAAAACGCAAATGGGGAACTCGGCTTCACGCTGTTCGATTTTCTTTTGCGTCTTTTGTGCCTTTTCGCGGCTAAATCTCCTCGCCTTTAAATTTCGATAGAGGACAGTCTCGTGATGGAGTGGCTACAGAATCCGTTGATCATGGCTGGCGTGGCGATTGGGGTCGCGCTGGGCGGCATCCTCACGACGTGTGCCTACCTCATTCTGCTCGAACGAAAACTCTCCGCATGGATGCAGGACCGCCTGGGTCCCAACCGTGTCGGGCCGTTGGGGCTCTTGCAGCCGCTCGCCGACGGTGCGAAGTTGATGCTCAAGGAAGACATCATCCCTGGCCACGTCAATAAGTTCCTGTTCGTGCTCGGCCCGGCGATTTCCGTTTTCACCACGATGCTCGCGTTCGCCGTGGTGCCTTTCGGACCGGTGTCGCATGAGAAGGGGCAATTCCCGTTCGTCATCGCTCCCGGCGTGGATCTCGGCATCGTCTTCATCTTCGCGGTCACCAGTCTCGCCGTGTACTCAATCATTCTCGGCGGCTGGGCGTCGAACAACAAATACAGCGCCCTCGGTTCACTGCGAGCGTCCGCTCAAGTCGTGAGCTATGAAATCCCGCTCGGCATGTCGGTCGTCGGGCTGGCGTTGCTGCATTCCTCAATGAGCCTCGAAAAGATCCTCATTCAACAAGCGGATGCGGGCTTCCTTGGTTGGAATATCTGGTATCAACCGGTTGCCTGCATCATTTTCTTCACGGCGGCCCTCGCCGAGTCGAACCGATTGCCGTTCGACCTCACCGAATGCGAGCAGGAACTCGTCGGCGGCTTCCATACCGAATACTCAGCGATGAAGTGGGCGATGTTTTTCCTCGGCGAATACACGCACGTCATCACCATCAGCTTCCTCACCAGCGTGCTGTTCTTCGGCGGCTGGCACTTTCCATTCATTGCCGAAGCCGCGAGTGCCTATCCCGGCGCGTGGATCGTCAAGGTCGGCGTGCTGTTGTTCAAAGTCTCGTGCATGATCGTCCTGATCCAGATGCTGCGGTGGACGATTCCGCGGTTCCGGTTTGATCAATTGATGAGCCTGGCATGGAAGGGGCTCATCCCGATGGCCACCGTCAATGTGCTCATCGTGATGTGTGTCCTCGAATTCAATCTGCCGCGATTGTGGTTGTTGCCGTTGTCGCTGTTGTTGTTCGTGGGTGCGGGATTGATCGGGACGCAGGCGTCACTGCCCGCGGGTGGGGCGGTGCGGCGGAAGAAGGTCGTGGGGCCGGTGGTGGCCGCGGCGCATCATTGATTCAAGATGAAGAGACCCACGGTTCAGAAACCGTGGGCTTCAGCGAAAAATTGTTGAGAGAGTGTCATGCCGATTTGTGCGGATGATGTCGAGTGGGTGGAAGAGCCCTCGATGAACTTCTGGGAATCGACGTTTCTGCCCGCCATCTTCGGCGGCTTGCAGATCACGGGTTCCCATGTCGTCGATGGCAAGACCGTCACGCATCAGTATCCCGAAGAGAAGCCGGTGCTGCCGCTGCATTACCGCGGCGTCCATCGGCTCAACAAAGATGAAGCCGGGCGAGTGAAGTGCGTCGCCTGCATGATGTGTGCGACGGCGTGCCCCGCCCACTGCATCAGCATTGTGGCGACGGAAGCCCCGAAGGACGACCCGCTGTGGAACGGTCGCGACAAGTTCCCGCTCAGTTTTGAACTTGACGAACTCAAGTGCATCTACTGCGGCATGTGCGAAGAAGCCTGCCCGTGCGATGCCATCGAACTCACGCACATTTACGATCTGGTGGGCACGACGCGGGAAGAACTGGTGTTCGACAAGAACAAACTCCTCAGCGTGTACGATCAGACCAAAGACAGCGGCCGCGATCCGATCCGCACGAAACGGGGTGCCCTCAGCGGGTGCTCCGAGTTCGTCTCACTGCCGACGCTGGGGCCGGCGACCAGCGTGAAGGCCGACGACCGGGCCGCCAAGGCACCGTCACCCGGGGTGATTCATGATTAACATTTAGCCCCCGGTTGTCTTCAACCGGGGGTCTTCCCCCCGTTGCGGACAACGGGGGGCTAAATGGAAACATCACCCAATCAAACCTGCCACCTTTGACGATCGGCGTCAGAACAAGGTACAACCTCGTCACTTCGGATCGTGAATTTCGTCGCGAAGGCCTGCCGGTTTCATGAACAGTTTGCTTGAACAAGCTCCCTTGCTCGCTCCTCTCGCCCTGGGAATCCTGGCGGTGTGGATGCTGCTGCCTCGCGAAGGGGGCCGGGCGTGGGTGATTGCCGGTCTGTGCGGTTTGTCGGCCATGCTCTGGCTGACAAGAAACTTCCTGCCGCCCACCGACAACTGGGTGCAGACCGGCATGTTCTACACCTTCGCCGCGGGAGCTGTGCTCAGCGCTGTGATGATGATCACAGAAAGCAACCCGGTC
Organism: Planctomycetaceae bacterium; assembly: GCA_041753475.1. Lineage (GTDB taxonomy): Bacteria > Planctomycetota > Planctomycetia > Planctomycetales > Planctomycetaceae > DSVQ01. The sequence goes on along the minus strand of JBGSUN010000161.1, from coordinate 7,477 downwards.
TATGCAGCACTCTGGTTCGCCTTAACAACTTTGAGTGTGTGCGGGTTGTTCCTCATCAACGCGGCCCCGTTCCTCGCCGCGGCGACCGTCGTGGTCTATGCCGGGGCGATTGTGGTGACCTTCCTCTTCGTCATCATGTTGGCCCAACAGGGGGGCGCGACGGGTTACGATCGCAAGGCCTTCCAACCGACACTCGCCAGTATTGCGGGGTTCATGCTGCTCGCCTGCCTCCTCTTCACGTTGCAGGAATGGGGTGGTAAAGCCGCGGTCGCAGTGGAAGGGGAAGACGCCCCGCCGCCGCGTCCCCAGTTTGTGTTGCCGCCGGCGCATGTGGTGACGAACCCGCTGAGTGCACCGATGCCGCGGCAGGACAAGCCGGATCAGAACGATCTCGGGACGTTGCAGGGCGTCGGCCGGTCGTTGTTTGGAGATTATCTGTTCGCGGTGGAACTCGCCGGAACGGTGCTGTTGATCGCGACCATTGGGACGATTGCGCTCGCGCCGCGTCGGTCGCAGGGGACGTTATGACCGCTGAACTTCAGAGCCAACTGGTTGTCGGAGCGATTCTGTTCGTGCTCGGTGCGATCGGGTTCCTCACGCGCCGGAATCTCATCCTGATGATGTTGTCCGCCGAGCTGATGCTGCACGGCGTTGCGGTGAATCTGACGGCGTTCGGTCGCTACCACGGCAATGCGTCGGGGCAGGTCTTCACGATTTTCGTGCTGACGATCGCGGCGTGTGAAGCGGGCCTGGCACTGGCGCTCATTCTCGGCTTGTATCAGCGGCGGAAGTCGCTGGATGTGCACTTGTGGGGCAACCTCGGCGAACCCGATCTGCCGCAGATGTCGGCGGAAGAAGGAGGCCGGATGGCTCCGCAGCACCCGGCGGACATGCCGACGCTGACGCCCGCCGGTCGGATGCCGAACTCGCCGGTGGTGCCGAGCAACACCAAGATTTGATCGATGGTTGGTGTCTTTGAAACGTGATCGCGGAGAGCGATGTGGTGTCCTGGTTGAATGAAAATGTCCTGTGGTTGATTCCGGCAGCGCCGCTTCTGGCGTGCTTGTGGATCGTCGTCGCCGGGCAGTTCTTCCGTCGTGAGAAGGCCCACCAACCGGTTGTCTTCGGATTGATCGTTTCGTGGCTGTGCGCGCTGTATCTGCTGTTCTCCGTTGTGCCGGGGACTTTTCCCAAAGGCGATCACGGTGAGCATGACAGCCACGCGGCGGCCGGTGGAGCGGTGACGTACTTCGTGTATGACTGGTTCCATGTCGGGACGGTGACTGAGCAACCGACGTCAATGACCCACGGCCAGGCGCAGGTGGATGGCGGCGGGCTCGGCGTCCGCGTGGAACTCCGCGCCGATGCCATGTCGTCGTTAATGCTGGTGATGGTCACAACCGTCAGTCTGCTGGTGGCGATCTTTGCGTCCGGCTACATGCACGGCGATCCCGGTTATCCACGATTTTTCGGAGCACTCAGCCTGTTCGTCTTCTCGATGTGCATGCTGGTCCTGGCATCGAACTTTTTGCTGCTCTTTGTGTTCTGGGAAGCGGTCGGTCTGTGCAGCTATCTGCTCATCGGCTTCTGGTTCCATAAACCCTCGGCGGCGGCGGCGGCGAAGAAAGCCTTTGTGGTCAACCGCATCGGTGACTTCGGACTGATCCTTGGCATTTTCATGATCTGGACGACATTCGGCACGCTGGAATTCGATCGCATCCTGGCCGATCCGGAACTCATTAAACAGCTGGTTCTCGCGCAGCCGGGCATCTTCACCACGATCTGCCTGCTGTTGTTCATTGGTGCGGTGGGGAAGTCGGCTCAGTTTCCGCTGCATGTGTGGTTGCCGGATGCGATGGAAGGCCCGACGCCGGTCTCGGCTTTGATTCACGCAGCGACGATGGTGACGGCGGGCGTGTACCTCGTGGCCCGCTGTGCTCCGTTGTTTATGCACTCGCCCTTCGCGTTGCAGATTGTTGCCGGAGTGGGCGCGGCTACCGCGTTGATTGCCGCGATCACGGCACTCACGCAAAACGACCTGAAGCGCGTGCTGGCTTACTCAACGGTGAGCCAACTCGGCTACATGTTCATGTCTCTCGGAGCCGCGGGGGCCGATCCCGAACATCTGATGCAACCGGCGGTCACCTTCGCCATGTTCCACATGTTTACGCATGCGTTTTTCAAAGCCGTGCTGTTCCTCTCCGCCGGGAGTGTGATGCACGCGATGGGCGATGTGATCGACATGCGGCGGTTCAGCGGGCTGCGTAAGGCGCTGCCGATCACCTGGGTCACCTTCCTGGCCGGATCGCTGGCGTTGGCGGGTGTGCCGTTGCTGTCGGGCTTCTGGAGCAAGGACGAAATTCTCGCCGTGCTGCATCGGGCCGCACAAACGGAAACGCATGGTACGTACTACACGGTCATTCTGTGTGTGGCGTTGCTGGTCGCCTTCATGACCGCGTTCTACACCTTCCGGGCCTATTACCTCACGTTCCACGGTCCCGAAGTCTTTCCGCCGGAAGCGGGCCATCACCCGCACGATGCCTCACCATCAATGGCGCTTCCGTTGTACATCCTCGGGGCGGCGGCCTTGCTGATCGGGCTGGCTACCGGTCCGACGCACCTGTATGGGCACTATCTGCACCACACACCCGGGTTGCCTGTCCCGACGGTGAGCCATGCGGCCGCGGAAGGGGCTCACGCCGCCGCGGAACATGGTCACGACTGGTTCATGATGCTGACGAGCAGCGTTCTGGCCATCGGCGGGATTGCCGTGGCGTATCTGATGTATGGTTCCCATCGGGGTGCCGCCGGGGTGAAGGACAATGCCAGTCCGCTGGTGAAGTTCTCGCTCAACGGGTTGTATCTTGACGAACTCTATCTGGCATTCATCGTCAAACCGCTGCGGAGTCTGGCCGAAGTCTCCGAGCTGTTTGACCGGATGGTGATTGACCAGATCGTCGATGGCGTGGCCCTGATTCCGGGCTTCGTCGCGTCGATCATTCGCCCGATTCAGAACGGACTGGTGCAACATTATGCCTTCGTCATGCTGCTGGGCCTGGCGGCGGGCATGGTGTGGATGCTGCAATCCTTGACGGGGTTGAATTGAGCCTCGTCCGGACGACGAAATTTGAAGACGGGGGCGGAACCCGGGAAGTGTAAGCATGAGCGTGTTGGTTGTCTTGATTCTGCTGCCGCTGATTGCCGCGGCGCTGATGTTGCTGCTGGATGCCCAGGCAACCCCCACCCGCGCGCGGTGGTCGGCGCTGCTGGCCACGCTGGCCACCGTGGGCGTCTCGTTCGCCGTGGCTTCGCAATACACCGCCCTGACGACCGATGTCAAAAGCCCGAGCGAGAAATCGATCAACCCGCGCATGGAACTCCGACACGAATGGTTAACGCTGGCACCATCGACGCCCGCCGGGACCCCGACCAAGTTCGAGTTTTACCTCGGCGTCGACGGCATCAGCGTGGCGATGATTTTGCTGACCACGGTATTGTGCGTTTCCGCCGTGCTCGTGTCGTGGACGGCGGTGACCGAACGGGCCTCCGAATTCTATGCGGCCCTGCTGATTCTGGAAGCCGGCCTGCTCGGCGTCTTTTGCTCATTCGACCTGCTGCTTTTCTATGTGTTCTTCGAGTTCACGCTGATTCCGCTCTTCTTCCTGGTGGGCATCTGGGGCGGACCGCTGCGAAAGTATGCGGCGGGCAAATTCTTCATCTACACGCTCGGCGGCAGCTTGATCACGCTGCTCGGGCTGGTCTCGTTGTCGCTCATGGTGCATCAGGAAACCGGGCTCGATACGCCGTTCTCGATACCGGATCTGGCGCAGACGCTGCTGCATCACCGGTTGTCCGTTCCGGTGCAGACGACACTCTTCCTGATGATCGCCGCGGGCTTCATGGTAAAGGTGCCGTTGTTCCCGTTTCACACGTGGTTGCCACTGGCGCACGTGGAAGCGCCGACGGCGGGTTCGGTGCTGCTCGCCGGGGTGTTGCTGAAGCTGGGTTCCTACGGCTTCCTGCGGTTAGTGCTCCCGATGCTGCCCGATGCCTGCCGCGTCACCGGGACGCCCCTCATCGCCACGCTGTCGGTCATCGGCATCATCTACGGTTCGTTGTGTGCCTTGTCACAGAACGATATCAAGAAACTCGTGGCGTACAGTTCGGTCGCGCACCTCGGGTTCTGCATGCTGGGCTTGTTCGCCTTGAATGTGGAAGGGATCACCGGGGGCGTGCTGCAGATGATCAATCACGGCCTGTCGACCGGGGCGCTTTTCTGTCTCGTCGGCATGTTCTACGAACGCTATCACACCCGGCAGCTTTCCGAACTGGGGGGCATGGCCACCCGTTTGCCGCGGTTGGGCGTGCTGATGGTCTTCACGGTGTTCGCGAGCATCGGCCTGCCGGGTTTGAACGGGTTTGTCGGTGAAGTGCTGGCGCTGGCCGGGATGTTCAAAGTGGATCTGATGTACGCCGCGCTGGGGGCTCTCGGGGTGGTGCTTGGAGCGTGGTACCTGCTGGGGGTCTTGCAGAAAGCGTTCTTCGGCCCGGTGCAGTTGCCGCATGCCCACGATGGCCACGATGAAGACGTACCAGACTTGAATGCCCGCGAAGTGTTGGCGTTGGCTCCCTTGCTGGCCATGTGCTTGTATCTGGGACTGTTTCCGCAAGCGTTGATCGATCTGATTCGACCGGATGTCGAAGCCGTGGCGAATGTCTACAAGATGACGGCGACCCCGAATACAACGGTCGCCGTGGGTGAGAGGCAACCGTGAGTGATCTGGTGATTTTGGACGCCGTCCAACAGTTGAACCGGGCGATCGGCCTGGTCCTGCCCGATGTCATCGTGCTGGCCACGGTCTGCCTGATGTTCTTCGCCGCGCCGTTTCTCGTTTCCGAACGGGGCGATGCGCCGGCTGGATTGCGTCATCGCTGGGGTTGGCTGTCGCTGTTGTCGCTCATGGTCGCCGGTTATGTCTGGTGGGGGACATCGCCGCAGCCGGTGACTACGGGACCGTTCCGGCTCGATGAACTAACGTGGTTTATCCGCGGTGTCAGTCTGGCGTTTGGTGCGGTGCTCGTGTTGTTGACGTGGAATCAGGCCGACGATGCCCGCTCCGCGGAAACGCAGGCGTGCCTGCTGGCGATCATTGCCGGGGTCAATCTGGTCGCCGCCGCGAACGATCTGGTGGGAATGTTTGTCGCTCTCGAATTGATCAGCGTCCCGACCTATCTGTTCCTGCTCCTGCCGCGGCGCGATGCCCCCGCGCAGGAAGCGACCATGAAGTATTTCCTGCTGAGCATTTTTGCTTCGGCCATGCTGCTGTTCGGGATGAGCTATCTGTACGGCGCGGTCGGTTCGACCAATCTGGAAGCGATCTATACGGCCTTGACCGCAGGGCGTACCCAGCCGATGCCGATTCTGCTGGTGGTCGCTGTGATGATGATGGTGGCTGGTCTGGCCTTCCGGCTCACCGCCGTGCCGTTCCATTTCTACGCCCCGGACGTGTTTCAGGGGGCTCCGAATTCCGCCGCGGCGATGCTGTCGTTCATCCCGAAAGTCGCGGGTTTCGTGGCGTTGTATCGTTTGCTCGCCGTCCCGGTGCAGGCGTTCGATCACTGGTCGCTCGCCCAATTTTCAGAACCGTTGCTGTGGTGGCTGGCCGTGCTGTCGATGTTCGTCGGCAACCTGCTGGCGTTGTTACAGAACGACATCCGCCGGATGCTCGCGTTTTCCAGCGTGTCGCACGCCGGGTATATGCTCATCGGCTTCGTGGTGGGCACAGGCACCACCGGTGGACCGACGGGTTTTGAAGCGCTGCTGTTCTATCTGGTCGTCTACGGTGCGATGACGCTCGGTGCCTTTGCTGTGCTCGGGGTGTTGCAGCGTCCGGATCGTCGCATCGAATCCATCGATGATCTCGCCGGTCTCAGCCGGAACCAGCCAGCGGTGGCCCTGCTGCTCACGCTGTTCCTGTTCAGTCTGACAGGCTAGCCGCCGACGGCCGGGTTCCTGGGCAAATTGAATCTGTTCCTGGCCGCATGGGGAACAGGGACCGAATCGGGCCACTGGCTGGCGATCTGGCTTGCCGTGAATGCGACCATCGGAGCGTGGTATTACCTGCGGGTAATCGGCACGATGTACCTGCAACCCGCCCCCTCCGCGGCGACCGTCACGGGCAGCCATGCCACGCCGTCGTACCTCGCGATGGGACTGTGTGCCATCGCGACACTGGCGCTGTTCGCGGTTCCAGGCTGGTTGTGGGCGCTGATTCAACGCGTGTGATGTCTCTCCACGGCGCGAAAAGAGACCCACGGTTCAGAAACCGTGGGCTTCAGGGGGACATTCTTAGAAGCTCTGTGTGAGCGCCTGGTAATCATCCTGCAACTGGTGGGTGATCGGGCCGACCTTGAACGTCCGGTCGTCGATCTTGCCGACGGGAATGACTTCCACCGCGGTCCCGGTCAGGAAGATTTCTTCGGCCTGCGACAGTTCCTCAGGGAAAATCGCCCGTTCAATCACCTTGATGCCCCGCTTCTTCGCCAGATCCATCACCGTCCGGCGGGTGATGCCGTCGAGGAAGCAGTCGGGTGTGGGCGTATGAAGTTCGCCTTTCACGACCATGAAAAAATTCGCCCCGGTCGCCTCGGCGATTTGTCCACGATAATCGAGCATGAGCGCATCCTGATACCCCGCGGCTTCGGCGGCATCCCGGCTCATCGTGCAGATCATGTACAACCCGGACGCCTTGCTGGCCGTCGGGGCAGTCTGCGGCGAGGGCCGCCGCCACGTTGACGTCATCAGCTTGATGCCGAACTGGCGGGCTTCGTCACCGTAGTACGCCGGCCAGGGAAACGCGGCGATGGCAACGTGAATCTTCGCCCCTTTGCCGGACACGCCAATCACTTCCGGGCCGCGCCAGGCAATCGGCCGCACATATCCCGAATCGATGTTGTTCTTCCGCACCATCTCGTTGGTGGCGGCTTCCAAAGCGGCCACAGAGTACGGCAGTTCATAGCTCAGCAGGTTCGCCGAGACGTGCAGTCGTTCGGTGTGCTCGCGGAGCTTGAAGACTTTTCCCTTGTAGACCCGCATCCCCTCAAACACACCGCTGCCATAATGCAGGCTGTGAGAGAGGACGTGAACGCGGGCGTTGCGCCAGGGGATTTCTTCGCCGTCCATCCAGATCACGCCGTCTCGATCGTGCATCGCCTGCGGGGCCACAATCCGCCTCCAAATCGTCTCAAGTTGTTGCTCGGCAAGGTGAATCTTCTCCACCGGAACACTCCACCATACCAGTCCCGCAGACACGCCTCAATGGGATGGGTTCAGTTATCCAGGGCCGTTCATTAGGCCCACTTGACGAGGTTGGTAGGATGGGGGTGAGTTTTCGATGGATCGAGTGTGTCGATTGAGAAGGAGCCTCCGGTATGATTTCCCCCGCGGGGGATTTGCGGCAGCACATGGCGCAAGTCC
>JBGSUN010000160.1:0-51646 GCA_041753475.1 Planctomycetaceae bacterium | reverse complement strand
TGATTGTTTCACCCGCTGGGACAATTTGCGGCTCAGCGGGAGCTTCGCCCTCCCATGGAAACACAGACGATTACACTTCCACCGCGGATTGGCCCGTGAAGTATTCCGGTTCACGACCGGCTTTCCACTTGATGTTGCAGCCGATGCTCGCCCGCTGCTCGATCATCGGCGGCTCACCCGCGAGCACACGATCACACGCCGCACGGAGATCGGCCCCCGTCACCGGCTTGCCATTGCCCGGTCGGCTATTGTCGAATTGGCCACGGTACACGAGCGCCATGTTGGCATCGAACAGGAAGAAGTCGGGCGTGCAGGCCGCTTTGTAAGCTTGCGCAACGGACTGCGATTCATCGTACAGATACGGGAACGTGTACCCCGCCGACTGGGCTTCGAGCTTCATCTTCTCCGGCGAATCATCCGGGTGCGACGTGACGTCGTTGGAACTGATCCCGACGATCGACAGACCTTTCGCCTGATATTCCTTGCCGAACGTGGCGAGGGCGTCGCGCAGGTGTTTGACGAACGGGCAGTGGTTGCAGATGAACATCACCACGAGTCCCTTGGACCCGGCAAAGTCGGTGACGGACACGGTTTTTCCATCGACATTCGGCAGCGAAAACGCCGGAGCTTTGGTCCCCAGCGGCAACATGGTGGAGGCAGTTTTGACCATCGGAGCATCTCTCTTGCGGGCTTGTCGAACAGGACCAGTGACGAAGTGTCAGCGTAACGGAAGCAGCAGTCAAACGTCCATCGTTGACCCCGAACCGCGATGAGGCTCAAGTTCCAAATTCCAACGTCCAAGCTCCAAACAAGTTCCAAGGGAGAAAATTCCAAACGGAGAAGCGGGAAGGTTCATCCGGATTCATGACTTTCTCTGCGTTTGGAATTTGGAACTTGGTCCTTGTTTGGAATTTGGCGTTTGGAATTTGGAACTTCAACCCTCGCGGACTCGGCAACCTCCGCCGTCCTTGACATTCGCCGGGCGAAACGCGATCAACTGGTTCCCATGGAAATCGGTTGATGTGGGTCGTGTTTCGATTTCGCCGGAGAGGGTTTGCATGAACGACGGGACAACTCCCGCCCGCGTGTGGTGGATCTGTGCGCTGCTGTTGTGTGCGAGCACCATCAACTACATGGACCGGCAAACGCTGAGCAATTCCTCCGAAGAGATCAAGAAAGAGTTCCATCTCAACGACGTCGTGGAAGGGGGGAAATCACAAGGCAACAAGTATTACGGTCGCCTGGAATTCGCGTTCGGCTGGGCGTTCGCGCTCGGGGCGACGGTCTTCGGTTTTATTGTCGATCGGACCAACATCCGCTGGTTGTACCCGGCGGTGTTGATTGCCTGGTCGACAATGGGATTTCTTACCGGATATGTCGAGACTTATGCCGGGTTGTTTGCGTGCCGGTTGTTTCTCGGGCTCTTTGAAGCCGGGCATTGGCCGTGTGCGCTGAAGACCACGCAGCGGTTGTTGCCGCCGTCGAAGCGGACGCTGGGCAACAGCGTGCTGCAAAGTGGGACGGCGATCGGGGCGATCCTCACGCCGCTGATTTTGAAGTTCTATCTGACGGACGACGTCGGCAGTTGGCGGCCGGCGTTTCGTGTGATCGGCCTGATTGGTTTTGCCTGGGCGTTCTTCTGGTGGTTCACCATCCGCCCGAATGAACTGCAGCCGGAACCCCCCGCGGCGGACCAGAATGCCAAGGGCGAGGGCTTTCTCAAAGTCGTGTTCAGTCGGCAGTTTCTCACATTGCTGCTCGTCGTGAATCTGATCAACATCAGCTATCACTTCTTCCGCGTTTGGTTGAACGGGTACCTCGATCATGACCGGCACTTCACCCGGGTGGAACGGCTCGACTTCATGTTCTGGTTCTACGTTTTCCATGACGTCGGCTGCCTGAGTGCCGGAGCGCTCACCGTTTGGCTGGCCCGCGGCAACTGGTCGGCGGGTTACGCGCGGGGTGTGGTCTTCGCCGGCTGTGCGCTGCTGGTGTCGCTGTCGGCGCTCTTGCCTGTGTTGCCCGCCGGGTGGCCGTTCTTCATCGTGATGATGATTATCTCGATGGGGTTGCTCGGTCTGTTCCCGTGCTACTACGCCTTCGCGCAGGACCTGTCGCGACGGCATCAGGGAAAGGTCTCAGGCGTGTTGGGAACCGTGGCGTGGCTCGTGCTGTCCCCGTTGCAGGAACTGTTCGGCATGATGATCGACTCCACGGGGCGATACGACCTCGGTCTGGCTGCGATCGGTTTGCTGCCGCTGCTGGCCGTCGCGTGTCTGGCCATCGGTTGGCGGAACGAACCGGAGCCAGTCGTGGAAGCCACGTAATGATCGCACGATCACTTGTGTGCCACGGCCGTGTTGGCCGTGAAATAGTAAGGACTCGTTCTGCTGATTCGCACGGCCGACACGGCCGTGGCACACACACACACACACACAATCCAACTCAATTCCGCGCGTGATGCCCATCGGATAACGCCACCGGGTCGTTCTTCTTGCTGACGGGGCCGGTGACGGGGCCGTCGCCGTTGAGGGTTGTGCTCCCTAGACCCGTTGCCGATCGGCGCGAGAAGACATATGACGGCAGCACCAGACTGTCGCAGAACTGCGTAATTTTCTGTGACAGATCGTCATCGAACGCTTGCTGCACGCTCTGGTTCGGCTTGAGGTGTTTCAGTCCGAAACCGAGGTTATTCGACGAACGAAAATCTCTTAAATGGAGCACTTCCTGGCCACGCAGATATCTGATGGTCAACTCGATGCTGTTTTCCTGAACGGTGGTGACGTTGGTTCGATCACCCAGTTTGCTGACCTGAAACGTTTTCCCCGAACCGGGTTTGGCAACGATTTCCACGCGGATGCCGGCCCCGGTTCCAATGCTCACGCCCGACTTCTCGACGGCTTGCTTCAGTGTGTCCTGCATCGTCTGCGAGAGATTGCTTTGCCAGGGAATACTGGGAACGTTCATCGTCATACTGACCTGACCGCCCGGTTGGACCAGCAACTCCGGTTCCAGCTTGTTGGCGGTCAGCGCCTGCGCGACTTTCGCTTCGGGTAAGGCCACGGCAACCAGTTGCAGCGCGGGGACCCGTTCCGATTTCGGAGCCGCATACCAGGTCCGGCCATCCACCATCTTTGCGGCCATCACTCCGGCGGGAAGCTTGTAAGTCCAGGCGACAGTTTTGGCATCGACATCCAGCAACGCCATGCTGAGCGCGTTGGCCGGCGGCGTCCGCAGGACTTCCGAATAGATCAAGAGGTGCTTGTCGCCGCACCAGTGCATCTTTTCCCCAGCGACGGGGCTGGGAATCTCGGCTCCGACGGCGCCGGTCTTCAGGTCGGCCATGTAGAGATAGTTGCCTCCCTTTTCAGAAAGCATGATCGCGAGTTGTTCGCCCTGGGGGTGAAAGGCTATCGCCAGGATGCTGCCGCGGATTCCCACCACGCCGTGGCTGGCTCCGGTGCGGGCGTCACGCAGATCGATGCCTTCCGGCGTGGCGCAGGCGACATCGCGGCCCCCCGGTGAAACGGCGAAGACACCCACGTCATTGACGGTGAATTTCGGCTGACATGTTGGAAGTTCCCATCCGACAAGCTGGCGACTGAGATTCGTCGTCACAACGTGAGTCGGGTCCACCAAGGCCGCCGCGCGCAATTCCAGGTCATCCTCGTCGGCGACACCTTTATAAGGTCGAAAGCCGGCGACATGCTGGCCCGCGGCGTCAAAGACATCGAGGCGGCCTTTGGCATTGTGGGCCTTGACGAGAACGGCGTCCGGCGTGGCACCAACCAAATCCGCGGAAAACGGAATCTCAATGGGCGTTCCGGCTTTGCGTTCGACCAGATCAACCACCTCGATACGATTCTTCTCCGCGACAATCGGCCGTGTGAGCACGATCGTCTCGACACCGTTCGGTCCGGCCCGGAAGCGTGTATCGGCATAACTCAACTTGGCGTCTTTGAGGTTCTCTCCTTCCGCCACCCGCGCGAAGGCCCGTGGTGTCGCGCCGCCGGTGAGCAACACATCACGCACCGTCCCTGCGCCGCTGACGAGCGGCAGAGGCTTGGTAAGCACGTCGGCTGCCATCGCTGGTGCAGGATCGGGCTGCCCACTCCAGGAACTTGACGGTCGGGTCGCTGTGATGCTGGTGTAATCCGTCTTCGTTAACGGAGGGAGCTTCATGTCTTCCGGCAGACCACCGACCGCAGCGAGATTCTCCGCACGGGCCAGCTCGGCATCACTTAATGGCAACGCCTTCAACGTGGCTTTCTCGTGATTCCCGTCAAAGGCGGCCAGTAGTTCCGGAGACAACGGCCGACGGATGGTGGGCGAATGAATCTCGGTTTTCTCGAACGTGTAAACCGTTTGCTGCTTGGCGCGATCGACCACCGCCAGACCGTGAACCAAGAACTTGCGGCCGTCCGGGAACCATTGCAGGCCGACTGCTTGGGAATCGGGGTCGTAATGTTCCTTGATCCCCGGTGTGACGATGATGTTCTCGGCGAGTTTCCCGTCACTCATGTTCCAGATGACAATCTGCGACTTCGAATTCGATCCGCTGGCATCCCACAAGCCTGCAAGCTGCGAACCATCCGCTGAGAACGCCAGTTGGAAAAACTGGATGTAGCCGGCGTTGCGATTCTGCTCGACATGCAGTTCGCCGACCTGGGATCCGGTGGTCAGATCGTAAAGTCGAATCCAACCTTTGAGGAATTCGCTTTCGATCGCGAGATACTTCCCGCCGGGACTGTAGGCCGACTTGTCGGCATAACCAAACTGTTTTCCGAGATCGACGTCGTACAGTTGCTCACCCTGAGGGAGTTGCCAGGCCCGCAGTTTATCGTGGACTTGCGACAGGGCAATCAACCGATCACCCGGAACAATCGCCATGGTTGCGAGGTTGAATTCCGAGCCGTTCACCAGGATCGTGGTGGCAAGCTTGTTCTTCGGCACGTCATACACGGAGATTGCCTGACCACTCCCGCCAAACGCCATGTAATGGCCATCGGGACTGAGGGCCAGTTGATAAGACGAATGGAACGCAATGCCGTCGAGCTTCCCCTCCTTCTTCGCTGTGGCGAGGTTCCACAGGTCCCGTTGCGCCTTCTGATCGTTGTTGTTGCCAATGATGACGTACGGGCTGGGGATTACCGGGTAGGTGAAGTTATCTTTGTCGACCCGACGAGCTGTAATTGGGAGGGTGAAATCGCTCGCCCATTCGCTGGGCAAAGGGGTTTGTGGAGGATCAGCGGTCGCCGTCCAGTTGATGGGCGGTTGAGCCTCGACAATCAGTTTCGATTCCGTGCTGGTGGTGGCAGGCCGTGTATTGGCGGTGTTGGCCGGGTTCGCCGCCGGCGTGGATGAACCGGTATTCATTGCCGGAATCGTCGGTGCCGCGGCGACCGGCGTTCCGGGAGTGGATGATCCTGCTGGTGTCGTGGGAGCGGGCGGGTTCTGTGCGGCTTGCGGGTTCCCGCCGGACATCATCCGCATCACCACAAAGATCACCACACCGCCGACGAGGACGACCGCCAATCCACCGCCGAGCAGCAAGCCGATCATCAAGCCTGCGCCGGACGACTTCTTCTTCCCGCGCCCTGCTTTCTTTCCACCGGCCCCCTTCCGCCGCGCCGGGCGGTCATCGACTTCCATGACATCGTCGTCATCCTCACCGCCGGGAACCATCATTGCCGAACCGCAGGCTTTGCAGTTCACCTTCTTCCCGGCAAGCGTGTCATTCAGCTTGTATTGCTTGCCGCAGATTTCGCATTCCACCGCGATCGACATGAACCGGCCCTCTGGCTGCCATTCGCAGAAAACACTGGGACTAAAGATCACCGAGACAGGAAAAGAGGTGACTTCTACAGCATGATGACTTTCCCTGAGACCCTTCGCAATCGTCACTTCGCCTCCCGGATGAATCTCCTCCGGCGGCGTCTCTCACATCAAAAATGGGGGCGGACGAAAGATTCTGGAAAATATTCGGCGGGCCTGCGGCATCCCTTCCAGAGCACGATCCCGTCTTGCCCGCACTTCGCTCTTCCTCGCAAGTTCACAAAGACATTTTGACGCGGGACCGTGGGACAACATATACTGCGGTGCCGGGTCGGAACGTTCTTGATGGTTCTGCTCGTGTTGTTCCGCACTCGTCCGCGCTCCGGAGGCTGAACATTGCCCTCAGCGACACACGATCCGTTGTTGCAACAAGCGCGGACCCTCTCCCGCGAACGAAACTACGCCGCGGCGATTCGCACCTATCAGGAAGTGCTTGCGGCTGACCCCGATTCCGTCGAGGGGCGCGAAGGCCTCGCGATGTCCTGCTTCGTCTCCGGCGACCTGCCTGCCGCGTGCGAAAACTTCGAGTTGCTTACCCATTTGCAACCGACGGAGGCCCGGCACTATGTCAACTGGGGGGCTGCTCTCAATCGGCAAGGGAAGCACAAAGATGCCGCCGACATTCTCCGCAAAGCGATCCAACGCAACCGGAAGAGTGCCGACGCATATTACAACCTTGGAATTGCCCAACGGCATCTGAAGCAGCCGAGTATGGCCGTTTCTGCATATAAAGAAGCGATCCGGCTTGATCCGCAAATGGCCGAGGCGTACCAGAATCTGGGCAACGTGTATCTCGAAATCGGCAGCCACCAACTGGCGGTTTCAAGTTTTCAGAAGGCGCTGGAAGTTCGTCCGGACTTCGAGAAAGCTCGCATCGGTCTGAACCGCGCGGAAGACGCCATCGAACAGGCCCGCGCGAAGCGGAATCCGTTCGGTCGCCTGGTCGAATCACAATCCCAAAAGGCAACGGGCTCGGTCACATTCGATCGCCAACTCTCCGATGCCGAACGCCACGAGGATCGACAGCAAGTCTGGTCGTTGGCACAGGAAATCAAAACGCTGGGCGATGGTTGTGCCGCCCTGTTGCACGACCGGGTCGAACGTTGTTTGTTCTCCATGACCCGTGTCGCCGCGGAAAGCACGGAGTCTCCCACGGCACTGGTGCTGGCGGCCGAAGAGTTCCGCAATGCTCTGCAGCAGTGGGCGGCGCTGCGTCAACAATTGCGGCGGAAGATTCTCGAACTCCGCGGACATGAAGAGTTGATGAACACTCCCGACCTTCACAGCAGCGCCGGCAATTGACCGCCTGAAGCCCGCAGATTGTCATCCGTGGGCCGCTTCGCTCCGCACCAGATGCGATCTCCGAGGCAATTGGTTAGACTACCGCTGCACCGACTGTTTGCCCTCTGGATCGAATTTCGTCTGCCGCGCCGAGGTTGCCCGTAGTGGCGTTATTCCTGCCCTTTCGCCGTCCGCGCACGATGTTGTCTCGTGAAGACGCCGTCGTGTTCTATCCGTCCTTCGGTGCACGGAATCCCGATGGCGGTTGGTCCGTCGTGATTCAGGGCTGTGTCTATCACCCGCGTGTCACCTGGCTGCGTGGCAAGCCGGTCCTGGGCCTCATCCGCCGAGTCATGCGGGTGGATCGTGCCGCCGAAGAATACTTTCGCACTCGGATGCGGCAATTCCTCGTCCATGCGGCGGCGGGGCGCACGGTGTCGATCGGGATCGGAGACCAGGTTCATGCCGTGGGCCCCACAGACGCCGCCGGGTTGCTGCGGACCGAACTCGTGTTGCCTGAGGCCGTGATCGATGCAATCCGCGATGACTCCACGCCTTTGGTCCCGTGGATCAAGTTCAAAGCCCTGTTGTCTTCAGGGGATGAGCGTGAGTTCGGCGGTTTGGTGCAACTTCTCGAACCGCAGGGAGCGTCGATCATCTCTGATGTGGATGACACGCTGAAACATAGCAATGTTCCCAACCGCCGTGATTTGTTTCACAACACCTTCTCGCGCGCGTTTGCCCCCATCCCCGGCATGCCCGAACTGTATCAACGCTGTGCTGCCGCCGGAACCGCGTTCCATTACGTCTCCGGCAGTCCATGGCAACTGTATGAACCGTTGTCACAGTTCTGGCGTGAGCATGGTTATCCGATGGGGTCGTTCCACCTCAAGCGGTTTCGGCTCCGTGAAACGGCCCGGAAGATGCGCACCACCTCACCGCAAAAGGCTCACAAGCGCGCGGCGATTGAACCGATCATCGCGGCCTTTCCACAGCGACGGTTCATTCTCATCGGCGACGCAGGGGAGCAGGACCCGGACATTTATGCGAGCCTGATGCGCGATTATCCCCAACGCATCGCCCATATTTACATCCGCACGGTTCGCGGCCGCACCATTGACATCAATCGTATGGAATCCGCCTGTGTCGGACTTCCGGCTGACAAGTGGACACTCTACGAAACCGCGGAAGACATCGCCGCTTCCGTGTTACAACAGGTCGGCTCCACGTGACCGCCCTCGAGACGAAGCCACACAGCCCGGAGCGCCAGCGACGGCGGTTCGATTGATTGGGTGGCTCAGATGGCGTCCAGCCATCTGGGGCGGCGCAGCCGCAAAGAGTTTCTGTGGCAACGGGTTTCGTGTTGAAACCGCGTGGTGATTCGGACGATTCGCGTGAGGGCTTCTTTGTGGCTTTGCCACCCCAGATTGCCAAAGGCAATCCGAGCCACCCGCAGGAGCGCACATCGAAAGCACATCGCTACGCGGTGGGCATGCCTAGTCGCACGATGAAGAGGGCAACACAGCCCGGAGCGCAAGCAACGGAGTTTTTCAGAGGGCGAAGTCCGGAACTCAGCTTAAATCAACGACAGCAACAAGCAACACAAGGTGATCATCGCGATCAACAACATGCCACCCCATGCGAACCAATCTGAAAATGACCACCGCCACGGGGTGAACCAGTTGAATTCGTCAGGTGGCTCGCTGATGTCGTCGTCCATGCGGCCTTGGATTATCGTCGTGTGCCACTGGCTCTGCCAGTGTGATACATCACCAGATTCCGGAGAGAAGACACTGGCCGAGCCAGTGGCACACAGCGGTTTAGGCGAGTGCAACGCATCTAGTCGGACGGCATGAACAGCGACACATACCAGAGAAGTAATTCGTCTAGCCCAAGGAGGTAATCGCCCGCGTACAATATCGGAACATACAGCACGGATGCGGTATCGAACGCGATCCCAAGTCGCATGGATATCGCCATGACTGGGCCGAAACTGAGAGGATATGCTACGAAAATTATCGCTAAAGCGGCCAACCACCGTCGCTTCTAACTCCACGGCGTGAACAAGCGATGCGGCGGGGAAGTGGGTCGGTCGTCATTGCCATCAATCAAGTTCGTCGTCCATCGTGGCGGTTCGCCAGTCGAATAAACCCAGCGGCACCAAGATCGCGACGGTACACACTCGCAGAGCGACTCTGCCAATGACTATGCATCGCCATACGATTCTACGGATCACGGCGAATCGCCCTCTGTTCTCCATCCCCGCCACGCTACGGGGTGGACGCGGGGAGAGTCAACGTTCAGCCATGCCGATTCGTGACATCCGTCGCTTGCGCTCCGGGCTGGGACGGAATTCGTGATCGCTACTTCAGAATCCCGACGACGTTGTTGAAGCGGTCGGTCCAGAGTTGTGGTGGCCGTGCGGAAATCGGCGTGGCGGCGACGGCGGTCGTGATTGCGGCATCGGAAAACGCGGCGGGATCGCGGGCGAGGAGCATCCAGTCACAGCGGGCCTGGGCACGGTCGGGGCGGTTGTCGGAGTGAATCTTTACCGCGTGCAGACCGTAGCGTTCCGCGGCTCCGGCGATCACCGGTTGCAGATCGAAGTGGCGATTCGTGATGTGGAACGCCATCGTGCCGTGGGGCGCGAGATGCCGGAGATAGATCGCGAAGGCTTCTTCGGTGAGGAGATGGGCCGGGATGGAATCGCTGCTGAAGGCGTCGAGGACGAGGAGATCGAATTGCTGATCGGGCTCGCGTTCCAGTGACAGGCGGGCATCGCCGACGACCATTTCGATCTTCGCCGCGGAGTCCTTCATGTAGCTGAAATGTTCGTCAGCCAGGCGAATGACATCGGGATTAATTTCGTAGAAGCGGAAGACATCGCCGTCGCGTCCATAAGCGGCGAGGGTGCCGACGCCGAGGCCGACCATTCCAACTTTTCGTGGGCCGGAGAGTTCCGGGTGATTCAGCAGCAGGCCGACGCCGGAGTGTTCGCCGTAGTACGCCGTGGGGATGGAGCGTTTCGTCGGTGCGGTGAATTGCATGCCGTGGACGATGCGGCCGTGGACCATGCGGTGCATGGCGTGGTCGGGTTTGTCGGTGTCGGTTTCGACGATCCGCAGCACGCCGTAGAAGTTGCGGGTGATAGCCAGTTCCCCCAGACCGCCGGTTCCTTGAGCGGCACCGAAGGTTTGCAGTCCGCCAAAGACGGCGAGCAGCACGCAGCCCCAAAGCCACCGGGGTTGGCCACCGGCCTGCAACCATTCGGGATCGTTCAGGAACAACCACGCGGCAATGATGCAACAGGCAATCACCGCTGCGTGCAGTTCCAGATACTGATGAAACACCAGCGGAGCAATCACACCGACCAGCACGCCACCCGCCGCACCACCAGCACTGGAGGCCAGATAGAACGATGTCAGATACTGCGGCGATGGTTTCAGCCGGACCAGTTCGCCATGGCAGACCATGCAGCAGAAAAACAGCGATGCAAAGTGAACGGTGATCTGCGTGATGATCGGCACATCACTCGCCGCCCGCATCAACTGGGCCAAGCAAACCAGCGTGCCGACGAGAGCGATGGCATACGTCCGCCGCGGATACCACCACGCGCGATCGAAGCAGAGAATGAACGACGCCAGGTACAACGTCAGCGGCAGCACCCACAGGAACGGAATCACGGCGACATCGAGGCAGACCTGATTCGTCGTTGCCAGCAACATCACTGATGCCACGGCCGACAGTCCAAACCATGCCATTCGAGTCGACCAGTTGGGAGCACCTTCCGCGCTTGCCGCTTTGCAGGATTCCAGAGTTTGCGATGTTTCTCGGGAGGGCGAGGCTCCCGCCGAGCCGTGAGTGTTTCCGAGCGTGTTGCCTCCAAGCGGCTCAGCGGGAGCTTCGCCCTCCCGGTTGGCGCATGTCATATCCCACGCACACAACCCACAGCAAACCGCAAACGCCACGAACCCCAGCGACCACACCGCCGCTTGCGATTCCGTCGCCATCCACGGTTCAAACAGAAACGGGTATGTCACCAGTCCGAGCACCGAACCGATGTTCGACAACGCATACAACCGATAAACCGCGGTCCCCGGTCGCCCCTGACTGAACCAGCCCTGCAACAGCGGGCCAGTCGCCGAGAGAAGAAAATACGGCAGTCCGACGGTCGCGGCGAGCAGTCCCAGAATACGGCCGGTGGGCAATTCCCCGCCGGTCGGTTTCCATGAGGCATCCGGCGTGATCGGCAAGGAAGTCAGCGCGACGACCAGCAGCCCGGCATGGACGATCGCCTGCCACCGCGGCGTCAACCAGCGGATGCTTGCATGGGCATAGGCATACCCCGCGAACAGCACCAACTGGAAAAAGAGCATGCATGTGGTCCACACCCCCGGCGTGCCACCAAACCACGGCAGGATGTATTTTGAAATGAGCGGCTGCACCTGAAAAATCAGGAAGGCACTCATCAAAATGGTGAGGGCATACGGTCCACCCCAGCCGTTGCGACGTGCCGCCATGTCCGAAGATTCCCGCGCTGCCGATTGTGCCGAGGACGCGGGCGGAGCGACAACGTCGCGAAAACACCACACGCTGCATAACTCTAGCTCGGGAAATGCGGGTGGAGGGTGAAGGGGCGAAGGTTGAGGGTAAGATAGTTTCCGTCACAGCCCGGAGCGCAAGCGACGGGTGTTCCCCGTTTTTCCGAGCCGCGACCGTCAGGGAGCGAGTTCCGACATCGAGCGAAGAACTCGCTCCCTGATGGTTGCGGCTCAGAAGTTGAAAACAAGAAGACATGCTTGCCCAAAGCATGCAAGCATGGCACCTGACTATCCGAGGTTGTTCATGATCGCCACCGTTCCCCCGCTCGCCGGATTATGCACCTACGCCGAAGCCCAGCGCACCGCGATGTCCGTTGAGGACTGCGTCGCGTGGATGAAGCGGCATCACTATGTGTTGCTGCGGCTGCACGGCATCTTCACGGCCCGCATCACGGCGGAACCGTTGTATGAGTTGAAGACCGCCTTCAGCCTGCACAGTTATCTGTGTGCCGAGCACGTCAGCGCGTTCCGCAAGCGGGTGAGCGAACTTCGTGAGCCGCCGCTGGGTCTGGATGTTGTCCCACACGCGGGGCTGAAGCTCTGCGCGGATGAAGTCCTCGCGGCTCCGACCACGGCGGCGTTGTTGCTCGGGTTGTATGAAGTGCTCCTGCCAGCGCTGGCAGAGTCGCTGGATGCTTACATGGCGACCACGAACCTGCTCGCCGACGCGCCGAGTGTGCGCGTGACGCGGTTCTGTCGTTTGGAAGTCGCCGACATGCTGGCGTTCGGTCAGCAGGCGATAGCGGCAACAGTGACCGAAGCCGAGCGGACGGAACTCGCCTCGTGGTTAACGATGTTGCGGACGGTTCTCAACGCGGCGGGGGGGGTGGATGGTCGCGGTTCCCTCAGCGAGGAATTGCCATCGCCGCAGTTCTCGGCTCAACCGTATGTGTATGACGCCGTGCCGAAGCGAGACGGAAGATTTCGTGACTCCTACAATGCGGGTGTAGATCCGGAGGCGTTTCTGTACGACGAACGTTTCTCGCCGCGCGACAAGGTGTTGATGCTGTATTACAAACGGCTGCGGGAGATCGACGTTCCCGAGATGATGGCGAGCATCCTGCACGAAACGACCGGCAAACCGTGGGGCTTCTACGCCGATATGTCCCGCCAACTGTGGGACGAAGCCCGGCATGCGATGCTCGGCGAAGTCGGCTTCGTTTCGCTCGGGTTGGATTGGTCGCAGATCCCGATCAACTTCACTTGGTCACTGAATCTCAACACGCAGCTCACCCCGCAGGAACGGCATGCGGTCTTGTTCTTCATCGAGCAGGGATTGATGCCCAAGAGTGGCAAGCGGTACGAATGGGAAGTCGGCCAGCAGTCAGGCATCCCGCTGGCAGCCGTGTTCCAGGATTTCGACTGGGCCGATGAAGTCCTGCACGCGCAACTCGGCCGGCAGTGGTACGTCGCCTCGTTCGGCGATCTGAAACCCGCGCTGGAATACGGCGACCGCTGCTGGTCAAAGGTCCTCAGCCACTGGCGCGATTACATCGACCGCGGGCTGACGGAACATCGCAACTGGTGGCCGGATTTGTATCGCCAAGCCTGTGAACGTTGGAAGACCGCACCCGATGCAACGGCGCTGGCGTTCACCGAAACCTACGCCGAGAAACGAGCCGACCTGCAAGCAATTTCCGCTTCCGGCTGACACTGCACCATTCGGAACACACCGTCTCGGCGCCGTTGCGGCGAACTACTCGCAATACCAGGTTTGCGATTCTTCACAGCAGGCACAGTTCGACGAAGGGGCTTCCACCCCGCCACACATCGGACCGCTCGCATGGACCGGTCGATCCCAGGAGGCAAAGACCAGATTCATCGCCGCCATGCTCAACATCACTACCGAGAGCAACGTGTTATAAACCGTGGGTTTCAAGGTTGAACTCCGAGTCAATTTTCAGCCGGCCCGAACGGGACCACTCGTCGATTCCGAGTTGCCCCACACTGTCGATCCATCTCAACGTTGCTAACAGCCCTGGTCGATGCACAAGCACGGCACCAGCGTTCCCACGGTCACACCCAGGCAGCGATTTCCCAGCGGACAGATGCCGCAAATCCCGTCACAGAAGCCCGTCCATTGAGTTTCCGGGGCGCTGACCTGACAGGTCTCCTGCGTCCAGACATAGTACGGGGGGTTTGGACTGGGCCCGACCGTCCAGACCTGACATCCCGCGGGACATTCTTCGGAACTGCAGACTCCGAAGCCAGCCGCTGCAGAACTTTGAAGTTCCTCGAGCGGGAGGAAACCGGTATTCGCCGCGACGAGAATTGCCAAGACCGCCAAACCGAGCGTGTCCAGAATGCCGCGCACCACTTGTCGCCCCATCATTCCCCCTCATCGTCACGCTGATTGAAACTCAGCGAAAATTCCCCGCGATCTCACCCCTCCGGCCCCCCACAGCGCTGCCGGTGTTTACCTCATTCTGGGCAACGCGTCCTAGCGTTGTCTACCATGTTTATCATTAATTCTCAGATTCTCGCCAGATCTCGGTGATCACCTTTTTTCGCGGGGATTTCAGGCTGTTTTTGAATTTTTGCACGCCAAGACCGCACACCATCCAACCAAACAAATGGACAGAGGATCCCTAGTTTCCTTCGGCCGGGCCAGGGGGCTTCGATTCGACGGCGGCAATCACCGGAAGAACCAAGGAGCCGTGCTCAAGCTCGAGGAAGACACTCGTGCTTACCCGCCCAGCGTTGAGTGGTGGGACCGTCCGTACGACGATTTGTTGCCGCTGTGCGTCTTCGGTTTCCTCAACCGCCACAGAAAATCCGGTGTGGCTGCAATGCGCCCGCACGATGCGCCCGGTCGGGGCTCCGACAGTGAGGGCGAACACTGCCGTCTGAACGGCCACCACATCTGCGGCGATGGTCCCGAACGAAAGTTGCGGTGGCGATAGTGTGTAGGCCGCTTTCACTTCCCCGTTGATCGTGAGGGGCAAGCTCCATTTCGGCCATTCCTCGAAATGGACCGAGACGAGTTTATGTTGTTTGCCCGGAGAGGCGGACACATTCCAGATGATCGGGACGGTCAGCAATTCTCCGGCTTCCACCCGCTGGCCAGCGAGTGTTTTAGAGAACGTGGTACAGCCGCACGATGCCGAAAGACTGCGCACCGTCACGGCGGTACGCCCGGTATTCTGGATGACAAAGTCGTGGCTGCGGGACTGACCGGAAAATACGTCGCCGGCATCCCACAACGGTGCCGAGCAGGTGACATGCGAACCCGGAGCAACCGCCAGGATCGGCGGCGGCCATCGGAACGCCAGAGACGCCACCAACACCAGCACGGACCCAATCAACAGGACTTGCGACCAACGCTTCGACATGGGCCCGTTCGATACAACACGTCGTCCGGGTCAGTCATCGACCCACCCAACAACGGGGATAATCAGGGGCGGCGCGTCTCCCTTCGTCCGCACAACAATCTGCGACTTATGTTGCGGTTGCGCCAGACTCGCGTCAACCAAAATCGATAATTCGAGCAGATATTGATGGCCCTTTCGGGCGAACTGGATGGGTTTGGAAGTCACACGGACCGCAGGGTCCAGACTTTCCACCTGCACATCTTTCAGGGGTTCGTCGCCCGCGGCGTGCCATAGTTGGACCGTGATCGCGGAAATGTTTTCCGTCCGTTTGACTCGTGGAAACTCCACCAGTGGCGGGTCCGCATTGATGTGGGCCGCGAGGTCCCACAGGACGAGCGTCTGGACTTCGCGCGTCTCTTTCCGATTGGTGACGATCGCAGTGACTTGAACTTTCTGCTGCCCCCAGTGTGGCGCTTCCGACACGATTTCGACGGGCAGCACCACTGCCGATCGCGCGGGAATCCACAGCGGCAACGGCCGCCGCTTGGCGACGGTGACGAATGGAACGCTGAGTTGGACCGCATCGACTCGAACCCGGCCTTGGCCGCGATTCTCCAGTTTCAATCCGACTTCGTCGCGGTGACCGTACGATACCGGAGCCTCAGAACGATCCACGAAATCAGTGGCGAAAGCGACATTCATCGGCGGTGGCGGACGAAGCCATGCGTAGACTGATGCGGCTGTAATGATTAACAGCACGCCGATGCTGACACCGATGTAATAGCCGCGATTCAAGGCTGAACCAGCCGTTTCCGGAAGACCATCAGCATCAACAGGGCTGCAATGCCGGTGACATTCACCCACAGCAACCAGTTTGCGCCACCATTTGCGGGGTTCCCGGGCAGAGGATGGGCGGCCTTCATCCGTTTCTGCTGATACTCCAGAAACTGAGGAAAACTGTCAAACGTCTCCGCGGGCCCGTCTTTTCCCCATAAATGAACCCGTTTGGTGAGCACTTCTTCGACGCGGGCCCCTTCCGGAAAGGCGACGACCAGATCGGCATCAGCGATCGGCTGATTGACGCGCGCTTCGAGGCGCTCCACCACCGCTGTCACTCCGGGAGTGGTTCGAACAACCTTATCGGCCAGCCAGATTCCGTCACCAAAATCGGTGAAGCCCTGCACCTCAGCGACGGTTTTCATCGCGGGGAACTCCAACCGCCGAATCATGTGACCATGCTTCGGATCAAGATCAATCAATCCCCCGGACAGGTTCGCCTGGTCCGTTTGGGCAATGCGCAGTCGCACAACATCGGCGGCGGGCGATTCATCGAGTGCTAACTGGGCCGTCCTGGCAAAGAGGGCCAGCGGTTGACCGGTGGTGACTTCCAGCAAGAGCGCGGCCCAATCCCCGGAGGTCGAACCCAAGGGATCACGCGGTCCCAGCCCCCCTTTCACGCGTCCGAATTCATTGGCATTCCGAGTTTCATCCAACGGGAGAGTGAACGGCGCTTCCGGGTCCCAGCCACGCAGACTCCGCGACTCGGAATCGGCAAAACTGAACTGTGTAACCCGGTCCTCTTCCGGAATCTCTTTGATTCCTTTCACCGTGAGCGCGACAAAGAGTCGTTGCGAGGTACGGACGCGCGTCCCCGAACGCCAGCTTTCCGACGAAGACATCCGCTGCAGAGGTTTGCCGATATCCCCGTGAGAAATCTCGACCCGCAAGTAGATGGTTTCGATCTTGGCTAAGGTTGCGGCATGGGTGGCTACCACTTCATCGACCGTCATCGCGCCATGAACTGCGGATGATGACAGTCCCAGCACGAACATCAACAAGGCGGCACTAATAATACCAATAGATCCGGTTTGCGACGCGAACTTGGCCAAGGGTGTCTCCTCCTTGGAAAATGGACCGAAGGGAATCATGGGAGATTTTTTCCTCAACTCGATCCTGTTCGTTCACACGGGGGAGTGACGAGCCGTCCTGCGAGCTTGTCACCAATGACGCACGGGCACACAACCTGCATTTGTGATTTTGCCGCAGCGTGGTACGTCTGAGCCGGTCAGGAAAGCACCGGAACACACGTTTAAGTAGGGTAACCCCTCGTCGAAAAGATTCAAGACGGGCTTCGACGGGAAAAAAGCGGCGGCCATGTCTGTTCTACTTTCGTGATTCGAAGCACCAATTAGGAAAACTTTTTATGGAGATCAGTAAAGTTGATGCATACCAATGGTCTTTTCCGTAACCTGTCGGAATCCCTTCGGTTTTGTGATAGTAGAGCAGCCTTTCCGACGTAGCGATTTCTCGTCGCTCTCCGAATCCCATCGATGAACGTGCCAAGGACGTGGTTGTGGCCGCGACGCTCCCGACATCCAAGGAAATGCTGGCGTCTGAACTCGAGGCTGCGAACCAGCGCATCGCTGCGCTGGAAGCCCAACTGGCCCGCCAAGCCATCGCATCGGCACAACCTGCGGCAGAATTACTTGAAACCGCGGTCGCGCATTCCCCCATCGTTCTCTGGTCGACCGATCGTGAGGGCCGGTTCACGCTGTCAGAAGGCCGCGGCCTGGAACCGTTGGGACTCCAGCCCGGTCAAGTGGTGGGGCTCTCGGCTTTTGAGCTCTACGCCGAAAACCCGGATGTGATTGCCTCGCTTCAGCGGGCACTCAATGGAGAGGAAGTCGTCACGCATACGGTCGTCACCGGGCGTGTCTTCGAGAGCTGGACGGCTCCGCTCCGCGATCTTGCCGGCTCCATCATCGGCTTGATCGGCGTAGCGACGGATGTCACCGCGCGGGCGAATGCGGAAGCGGCAGAGCGGCAGTTCCGCGTGCGGTTTCAGCGGGTCTTCGAGCGCAGTTCCGCCGGAATCATGCTCACCGACTTTGAAACCGGCCGGCTGATTGACGTGAACCCGGCATTTTGCCAGTTGCTTGAGCAGAACCGCGATGAGTTGTTGGGAAAGACCACGATTGAAATTGGATTCTGGGCAAATCTGGAAGAACGGCAAGCGGTTTTGTCGACGGTCACCAAGGTTCGTAACGGCTCACCAATTCGGCACCGTTTGCGAACGAAGAATGGACGCACACGGTTTGTGGAGTGCCGGGGCGACACTCTGGAAATCGACGGACGGCAATGCATGCTGACCGTGGTGCATGATGCCACGGCTACGCACCGCTATTCGCAGATGTTGCACCGCAGCCAGCGCCGTTTGCGGGCCCTCACACGGTACGCTCCCGTGGGGATCTTCCGCTGTACGATCCTCGGATGGATTGTCGACACGAACCGTCAACTCCTCCGTCTGTGGAATGTCGAACGGCCGGTCTTGATCGCGGAAGAATGGTGGCATTTTATCAAGACGGAAGACCAGACGCGTGTTGCCGAACAATGGCAATTTGCCATGTCAAACCGCACGGCATTCGCTACCGAATTCCGGATTGAAACCGTCACAGGGGACGAGCGCTGGTTCTTCGCTCAGGCCGATCCGCCACAGAAATCCGGCGGTGTGGTCGTCACGGCGACGGATATCAGCGCCCAAAAGCGCAGTGAAAAAGCCCTCCACCAGCTCAACGAAGAACTGGAAGTCCGCGTCGCCCAGCGCACCGCCGTGCTGGTCAATTTCAATCAAATGCTGGAGGAACAAATCTACGAGCGGCGGAGAGCCGCAGACCAACTGGCTGTCTCCAACGAGAAGTGGCGTTCGCTGGTGGAGAACGCCCCCGATCTGATTCTGCTGGTGGACCGCGAATACAAAATCACATTCATCAACCACACGTCGATCAGGCCGGAATTGAAAGTCAGCGATGTCGTGGGCGCCTCCGTTTTCGAGTTCCTCTTCCCGGAATACCGCGATAAAGTGCGCGCTGATCTGGATCGTGTCTTCAACAACGGGGAATCCGTGTCACACGAAGTCGCCGGTCCGAATCATGCCGGGGAACGCCTCTGGTTTCAGAGTCATATTGCGCCGGTCTGGCACAACGGGAAAGTCGTTTCCACGACGATTGTCTGCCGCGATGTGACCCAACAAAGGCAGGCCGCCGACGAACTGAAGCAGAAGCAGGATTTGCTTACCCACGTGGGACGGGTCAGCATGGTGGGGGAAATGACGGCGGCCATCGCCCACGAGCTTTTTCAACCGTTGTCGGCCATCGCAAATTATGTCCGCGGGTGCATGATTCGGCTGCAGCGCAACGAACCGGCGACGGAAGATGTGTTGTCCTCGCTCCAGGAAGCCGTCGATGAAGCGCACCGCGCCAGCGAGATTGTCCGCCGCATGCGACAGTTCTTACAGCGCAATGAACTGAAGCAGGAAGTGGTCTCGGTCCACGAATTGTTCCACGACGTCCAGCGGCTGAGCGAGCCGGCGGTGCGGCGCGGGGAAGCGTTGTGCCAGGTCGAATTCCCCGAACCGGCGGTCAGCGTTTCCGTGGACCGTATTCAAATCGTGCAGGTCCTGCTCAACCTGGTGTTGAACGCCGTCGAGTCGTTGCAAGGCACGACCGGTCAAACTCGCGAAATTCGGGTCTCGTCGGCTTGCCCCACACCCGGTGTCCTGGAAATGATGGTGGCGGACAACGGTCCCGGTATTCCATCGCATCTCCACGATCAAATCTTCGAAGCATTTGTCACGACGAAAACCGAAGGTCTCGGACTCGGTCTGTCGATCAGTCGTTCTATCGTCGAAGGGCATGGGGGCAAGATGAGCGTTGCCCCCGCCAGCGAACGAGGAGCGGTATTCGTCGTCCGTTTACCGGCCTGCATCGTTCCATAACAAGGGCATTCGCTCATGAAACTGGCTCCCCCTCCTGTCGCCACCGAAACCGCGACCGTGTTTATTGTCGACGACGACCCCGCCGTGCGAAAGTCGCTGCGGTGGTTGATTGAATCGGTCGGCCTGCGGGTCCGGACCTTTGCCTCCGGCAGTGAATTCCTCGACGAGTATGATCCGCAGCAACCGGGTTGTCTGGTGCTGGATGTCCGGATGCCGGGGATGAGCGGCCTCGATTTGCAGGAGCGTCTGCGCGAGCACGGTCGGCATGTGCCTATCATTGTGATGACTGCCTTCGGCGATGTCCCGATGGCCGTCCGCGCCATGAAATTCGGCGCGGTCCATTTCTTTGAGAAACCGGTCAAAGATCAGGAACTGCTCGACCACATCCAGTCCGCGATTGGGGAAGACCTCAAACGGCGGGAACGTGAGAAACAGTTTCAGGCCATCCGTGATCGGTATGAAAAACTGACCAAGCGCGAATGCGAAGTCCTGGCACAAGTTGTCGGTGGTTTCTCGAGCAAGGAAATCGGCGGCAAACTCGGTGTAAGCTTCAAAACCGTGGAAGCCCATCGCGCCAAGATCATGAAAAAAATGGAAGCCGACAGCGTTCCGCATCTGATCCGGCTGTTTCTTACGATCTCCAATCCCGATACGATTGAGGAAGAACCTGCCGTCGATGAACCGACGGTTCCCGAGTAACTTTCCGTTCCCACGGGGTGCGCCTCGCCCATCCTGCGGGGGATCGAGTTTCTGAACGATGACGTTGCTTCCCGCCGTGCCTGCCGAGATGGAATCGCGGCGGGGAATGCGCGCCGCGTTCGTCGCAATCATTGCCATCGCCGCTGTCATTCATGGCGTGCGCATCGCGCAGGCTCCGCCGCTGCAAAGCGCGAATGATCGGTCCCGCTGGTGTACCGTTTGGTCGTTGATCGAACGGGGGACCTATCAGATCGATGAGATTCGCCGACAGCCCGGTTGGGATACGATCGATCTCGTCCGAATCAATGGTCACTTCTATTCGTCGAAACCACCGTTGATGTCGACATGGGTGGCCGGTGTGACCTGGGCCGTCTGTCAAATCACTGGCTGGAATCTGCTCGATCATCCACAAGCCGTGATGTCGGCGACGCTGCTCATCGTCAATGGCATCCCCTTCGTGTTGATGTTGATTCTGCTCGCGCGGGTCCTGGAGCAGTCGGCACTGATTCCCTCCACCGCTATGGTGGTGCTGTCGTTTGCGGCGTTCGCGACGTTGTGGTCGCCGTTTCTCGCCAGCTTGAACAATCACACGGTGGCGGCCTGCGGTGCGTTTCTCGGCGGCGTGTGCTGGTTGTGGGCCGCCGATTCCTTACCGAACGGTCGCCGCAGTCTCATCTTCTTGCTGTGGGGGTTAGCCGCCAGCGCGATGGCCTGCCACGATCTTCCAGCCGGGTTGATGACACTGGTGTTCGGCTGGCAGGCGTGCCGCATCGATTTCGCACGTGCCGTGGGTTGCTTCGGCGGGGGAGCCGCTTTGCCGGTGTTGGCACTGGTCGGGACGAACATTCTCGCGCTCGGCACCTGGCGACCGGCTTACAGCGGCTACGGCAGCGAAACGTACGTCTTCATTCACGAGGGCATTCCGAGCTACTGGGCCAATCCGCAAGGGGTCGATCGCAATCTGGATACGCCGCTGCTGTATGCCTTCCATTCCACGCTGGGACATCACGGTTTTCTGTCCCTGACGCCGATGTGGTTGTTCGTGATCTGGGGCGCAGTTCATTATTCGCCGCGCGTGCCGGCCGCCCTGCGGAGTCTGAGCCGCAGCACGCTGCTGGTCACGGCGCTGTTGCTGGCGTTCTATCTCAGTCGGACCGAGAACTACAACTACGGCGGCGTGAGCTGCGGCTTGCGGTGGGCGCTGGTGATGGTGCCGTTATGGACGCTCGCGCTCATTCCCGCCCTCACCGATACGCCATGGCGCTGGCCGAAGAGGACAGTGTTGGCGTTAGTGCTCAGCGGTTCCGTTTACTCCGCCTGGGAACCGGGCCTGAAACCGTGGCAACAACCCTGGCAGTTCAAGGCGATGGAACAAGCGGGCTGGTTCCGATACCGCGAAGCTCCCCCGCCGTGGGACCAGTCACTTTACACATGGTTCCCGAAGTTACCTGTCCCAACGGAACAGGAACCGCACCCATGGGTGCAATGGGAACGGGACGGTGATCCAAGTCACACGTTGCGCCTGAAACTCATTGGTGAGGAAACGATCGGCGGTAAGTCCGTCGCGGTGTTGGAGGCAACGGACTTCTCCTTGATGGGCGGGATGCAGACGCGCGTCTTTCGGATCGATCGCGCCGCCTTCTCCGCGGGACGACCGCCCGGTGAATTTCTGCGTTGGACCGAACCGGACATCACGCCGGCCGCACAGCAGGCTGATCTGGCGTGGGTGCGCAGCTTGCCCTTGCTGAATGCCTACAATCCCGGCCATATTCGCTATCTGAAGACCGGCTTGCGATTGGATGCTCTCGAATGCCAGCGGGCCGCGGCACAAGTCGAGATTCCCGCCACTGCATCTGTGCCAGCCCGCCGCCATCGGACCGATGTGTGGTTGTGCGCCGAGTTGCCTTTCGGGGTGGCCCGCCGTGATATTTCCGTCAGCGATCCCACTACCGGCGCGATTCTGCAACAGCAATCGTGGATTGTCACCGCGTGTTCCCCGGCGGTCGCGGAGAAATCGCCGCTTACCATTGAAACGATCCGCGCGCGGCAAGCGGAGCCAGGCAAACCGTTGCCGGGAATTCGCTGAAGCTTGAGGATCGCCATCCCTGGGTGCTTCACACTGCGCAGCAGAAAACCGCGGTCCGACTGACGGGCCGCGGTTGCTTCATAGAATGAAACCGGCTGGTGTTTTACCAGCTTGCCTTTTTCATCCCGGGAATCAGGCCATCGAGGGCCATATCGCGGAGTTGATGACGGGCCAGTTTGAACTTGCGGTACACGCCACGGGCGCGACCGGTCAGCGCACAGAGCCGACGCAGACGAACCGGGCTGGAATTTCGTGGCAACTTGTCGAGGCCGACAAGATCGCCCTTCGCTTTCAGTTCCGCGCGCTTCGCTGCATACTTCTTGACGAGCGCTTCAACGTGCTTCATGCGCCCGATGGTGGACTTCGTAGCCATGCGTTCAAATTTCCTACAGTCGCTCAATCCAGGGAACGGTGTCCCGTCCCCAATCCAGACTGGGAAGCATATGCCATCGCCGCGGAGATTGTAAAGCGTGGAAAAGTCGACAGACGAGAGTCAAGAGCCGAGAGCCAGCCAAAACCAAGACTGCCGACAAACG
This sequence comes from Planctomycetaceae bacterium, assembly GCA_041753475.1. Lineage (GTDB taxonomy): Bacteria > Planctomycetota > Planctomycetia > Planctomycetales > Planctomycetaceae > DSVQ01. Next base: position 28,523 of record JBGSUN010000160.1, on the reverse strand, counting down.
AGTTTGCTCTGGCGCTTGACTCTCGTCTCTGGACTCTCGACTTCCTTGGTTCGCCTCGAAGACTCGGCAAACCCTACGGTGACTGGAAAATCTGTCCGTGAAGCGTTCTGAACCTCAATCGCGGAAAGAACTTCCGCCGATTGCTGCGGCTTGGTGGTGCGTCGCTGCGATTGGGCTGACGTGGCTGTTCTGGGGCACTTTGTGGACCGGCGGGGGGCTCGTGGGTGGTGATGTTTACAGCTACTCGCTGCCGCAAAAATCGTTTCTTGCCGACTCACTCCAGAACGGCGTGATCCCGTTGTGGAACCCGTTGACGGGGCATGGCTATCCCGTGTTGGGGGAAAGTCAGACGGGGGCGCTCTATCCGTTGCACCTGCTGGTGTACCGGTTCTGCGACGTCGGGACTGGCTGGAATGTGGTGCTGATCGTCCATTACATCGCAGCCTTTGTCGCGATGGCGTGGTGTGCCCGCACCTTTGGCATCATCGGACCGGGCTCATTACTCACCGCGGTTGTTTACGTCTATGCGTGGTTCCCGCCCCGCGCATTTTTGGATTGGGCGATCCTCGGCGGTGTCTATCTTCCGTTGGCGTTGGGAGCCGCCGAACGGTTTCTGCAAACCGGACGCCGGCGCTTCGCCGTGCTGTTGAGTGTGTCACTCGGCGTGCAATTGCTCGGTGGTCACTACCAGATCGCGTTCCTGACATGGCTCGTCGGCGGGGCGTATGTCGTCTTTCACATCGCACAACAATTCGCTCTCGCCCGTGTGCCACCGGCTCCGCCAGTGTCTTCGATTGAAAAGACGTCGTCTTCATCTGGAAGACACTGGCAGAGCCAGTGGCACACCGATTCGACCTTGTTGCCGTGGCAGTCCCTGCTCATTTTGAGCGTTGCATTCCTTCTCGGTGTCGCGCTTGCGGCCCCACAACTGGCGGCATCATGGGATTTGAAAGGTCGCAGTCAACGCGCCACCGTCGGCGTGGACCATGATCCTGCGTATGGACACATCCCGCCGGGATATCTCACGCAGATTGTGGCCCCGTGGTTCTGGTATGACCCGGAACTCAACCTCGATGCGGCACTGCAACGGATGCCGTTGGGGCAGATTGCGTCCGGAACCAACAAGGTCGAGGCGCATTGTTACTTCGGTCTGGTGCCCGTGTTGTTACTAATCGCGGGGGGACTGCTCGCAATTCGTCGCCGGGCGGTGACGGCCAACGATCTTTTCTGGGCTGCGGTCGTCGTGGCCTCGTTGGCGTATGCCACCGGATGGTTGATGCCCGTACTTCAAGGTGTGCCGGGGTTCAACTACTTCCGCGGACCGGGTCGGGCATCCATTCTCACGACATTCGCCGTGGCTCTGTTGACGGGGCGACTCTTCGATGCGCTCATCCGATCAATCGGTTGCCCGGGAAGACGTCGGGCGGTCATCGTCGGTGTGTTGGGGCTGACGACCTTCGATCTGTGGTGGACGCCCGCCGTGGTGAGTTACGCCGTGGCGGTGCCGCAGCCGCCGATTGCGTATCGGGAGCAGAGTGCCGTCAAGAAATACACCCGCCCTTTTCAAGGCCACGTCCGGTTGTATGCCCCCGGCGCAAACGTCTTGAATGTGCTGGATTTGTCGTCCACGCCGGTGTATCTCGGCTTCGGCCCACGAGAATATTTCTCGCCGGAGTTTACGCTTCCGGAAGCCGATCCGCCCGACTTCCATGCCTTCACTCCGGCGCGGCTGGAATGGCTGAAGCAGGCCGGTGTGACGCATATCCTCAGCTTTGAATCCCTCGAACCGCGCGGCTGGCCGGTCGAATTGCTGTGGAGCGGCGTCGACCCGTTCCTCAACCGCGTGTGGGCTCGTCCGGAGCCGTTGTATCTCTATCGTCTGAATGATGCTCCCGGTTGGTTGCGGTGGATGGACGGTGGTGCCGGAGTGGTCGCCATCGAAGCCGACGGACCGCATCGAATCGAGTTGCTGGCCCAAGTCACAAGTCCCGGCACGCTGGTCATCACGGAGCTCATTGATCCCGATTGGACGGTCACTGTTGATGGACATCCCGCGTCGGCGGCAGCCTCCGGCATGTACCGAGCGGTGAGTCTCACCGCGGGCAATCACAAAGTGGTTTGGTCGTATCGTCCCCGTAGCGTATATTGGGGTTTCGGAGTCAGTGGAGTCGCCGCATTGCTGTTATTTGTTCCCGTCTTGTTCCGACGGGAAAGCAGCAGGTTGAATCAGGGATCGCCTGCACCGCATTCCTCCGGCTCTTGACTCTCGACCCTTAACTTTCCGCTACTCAGGAGTTCTCGACCAATGAAGGCCGCGTTCATCCGCCAGATCGGCGCTCCGAGCGCTATTGAATTTGGAGAACTTCCGGACCCAACCCCCGGGGCGCATGATGTACTGGTCCGCGTCGGGGCCGTCGCCGTCAACCCGATCGACACCTACATTCGCGCCGGTGCGGTCGCGATGGCGTCCAAATTTCCGTACATCATCGGCTGCGATGTCGCCGGGACCGTGGAAGCCGTTGGCCCGAGTGTCGCGCGCTTCAAACGAGGTGACCGTGTCTGGGGCAGCAATCAAGGGTTGTTCGGTCGTCAGGGAACATTTGCCGAACTCGCGTGCATCGACGAAAAGTGGCTCTACAAAACCCCGGACACGCTCACCGATGAAGCCGCCGCCGCCGGGGCACTTGTGGGACTGACCGCCCATCTCGGCTTGTTCCTTCACAGCGGGCTACGGGCTGGGGAAGTCGTCTTCGTCAATGGCGGCGCGGGCGGTGTCGGCTCGGCGGTCATCCAATTGGCGAAAGCGGCCGGGGCGAAAGTGATCGCGACCGCCGGTCGCCCGGAGACGATGGAGCTCTGCAAGACGCTCGGTGCCGACCTCGTCGTGAACTACCGCGACTCGCATGCCGACGATCAAATCCGCGCGTTCGCCCTCCCCCACGGCGGCTTGCAGATGTGGTGGGAAACGCAGCGGGAACCGACAATTGATCGCACGGTGTCGCACATGGCCCCGCGCGGCCGCATCATCATCATGGCCGGTCGCCAGGCCCGCCCCGAGTTTCCCATCGGCCCGTTCTATGTGAAAGACCTCCGGCTCATCGGCTTCGCCATGTTCAATGCCACGTCAGACGAACAGCGGACCGCGGCCGATGACTTGAACCGTTGTGCGACGGCACAGAAGTGGAAGCCGCTGATCGGCCGCCGCTTCCCTCTCTCGCAAGCCGCCGCCGCCCATGAATTGCAGGAAGCGAACACGTTGCAAAAAGCGGGGAGTCTGGTTGGGAAGATTGTGCTGACACCGGACGCATGAGAATGCGGGGAGATTGGCAATTAGAAAGTAGAAATTGAAAAGGGCAAATTGACGGAGGGGTTTCATCACGGTCTTTGCATCTCCAATTGGCAATTTTCATTTCCTAATTTCTAATTGCCAATCTTCTTCTTTCCTCGAACGGCGACTCTTCATCACGATCGCAAATATCGCATGACTCCGCATCCGGAAGACCTCGATCGCGCCGCACTCACCACCAGGCAACAGTCTTCGTTGAACGGGCTGTTGAACGGATTGGCAGAGTCGAATCGCTTCTGGCAACCACGACTGCAAGCGGCGGGACATGAACCGGATCAACCGTGGACCTTGGCTGATCTCCGGCGGTTACCCACATTGAAGAAAGCAGAACTCGTTGCCGATCAGGCTGCGCATCCGCCGTATGGCACGAATCTTACACGGCCGTTGTCCGAATACACACGTTTGCATCAGACCTCCGGCACCACCACCGGGCGGCCGTTGCGGTGGTTGGACACGCCGCGCAGTTGGTCGGCGTTGATGGGCGCCTGGCAGCAGACATACCGGTTGATGGACCTGCGCCCCGATGACCGTTGCTGCTTTCCGTTTTCTTTCGGTCCGTTCCTCGGTTTCTGGGCGGGGTTTGAAGCGGCCGTGTCACAAGGCCGGTTCTGTGTTGCTGCGGGGGGAATGAGCAGCGAAGCGCGGTTGCAATTGATCGCCGACAATGACATCACACTGCTCGGTTGCACGCCGACGTATGCCCTGCGGCTGGCTGAAGTCGCGGCGAAGGCGAACGTCGATCTTCACGCGTTGAAAGTCCGCGCAATTCTTGTTGCCGGCGAACCCGGTGGCAACATCCCGGCGACACGGCGGCAGATCGAAACGGCGTGGAATGTCCGCGTCGTCGACCATTGGGGGATGTCCGAAATCGGCCCGCTCGGCATCGAAGCCGCGGAGACACCGGGGTCGTTGACCATTCTCGAAACCGAATGCATCGCGGAGATTCTGTACCTCGATCGAGATGAACCGGTCACGCCCGGTGAACTCGGTGAGTTAGTCATCACCACGTTGTCTCGTGTCGATATGCCGGTGCTGCGCTATCGCACGGGGGACCTCGTGCAAGCCGATCTGTCACCAGCGCCGTCGGGGCGTTGCCTGCTCCGTCTGGCTGGGGGAATTCAGGGCCGCGTCGATGACATGCTCGTCATCCGGGGCAACAACGTTTTCCCGGCGAGCATCGAATCCGTGGTGCGTGAATTCCCGTCGATCGCTGAGTTTCGGATCGTCGTGACAACGCTGCGCGCGATGCCCCATGTGCGGTTGGAGATTGAATCCGAAAATCAGAACACGGCTTCGATGTTAATGCAGGCGATCAAGGACCGCCTCAACTTCCAACCGGAAGTGGTGCTCGTCGCCGCCGGATCGTTGCCACGCTTCGAGATGAAAGCCCAGCGCGTGGTGAAAGAACGCGGCGATTGAAGACGCGTCGCATCCCGGCTGCTTCCTGGCAGCCGGGATGCTTTGCAGAACGCGCTCGTTATTCATTCAGCATCCCGGCTGCGAAGAAGCAGCCGGGATGCGACGTTCTATGCCAGCACGGCGCGAAATCGTAGGCGAACGTAGTCGACGATCCACTTTCCATCGTGCAACAATTGCGGTCGCAGTTCGTTCGCGATTTCCGTGAAGAGATCGGTTCGCTCAGCGGGGGACATACCGACGGTGAAGCGGGGAGCGAACGTTTCCAGCCAACCGGTGATGTCGCCCGGCAGTGGTGTGGGTCGTGGAAAGAGCACGATCTCATCGACGCGGAAGCCCGCCCGTTCGAGTTTGCCGCGGTACTCGTCCACCGGCGGGTAATACCATGGATTGAGCGAACCGTAGTCGATGCCGCGACGCTGTAGTCCGTTCCTCAGTGCGGTGACGATGGAGGCGACATTGCCTTCGCCACCGAACTCGCCGACGAACCGGCCGCCGGGTTTGAGGGCCCGCGCGACACCGGCGAGGACTTCATCAGGGCGCTGCATCCAATGCAACGCGGCATTGCTGAAGACCGCGTCGAACTCGGCATCGAACGCGAGTTCATGACCATCGACGACCAGTGCCCGGAGGCCGCGTCGTCGGGCCGCTTCGATCTGTCGCGGGCTGGCATCGACACCGACGACGTTTGCACCGCTGGCCACCAGTTCTTCAGTCAGCGCGCCGTCGCCGCAGCCGAGATCCAGAATGCGTTCGCCCGGTTGCGGGGAGAGCCAGTCGATGAGGGATTTGCCATAGTCGGCAACAAACCGGGCATTCCGGGCATAGACCGCGGGGTCCCAGTCGGTGGTGGTTGCGTGTGTCATGAAATCAGGCCTTTTTTATCACCGACACGGTTTGCGAACAGGAGGTTCACAGTGAGGTCGCACCCCGGCTGCTTCCTGGCAGCCGGGGTGCTTTCAGCACGCGCTCGTTTTTCATCGAGCATCCCGGCTGCGAGGAAGCAGCCGGGATGCGGCGGGGTTACCTGCGTTGGTCACGATCGGTTTCGGTGTTGCGGGGGGGGCCGCGGTACGTTGGCGGCGGGCCGTTCGGCCGTTGTTCAAACGCACCCAGGAACTGTTTCATTGCGGCGTCCAGTTCCGGGAACGGCACGACCCGAGCTTCGGGCGCAGCAATCGAACCGCGAACTTCCACAGCGAAGAAGTCTTTGCTCATCTGATTCACGAGGCCGACAATTTCTCGCAAACCAGGAACCGCCACTCCGTTTCGTGGCTGTAATGTGTAGAAATCGAGATTGACCTTCCCGTCAAAGCGCACGGCCCCACGTCCGCGCAAACTGAGCGACGGTCCCACCAGATCGATGGCTTGAAACTCGAACCGTTCATTCCGCACACCGAACAGAAAGTTTGCGTAGTTGAACGCCGTCCGATTGATCGGCTGGAACTGCGGCAACTGAAAGATCTGGAGAAACACGGGAAGTTCGTACAACGCCGCCGGGCTGATCTGCAGTTGACCGTCACCGACGAGAGCACTGGTGGAGTAACCCCGTCCACGGAGATCCATCCAGCCATTCATCAAGCCACGGACGTTGCTGTGCCCGCGCAGATGTTCGAGCGCGTACCGTTCTAGACTCGCGCCGTTCAATTCGAGATGCGCCGTATAGCTCACGTCTTGACGAAGATCGACAATCGCATCGAGCTTGGCGTCCCCCTGGTAAGCTGTGCCGATGACACGGGCCGTGGGGGCGATGGTAAAGGCGGCGTCGGGCCGCATCGGCTGTGCCATTTTCGCCGAGCCGACGGTCAGAATCAGGTCCTTCAGTTGGAACGGGCCGGCAATTTTGGTGATGTGATGGTCGCGGAAGACGGCGAGGGAATCGAGGTCAACCCGACCATCCAGCGCGGCGTTGACACCGTCCCAACTTCCTTTCAGGTCAACTTTGCCGTGAACGTCATCGATCCGTAATCCGGCGTTGAGGCTGCAACCGGCAAGATGAATCTTGAGGTCCCAATCCGCCCGCAGCGGAGCATTGGGCTGCGTGGGTCCATAGAACGTTACCGGGCCGTCAAACGAAAATCGCCCCACCGGATTGAGGGTATCGACGACTTGCTTGAGCGGACCGAAGAGCGTGCGGCGAAACGCCGGCGTTGGAGAGAGATCGTCGACATGCAGCGTTTCCAGTTTCACCGTCCACGGGTGAAGGCAATTCGCCGAGCCGGTGGTGCGCACCTGGGTGTCATCATGGCGAGCCGACAACCTGAGGATTTTCACTTCTCCCCGGTCATGGGCATAGGAGAATTCTCCCGCCACGTCCTGGAACGGAAAGGGAAAATCACGCATCTGGAACGCACCGTCGGCTAATGCCAGCTTTGGGATATCAACCCGAACCAGTTGTCCCGGCGACCAATCGATGTGGGTATTGAGATCGATCCGACCGCGGGGATTGAAGGTATCCCACACTTCTCTTAGATGAGGTGCCAAGGCCACGTACAACGCGCGATCCAATGATCCGTTTGTGGCGGCTACATCGAGGATGAGCCGACCAGGACCATCAGCACGATCGTAATGACCACTGCCGGTGAGCACGGCGCCGTCGTGCTGTCCCTTCAGTTCCTGAAACGTGATCAGGTCGCCGATCCAGTTCACTTTGCCGCTGAGGTCGGTCACCGCATACGGAAAGCCGTGGAACTGCATGGATGCTCCATTGATGACGGCCCGCAGTTCAGTTTGATACTTCTGGTTAAGTCCCGGCGGGCGCATGACCCGAAACCAGGCATTGCCCTGGCCTCGGAGCCGCATCGCGGTGAGGGCTTGGCGGACCTGTTCCGGGGAGGCTTGGATCAGCGCGTCATCAATGGGGACCTCGTCCCCACGGATGTCGAAGAGCGCTTCGCAACTCGGACCGGGACTGTGTACCGTTCCCACCATCGAGACAAGCGATTGCCCGGCGCGACCGGTGCCGTGAAGCTGCACGACATCGTCGTGCCACGACAGCGTTCCCTGCACATCGCGCACAGGATAAGGGAATCGTTCGTGTATCAAGCGGCCTTCGGACAACGTCGCATCAGCGGTATACACCCATGTCTGACCTGGCGAATTGGTTGCGCGCATCGTGCCATCGACGACCCCGCCCAACCCGAGCGGATGGGCCACTTTCTGCAACGACATGGGCAAACGGGCGAATGTCGCGGCATCGATCGGCAGCTTCGTGGCCTTCAATGTGAGATCGACGTTCCCCGAACGATCCACGCGACCATCGATCGCCAACTGGGTGCGACCATTCACCGCCTTAAAACCGCGGATGACGGTCTGCAATCCATTGGTCGTAATCGATCCCCGCAGACTGCGCAGGGGGTAGGGCACCACTTCATGCGTCACCTGCCCGTCATCAATCTTCAGACCCAGCAGGAATTCCGGCGGTAATTCCGGATCGGTTTGCCGGGCTTGCAGACTCACTGAGGTGACCAGCGACAACCCCAGATCCAGCGGGGCCGCCGACCGGCGGGCCAGGGCTTCAGGAGCATTCGCAGCAGGGACTTTTTCACGCAACCATTGGTGACCGGCCTGTAACCGCGCGGGCAAATCGGGAACAAAGCGTTGCACCAGTTGCAACGTGTCGGCATCAACCGACAGCCGCTGGACATCTGCCTGCACCTGCCATGCCGCGGCTTCCAACGGCACGGTTCCCTGTGCGGTCACCAATCCCGTGAGATCACTGCGGGCCGACAGATTCACCGCGTACGATCGCTGCGAATCGGGCTGCGCCCCAATGTGCACGTCGTCGAGATGCCACAGAAACGAACTCGTCGCCTGCGTGTCTAGCAGGGCGAGATCGATCGTTGCGTGACCAATTTCCAGTTCGGGGAGCGGGCCATTCCGTTCGGGTCGCACGATCGTCAGTTGCGACCAGTTCCACAGGCCGTCGGCATCACGCTCCGCCCTCACTTGCGGCTGACGGAATTGAATGTGCTCGACGAGATATTGATTCCGTTCCTGCAACGCCTTGAGGTCCAGCGTGATGACGACTTCCGGCACAATCAACGACGGATCGTCTTCCCCCGGCAATCGCAGCGTGAAATTGGTGATTCGCACACGATTGCTGAAGTCATACTGAGCGCGCTCGATCCCGACCGTCGCATTGGGCAACATGATGCCGGCTTGTCGCAGCAACTCTTCCCGCAGGAGCTCGTTTCCCTGCAACGTGAACCACGCCAGCGCGACGGCCATGCCGACGACGAGAAACCCGGCGAGGAGCGCCGCGTGTTTGAGCATGCGTCCCATCGGTCAGCCCTCCGCCGCAGGAGAGGACCGCCAGCGCAGCCACAGCGCGTGACTTCCCATGGCGGCGAGAATCCACAGCGGGTATTCCGCAGGGAGTCGATAGCGGATCGAACCGATGAACAGCAGATGGACCGCACCGAAAAACAGGATCGGCCCGGCGGTGAGCGCAAGCGTGACAACGTCACGGCGTTTCACCCAGGCACCGATGGCAGCGAGCACAAACAACGGCAACGTGGCGAGGAAAAGACCCCACCGCAGCCGCGCATCAGCAAACTGGGCCGCATTCGGGAAAAGACTCCAGAACCGCCGGCCTTTGCTGACCGCGAGTCGCACCGTCTGACCAGGATGCTCCGTCACGAACGCCCAGGCCCGCTGACGGTACTCGCTGTTCATTTCATATTCGGACATGCGATCCAGCAACTGCTCCTGCTCGAAGAACCGCATGTCGCTTTCACCGGTCGCACCGGGATGCAGCCCGTCATATAAACTCGGGCCGTCCCACAACGTGGTGATGACGACATGACCGGTCACCACCGCGTTGCGAATCATCCACGGCGACATGCCGACCACGAGGGACAGCACCATCACAACGGCTTCGTAACTCCGGCGGCGATCAAGGCGGCCGAGAACCCAGTACATCACCGCGGCGACCGGAACGACGGGCAGCCAAGTCGGCCGCATGTACGTGGCAAGCGCACCGGTCAACCCCACGAGGATTGCCAGCCCGAATCGAACGCTGGGCTTTCCGTGTGCCACCGGCTCTGCCAGTGTCTTCTTCTCGTCGTTGCTAGCAGAAGCCAAGCCAGTGGCACACAAGTCGATGGATCTCCGTCGTTCTGAAAACATCCAGGCGATGGTTAACAGATTCGCCGTCAATGTCGCCGCGAAAGTTGTCTCGCTGAGCAGCAACGGGCTGAACGCTATGAGCGGCGGCGACAACGCCGTGCCCAAGCTCGCCAGCAGGGCGACGCCATCCGTCGCGACTTCGCACCCCAACCGGTAGACCAGACCACAGGTGAGGGCACCGATCAACGACAACATGCACCGTGCAGCGAACAGATTCTCTCCGAAGAGAAATTGGCTCACGGCGAGCACCACCGGAAAGCCCGGCATCCGCAACACGGACCGCGGAGGATCATAGAGGACGTAGTCCTCACCGTGGACGATCTTCCGGCCGAGTTCCCAGTACCCGGCGGCGTCCCCTTCGATGAGGCAGACCCGACCCGGTGTACGGGCAACTTGCCGATCAATCACCACCGCAGCGACCAGGCGCACCATCAGCGCAACCCCGACCACGAGGCCAATGCGCCCCCAGTGCGACCGCGCGATTGTCATGAAAGACCGGTCCCCCGGTGAACAAAACCGCGCGGATGGTAGGTTGCGATGGCAAAATGGGTCAAGACGGGAATCGACTCCCGGCTGCTTCTTCGCAGCCGGGAGGCTGCCTTTTGATGGTATGAAATCCGTGCAGGGTGATGATTGAAAAATGAACAGTGCAAAGTGGATGAGCAAGATTGGGGCGAGTGTGTCCGCAAAGCGCAAGTGTTGATCGATGGAATCTCACTATTTTGCACTTGGCATTTTTCACTTCTCACTTTGCATTACTCTTGTCCCGTTCACTGCGATGCGTCATTCTGCTGGCATGAGTACGCGGGTCACTGTGCGAACAGGCGCACGATTACATTTCGGATTGCTGGCGATTAATCCGGCACACGGCCGTCAATTTGGCGGAACCGGGTTGATGGTTGACGCTCCCGGCTTCGATCTCGTGGCCGAACCGGCTGAGACCGATGAATTCGTGGGAGGCTCTGAGTCGAGCCGTGACCGGGTGCGTGCGTTCCTGAACCGTCTACGGTCGCAGTCAAAACTCGCGATTGCCCCGCTCAAGATCACGGTCCGCGCGGAGATTCCCGCGCATTGTGGACTGGGTGCCGGAACGCAGTTGGGACTGGCGGTCGCCACGATTACCGCCGCCGTTTCCGAAAAAGCCATGCCCGGTGTCCGTGAACGGGCCGAGCGTGTGGCGCGGGGAAAACGTTCGGCGATTGGACTTTACGGTTTTGAATCCGGCGGCTGGCTGGTCGATGGCGGTCAGAACACGTCAGGTCACATCAGCCCCCTGATCGCGCGTGCCGAGTGGCCGGAAGTGTGGCCTTGGGTGTTGATCGCCCCGCCGGAGCGCGAGGGGCTTTCCGGCGTCGCCGAACAACATGCTTTCCAGCGGTTATCGCCCATGACCGATGCCACCACGGCCCGGTTGTGCCGGACGTTGCTGCTCGAACTGATGCCAGGCATTCTCGATCACGATTTCGCAGCTGTCAGCGAAGCACTTTGGGATTACGGAAAAACGGTAGGGGAATACTTCCTGCCGGTCCAGCAAGGCCTGTTCGCCGATGTGCGGATGGCCCGGCTGGCGGATCAACTCCGTCGCGATGGCATCACCGGCATCGCCCAGACATCCTGGGGCCCGACCATCGCGGTGTTGTGCCCCGACCCAACGACCGCCGGGCAACTGGTCACCCAACTGAAAACTTACGGCCAATGGACCGATTGCCGCATCCAGCAAGTATCTGGCCTCAACCACGGCGCGGAAGCCCTGATCGAAGACTGAAATCGGGTTTGCCGAGTCCGCGAACCCGACGAACTACGAAAAAGTATCCGGCAATTCCCGCCGATTTGGGGTTGGCAGAAAGTCGTCTCGGCGGTAGCGTACCCCATTCGCGAGGGTCGTATCGACGACCGTCACCACGCCGGGGAAGGATTCCCGGTGCCTCCCAGGATGGGTCGACATGTACAAGTTGCTCCTCTGTACGCGCTATCTGCGGACGCGGTACATCGCCTTGGCCAGCATCGTCAGTGTGATGCTTGGCGTGGCCACGATGATTGTGGTCAACAGCGTGATGGCCGGATTCGGCACCGAAATGCGGGACCGAATTAAGGGGATTCTGTCCGATATCGTCGTCGAAACGCATTCGTTGGACGGCGTAAACGATCTCGAAGCCCACCAGGCACTCATTCAGAAGGCCGCGGGCCAATATGTCGATGGGATGGCGGCGACCGTCGAAATCTACGGCATGCTCAGCTTCCAGTACGCCGGGCAGTGGATCACGCGCCCGGTGACCGTCATCGGCATCGATCCTGCCAGCAAATCAAAAGTCGGTCCACTCGTCGATTACCTGCAGAGTTATCACTCCGTGACCGACAACGCCGGGGTAAAACATCCGCCGGAACGGTCCAAAGATTCGCTGCCTGGCTGGGAATTGACGGAAGCCTCAGCGTCGTATCGCCAGGAATGGAGCGAGCGGCAACGCTGGTTCCAGGAACAACTCCGTCAGCAGGAAACCAAGTCGCAAGCCCAAGAGAATGAGCCCAAGACCGAAGACGAGTTCGGCAAAATGAATGCCGAATTCCCGGCCGCACAACCCGAACCCGTCATGCCGGGACAGATGCTTCCGGGGCGGTTGTACATCGGCATGGGCTTGGTCAGTTTCCATCACAAGAATGAAGAAACGGGAGTGATGGAGACGGAGATGATGGCCCGTCCCGGTGATGACGTGAAGATCAGTACGGTCACTGCGGGACGTCCGCCCGAACCGGCTCACTTCAACGCCACGATTGTGGATGTCTTCAAGAGCGGCATGAGCGAGTACGATTCGAGCCTGGTGTTCTGCAATCTCGATTATCTGCAAAAAGTCCGTGGCATGATCGATCCGGCGACCGGATCGCGGGCTTTCACTAGCATTCAGATCAAACTGAAGGACTACCGCGACGCCGATGAAGTGGTGGAACGGTTGCGGGCGGTGTTTCCGGCGGGGATGTACTCGATCCGCACCTGGGAACAGAAGCAGGGCCCGCTGCTCGCCGCCGTGGAAGTCGAATCGGCGATTCTGAACGTGCTGCTGTTCCTCATCATCGCCGTTGCCGGGTTCGGCATTCTCGCCATTTTCTTCATGATCGTGGTGGAAAAGACTCGCGACATCGGGATTCTGAAGTCACTGGGAGCCAGCCGTCAGGGAGTGATGTCGATCTTCCTGTCGTACGGCCTGTCATTGGGCATGGTCGGCAGCGGTGTGGGAACGGTCACGGGGTTGTTGTTCGTCTACTACATCAATGAGATCGAAGGGCTGATCACCTGGGTGACCGGTCACAAGGTGTTTGATGAGCGGATTTACTACTTTCCCACGATCCCGACGCATGTGGACCTGTTCATGGTGCTGTGGGTGTCGGTGGGCGCGATGTTAATCGCCGTCCTTGCCAGCATCCTCCCCGCCCGCCGCGCGGCCTCGCTGCAACCCGTGCGAGCATTGAGATACGAGTAGCGTGATCCAATCTGTGTGCCACCGGCTCTGCCAGTGTTTTTTTCGATGACCGATAGAACGAAGACACTGGCAGAGCCAGTGGCACACAAGAAGAGCCGAATCCGTCCCTTAGCTCTTGGCCCTCCACCCTTACCCCTCCCGGACTTTCCCATGACGCTGACCCTCGAACGTTCAACGGCTGCTGTCCGGGAATCGGTGGCGATTACGCCCCCCCAAATTGCAGCGGTCGCGATTGAGAAGGCGTACCGCAAAGGACCGATGCAAGTTCCGGTGCTGCACGGCGTGGATATCTCCGTCCGCAAGGGCGAATTCGTCTCCATCGTCGGTCAATCCGGGTCCGGCAAAAGCACGCTGATGCATCTGCTCGGCTTGCTCGACACGCCCGATGTCGGCGAAGTGCTCCTCGACGGTCAACGGATCGATGATCTTCCGGCCCGCACGCGCGATGAGCTCCGCAACCGCGTCTTCGGATTCGTCTTTCAGTTCTATCACCTGTTGCCCGAACTGAATCTCATTGAAAATGTCCTGTCGCCGTTGATGATCCGTCACTCCGTGTGGGGGTATTGGACCCGTCGCCGGGAATTTCAGGATCGCGCGAAGGAAATCATCAACACCGTGGGGTTGGGGCACCGTTTGACGCACCGGCCGTCGGAACTTTCTGGCGGGGAGATGCAACGGGCGGCGATTGCGCGGTCATTGGTTGCACGGCCGCAGATTCTGCTGGCGGATGAACCGACAGGGAATCTCGACACGACCACTGGTCGCGAGATTCTTGAGTTGCTCCACCGGCTCAACGAGCAGGAACAACTCACCGTGCTGATGGTGACACACGACCAGGCAGTTGCAGCGCAGGCCCATCACATTGTCCGCCTCAGTGAGGGACGGATTGAGCGCCTGAGCAAGGTCGCATAATTCACCGTAGCCCTGTCGCTCCGCGACAGGAACGCCGCATACACATCACGCGCGGATGGTGGTACGCGCTTTCACTTCAGCCGGCTTCTCAGTCGCAGAGCGACCGGGCGTCACTCGGCTAAGTGTCCATCCACTCGCGCAGATCGCAACGAATTTCGTTTGCCAGAAGCGCGTACGGGGCATGGTGGGCGACACGGTCGCGCAGACGTTGCAGTTTCGAAAACAGAATGGCCTGCAACGGCGGGATCGAAGTGGACAAAGTTCCCCACGGCAAGCTCCGTGGCATCGACGGCAAATAGGGCGACATTGTCCGTGGCCGGCCAGCGAGCATCCGATCCAGGATGGCCACAATCCACCGACTCGTTTCCGGGCTGGCGGGCTCTTCAAGCAGTTGCCGAAGGTCTCCCAGGAGTAAATACTCCAGCGGAGACGCCTGTTGGGACGCGGTTGACGTCGGGGGAGGGGCAAGCAATGGCAGCATGGCCAAGCCTTGGCTGACGAATGGGAGAAGGGCGGAACGCGGCGAAGAAATCGGAGAGCGCCGCAGCGTCGCATTCCTGCTCAGATGCTAAGCAAGGTCGGTGCCATGATTCCGGATTCGTTGAAAAATGGCCAATTCGACCCAAGGGACCGGTCGAATCTACAAAGAAACCCTACTGGGATTGCGCAATGCGAAGCTCTCAGCCGTGCGGGTTTCGGGAGTCCCCGATGAATTCCCGGTCAGGGGTGCTCAGGCAGCGCGCAGGACTGACTGCTGAACATCGTTCGACTGGTTCCTCCGCGATTGTCGGTCAACTTGACGGAGTCCAAGGCGCGAGGTTTACTGAGGCCGGTGAGAGCCACTGAACATTTTCGCCTCACGGAAAGTTCACCATGACGGAAGACCCTCGGCCAAAACCGTCGAAAGGCCCGTTTGTTCTTTCGATTCTCATCATCACCGTCGGTGTCGGGTGGCTGTTGAGTGCCCGCGGAATCGGCCCGGGAATTGACTGGGTGTGGACCTTGGGGCTGGGAGTCGTCGGCTTTCTGACCTTCATCCTGAGTGGCGGTGTCGACAAAGTGAGCATTGTGCTTGGGCCGTTCTTTCTGGTCAGTAGCGTGCTCTCCATCCTTCGCCAAACCAATCGGCTCAAACTCGATACTGAGATGCCTGTGTTGGTGATTCTCGTTGGCGTGTTACTGATGATCGCCCAAACGAGGCTGGTTCCCCACCCTTCGTGGATCATTCCGTTTGACGCCACGGGAGAGGACCGCCAGTCGGACGGGAACTGATATTCTCGATCACGACCGGCTGGCAACGTCGGTGAATGCCCAACCCAAAAACCCCGCGCCACCCAGCTCCCGCAAATTATCACGCCGGATTGTCATGGCGGAATTTGTGGAAGTTCATGTACTCCCAGTGCTGATAGAGCGGGGATTCTTTCAGCAAGGCGGGCTGCGAACCGATGGCCTCGACCCGTCCATGACGGAAGAGGATCACCTCGTCGGCATTTCGGACCGTCGACACGCGCCGTGGCAGGAAGAAGATCGTGCGTCCCTGACGAATCCGGACATAAGTGTCGTCGATTAACTGCTTGGTATCTTCGTCCAGCCCTTCCACCGGTTCTTCA
The DNA here is from genome assembly GCA_041753475.1 of Planctomycetaceae bacterium. Classification (GTDB taxonomy): domain Bacteria; phylum Planctomycetota; class Planctomycetia; order Planctomycetales; family Planctomycetaceae; genus DSVQ01. The sequence goes on along the minus strand of JBGSUN010000160.1, from coordinate 12,636 downwards.
ATAATGAGCACCGCGGGGTTCAGAAGCAGAGCCCGCGCCAGTGCGATCCGAAAGCGCTGACCGGCGTCCAGCAGGTTATCGCGCGGACTCAGAATCGTGTCATACCCTTGGGGTAACTTCGAGATGAAGTTATGCGCCCGGGCTTCCTTCGCAACTTCGGTCACCTGTGCCATGGTGACGTCGGCTCGTCCGGCACGGATGTTATCGAAAATCGTCCCGGGCAAGGGACCGTCGTCCGCCGAGACGAAGACTGTCTCCGCCCGGAGAGATTCCAGCGTTCCCCAGGCAATGTCTTCACCGTCGAACAGAATCCGGCCGGCTTGCGGTTCGACAAAACGCGGCAGCAGACAGGCAAACGCGCGGGCCTCCAATGGATCAAGACTAATCAGTGCATAACTCTTTCCCGCGGTCAGTTGCAGGTCGACCCGGTCGAGCAGCAGGCGGTTATCCGGTCCGTTCAGCGTCACACTCTCGACATGCAACCGCTTCGAGAGGGGTTGCAGGAATCGGGCTCCAACGGCCTGGCTGACGGTCGGTAGCTGATCGAGATACCGCCACAGACGATCGGCAACGACGTTGACTTCGGTCCGCAACTGACCGAGTTCATCGAGCCGGGCCGCGGCCTTCACCGCCAGGCAATACGCGGCCACGAACACGGCCGCGCCGGCCGGAGTAATTTCTCCCATCAACACTTTGGCACCGATCAGGAACAACATGAACAGTCCGAGTGTGGTGAGTCCCAGGTTCAACAGCGATCGCAACCACAACGGATCATCTTCCAGACGGTTCTGGACGCGGACTTCCTGGACATACCGCGCGAGGCGTGTCTGAAACTGTTCCAGTTCCACCGCGTCCATGCCCTGCCCACGGACCAGCCGGGCGCTCCGCAAGGTGCTGCCAAGTTCGCGAAGTTCTCGTTCCGCGCGATCGGCGGCCAAGGCGCGAATCTGCTCGGCCCGTTTGCCGCCTCGCCTCAGCAACATCCCACCGACAATGGTGAGCAAGACACACTGGGCCGTCAGCAGCACTTCCACGCTGAGTGCTGTCATGAGGAGAAACGCGAGTTCGCAACCCGTGTTGGTACCGCAGTAGCCCCAGGCATACACTCCGCGCCGCAGCCGGTTGATGTCGTCGGTGAAGAGTGCGATGGCCGTTTCAACACCGCGGCCGTCCAGATCTTCGGTGCCCAATCGCAAGGCTTGACGGTGCAACTGACGATGCATCCGTGACGAGACTTCCAGCGCCGCCGTACGGCAAGCCAGCCGTGCGCGGGCCTCGCACCACAGCCGCAGAATCCACGTGATCCCAATCGCTGCCAGGAGCGAACACAGCGCGGCCAGATTCGTGCGGAGCGAAGCAACATGGCGGAAGGTCCAGGCCAACCCGCCTCCCCACCACGAGTCGCGCACGCGCCAGACACTGGGGAGCAGCCCGGAGTCTTCAAAATGCCGCACCACAGCCGGAGCCTCTGTGTCGGATGCTGCGGCCGCGGGAGCGTCCGCCACAACCGGTTCGGCAAGATCAGCTTCACCAACATTGACGATCAGGCCGGTTCGTTCCTCGAACTCGATGACTTCGCCCGGCAAGAGACGGACATCCAGACGTCCGCGATCGATCAGCAGAGCAATCAGCAGCGCGACCTGCAATAACAGCAGGGCTAAGAGTGTGCCGCTGATCAGCGACCAAATCCATGCCGTGCGCCCTAACCCCGTCGACCATTCGCGTCGCGAATACGTCCGTTCAAGAGCATCTTGCGGTGCAGCAGCCACGGCTCATCCCTCCCCCGCCTCCTGCAGGTTGGCGTTCCTCCTCACGAAATTGCAGCAGAACGACCGCAACCCGGCCGCTTTTCAGCCACCGGGTTGCGGTCGTTAATCTCTTAATCTGTCGAGCCCATTGCTCATGCCAAATCGCGATCTTCAAACAAAATGAACGCCAGCAGGATCGCCACCGCGGCGTAACAAGCCGCATACAGCGACATTTCGCCGAGATAAATCGGAGGAACGAGCGTCCCCGTCGCCACCGCGGCTTGAGTATTGAACAGATCGAGTGAGGGCAAGGCTGTCGCGATCAACTTCGCCATGAACTCGACGAATTCCAAGCGTTTCAAGTTCCCCGACTGCACCAGCACGGGAGTGAGGTGGCCGACCACGAAAATGGCAAACATGGACGTGAGATTGACCACCATCGGCATCCGCGTGGAGATGGCCACGCTCAGCGCTGTGAGAACCGCGATTTCCAGGAACATGAGGACCAGGCCCGGCATGATCTGAATCATCACCGCAAAACGAATTGCAATCGTCGGGGCATCCTGACTCCCTTCCTTGGCATCGTATCCCACTTTGTAGAACACCAAGGCCAGGAAAACGATCGCCGCAGGAATCATGAACCACAAGACGGCCTGCAGGATGCCGATGTACTTGCCGAGCACGAACTGCCGGCGGTTGATCGGCTTGGACAGCAGCGTCATCGCTGTCTTACCTTCGATTTCATCCGCGATACTGGTACTGGCCGTCCAGACCGCGATGAGCATCCCAGCGATCAGGATTGTCGCCAGACCGCAGTCTTTCAGCATCTTGACGTCTTCTCCCAGCGAGAAGAACGGCAGGAAGGTGTTCAGCACCAGAATGATCACGGCCAGGCAGAGCGCCAGCAGGAAAATGGGCTGACGAATCGCTTCCTTGGTGGTCGCCCGTGCCACCACTCCCGCCTTCGTGGTGTAGCAAAAGACCATCATCGCAATCAGTGCAGCCAGTGCCACCAAATTCACCGGCAGCCAGCTCGCTGACACCGCGGAACTCACAAACTGAGCACCGACTTCGCGGAGACCAGGTACCAAACCCTGAAACATAAATGACGTCCTCTGACAATCCAACAGCAGGAATGACGATGATAACCGACGATGCAACGGAACGGAGACACCGCACTTACGTCGCCGCATCCGCCGTCCGATGGATGAAAATCGAACCAATTTCCACTGTAACCCGCCGCCGGGGCAAACGGAACGGTCGATTCGGCGAACTCCCCGCCGGTTTCCGCCTCCGCTCCCATCGTGCCGTTCAGGCAGACTGCACCAACCCGACAACGAACCAAACGTTCACATCCCAGTCCGGAGCGCGAGCGACGGAGATCAGATTGCCTCCGTCGCTTGCGCTCCGGGCTGGGAAGGGTTATTTCCAATCTTTCGGCAATTCCAGCGACCACACCTCGCTACTCAACGGTTTCGCGTGGCCCCCGGCGATCCAGAGTTTGTCGTGCAGGACGAATGCCGACAGTTCGTGGCGTTCTTTCCAGCTTCCTTCGGTTTTCAGTTCGGTCCACGTTTTGCCGTCGGCGGAGTGCCAGACATCGCCCCAGTTCTGGTTCGGTTTGCTTGGATCGTTCGACCACCCGCCGAGAACCCACATGCGGTTCCGGTACTCGGCGGCGGAAAACCAGATCCGCGCGGGCCACGGCGCCGCGGCCGTCTCCTGCGTCCAGTGCTCGCCGTCGGTGGTGCTCCAGACGTCGTTCAACGCGGCATACTTCGGCACGTAGTTCCCGCCGCCGAAGACATACAGCTTGTCGCCCAGGACCGCCGCTTGGTGATAGGCCCGCGGTGACCACGGGGCGGCCGCCGTCGCCTGAGTCCAGGTCTTGCCATCGGTTGTCGACCAGACATCGTTCTTCAGGCTTTTTTCGTCGCCGAAATAGTAGTTTTCAAGACCGCCGAGGATCCAGAGTTTCCCCTTGAACACGGCCGTGGCAGCGGAGATGCGCGGCGTCCAACCGGCGGCGGGCGTGACTTGTTCCCACTCGGCTCCGTTTGTGGTTGACCAGACTTCATTGCTCGCCGAATGCCCCGGCAACCGACCGTTGTACCAGCCCCCCATGAACCACATGCGGTCGTTGAACACGGCAGTCATCGGCAGATCGCTGTGCTTCCACGGGGCAGAATCGGTGACTTTCTTCCACGCTTTCCCATCCGGCGACGACCACACATCGCGTGGCGGCGCAGCGAACGAATTGAACCAGCCGCCGAAGATCCACAATTGGTCTTTGTAGGCAACTTCCCCTTGCGAATCGCGCGGCTGCCAACCCGGTTCCGCCGTCACCAGCTCCCATTTCACCGCCGGACTCTGCCCCGCCGCGATTCCCGCCATCAGCATCACACAGCCGAACGCGATTCCTTTGCCGAACATCACCATCAACTACGCCTTCATTCTTTGTGAGGAAAACGCCGAGCGCGTTTCAATCCGCTGTAGGGTGGGCTGTGCTCACCAAGCATTTGATCGCCATCAGAAAAGATGGTGGGCACAGCCCACCCTACGGTTGCCCGAGCGAGTACAGCCCGTCTTTGTAGTATTTCAGCTTGCCCTGTTTGACGAGGGCGTCCCACACTTCGCGCGGGTATTGATTCGGGGGTGTGATCGCTTCGACGCCCCAGTTGCCGCCGGTGAGTGGGTTCTTGCCGACTTTCGATTCGTTGTCGAGACTCGTCAGTTTGAGCCGTTTTTTGAAGGCTTTGTAGGCGAGTTTCAGGACTTCGGGTGCAGGTTCGTTGGCGGCGTCGGACATGGTGGTGGATCCATTTCGAGGTTTTCCGGATCATAGTCCGTCCCAGTCCGGAGCGCAAGCGACGGACGAAGTGTCAGTTGTCCGTGTCCGTGGTCAGTTGAAAATACCGCTCACCGACGGTGTCTTTTGCAACGGACTACGGACAACTGACCACGGACGAACCCCGCTCCGGGCTGTGATGTCGTCTGCGTGCTGTTTCGGTAAGATGGGACCGCCGTTCATTCCGAACCCGAAAGCGATGACCATGCCTCCGTTGACGTACAAATCCGCCGGTGTCGATCTTGAGATGTATGATCAGGCGATGGCCCGGTTGCCCGCCTTGATGCAGCGGACGCACACGCCGCGGGTGTTGCCGCTGGCGGACGGGTTCGCCGGGCTGCTGCGATTGAATGCGACCGCGAAACCCGGAACCGCGGCGTATGCCGACCCCGTGCTCGTCTCTGGAACCGATGGCGTCGGCACCAAACTGAAAGTCGCCCAACTGGCGAAACGGTACAACACGGTCGGCATCGATCTCGTTGCGATGTCAGTGAATGATTGCCTCTGCCTCGGAGCGGAGCCGCTGCTGTTTCTGGATTATCTCGCGCTGGATAAAGACGACCCGGACCGCATCGCCCAATTGGTGGAAGGCGTGTCCGAAGGGTGCGTGCAGGCCGGAGCGGCACTCCTCGGCGGCGAAACGGCGATCATGCCCGACTTGTACGCCCCCGGTGATTTCGACATGGCGGGCTTCTGCGTCGCGGTCGCCGAACGGTCGCAACTCATCGACGGCAGCACCATCCGCCCCGGCGATATTGCGATTGGTCTGGCATCGTCGGGATTCCACTCGAACGGTTACAGCCTCGTCCGCAAAGTCGTGTTCGAGCATGCGAAACTGACGTTCGACACGCAGGTCCCGGAACTCGGCCAGACCGTTGGCGACGCGCTGCTGGAACCAACGCAGATTTACGTCAAAACGATCCTGTCGCTGCTGAAAACCGTCGCCCCACGGACGCAGGTGTCGGGACTCGCCCACATCACCGGCGGCGGGCTGCACGACAACATCGAACGCATTCTGCCCGCGGATTGTCACCTCGTCATCGACCGCAAATCATGGCCGGTCCCGCCACTCTTCCGCTGGTTGCAGGAACTGGGCAACATCGACCGCGAAGAAATGTTCCACGTCTTCAACATGGGCATCGGCTTCGTGGTCATCGTCCGCCCGGATGCCGTCGATGCCGTGCGGAAGCATTTGACGGATGCGAACGTGAGGCATTGGACCATCGGTGAGATGCAGTCGGCAGACAAACGCGGCGTGGAATTGATCAATTAGTATCACCCGCACCAAAGCTCCGCTTCGTCTTTGAAATGATAAGGTGCCTCTGGTAAACCCGTCAAAGCGGAGTGTAGAAAAACTGCTATGTCCGGAGGAGCACAAGCGGATGGATGAACTTGCCACTCAGATCGCGATGTCTGCAGAGAGAGCCGTCGCCATGTGTGAAGGTCGCAGCGGTGGTCAGTTAGACTACTCTCAGGTCAGCCTTACAGTCGTTGAGGAAATGCTTGTCGAAGCAGGGCAGTGGTTAGAAGAGATGACGCCTGAGCAGACTTCAATGCTGGTACATGACTTCGGCTGCTACATTCTGGAGGTTGGCCGCCGGGAATTTGGTGGCCGCTTCCTATGGCACGATGAACGGGACCAACCGGTGTTGGTGGTGGGCGAGCCAAAGTTCAGAATCGCCATTATTACTTGGGACAGGGTGCGGGGTCGGCTCGGCGGGGACGAGAGCGATAACATACCATTCTTCTATACCGGCTTTGCTGAACGGACGCGCCAAGGCGTGCCAGGCACGGATGTATTGTATGTGTAAATCAGCAATCGTGTAGTGCAGGCTCCCGCCTGCAATCAAACAACACGCTCTGGCTTGGCGGCAGGCGGGAGCCTGCCCTACGGGATGATGCATGACCCGCGCATTGTTTTACTTCCGCGTCTGGTGGGCGTTCTTCGTGAACGCAGCGATTCGGGAATTTCAGTTTCGCAGCAACCTGTTGACAACGCTGGTCACGCGCGGATTCTGGTTCGTGGTGCAGTATGTGTTGTTCGATCTGATCTACCGGCAGGTGCCGACGATCAACGACTGGACGCGGGCCGATTACTTCGGCTTCATGGCCACCGGGATGCTCATCAACTCGCTGGTCGAAGCGTTCTTCATGCCGAACATGGCGGAGTTCAGCGAACTGATCCGGACGGGAAATCTCGACTTCGCGCTGCTCAAGCCGGTCGACACGCAGTTTCTCGTTTCGTGCCAGAAAATGGACCTGGCGATGATCAGCCAGATGTTGATGTCGCTGGGATTGCTCGGGTATGCCGTGATGGAGTCGGGGCACTCGGTTAGTTTCGTCGCCGCAGGGTTGTATGTGTTGCTGGTGATCTCCGCGGTGGCGTTTTTCTACAGTTTGATGATTGCGCTGGCGAGCACCAGCATCTTCTTCGGTCGCAACCAGAGTCTGATCGATTTCTGGTTCTACATCACGATTTTCGCCCGCTACCCCAGCAGCATCTACAGCGGTTCGCCAACGGGGGAAGTCATCCGCTTTGCGTTCTCGTATGTGCTGCCGATTCTGCTCGTAGTGACGGTCCCGGCCCGCGTGTTAATGGGGCTAGTGCTGCAACCGAGTTGGCTGGCGGTGCTGACGATCGTGACCGGCGTGCTATCGCTGCTGGTCAGCCGCAGCGTGTTTTTGTGGTCATTGCGACACTACCGCAGCGCGAGCAGTTAGCATGCGTCGTCTCATCCTCTCTCGACAGAGTGGCTGCGGCGAAGCCTTCGACGCCCCCGAAGATTTCGAATCCATGCTTCATACTGGGGCGTCGCAGACTCGGACGCCAGCCACCCGCTCTCGTTCAATTGCACAAAGACAAACTGTCTTGTTAATGTGATGCAGCACCATTCTTTTTGCGAGGCTGCCGATGTTGGTCTTACTTTTACTGGTCAGCACGTTGGCGGCGGAAGACGACGCCGCGACATTTCAAGCCTGGCTCAAGTTCTACGCGGCCGCGGCGGCCCAGTACGAAATTGAAGCCCAGGACGGTGACGGCGACTTTCATCCGCTGAAACTTCAACCGACGCCCATTCTGCAGTACACGAACCCCGAGCGCGGTCTTCAACAGCACGGCGCCTCCTTTGTCTGGACACGGAATGGCCAGCCGTTGTGTATCGGTTCGATCTGGACGGTGATTCCCCCAGAGGACCCGCAACACCGCTGGATCTCCCATGAACTGCATTCGCTGGCCACCGGTCCGTTGCGATCGATGCACGAGCCACGGATGAGCAAACGGGGGCCGGTGCCCCAATGGGAGACCGAACAGCCGGGAATCGTGTGGACTGCCGTTCCCGATGCCCCCGAGCCGGCAGCGACGGCGTCGTTGCGCCTCGTGCAGATGCGCCGCATCGCGGAGCAATACACGGCCCGATTGACTTCCCAAGTGGCGAATGAGCGACCCGGCGATCTGCGGCTCCTGCCCAAACCACTGTATCGTTACCCTGCGGATGCCGAAGGTGCGCTCGACGGCGGTCTGTTCGCCTTTGTGCAGGGGACCGACCCGGAAGTGCTCTTGCTGCTGGAAGCCGAGAAACGATCCGAAGGACCACGCTGGCGGATCGCCTTCGCACGATTCACGAATGCGACGGCAGCCGTCCAGCGCGACGGACAGACGGTCTGGGAATGTGGCAAGACCGAACTCTACGTCGGCCACAATCCCCACTTCATCTTCTTAAGGATCGAGCCGGTCGACCCCATGTCGCCGTGAGGCCAAAACCCTACGCGACTGGTAAACGTCTGCGTTTGCCAGCGGGGTCGGGGAGAAGTCTTCGCCGCCCCAGAAGATGTTGAATTCACGGCGGGATGGCATTGCTCGATACTGTCGAAAGGCGATGACGTGCCACTGCTTCGGAGTCCGCGGAGGAGCAGTGTCTTCGAGTGCTTCACAAAGCGGCCAACACTGCTTCGCGGACGAAGCAGTGGCACATCTCCGCTCGTGTTGCAAGTCAAACAGTGCCACCCCGCCTTCATTCTGGGGCGTCGCAGACTCCGACACCAGCCACCCGCTGAATGACGGGGGAGAATTGGTTATGATTCGCATGCCGCGTTCGCCCGGTCGTTGACCGGGGGCTAAGACAAGATGTTTCGAGGAAACGGCGATGTTGATCGTGCCGCTGCTGTTACCGATTGCGTTGTGTACTGTCGCCCTGTTTTTTGCGAGTTTTCTGTCGTGGATGGTGCTGCCATTCCATCGGAAAGACTGGGTGAAGATGCCCAACGAAGACGTCGTGTGGGAAGCGTTACGAAACGCCGGGGTGCCGCCCGGGAACTACATGATTCCCGGCGTGTCCGATCCGAAAGAGATGCAGACCGAAGCCCATCAGGCCAAAATCAAGCAGGGCCCGGTCGGCGTGGTGACGCTCTTTCCCGGCATGAACATGGGGCGAAACCTGGGCCTGACACTCGTCTACTTTTTCGTGACGAGTGTCTGCCTGGCGTACCTCGCCCGGTTGGGATTACCACCGGGCGCCCCGTTTCTCGATGTCTTCCGCTTCGTTTCGACCGCGGCGTTCATGACGTACCTCTCCGGTGTCGTCTCCCACGCCATCTGGTTCCGCTGCCGGATCGTGGGGCATGTCATCGAATCGGTGGCGTACGCCGCAATCGTCGGCGTCATCTTCGCGGTCTTCTGGCCGGGTGCGTGATTGCGGGAGTTCTAGTGAGTAGGTCAGGCTGTGCCTGACTTCTTTTGATTTCGCTTTCCCTTAAGAAAGAAGTCAGGCACAGCCTGACCTACAGGGATCATGACCACCGCATCCCTCATTCCCTGGCGACGACGTACCGACCTGGTCGTTCGCGCGCGGCGGGAGGATGGCACGGGGGGGTATGTCGTCAAGGATCCGATCGCGCTGCGGTATTATCAGTTGGGCGATGAAGAACACTTCGTGTGGAGCCGGCTGGATGGTCGGCAGACGGTGGAAAGCCTGTGCCGGGCGTTCGGCGAAGGGTTTCTGCCGCGGCAACTGTCGGCCGAGGAACTGCAGCGGTTCGTGATGCAGCTCATTTCTCAGGGATTGGTGCTCGGCGAGCATGGTGACACGGCAAAGTTCGTTGGCCAACGTGCCCAGAGGCAGCATTGGCAACAAGTGGTGTCGCAATCCTTGAATCTGCTGGCGATTCGATTTCGAGGGATCAATCCCGACCGGTGGCTCACACGATTGCTGCCGTGGTGCGCTTGGATCTTTTCGCCGGTGTTTCTGACGGCGGGCGTCCTGTTATGGCTGTCGGCAATTCTGTTGTGGTGTTTCCATGCGAGTGATTTCCTGCAGCGTTGGCCAGAAGAAGCGGCGCAATGGACGGTGCAGGATCTCGGTTCGCTCGCCGTGGTGCTGGCCTGCGTGAAGATCATTCACGAACTGGCCCATGCCTTGACATGCAAACGGTTCGGTGGACATGTGCCGGAACTCGGCGTGATGTTGCTGATCTTCACGCCCTGCCTGTACTGCAATGTCAGCGATGCGTGGCTGCTGCGATCGAAATGGCAACGGATCGTAATCAGTGCCGCGGGGATGATCGCCGAAGGCTTTTTAGCGGCCGCCGCGACATGGTTTTGGTGGGCGAGCGCGCCCGGGGCGTTTCATGGCTTCTGTTTGCAGGTCGTGGTGGTTTGTGGTGTCAGTACGTTGGTCTTTAACAGCAATCCGTTGCTGCGGTATGACGGGTACTTCATGCTGGCCGATTGGCTGGAACGTCCGAATCTGCAGCAACAGGCGTCCGCAGCGTTGGGGCGAACCCTGCGCGCCTGGCTCTCCGGGCAAACAACGGCCGCCACTCGTGGCATCACAGCGCGGCAGGAGCAAGGGCTCGCTGCATTCGCAATCCTGTCCTTGTGCTACCGCATCATCGTGGTGGCCATGGTGTTGTGGACCGTTTATCAGTGGCTGGAACCACAGGGTTACGCTCTGGTCGCACAGGCCCTCATCGCCAGTACGCTGCTGACTTTGGCGTGGGGAATGGTGGCAGCCATCCCGTTGATGGTGAAAGATTGGCGATCACAATCACCAGACGAACGCCGTACCGGTGGTTTTCGGTTGGGAATCGTCTCTGTGCTCTTGCTGGCGCTATTGTTCATTCCGCTCCCGTGCCGGGTGTCGGCTCCAGCGTTGATTGAACCGGCGAGCGCGCATGTGATTCATGCGACGAGTGCCGGCTGGCTGGAGCGTGTTGTTGAACCAGGACAAAGACTTGCCACCGACGATGTGGTTGTCCAACTCCGTCATCCGGGGGGCGATCGCGATCTGCTGCGAAGCGAAGGCGAGGTTTCGCGAGCACAGGCCCGACTGTCAGCCATCGAACGTCGGCAACTCGTTGATCCACAGGCAGGGCTGCAACGATCGGCGGCGGAGCAATCGCTGCGTGATCTGAAAGACCGGCTCAGGCAACGTCGAGCGGAACGTGAACGGCTTGAACCGAAAGCCACGCAAGCAGGTGTGTACTGGCCGGAGGCCTATCGAACGGCTTCGACGGCGAGGCATCGACTCCCAAGCTGGAGTGGTTCGCTTCACGAACCGCGCAATACGGGTTGCTGGGTCGAAGCCGGAACCGGACTGGGGATGGTGGCCGATGCCGGTGGGTTTGAGGCGATTGCGTATCTCCCCCAGCGTGATGTCACCGATCTGCGAGTGGGACAAGCCGTCCGGGTGGTGCTGGATGCCACGGCAGGAACGGCCCTCCGCGGGCAGTTGACGGAACTCGCGGTTGCGGAAACGCCGTCCCTTGATCCGGCGGTCGCGCTGCGGTTGCGGCTGCCGGCAACTGTTACCGCACATGGTCATCAGTTGGTGGGAACGTGGTATCGCGCCCGGATCGTGCTGGACGACGGCTCAATTCCACCAGTTCGCCGTCTGGTGGGAACAGCGTCGATTGTGGTTCCCCCCCAAACTCTGTGGCAACGGGCTGCTCGCTGGACCTGGACGACTTTTCCGCATGTGCGTTGATCGGTGTCATGCGCAGGGTTTCGGAAAGCGCCTCAACTCCATCCGCATTTGATGTCGGAAGAATTCACCTGCTACGCGATCTGTGGAAGACTTTTCCGATCGCGCAAAGTGAGCGAGCTGCCCGCTCGGTGGAAGTCTGTCCTCTCTGGTGGTTGCGAGCCGTCGCTGGTGACTGTCGATGGTAATTTCAGGTCGCTATTCCAAGCACTCACGGCACAACCGCGAGTGTCATACAACCTGCCCCCAAACCCCGCCATCGCATTCATTTTGAACCGCAACAGACCGGATTTGACCGTCGCCGGGCGTTAAAGTCGCGCGCATCTTGACCAGGCGGTACACGCGGTACAAGCTCTCGGCAATTCGACGTAAGTAATTTGGCATTTAACGACTTGCGAGATTCAAGGCATCTTGCCACGCAGTCCGATCAATGGGGTTAGTCCTGCGGAATGCATCATGCCTCGCACGTCAATCGTGACCGAGACGCATGCTGAATCAGGACTGCGGAGTCTGGAACAGACTCGCCTAGAGACAAAGCGGACGGACGTACGTTTGGTCGGGACCGCGATACCGACGTGAGCGGACACCGGGCAACAGGAGTGCGACGCGCGTCGCTGATGGCGGCGGGCCGATGGCGGAGGAGGAACGTCGTCGTCAGATATTCCTGTGCACGATCTGGCATCACACACGGGTCGGGACGACCCCAGTTTCGAGATTCCCAAGGGAAGGAGAACTTGTTTCATGAAGTGGCTCAAGATCTGTGGCGCCCTGCTCGCCGCGATGAGCATGAACAGTCTGGCCGATGCCGGTCTGCTTGGTGCTCTCCGAGGTGATTGTGGTGGTGCGAAGGGTTGTGGTTGTGCGCCGTCGTGCCAACCACAGTGTTGCAAGCCGGTGATTGTGAAGCCTTGCTGCCCGAACGTGTATACGTATCAGCGCAAGTGCTCCGACATTAAGCCGCCTTGCTGTGATACGTGCTGCCCGCCGGCCACCTGCTGCGCTCCCGCGGCTTGTGCCCCGGCCTGTGCGGCTCCGGCCGCGAACGGGGTCTACAAGGGCTTCG
>JBGSUN010000159.1:0-14145 GCA_041753475.1 Planctomycetaceae bacterium | reverse complement strand
CCTGATCCGGCTGCCACGCCCGATACGTCTTCTCGCTCACACCAACCTCCCTGCCCACCAAATCCAACCGTGCCGCGACGCTGAAAACGTCGAGAAATTCTATATCAGCGCTGCTCGCGGATTACCAAGACAGGCTCCTAGAAACTGGTGGTCTGGATCATTGAAAGTGGTACCAAAGTGGTACCACTTTTGATGTCGCGCTAGCTGCATGCTAATCAATGCACGTAGGCGGTTTGTGGCATCAAGCAGGCACTTTGTCCGACCGAAAGCCGTCGGTTTCACTAGCAGCGTCGAGGGCGATCAGATCACACACCGTGATGGCGACACCCTCCAATTCTGGTCCACAGCCCCGGGGTCACGCATGATCTCGCCCTGAGTGAAGTTATCTTCACACCGCCAACCATTCATTTTCCAGTGCAAATGATCAGCCACAAATGATGGACAGCAACCGGAAAACTCACCGCAGGCCACTTGCCGGCATCCGGTCGATGCACCAGGCTCGATTCTCGGCCTGGAGAGTCAACAAGAATGCATGTTTTGGCGATCAACAGCCAGAACGCGACTCAACCTACGTACCGACGACAATCGCTTGCCAGAGGGCCTTTCTGACGCATCCGCGCCCTTTCGGCGAGGGCCTGATCGTTTATGCAAGTTCCGGTTGGGCTCATCCCGTCGTTCATTGCTTCTCCACGACTCGCCTTTACATGCTGCTTGCTCAGCAGGTCGAGAACCTCTCCCGGCGGTACCTCTCCGGCTGACGGCGCACTGGCGCGGCGCGTTCGAGGTCACCGGCCATGGAATGTGGCCTCGCAGGATGTGCTGTGCCGATCGACGGAGCTTCGTCAGTTGCTCGAACGTTAGATCCTGTGCTTGCATTCGCGCCCCGTCTACTGCACACATTTCCGTGCGGTACGGCGTTCGGTCGGGTAGAGTTGGTCAGAACAACGGCCAGAACGGTCTTGGTCGCAGGTCTCTTGAATCGCTAGGTCGACGACACGGAAGATGCTGGGCCTTGACTTTGAGTCGTCGTCTGACGAGAACCGAAATACAACAGCGGACTTGCAGCGGCGATTAACAACACCATCGTAACGGCAATGCCGGTTGTCAATCCTACCGGGCCGCGAGCTGGCGCGACAACTTCTTCGCCGTTCGCCAGAATGTATCTCGCCTGATAGAGTGTGAACTTTGAAAACACATCACTTGCTTGGCCAACTCGATACGCCACAATCTTCGTATCTATGAGCCGCCCAGGCTCCGGTGCCCATTCAGTCGACGTTACCTGCCCATCGGATTCTTGCCATTCAGTCCAGTGCAGAGACTTCACTGAGTGAGGAAGCCCAGTCTCTGCCATATGGTAAAGTTCACTGCCGCCAACCGCCACGGCAATGAGGGTCGGGATGAAGGGGACAAGACATGCAAATAGGAGCAGCAGCATTCCCGCCGTCGCCGAAAGCATCCTAAGGGCTTGCCTGAGGCCGCCGACAACAAATTCAATCGATTTGGCCATCGCGGCCCCCCCATGCCACCGATTCTACCAACGATAGCCGGTTATCTGGGACGCCAATTACGGTAGAACCACGCCCCGGCAGCCAACCCGTAAACAACAATCAGAGGCCTGGTGTACCGCCACCGGGACAAACAGCATCTTTTACTCTTCCGCGGGCTTACCAAGATGCTCGCGAACCTTGCGCCAGTTCACGGCACTGTTCGCCACCGGCAGACCGCGGAACTGTTCCATGAACGCGGCCAGCAGTCGAAACTCTGTTTCCCGAGGATCTTTCTGGGCCTTCGTCACGGCGACGTTCGCGCCAAACTTCGCGGAGTATTCGGTAATCGGTCGATAAACCACAAGGAGCCGCTGAGACTTTGCCAGCCGAATTGCCATCTTGTGGCGATACAGCCGATGCCGCAGATTCACGGACTGGCCGATGTAAAACACGCGTGACCGTCCTTGTGGATACGGAAACGCTCGCTTGGCGATGAAGACGTAGCACCCTGGTGTATCCGGGATCTCTTCCCATTCCAGCAGGTCGCAGGGCGGAAGGAATACAGTGATGTTGGCTGCGAAGTCGAGCGGTTCCATGCCCCCCAATTCTACCAACGAAAACGCCCGGTGGTGAGACCGGGGCGTCGTGAATCGTAGGTCAAAGGTCTAATCCGTTGCTCAATCAACACGCCGCTGTGGCGGATTTCGACCCCCGGATTGTCGATCGACGTAGAGCATCGCGGGGTGAAGCGGCGGCCACAGAAGCAAAACCGCCGTAAGGAATCACCCAGTGTATCACCATCAAAGAGGTCGTTGGCAACAGCCGCTCACCGAGGCGAGGCAGACGCGAAATGAGGAAGCCGCCAGCAAGTTTAGCCCGGCTCCCACGGCGCTGGAGTTCCACGGGCCGGCGGAATTGCACTTACCTCCCCGCGATCCATGCCAATCATCTGTGCGGCTCGCTCAAATAGGTGTCGATTACCCGTGCAAGCCGGCTTTTTGAGGACGGTCACCCATTGGTCGAAATGATTGCGGAGATCCTGAACAACCAAGCCGGGGTTGATTCGAATCTCGCCTGACTGAACATCGAACCCGTTCGGGAAATACCGGCTAAGCGGGGAGGATTCTTTCGTCATCCCGCTGTGGTACATGCCACACCGAATCCAACTGTAGATTCGTCCGATCTCGACATTATTGAGCGAACTTTGTGGATAAACCTTGCGAAAGCCTCGCCTGAAAAACTCTTTACTATGGCCGTCGCTCGACTCGCCGCAGTCGAATTGCTCGATCATCTCGAAGTAACTCATCAGGATCGACAGGATGGCGTAGCCGGATTCTTTGTGCGGACTCGTACTCGACTCGTTGAGGAATTCATGTGCCAAAGTCTGGGCAATGCCAAGCTGCCGAGCCAGCACGTAGATCTCAAGACGTTCGATCATTTGATCAATGCTGACCGACACGGTGTCACCTCGGTTGCTGGACAGAACGCGTTAAGCCTCACGAGAATGCCGACCCGGGTTATCTGCAACGAAAACATTCTCACTTACCTGGAGGATACATGGATCCGGTATCAGGCCTGAAGTCGGACACGTACCGTTACTTGGTTACAAACTTCATTCCTGGCGCGATCGGCGCTATCCCACTGGTTCTTTTGGCAATTGCAGAAGCCCCCGATACAAAAGGCATGCTAACAACTTCTCCCCTATTCAGCGGCCTCACGCTGCTATGCGCTGCAGTATTGCTTGGCATGCTGTTCGAGGATGTCGGGTCGCATGTGGAATTGATTCACTGGAATCGATTGACCAAAAATGACCCGGCCGCCGACGACGAATGGTATGCATACCTCCGCACTTCAACCAAAGACGAGCCTGTCGGCCACCGTTATCTTGATACAGTGCAAATGCGGCTGAAATTTGAGCTGTCAATGTTTCCTGCTCTTTGTGCTCTGATCGTCGGACTGACTGTTGTTAAAGTCCGGTCCGAATGGTTTTCCGACAACTGGGCCATTCCGCGGAGTTGTGCGAGCCCGTCCCGCCAAAGGGAGTGGCCCGGCGGGGTGGGGAGTCGAGTTCCAAGGCTTTGGAGTGCCGCAGCGCGCATCGGTGGGAGGTGCGCGGCGCTCTCCCCTTCTTCCGGCAGGGCTTCCGCGTCGCCATCGTCGGCGACCTGAAGGATGCAACCTCACTGCCAATGCCGGGGTCGGTCGCGAAGCCCCCGCTGGCGACCGGTCGCTTTGCCCTGGCGTTCGATGGCGCGATAAGCGTTGTCAAGATTCCGTCGCTGAAGATCATGGAAGATCACGCATTCACCGTCGAGGCCTGGGCGGTGTTAGAGCGAACGGCTGGATTCCATAACAGAAACGACGATCTGGCGGGTAATGCCGCCAGATCGGGATTCGTCTTGAGCGTCCTTGGGCGCACTGCGGGAGAATCGGCCTTCTTGATCCGATTGAAAAACCATGATGAATATGATTTCGCCTGGGGAAAGCAAATTGTGCCGCGACATCAGCTCGTCCATTTCGCGGGAGTCTACGACGGTAAATCAGAGATTCGATTTTATGTCGATGGCCAACTCCAAAGCCGAACCCCCGCCCAGCGCGTCGAGGCGTCCGACATGCCTTTAACCTTGGGCAACAACCAAACTGGCACGAGCGGCTTTCTCGGGCGCATGAACGGAGTCCGCCTCTCGAAGGTGGCTCGGTACGACCACGATTTCACGCCCGACCATCGCTGGGTGCCGGACGCGGACACGCTCGCCCTCTACCACTTTGACGAAGGCGAAGGGGCCGTGCTGAAGGACTCCTCCGGTAACGGACATCACGGCGAGATCATGGGGGCGAAGTGGGTGAAAGCGGACGGGTTGCGAATCGACTCTTCAACCGTGGCGAAGACTCTGCCGGTCGCCGGCGTCCCCTTCACCGACGCCGATGTCGCGCGGATCGCCGCGCTGCCGGCCAAGGAACAGGTGGAGCAAGTTCGCAAGGAGTTGATGCGACGCAACCCCGGCTTCGATGGCAAGATGGACACCGAGATCGAGGGCAGCGATGTCACAGGATTATGGATCATTACCGACCATGTGACGGACATCGCGCCGATTCGAGTCTGGAACGCCCTGCGGGTGTTCAAATGCAACGGCAGTTCGTGGCGCAGCGGGCAACTGGCGGACCTGAGGCCGCTGGAGGGAATGAACCTGGCGAGCCTGACGGATCTTGAACTCCAGAACACGAAGGTGACCGACGCGGCGTTGGTCTACTTCCAGGATTGTAAGAACCTGAAGAACCTGAATCTTGGCAACACGCAGGTGACCGACGCGGGCTTGAGCCATTTCAAGGTCTGCGAGCGATTGAACTGGCTTGCTCTGAACGGAACGAAGGTGAGCAACACGGGCCTGGCCCACTTCAAGGACGTGCGTCTGACGGGGTTGTTGCAGATTGAAAACACCGGCATCACCGACGTAACTCCCCTGCAAGACATGCCACTTGAAGGAATCCGGCTGACCCTGAAGAATATCACCCGGGGCCTGGACGTTCTCCGCGAGATGAAGAGCCTCAAAACCATCGGCATCAGTTGGGACCAAGCCTGGCCGGCGGCGGAGTTCTGGGAGCGTTATGACAAGGGGGAGTTCGCCGTTGCCCCGTTCTCCGATGCCGAAGTGCAGCGCATTGCCGCGCTGCCAGCCGCCGAGCAGATTGAGGAAGTGCGGAAGGAGTTGATAAAGCGCAACCCCGGCTTCGACGGCAACGCGGAGCATAAAGTCGAAGACGGCGTCGTCACCGAACTCAAACTGATCACCGATGAGATCGTCGACATCGCCGCCAAGACACGCTTCGGTCGAGCCTGGCGCTGCCGATACCCCGGCGGCTCCGCGTGCGCCAGAATCTTCTTCAACGTGTGCCAACCCAGCTGGTACTTCTCGCAGGCACCACGCTGGCTCAGGCCGTGGACCAGCACGTCCTGACGAATCGCTTTCCAGTTCTCCATGTCACTTCGCACTTCCAGAGCACCTCGGTGAAGTCCAGCAAGACGGGGCTGACGCCCCATCTTGACTCTTCACCAATCTGCTCACATGTGCGCTGCCATTTTCACCCGGATTTTCCCCCGGAAAGCGCCGCCGTTTTCAACCGGGCTTAACAAAGGCCGAGTTCCAGCGATGGAAAGTCCAGTTTCTCGATCTCTGGGGCGTCTCAGCAACTGTCGACCCGGACCGTCTGCGTGAGCTGAAGCCTCCACTCTCAAGGGTGAACGGCAAGCCGCTCGAAGAGTTTTTGAAGGAAGCGGCACAGCCCGCGCGGTTCAACGAATAATCTGTTGTGGTTTGTATGCGTATGCTTACCCTCTCATTTCGCGATAGACTCGGAAAATCTAGAGTTTTGATCGATTGGCTCGTGTCGGTTAGTGTTCATGATCGCCACGGTGCCGACGATCGTACTGCGGTACATCATGGCGGATCCCGATGCTTTGGTGTCTCCGGTGCTCCGATCGACTTACGGCACCCCAGTCAAAGCTGCCTGCGTCATATACGGTGTTCCAGAGTTCAGACCGTACTGGCTGCGTCATACCGTCGCCACTCAAATGGCCGATGGCCAACTCCCCGCCGCGCACCGGGGTGAAAACGTGTGCTGGAGTGTTAGGAGCATTCCTCGAATCGAGGCGCGGCAGTCAAGCTGAAGATGACCATTTCTTCGCCGGTAACGGTGCTGAGGTCGTGGTGCATGCTCATGACCTTGACGCTGGCGGCCTCGTAGACGAGCGATTCCAGCATGGGACGGGCCAGTTCCAGCAGGTGCTTGCGGGTTTCCTTGATGAGGTTCCGGCCTTTGTCTGGCGACATTGATTTGCTGAGTTGCCGTTCCGCGAGGGTGAGGACTTCCCGAATGCGGACCACCAACAGATCTTTGATGAAGTGGATTTCCACACGCTCCGATTTCCATCCCAGATACTCTTCTTGGAAGCAAATGATGCCGTCGCAGATTGCGGCTTCGCTTTCGGCTTGGGTCAGCCGTTTAGACGGACGACCGTTCCGAATTCGTCGAGCCTCTTCAATGGGCAGTCGCGGCGAAATGCCGGAGCGTATTCGCGCCCGGGGTGAACTCGACGCGCGGCCGGGCCGCGCGATCACATGCACCACACGGGCCAGAACGGCTTTCATGTCGGCGAGAGCCACCGGCTTGGTGAGGACGATATCGCATCCCGCCTGCAGGGCTAAGGCTTTGTCTTGATCTTCTTTCAGCCCCGTGACCGCCACGATTGTCATGCGCGCGAAAGCGGGAATCTGACGGACGCGGATGACGAGATCGCGACCATCCATGTCGGGCATCACCAGGTCGACGAGCATCAGATCGGGACGAAATGTGGTCGCCACTTCGAGCGCCTGCACGCCGTGATAGGTGACATGGACCTGATGGCCGAGCGCTTCCACGAGCAGACCCAAGGCGTCCGCTCCGTCGCGGTTATCGTCCACAATCAGCACGCGCAGAGTTTGTTCCGACGTTGGCATCAGGTCACTTGCTCGGAAACGGTCGCCAGAATGTTTTTCAACTTGACGAAATCAGCGGGCTTGACCAGATGGTGATTAAATCCCGCTTGTTGTGACGTTTGGCGGTCCGCATCCTGACCGTAGCCGGTTAAAGCGACCAAGACGACATTCTGCAGCGTTGGTTCTTGTCGAATGCGTCTGGCGACGTCGTAGCCATTCAAACCCGGCAAGCCGATATCAAGCAGCACAATGTCCGGTCGAAAATCCAGTGTGGCCTGCACACCCGCCGGTCCATCGCACGCCGTCTGGACATGGTGACCCATGGCACGCAACAGAATCGAGTAGCCCAAGGCCGTGTCGGCGTTATCATCGACCACGAGGACACGCATTTGGCGCGTCGTCGTCGTACCCGCGACTTCCGTATCCGCCAGGACGAGTTGGAGCGTGTCTGGCGGCATGATCGGCAAATAGACGACGAATTCGCTGCCGCGCCCGATCACGCTGAAGACGTTGACGTGTCCTCCGTGCAATTCCGTGAGGCGTCTCACCAGCGCCAACCCGATTCCTAACCCACCCTGCGAACGGTCCAGGGATCGTTCGGCCTGCGTGAACAGATCGAAGATGTGTGGCAGCAGTGCTGGGGCGATGCCAACACCGGTGTCGCGTACCCGCACCACGCAATCATCTCCCTCGCGTTGCACGGTCAACCAGACGTGGCCAGTAGGCTCGGTATACTTGGCGGCGTTGGTCAACAAATTGACTAGCACCTGTTCCAACCGGCTGGCGTCGGCGTACAGCCAGATCGGCTCCGGTGGGAGCGAAACGGTGAGTTCATGCCGCCGTTGCTCGATCAACGGACGCACCGTCTCCACAGCGCCGGCCACAATGTCGCTGACGGCACTTCGTTCCCGGCGCAGTTGCACCCGGCCGGACGTGATCCGCGACACTTCGAGCAGGTCATCCACGAGATGCCGCAGTTGGCCCAGTTGACGTTCAATGATGTTGCGGGCCTTGAGTTGGATTTCGTTTTCGGTGCCGGATTGAAGACTAAGCAGTTGTACGGCACTGGCAATCGGCGCGAGGGGGCTGCGCAGCTCGTGACTCAGCATCGCCAGGAACTCGTCTTTGCGGCGGTGCAGGTCCGACAGCTCGGCCGCCTGCCCCCGCAGCAGTTTTTCCAGCAGACTCCGCTCGGAAATGTCGCGGATGTTGCACTGGATGACTTGGTGGTCGCCTTCCTTATAAATGTTGGCCACCATCTCGACCGGGTGCAGATTGCCAACGCGGTCTTCCAATGGCAGGCTTTCATAACGAATCGAGCCCCGCTCTTCCAATTTCTGCATCGCCGCCTGGCTCGCCTCTTTGTCGCGCATGAAGCCGATTTCCCAGAGTTCGCGGCCGATAAACTCTTCGGGGGGATAGTCCAGCAGGTCTGCCAGAAACGGATTGACATGCGTGATCTTCTGGCTGGCGGCATCGAGAAGCAGGACGCCGTCTTTGGACGCTTCAAAGAGCCGTCGATAGCGGGTCTCCGAGGTCTGCACTGCCAGTTCGGAGAGCTTGATGTCATGGACATCGGTGTTCGAGCCGACCCACATCACAATCTGTCCCGTTTCATCGCGCATCGGCACGGCACGGCCGAAGTGCCAGCGGTATTGACCATCGGCCTGGCGGAAACGGTGCTCTGACTGGAACGGCTCGCCCGTCTCAAACGCCTGGTGCCAGAGTTTGGTCTTTTCGTCCACATCGTCGGGATGAACGTGCCGAGTCCAACCGGAATCCATCAACTCTTTAAACGACATGCCGGTGAATTCAGACCACTGGCGGTTGAAGTAATTGATTTCACCATCGGGGGTGGTGGTAAAGATTTTCTGCGGCATCGAGTCCATGACGAACTTGAGCCGTTGATCGTTCTCCTGCAGAGACTGTTGGGCCAGCACGCGCGCGGAAATGTCCGTGAAATAACAGACCACACCGAACTGTCCATCGGAAAGAACCAGGCGATGAATCTGCCATTCGTAATACTCGATCACCCCCCTGTCGAGACGTTGTTCGATGCGTTCCGAAGTCTGGAATGGCTCACCGGTTTCCAGCGTGTGCAGGAAACAGCGGACGATTTCATCTGCGTAGTCGGGATGCCACAGGATGTGGATCACTTCGACAAAATCGCGGCCGATCAACTCTCCGATGTCGCCGAAGACGGGGCGAGCGGTGGGGCTGACCAGCCGGATGCGAAGTTCCGCATCCACGAGGTACATATTGACCGGCGAGGAATTGAACAGCGATTCAAATCGAGCATGGCTTTCGATCAGTGCGGCGTCGGCGCGGTTACGCGCCGTCACGTCTTCGATCGCAAGCAGGATCGAGGGAACGGCTCCTTCGACCTGCAGGAGCCGCCGGGCGTTGAGCAGCATCCATCGTCGACCTGACGTCTCGGACTCCGTTTCGACTTCAAAATCATCAAAGGGCTCACCACCACTCACGACTTGGTCGAGAAGTCGATGTAACTCGGGAATGTCCCAGCGACACTGATCGATCTCGTAGAGGTTCCGGCCTTCGATGTCTGTGGGCAAGACACCGAAAATCTCGTAGTAAGCGCGGCTTGCCGTCCGGACGCGCAATTCACCGTCGAGCACCAGCAACGGCTCGTGAACTGTTGCCACGATGCTCTCGGCATAGGCCTGCGCCCGCTTGATCTGGTCGATATCGACCAGCATCACCACCACGCCGTCGATCTTGTTATCCAGCGTTCGATACGGATGAAGCCGCAGCGAATACCAGTTACCGCGCTTGTCGCGGACGTCATCTTCACGGGGGACGGCCGTGTCGCGGACCGCCGCCAGGTGTTGGTCGATATCGGTGAGATTGTCGAGATTGAGATTGATGTCGGCGAGCGGCCGCCCCACATCGGTGGGAATCAGATTCAACAACGTTTCGGCGAGCGGTGTGTATCTCCGAACCCGCAGGTCCGGTCCCAGCATCACGATAGCCATCTGGACGCTGCCGATCAGATTGACAAGATCGTTGTTGACCCGGTTCAACTCCGTGAGGCGGCTGTTCAGTTCGTCGTTGACGGTGGCCAGTTCTTCATTGCTCGACTGGATTTCTTCCTTCGAGGTTTCCAGTTCTTCGTTGGTGCTTTGCAATTCTTCATTCGCCGACTGGACTTCTTCGTTGGCCGATTGCAGTTCCTCGTTGATGACTTCCTGCTGTTCAATGACGGATTGCAGATACTCCCGGGTCGCTGCAAGTTCCTGTTCCAGACGAGTGTGGTCGGCATGGGCATCGTCGGCAGCATGTTCGGATCGTGATGGGCGCCGCCGTTCTTGTGCCGCGTTCGCAGGACTCTCTTCGAACATGACGAGGAAGCCGACAGCGTTCGCACCGGGGACTTTCACGGGAACGACTTCGACGGACACATCGCGGTAGCCATCGTTGGACTTCACCCGCAGTCCGTCTTCGCGCACGGGGGTGTTTTCTTTTCCGGCACGCAACACGGCCGCGCGGACGCCCACGAGCAATCCTTCCCGGAGCATCTTGAGCAGACTGGTGCTGACCTTCCCCGGTGCCGGCGCGAGATACGGTCCGGTGTCGCCACGGTATTGCAGGATGTCCAGATCGCCGGAAACCAGCACGCTCGGCGGGGCAAACTTGGAGAGCAGCACACGATCCGCTTCGCGGGGGAGGTCCGCGACGTCATTCGGTCGCACGGGAATGGAGTGGAATGGCGACCGTGCCGTGGTCACCTTCTGAAACGGCAAATGGCCATGTTCTGTACCAGTGCCCGGCTTCTTGCCGTAGATTTTGTGTTTGACGTCTTTCTCTTCAAACAGATTCCGATAGGCACCGATTGTTTCGGAGCCACCCAGCCAGAGGAAGCCGGCGGGTTGGAGCGCGAAGTGCAATGTTGGCACGATGCGCTGTTGCAGCACCGGTTCCAGATAGATGAGCAGATTGCGACAACTGATCAGATCGATCCGCGAGAATGGCGGGTCAGCCAGGACGTTGTGCCGTGAGAAAACACAGGCATCGCGGATGGTTTTGCTGATGCGGTAGTTGCCGTCGACTTTGGTAAAGAACCGGTGTAAGCGTTCTGACGAGACGTCCTGGTCGATGACATGAGGGTACAGGCCCGCGCGGGCTTTCTCGATTCCGGCGGGGTTCAGATCGGTGGCGAAAAGCTGGAACGGGACTGAACTTCCCACAGCTTCGGCGGCTTCCGTGAAAGCCATGGCCAGCGAATACGCCTCTTGTCCCGTGGAGCAACCCAGTGTCCACAGCCGAACGGGGTCGTGACGAGACCGGTCTTGGAGCAAGCGCGGAAACACGGTGGCTTTCAACGCTTCAAACGATTCCGGGTCGCGAAAGAAACTGGTGACGTTGATGAGAATGTCTTGATAGAGGGCTTCGACCTCCACGGGCGTTTCTGCCAAATGGCGGGCATACTCAGCCAATCCATTCATTTTCAGGAAGACCATGCGACGGGCGACGCGACGGTACAGCGTGTTGAACTTGTAGTGGGTGAAATCGACCCCCGTAACATCCCGCAACACGCGAATGACATCGATCAAACTCGGTTTGTCATCCGCTTCCCCGGCCACGGCCTTCGGCACAGCATACGGATGTTGCCCGATGCGGACGATCTCTGCGGCGATCGCGTCGGGAGGCAGTATGAAGTCGACGCACCCCGAGGCAATCGCACTGTGCGGCATCCCTTCGTGCTGGGCGGTCACATCCTGAGCGAAGGTGATGCCCCCTTCGGCTTTGATCGCCTCCAGCCCCAGCGTTCCATCGGAAGCCGTACCCGACAGGACCACACCGATGGCCTGGTGCTTCCGATCTTCCCCCAGCGCGCGAAAGAATTGATCGACCGGGCGGTGGATTTTCTGGGCCGCGCGCGGCAGAAGCTGCAGGGCTCCCTGCGCAATCACCATGCTCTGTCCCGGCGGAATTACATAAACGCAATTCGGCTCCACCTTCAACTCGTCCCGAACTTCCGTCACCGGCATCGTTGTGGCACGCGACAGAATCTCGGCCAAGGCGCTGGTATGTGTCGGTGCGAGATGCTGGACCAGAACGAACGCCATACCCGTATCGGCAGGTAACGCCTTCAGCAACTGCGTGAATGCATCCAGCCCCCCTGCAGACGCGCCGACACCGACGATCGGGAACAAGTTTGCCGGATGAACCTGAGCCGATTGATCGCGATTGCTGTCCGAAGGCATTGATAACCCGGGCGATTGATCGACATCGTTGGTCGTCATCCTGCACGCTCCCCACATGGCATCGTGGTGAGGACACGGTGCTTTCGGTTCGACCAATAAAAAACCGACGGGGCGAGAACACATGCTCGTGTTCTCGCCCCGTCGGTTTAC
Organism: Planctomycetaceae bacterium; assembly: GCA_041753475.1. GTDB lineage: Bacteria > Planctomycetota > Planctomycetia > Planctomycetales > Planctomycetaceae > DSVQ01. Next base: position 1,809 of record JBGSUN010000159.1, on the reverse strand, counting down.
GTTGTAACGGGACACCCGGCGTCACCGGGCTTCACTCCACCTCGTCTGCCAACGCGTATACCCTATCAACTTACGGCTCTATTCACAAGGTGTTTCTGGACCTTCGATTCTTCGTTGCGAGACATGGGACCGCAAGAACAGGTGTCTCCCCTCGATACGAAAACCTGGGAGGCTGTGATGACGGAGTCGATTGGTTGGCGACCAAAGATGCGAGCGAAATCGATGAATTGTCAGAAAGAATCGCAAGGGCCTCTTGCCTTCAGGAATGCTTGGTCTACGATCACTCACGTGAAGCGATGCAAGTTGCTTCGCATTGATTCGGTTGACTAAGTACAGCGCAACTCGGCTTGGGCCGGGAGGCGAAGTCAAGAGTAAGCCGACGCAGTGGAATGCCCTCTGGGTGTTCGCCGCGTCGGCTTTTTTCGTTCCCGGCGGGTTCTCCGCCGGGGGTATCTGAGACGCTTACGGAAGGATTCGATCACGATGCTTCGATTCATGAACAGTGCATGCAATGCATCACGCCCTGTCACCCGGCTGGGGACCGCCCTGGGGATGTTGACCGTTGCGGGCGCCTTGACCCTCACCCCGGTGATGGCGAAGGAACCTGCGGAAACGGACTCGAAAACCACCGCCAAAGCTCCGGCCAATCGCGACAAGGACGAAGCCGACCGCGGTGCCATGCCGGAATGCCTGACGAAATTGAAACTGTCGGCCCAGCAGCAGGAACAGGTTCACGGGATCATCCAGGAATACGACGAGTCGATCGCTGTGGTGTGGAAGCAGTTCAGCGGTCGCTACATGCAGGCGATTACGATGGAAACGGCCTTGCTGGCCGCCATCGAAGACGGGTTGACCGAACCTCAGCGGGAACAGGTCCGCGACCAGCGTCGCAAGACCGCCAAGCATGAGAGGGCCATGGCGGCAACGAGTACCAAGGTCAATCAGGCAGCCGTCAAGTCGACGGAAGAGACCACAAAGCCGGCCACTACGGCGGACGAAGGGCTTGCATCGCTCGGCGTTTCGCTGACCGACGAACAGGAAGCGGCTGCCGATCAGGTTCAGGAAAAGTACCGCACACAGTTGCGCTCGCTCAATCGGGACATCCAGGGCCTGCATACCCGACTCGTCTCGCTGGAAGCCGACAAGTTTGTGGAGATTGAAAAAGTGCTGACGAAGGAGCAACTCGTGCAACTCCGTCAACATCGGCAGAACGCTCCCCAAGCACCCAAAGTGGTGATGACCAAGGCTGAATCGCGGTAGTTCCATTGACAACGTCGTCTCGGTGACAGGGGATGTCGCAAGACGCCCCTGTCACCGCGGACGATTTCGGTCCATTTCCCTTCACAGGATTCGATCCCATGACACGACAACTCTGCCTGTGGGCTTTCGCCTTCAGTCTGTGCTTTGCAGCAACACTGCCCAGCCTGGCCCAAGCCCAGACACTGGTCATCGGCCGGAGCGGCATTCGCTACAGCGGGTACGGTCAAGGCTACTACGGCGGCTATGGTTACCGTCCGCAGTACAACGGCTACTTCCCGAACAACCAGCGCTACTCAGGATACGGAAACGGACCCTATTCGCACGGCTCCGGGAGTGCCCGCCAGTTCTCGCCCGTCGGGCAGGACATCTATGGCAATCCGATCGTTCCAAATGGGTATGGATACTCGGTCTATCAGCGTGTGGATTTATTCACCTTGGCCTCCTCCGAGCGTGAGGTGATTGTTAAAGTGACCAGGCGACAGTCGCGGGTGCGGTTTGGCGTTGGGGATGCGGGAGTGGTGGGATGGCGATGGGGCGGCGGAAGACGGA
>JBGSUN010000158.1:0-7491 GCA_041753475.1 Planctomycetaceae bacterium | reverse complement strand
CCTGAAAGCCTGGTCCCGACTTCCAACATGGCACCCCAGGCCCCGCACCACCCCGGAAACATTCCTCAACCCGTTCACACTCGCCCGCTGGGGCAATTCGATCGGCCGATACCAAACGGCTTAAATCCACAAGCTGTTAGCGCGCTAAAAGCGGAGATCAAGCGCGATCGGTCAATTTCGCATGTGTTCATCCCGAGACGGGAACGGCTCGCACGCCCGGACGATGCACTTGAGGGGGTCTTGCTGGAGCGAGAGATTCGTGAATCCGGTGTCAGCCTCGTCTTCATCGATAAGCTTCTTGTGCCACTTCAGCGTGGGCAGCAACAGGACATTGGGGAAGCGATCTCCGCTTACGTGGAATACTATCAAAGCGGTAAGTTCCGGGAAGATCTCGCGGAAAAGATGATCCATGCGCAGTTGGCGCTCGCAAAGGAAGGTTATTCAACGGGTGGGCGGGCGCCCTTTGGATACCGACGACACTTAATTCGTGGCGACGGTACGGTCGTCAGGCAGCTGGAAGACGGGGAAATCGTCCGTCAGAAAGGCCATCACGTTGTGTGGCTCCCGGGGCCCGATCACGAACTGGATCTCATCCAGAGGATTCTCGGTCTACTACGGAACTGTCCGGCCGGTCGAGTTGTAAGAATTCTAAATGCTGAGGGGATTCCGTTGCCCGACGCGGGACGATGTCGAACGGATGGCGGCGTCACGCACTCCGTCAGTGGACTATGGAACAACTCTACTGTCGTAAACCTTGCGCGAAATCCGCTTCTGCGGGCGATGACGATTTATGGTCGTCGTTCGATGGGAGATCGCCGGCGCATGAGCCCAGATGGTCCGCGGCCGATAAATGCGAGTGATTTCCGGGACGACAATAAGCCAAAGGTGATTCAGAACTCAGTCGCGCAACATGTTGTCGGAAAGGCGCATGGCGCTCCGTTAATTTCAACGGAGGCTTCGGATCAGCTGTTGGAAATCCTTGACAAGCGGGCAGGAAGCCAGCGCGGAAAGCCGCGGTCGCGCAATCCCAGCCAGAATCCACTCGGGGCGCGCGTGTTCGACATGAATTGCGGTTGGCCTTTGTATCGCGAATCGTACGCCAACAGCTTTCGCTATTCGTGTGGTCTCTATCACCAGAGTGATGGACAGAAATGTACCCATAACTGGATCAAAGGACTCACGGCAACTCGATTTGCGCTCGCCGCCATCCGGCAGCGACTCCTAGATCCGGAGATCCGCAAAAAACTGGAAGCACGTTTGCGGGTAAAAGCCCGGCAAGAAGGGGGCGAAACTAACTTGTCGAAATCGCAACTGGCGACAAAACAGGCTCAGCTAGCCACGGTCAGCACCGATCTGAAGACCGCTGTCGGAAATCTGGCTCGTGCACGCGTTGAAACGTTTGATGCCATTCAACAGGTCGTGGTCGAACTCCAGCACCAAAAACAGGAGCTGGAACTACAGATTCAGAACTTGGCAACAGCGTCCATATCGCCACCCACATCCGAAGCGATGATTCAAGGGGCAATGGCGGTGATTGACCGTCTTCCACTTCTTGCTGACGACCCAGACAATCTCGGGCGATTGGGAGAGTTGTTCAATTCGATCAACCTACAGTTATTTCTGCGATTTCAGCCCATGCAGATCAAGAAGAGGGTGCTGAATCAAATTACTGGTGGCGTTCTCACGACCGGAAATGCCCCTGAACCGATCGAAAAATACACCGGTCCAACGGGGCGACGCGCAGTGCGCACGCAAGCAACCGTGGATTTCGACACGGAACATTCCGATAAATCAGTACGAAAGCAATCGAACTCCGAGCAAGGCGCGGAGTCGTTACGAAATGTAAGTCGGGGCGACAGAACACCAATTGAACTTTTCCTGGCAGGCGTGGCAAGCTGGGAACCATATGTCGAACGCCTTCTCATTGCGGCGTAACTTCAAGGCGATCCAGCCTTTGGAAACAAAAGTTTCCGTTACGCCGAAGCCAGCGAGAGGAGTTTCGACATGCCCAGGAAGAAGAAAGTGACAGCCACCCTCGTTCGCCAAGACGACGTGGCCCCGGTGTTCGCCCTCGGTGACGTGCTGGAGATCGACGCCCCGGCCACGAGAACCCGCCGTCTCATCGTCGCAGAGATTCGCCAGTATGCTGTCGGGTCGCTTGGCCCGATGGTCGATTACGTCCTCAATGGCGATCCCGAAAGTCCTCAAATTCGGCTTCGCCTCCTGCGAAACGAAAATGCCAAGCTCCGGCCTCTGGTGCTGACTCTGTACGACAGTCTCGCATACAACGAAGGCTTGCTCACTGTTGTCAGGGACGAAAGAGCGAGGTTGACGATTCAAGGCGACACGGACTCATCAAATATCGCTGCCGATATATTCTGGCGAATATATGACGTGAAGGATTCGCATATCAGCAGCTTGAATATCCGGTCCAAAATGGGCGTCAAGAATACGGCCATCGAGTATTGGGACTACTCCCGACTGATCGACGTGAACGGCGTTGAAGCCGAGGAATTCATTTTCGTGGAGATGAACAAGGAGTCCGGCTGGTTCGAGATTTGGCGTGGGGTCGAAGTGGCCCCTGATCGCATTGCCGTGGCATGACCGCTGATTTGGAAGCCGACCATCATCCCGCTGACTTCCTCACCACCACGAACCATGCCCTTGGCCCGCCGTCACTGAACGAGATGTCATTCGGATCGGGCCGGACTTCGTATCGTGATGGCTCGATGGACTCCACCGCCCAGCCCTCGGCGAAGGCGTCTCGGATTTCCTTGGCTGACACCCGCCGTGGCCCCTGCGTCCCCGGTTCCTCGTCGCTGAAACAGAGAAAGAAGAAGCGACCGTTTGGCTTGAGAACCGTCGCCAATCCCTCAACGTAACGGCGGCGGTCATCATCACCGAAGACGTGGAACAAGCCGCTGTCGATCACGTTGTCGAACCGCTCCGTCCAATCCTTCAGCGTCAGAGCGTCCATGACCAGAAACGTCGCCGTCTCGCCCCGCTCCGTAGCTTTCTGCTTCGCAATGCTGATCGGGTCGGCCAGGAAGTCGATGCCCGTGACCTTGTGGCCTCGGCTGGCGAAGAAGAAAGCGTTTTCTCCGGTCCCGCACCCTGAATCCAAGATCGACCCCGTGATTTGATCGGCCTCGTTGATAAATGCCTTTTGTGGCCTGCCGATTTCCCACCGTGGTTGACCGGCGTAAAGGTTCTCGAAGCTGCTTCGGTCGTGTACGGGCATGGTTGTTCTCCTGTGGGCGGCTTCTACCTATGGGCCGGGTAGTCCGTGTAGCCCTTTTCGCCAGTGGGCAAGTACCAGTCGGACATCGGTGCTTCAGCCGCCAGGGGCCAGCCGTTCTTAAACCGCTCAACGAGATCGGGGTTGCTGATGAATGGCCGTCCGAAGGCGATCAGGTCAGCGTGTCCATCAGCAATCGCCTTCTCTGCCGCTTCCTGCGTGTAGCCGCAGTTGCCAATCAGCGGGCCGTGAAACACCTTGCGGAACTCGGCCAGCGTCATCGGCTCGCCGAGTTTGTGGAAGCCGAAGGCCAGCCCATCCATGACATGCAAGTACGCCAGACCGAAGCGGTCGAGTTGGCTGGCAACGAATGTGAACTGCTCCCGGTAATCCGGCGACCCCATGTCGTTGAAGACGCCATTCGGGGAAAGCCGAACGCCGACTCGGTTGGCGGGCCAGACCGACGTGACCGCTTCGACCACTTCCTTCAAAAAACGATAGCGGTTTTCTACGCTCCCGCCATATTGGTCTGTGCGGTGATTCGTCTTCGATTGCAGAAAGGCGTCAATCAGGTAGCCATTGGCCCCGTGGATTTCCACGCCGTCAAAGCCCGCCGCCTTCGCCTGTTCAGCGGCACGTTGGTAGTCGCCGACGACTCGTGGAATTTCCGAAGTTTCCAAAGCCCGTGGGACTTCGTGCGGCTGTTTACCCGTGGACGTGTGGATGTATTCCTCGTTGATTTTGATCGCCGAGGGAGCCACCGCTGGTTTGCCGTTGTGGAAGCTGCTGTGGGAGGCACGACCCATGTGCCAAAGTTGGAGGAAGATCACGCCGCCCTTCTTGTGAACGGCCTCGGTGGTCAGCTTCCAGCCTTCCGTCATCTCGTCCGTGTAAATCCCAGGCGATTCGTTCCAGCCGTTCGCTTCTTCAGAGATCGTGGTCGCTTCGGTGATGAGCAGCCCCGCCGAACTCCGCTGGGCATAGTATTCGGCCATCAGGCGATTCGGCTGACGTGCGGTCCCTGCCCTGGAGCGGGTCATCGGTGCCAGCACAATCCGGTTGTGCAGAGTGAGGTCGTGCAGGGCGAAGGGCTGAAAGAGGACGCTGTTCGACATTGAGTATCCGTTCTGTTTGTTTGGAAAATCATTGGCGGGCCGATAGTGGGACACTCACTTTAACAAAACGAGCATCACCACCACGGGCCTCTGTGCCTTGGTCGAACTTCGGGTTCGCTGGCATGTGGACCCAAGTTCCGAAATTGTAGCGTTATGGCGTCGAATGCCGAGCCATTCGTGATGCAGTCAAGTCCTTGTTTCGCCTAGAGTTACCTTGGTTAATGCCGCCGCAATCGGTAGAATGGCGGTTCCTTCGGAAGATTAAATGAAGGGCAGACCCGCTCAGGCTGGGTGGCCCGTCAGTGAATAAGCCGATGTGGTCGATTGCCCTGCGGGGGCGACCACATCGGCTTTTTTCGTTCGATCAAGAAGGCCCATCAACTGGCAGAAGATGGAACGACGGCGGTAACGAACAAGTGCCGCAAGAGCAGCCCGAAGGACTCGCACTGATCGAAACGAGAAATTCAATGCCTAATGCCTCGCCACTTACGGCGCTGATCGTCATTGCCGACGAAGGGAGGCGGTACGCACTCGACCAACCGCTCCGAATCGCAGGCTTCAAAATTCGAGACGCAACGAACGGTGCGGAAGGGCTTCGCTTTGCGACGGAAATCCCCGACATCATCATCCTTGATCTCCATTTGCCAGACATGAGCGGTTTCGAGGTCTGCTGCCGCTTGAAAGCCCACGCAGCGACCGCAGCGATTCCTGTTTTGCACCTATCGGATGGCCCTGTCGAGAGCGGTGAGTTTGCCGGTCATCTGGAACGAGGAGATGAAGCCTACCTGACGCATCCGGTGGAAGCTGTAGAGTTGCTATCCTCGATCAAGTCCTTGCTTCGGGGGCGTCAGGCCCAGCGTCAATTCAGCAGCTTTCTGGAAGCCGCTCCCGATGCCGTCGTCATCGCCGATCAGGAAGGCGGGATCGTGCGGGTCAATGGACAAGCCGAAAAGATGTTCGGGCGTAATCGGGAAGAACTCATCGGACAAGATGTCGAAATCCTGATGCCCGAACGCTTCCGAAACAAGCACCGGGAGCAACGTGCCGGATTCGTCGCTGATCCCAGTACCCGCCCAATGGGACAATCCGCAGAGTTGTGGGGCTTACGGAAAGACGGAACTGAGTTCTCCGTCGAGATCAGTCTCAGTCCAATTCCCGATCAGAAAGGCATTTTGGTCGCTAGCATTATTCGGGACGTGACCGAACGCAAGCTGGCCGACGAGCGGCTGCGACAGACTGAAAAACTCCAGAAATTCATCCTGGATTCGATTCCTCAAAAACTCGTCACCACCAAGCCGGACGGTAGCGTGGACTACTTCAACCCGCAGTGGATGGAGTACACCGGGCTATCGTTCGAGCAACTTCGAGATTGGGGCTGGAAGCAATTCATCCACCCCGACGACGTAGACGAACACGTTCGAGGATGGCTACATGCCACCAAGACGGGAGAAGTGTACGAACACGAGAGCCGCTTCCGGCGTGCCGATGGAGAGTACCGCTGGCACGTTAGCCGTGGCGTGCCGATACGGAACGAGGCAGGTCAAATTGTCATGTGGGTGGGGGCCAACACAGACATTCATGACATTAAGCTGATCGAACTGGCGCTTCTGGATTCAGAGATTCGTTATCGGCGGCTATTCGAGACGGCCAAAGACGGCATTCTGATCCTCGACACAGAGAACGGGAGAATCACGGACGCCAACCCGTTCATGGGCGATCTGCTGGGGTATTCACACGAACATTTCTTGGGCAAGGAACTGTGGGAGATCGGCCTTTTCAGCGACAAAGCGGCCAACGAAGCCGCTGTGCGAACACTCCAAGACAAAGGATACATTCGTTACGAACACTTGCCGCTGGAAACCAGCCAAGGGCTGCGGGTCGAGGTCGAAGTGGTTGCCAATGCTTACCGAGAAGACCACCACAAAGTCATTCAGTGCAACATTCGGGACATCACCGAACGCAGCAAGTTGGAAAAACAGATGCAGGAGCAAGCCGAGGCACTGGCCGACCTGCACCGTCGCAAGGACGAGTTCTTGGCGATGCTCAGTCATGAACTTCGCAACCCGTTGGCCCCCATTACCAACGCCGTGCAACTGCTGGGTCTTCAGAAGCACGACGACAAGCTCCAGCATCAGGCTCGCACCATCATTGAACGCCAAGTGGGACAACTGACTCGGCTCATTGATGATCTGATGGAAGTCTCTCGAATTAACACGGGAAGAATCCACCTTCAACTCGAACGAGTCGGGTTGAATGGAGTTGTAGAACGTGGGGTCGAGACAACCCGCCCGCTGATGGATCAGCACCATCATGAACTTACGGTTTCCCTTTCATCGCAACCCATTTGGGTCTACGCCGACCCTGCCCGACTCGAACAAGTCGTTGTCAATTTGCTGACAAATGCGGGCAAATACACGGCTGACGGTGGGACAATTGCGGTTGCTGTTCAGCGGGAAGGCGATGAGGCGGTGCTGCGGGTGCGGGATTCGGGCGTCGGGATCGCCCCCGAACTGCTCCCTCGTATTTTTGATCTTTTCACGCAAGCCGAACGATCCCTTGATCGCTCACAAGGCGGCTTGGGCATCGGCCTTTCCTTGGTGCAACGGCTGGTTGAAATGCACGATGGCAAAGTCGAGGTTGACAGCACATTGGGAAAAGGAAGCGAGTTTGTCGTCCATCTCCCGATCATGATGGCATCCGCAGTCTCGCCGACATCGCCCAACCACATCGCACCTGGATCGGACGGGGCAGCTTTGCGAGTGTTGGTCGTGGACGACAATCTGGACTCGGCACAATCTTTGGGGATGCTGCTGGAGGCGACGGGACATGATGTGCAATTGGCATACGACGGCCCAACCGCTTTACAGGCCACTCTTGATTACCGACCGCATGTTGTGCTTTTGGACATCGGCTTGCCGGGACTCGATGGATATGAAGTCGCCAAGCGAATCCGTGAACAACTCACTCTCAAGAACATCGTCTTGGTCGCCATGACCGGCTATCAGCGTGTGGATTTATTCACCTTGGCCTCCTCCGAGCGTGAGGTGATTGTTAAAGTGACCAGGCGACAGTCGCGGGTGCGGTTTGGCGTTGGGGATGCGGGAGTGGTGGGATGGCGATGGGGCGGCGGAAGACGGA
>JBGSUN010000157.1:0-1969 GCA_041753475.1 Planctomycetaceae bacterium | reverse complement strand
TCCGTCTTCCGCCGCCCCATCGCCATCCCACCACTCCCGCATCCCCAACGCCAAACCGCACCCGCGACTGTCGCCTGGTCACTTTAACAATCACCTCACGCTCGGAGGAGGCCAAGGTGAATAAATCCACACGCTGATAGGATAGCAGGAAGCAGGCGCTGGCCAGCGGAATGACACCATCCACATCGTGAAGCCGAAGTGCGGGCAGATGAAGCTGTGGCAAGCCCTCCGGCAATTCGCCGACAATTCCCACACCGTGCTCACTCAACGAAGTCAGCGACATCACGATGATCGACAGCACGACAACCAAAAGCGCGACGGGAATGCCCGGCAGGTACTTGTCACCAACCACAAGCAAGACCAGTGCCGTCAGGCCGATTCCCAGGACGACAGCGTTGGTTTCGGGAAGTTGTCGAACCAGGACCCAGAGCCGCTCGAAGAAGAAGTCTCCTCCGCCGGTCACGCCGAAAAGTTTGGGCAGTTGTGTCAAGGCGATCGTCAGCGCGGCCCCGGCTTTGAAGCCCAGCAAGATCGTCTCGCTGACGAAGCTCATCAAACCGCTCAAGCGGAAGAGCCAGGCCAGACCGCTGAGACCAGCGACGACGAGAGCTGTGAGTGAGGCGATCTCCACCCAGCGAGTCGGGTCGCCGTTGGCCATCTCAGCCACAGAAGTGCCGACGAGCATGGCAATGGCAGACGTAGGACCGACTGCCAGTTGCCGTGAAGTGCCTAGCACAGCGTACGCCAGTCCCCCTAACAGATAGCAATAGATGCCGCAATGAGGGGGCAGCCCGGCAAGTGATGCATAAGCGAGCGATACCGGAATGGCATATGCCGCGAGAGTCAGGCCGGACACAACATCGCAACCAAGCCCGGTCCGGGTGTAATTCCATAACCAGTTCAACGGCGCACCCCGCCGTTCAACTGAGGAATTAGGCGAATTATCGGTGCCAATGGCGCATCGATCTTCGGCTTGAGACACCTTCACCACTCCTCACTGGACGGCAGACGAACGGTCTCGCTCAGATGACGCCGATATCGACCTGCTGATACTTGAGGCGCGTGCGCGGGATTGTGCGGGTGACACCATACATTCATGGCACCGCTCCCGCGATGTCGCTCAGGGAATGATGGCAGACTGCTCCCCATGTGGTGAAGGCGAACATGATCGGTGTGGCCATCCGTATCGATCAGGCTTTCCGAGATCAGTTCTTCGCCGGTGGCTCTTCCAGACGTACCAGCAACCATTGCTGGGTCTGTCCGCCATCGAAATGAACCAGGACCGGTGCACTGTCTTGTGTCAGATTCGAGAGGCCGCACTCGACAATGGGCCGCTGCTTGCCCTGCACTCCCCAAGCCGCGCGCTGAGTCGCTTTGTCGATCATCCCTTCGAGTGTCTGTGTTTCGCCGGTGGTCTGATTATTGAAGGTTCCAGCGATGACTCCTTGCTTGCTGATGACCAACTGCATGAAGAGCGTTGGTGCGGCGCCGGTGGCTTGCCCATCCTGTGTGCACGCGAACACACCTAACGGCATCCATTCGGTATCCTTGGGTGGTGTATCCGGTGCACTTTGAACGATGGTTTCTGCCTGCTGAGCGTATTCCTCTGCCGTAGCGATCTGCTGATCGCCACTATAGACGGCATCATCCTGATAGTAGACGTTTTCGCCATAGTTGTAGTAAGCCGGTTCTGTTGCACCGTAGCCCACCCAACCCGACATCGCCCCCCAATTGGCCCATCGGAAGGGACGGGTAATTGCCCACGCGCCCCAGACAGGGTGGTCGCTCCAGAAATCACGCAGGGGGGTATCATTGGTCACCTGGTCGCGGATTTCGTTCACCCTGCTCGAACGGTTCTGTTGCAACTCTTGTCGATTCTCAACTCGACCAGCGCGATTCTCACTCAGATTCTGGCGACGCTCCCCGGCTGCGCCGGCTCTGCCGACACCCGGCAATCCCGCAACTGCCG
>JBGSUN010000156.1:0-25749 GCA_041753475.1 Planctomycetaceae bacterium | reverse complement strand
TCCGTCTTCCGCCGCCCCATCGCCATCCCACCACTCCCGCATCCCCAACGCCAAACCGCACCCGCGACTGTCGCCTGGTCACTTTAACAATCACCTCACGCTCGGAGGAGGCCAAGGTGAATAAATCCACACGCTGATAGGCGAAAGTGTCGGTGACTTCACCGACTTCGTTAGTGAGTGCTCTGGTGCTGCCAAGGGCGTCGAAGTGGTATTGGCGGGTTTCGGAGCCGCGGAGTTCGCTAATCAGCGGGCCGTAAGGAGCCGGTTCGTTGGTGTATTCGGCGAGGACGTTTCCTGCGCCATCCGTCTCCTCGATCACGCTGTCGGTCAGCGGATTCCAGGTGTACTCGGTGACGGCCATGGGTCACTCCTCCGTTCGCACCCGCCGAAACTCGGCATTGTAAGTGTACGTGATTCGGCTTCCGCTCGGCAACAGGATTCCCCGTGGCTGGTTCTCAAAGTCCCAGATCGTCGCCATCCTCGTTGTAGTTGCAAGCGGAGTTTATCAGCTAGGGCGATTTCTTGTAGCGGTCGCCATAACGCAATTGAAGCACTTCCTGCGCTTCGTCGCTGATCTCAACTCGCTCCAGTCTTATTTCGCGAAGGGATGTCGATGCGGCAAGATCAATTGCGGCGGAATCCGTCAGTACTATGTCATGCAGTTTCAAAAGCACCAAACAAGGAAGCGACTTGATAGACTCTACCCATTTTGATCCCCAAGCAGTCTCGCCGATAATAGCTGTTTGCAACGTGGACAGTTCGGAAAAATCTACGTCACACACATTCAAACTGTAGCCATTGGACAGAACCACGTGACTCGGTCCATCGTGCGGCGATCGCGATTTGAATCGCAAAGGTTCCACGGCAACAATGTGTTCGAGATAAATATGTCGAAGGCTCGGCATAGAAATTAATTTGTCGAGCTGCCTCTGAGACACCCCCCCTCCCTGTACAGATACCGTGTGCACCGAATCTGTGTGTCGCTGTACAACCTCACTTAGCAATGTATCTGTCGGCAGCCCTTGGCTGAAGTCCAGTCCAACTACGACGCCGTCTGCAATGTCGTATTTAATACCAGGGAAGCCCTTAAGGTCGTCTGGTGCCACTGAAGGCCGGGCACCGCAACCGCTTATTGATGCTAATGAGGCGGCAATTGCAATCAATGTGATTGATGCCGTGCTCTGTCGGACGAGTTGCATAATTCGCCCAAATAAGGAATCGATGGGAACTACGTCCGTAACTTCCCCTGCTACGCCGCTGCATCTATTTTCGGTCGTAGCGCACGTGGGTGGAGATGCGAAGTCCGCGGGCCACATTATATCTGCTTTTACCCTAAGCATTATCGCCACATTTCACATCGCTTCAACGCCAGTTTGCTATCGAATGGCTGCTTAGCTCTGCGATCAGAAAATGGAAAGATCGTTTGCATGCTTGGTGTTCCTGCCAGCTTCATAGCCAACGATGGCGAAGAACAGTGTCGATGAATGTGCCGCTGGGCGCATCGCCTGCATATCCAGGAAGATCGATTGTAGGATATCGGCGGGGTGGCATCGCTTGACCCTGTCGAAAGACGAAGTCGTGCCACTGCTTCGGAGTCCGCGGAGAAGCAGTGTCTTCGAGTGTTTCTCGAAGCGTTCAACACTGCTTCGCGGACGAAGCAGTGGCACATCTCGGCTTGTGTTACAGATCAAACGATACCACCCCACCCAGTGGCCCCCCTGAGCTCGTCCAGTAAAGTCGCTTCTCACACATTCTCACACCCGAGACGGGCGTTCGCAAACATTCTCACACCTGGAAATTCCGCGATTCGTGCGCAACCCCCTCCATAAGGTTGAGGGGAGCGATGCGATCACTCCCTCACTGGTGACCGACGGTGGGCGAGGGAGATCGGGTGATGGGGCGGCCGACGCGGGAATCGTTGCTCGAAAAGTTGCGGACGCTGGCGGCTCAACACGGGCCGGATGTGACCGTCTTCACGTTCCGGAAAGAAACCGGCATTGCTCCGTATTACATCTACAACCGCTGGGGAAACTGGACCAATCTGCGACGGGCTGCCGGGTTGCCCGTGCGGCCCCATCCCGGCCCGGTTTACTCCAATGACGAGTTGCTGGCCGAGTACCACCGGGCGGCGGTGAACGTCGACGATTATCCGACCCACGCCGAGTTCAATCGGCTCTCTGACCGCTGTTTCCAGACGCTCGAAACCCGGTTTGGCACCACTCGGGACGTGCAGCATCACTATCGGGACTGGCTCGCGGCCCAGTGTCCGGGGAAGCCGCCGAAGTTTCTGGAAGGATGCCCACCGGGCTACGAACCGACCGCCGTGCCGGGGTTGAACATCATCAATGGGGACTGGCTCCGCAGCGTGATCATGGGGGTGGGGCTGGGGTTGGTGATGGTCTTCACGGAGGTGATGACGATGGGTGGCACTGGCGGCTTGACCGCCAGTGAGAACGCTCGGCCACATCCGCACGGGCGGACGAGCCGCCCGTGGCACCCTTTTGCATCGTTACGTCTTCGGCGCATCAATCTTGATATGCAGATCGCGCAGTTGCTTGCTGTCCACATCCGCGGGGGCGCCGGTGAGGAGGTCGGAGGCTTTTTGGGTTTTCGGGAAGGCGATCACGTCGCGGATGTTGTCGATGTTGCCGAACATCATCACCCAGCGGTCGAGGCCGAGGGCGATACCGGCGTGCGGCGGAGCCCCGAAGCGGAGCGATTCCAGCAGGAAGCCGAAGCGTTCTTCCGCGGCTTCCGGGGTGATGCCGATGAAGTTGAAGACCCGCTGCTGTACCGCGGGGTCGTGGATGCGGACGGACCCCGACGCCGCTTCGTAACCGTTGCAGATCAGGTCGTACGACTGGGCGCGAATCTTGCCGGGATCGGTGTCGAAGAGAGGGATGTCCTCTTCCACCGGCTGGCAGAACGGATGGTGCTCGGCTTCCCAGCGTTGCTCTTCTTCGTTCCATGCGTACATGGGGAAATCGAGCACCCACGCGACGTTGATCTCGGTGGGATCGTACAGATTCAGTTCTTTGCCAAGGCGGCTGCGGAGCGCAGCCAGGGCGGCGCTGGTTACCTTCGGGGTATCGGCGACGAAGAACAACAGGTCGCCAGTTGCTGCCCCCAGTTTGGAAATAATCTTCGCCTGATCTTCGGCGCTGAAGAACTTCGCGATCGGGGAGTCGAGTTCGGTCGCCGACTTCACCCGGAAGAAGGCGAGGCCCATCGCCCCGTAGTTCTTGACGAATTCGGTCAGTTCGTCGATCTGCTTGCGGCTGTATTTCTCCGCGGCACCGACGACACGCATCCCGCGGACGCGGCCCCCTTTTTCGATGGTGCTTTTGAAGACGCCGAAGCCGCAGGTGGTTGCGATCTCCTTAATGTCAACGAGTTCCATGCCGAACCGCAGGTCGGGCTTGTCGCTGCCGTAGCGTTCCATCACCTCAGCATGCGAATACCGCGGCAACGGCAACTTGATTTCTTTTCCTTGCAGCGTTGTGACAAGCCGCGAGATCAACCCGTCGATCATTTGCAAAATGTCTTCGCGTTTGACGAAGGCCATTTCGACGTCGATCTGCGTGAACTCAGGTTGTCGATCAGCCCGCAGGTCTTCGTCGCGGAAACAGCGGGCGATCTGCATGTAGCGGTCGAACCCGGCGATCATCAGAATCTGCTTGTACAACTGCGGCGACTGCGGCAGCGCGTAGAAACAGCCGGGATGCACACGGCTCGGCACGAGATAATCCCGCGCCCCTTCCGGCGTGCTGCGGCCGAGGATCGGCGTCTCGATTTCGAGGAATTGGTGCTCGTCGAAGTAGTCGCGGACCGCTTTGGTGAGCTGGTGCCGCATGATGATCGTCTTCTGCAGATCGGGCCGGCGAAGATCGAGGAAGCGGTGTTTCAGCCGCAGTTCTTCGTTGGGGAGCGCGGTGGTATCCGGCTCGAACGGCGGCGTCTTGCTCTTGTTGAGAACGACGAGTTCCCGCGCGAGGACTTCGATCTCGCCGGTCGCGAGTTTTGGATTGGCGAGTCCTTCCGGGCGCGGTTCGACCATCCCGGTGACCTGGATCACGTCTTCATAACGCAGACCGCGGGCGAGGGCTTGCACGTCGCTGCTGTCGGACAGGTCGAACTTGATCTGCGTCTTGCCGTAGCGGTCGCGAAGATCGACGAACACAATCCCGGCGTGGTCGCGATATTTATCGACCCAGCCGGCGACCGTCACCGTTTGTCCGTTGTGACCGGCCCGCAATTCCCCGCACGTATGAGTCCGCAGCACGACAATCCGCCTTGTTCGATTTCCGACGTAACCCGTTTTGAGCCAACACTTCGCGCCCAACCGGCCCGAAAGCAATCCGGTATTATAGGGACGCAGTGGACGAACCGGAAGTTCGCAATTTGTCTTCGCCCCCCGTCAACGACCGGGGGATCTCGGCACCGGTTGTCAATGAAAATACCCCCCGTCATTGACGGGGGGCTAAGACGATTTGTGATTCGATCAATTCATCGATCAGGGTTTCACCTGCGACTGTTTGGCGGCCCGCAGTTTCTTCAGGAAATCGGCGACGCGTTCGTGGACCTGTTGCGTGTGGCCGATGGTGATCAGCCCATCAAACTCGGTGATCGTGCCGCCGTTGCCGTCGGTTTGCATCCATTCGGTCGGCCGTGTGGCTTCCTGGATGACGTACATCAACACGGCTCCAGCGTCCGTGGTGGCCGAGTGATCTGTCATCTGCCCACCCATTCCACCACCGAGCCCGCCGACATCCGCCGCGGCTTGCCCCAACGTCGCCTGGGTGATCGCACTGCGAATGCCTTCCGGGGCAATCTGGAACATTCCGCCACCACCCCCTGCGGCGGCACCACCCCCAAAACCGCCGCCCCCACCGCCGCCGAGGCCGCCCCCGAAACCACCCGACGGCGTTCGTTGCACAACCACACCTTCCAGCAGGTCGCGACAGTTATAAACCTGCACTTCGTGAGAGCGTTCCACCGCCGTGATATCGATGAACCCGTCGCGAATGACCACGGCAATCGTGTCCTGCAGGCCGACCTGCCGCAGCATCAGTCGCAAAGCCGTCTTGGCGGAAATATTCCCCGCGCGAATGTGCAAATTGATCGGATTCGACAGATCAATGCCGTTGTCTTCAAAGACCGGCCGATCCAGCACAATGTCGATATCGAGTTCGGTGGCAATGAAATCGATGGCGTCTGTGAACTCAGTGTCTACGAAATCCAGGCCGATGGTGCGATTGCTCAGTTTGGCTTCGATTTCCGCCCGTTGCGCATCGGCGGCATCCACGGCTGGTGGTTTGGCTACGGCTGGAGCCGTCGTTTCGGATTGTGCCACGATTTGTCCGAACGGTTCCGGACGTTGCACGGGCCAGTAGAACGAGGCCATCACGAAGGTGGTGACGACAATGGCAACCGAACTGACGGTGTATCGCATGGTTTGTCTCCGACGGAGGCGTTGCTGGGGAAGAGTGAAATCGTGAGCCAATGTAACGGCGTCGCCGAACTCCGCGAGGGCCTGCTGGCAAGCCATTTCGCGAGGCACACCTTGCCGGGTGAGTTCTTCTAACCGTTGTTCCAGATGGTCGCGCAACTCGGCGGCGACCGATTGCTTCTGTGTGCTGTTGAGGCCGAGCGACAGGGCCATTTGACGAAGAAACGCTTCAAATTCCGGTTCGGACATGATTCCCCCTGGGTGATGTGATTGGTTGGGGTTCGCGAACAGATGGGACGTGAATTGAGACGTGGCACACAACGTCATGCCGAGTGAGCGGCTGTGGATCGAATGGGGGCCAGCATCGATTGAATGCAGGCGACGTAGCGGTCCCACTCCGCCGTCTGCGTCTTCAGCCGCTGCTTCCCGGCGGCGGTGATTTCGTACCACTTCCGTTTGCGACCGGTGGACGCTTCCCACCGGCTGCGGATCAGCTTGTCGGCTTCCAGACGGTGCAGCAACGGATACAGCGTTCCCGCCTGCAATTGCACCAGTTCGTTACTGGCCGCGAGCAGTTTTTGCTGCAAATCGTAGCCGTAGGTACTGCCGTGGGCGAGCACGGAGAGGACCATCAGATCGAGACTGCCCCGCAGCAGATCGGGACCAAACCGGTTCGACATGAGCATGATCCTTCAGCGAGACAATCGATTGTCTGCCGATATATTGCCACGCGATAGGTAGGGCGTCAAGAGGGCTGTTTTCAGAAATCGTTCCGAGCCGCGACCGTGAGGGTGTGCGAAATCCTGGATGTCGCGATCAACAAATGAATGCGTTCCCAGACGGTCGCAGTTCGAATCAGCAGACGGCAAGATCGCAGGGATGATCTTTCAAGTCGCTGGCGATTGCGAATTTCCATCGGCAAGCGGTGTCTGAGATGGATAAGATATGCGAAAGTCTCTCGATCGTTTCTTCCGAGTCCTGAGCATGTTTGACACCCTGATTTTCCTGCTTCTCGCCGCCGATCCGGCTGCTGACCGAGCCTTTCGTGATGACGTTGTGCCCATTCTGGAACGCCGCTGCGTCAGTTGTCACAACGACGAATTCAAAAAAGGCGGGTTATCGCTGCAATCGGTCGGCGGTCTGCGGAACGGTGGCGACAGTGGCCCCGCGGTTCATCCCGGCAAGCCGCTGGAAAGCCCGCTGCTGGCGGCGATCACTGGCGACAAACCCGAAATGCCGAAGACCGGGCCGGCGCTGACGGTGAAAGAAGTCGCCGCCATCCGCACCTGGATTGAACGTGGTGCCGTCTGGCCCGACGGTCTCGTCTTGGAAGAACGTCCGCAGGCCGACACCGAGTGGTGGTCGCTGCGGCCGTTGGCTGCGGTGACCATCCCCGCGGCAGTGCAAAACTTTCCCGTACAGAATCCGATTGATCGCTTCATTGGTGCGACACTCGCCGAACGCGGGCTCACTCCGTCGCCGGCCGCCGATCGACGCACGCTGATCCGGCGGTTGTCATTCGATCTGCTGGGCCTGCCGACGACGCCGCCGGAGATTGCTGCGTTTGTTTCCGACCCGCGACCCGATGCGTATGAACAACTCGTCGACCGGCTGCTGGCATCACCCCACTACGGTGAACGCTGGGCCCGACACTGGCTCGATGTGGTTCACTACGGTGACACGCATGGTTACGACAAGGACCAGTTGCGGCCGAATGCCTGGCCGTATCGCGACTATGTGATCCGGGCGTTGAATGCGGACAAGCCGTATGCCGACTTCATCCGTGAGCAACTCGCCGGAGATGTCTTCGCGCCGGGGTCACCGGAGGGGATCCCGGCGCTGGGATTCATCGCGGCGGGACCGTGGGATTTTATCAGTCATGTCGAAGTCCCGGAGACGAAGACCGATGGCCAGATCGCCCGGAGCCTTGATCGTGACGACATGGTGGTCAACACACTCAACACGTTCTGCAGCCTGACTGTGCAGTGCGCCCGTTGTCACGCGCACAAATTTGATCCCGTCAGCCAGGCCGATTATTACCGTCTGCAAGCCGTCTTCGCCGCGGTCGACCGGGCCGATAAACCGTTTGATGCCGATCCGACGGTGGCCGCACGGCGGCGCGAGTTGACGAAAGTCGAGCGCGATCTGGTGGCCGCGCGCAAGGATATCGAGAGCCTCATCCGCTTGCGCATCGGTCCGGAATGGGAATCGTTGTCCGCCGCTTACGGCCGCAGTCAGCGTGCAGCAGACCGGCCGGATAAACTTCCCTCGGAATTCGGCTATCACAGTGAGATTGCGGCTCGAGCCGATGTGGAAAAATGGGTGCAAGTCGATCTCGGCGGCACTCAATCGATTCAGAACATCTCGCTGATTCCCTGCCACGACGATTTCAACAAAATCGGAGCGGGCTTCGGCTTCCCCGTTCGCTACCGGGTGGAAGTGAGCGACGACCCATTCTTTACGAAGGACGTCGCCGTCATTGTCGACCGCACCGAGGCCGATCAACCGTCTCCCGGCATCACTCCGCAGGTCTTTACTGGCGACGGAGCGATGGGGCGGTACATCCGCGTGACGGCGACAAAGCTGGCGTTGCGTCAGAACGATTACATCTTCGCGTTGTCCGAGTTGCAGGTGTTTTCGGTGGCTTCGCCCTTCAATGAAGCTCGCGGCAAGACGGTCACTTCATTGGACAGCATCGAAGCCGCGCCGCGCTGGCGGCGGAGTAATCTCGTGGACAACGCCTACCCCGCCGCCGCGGATGCCATGTCGCCGGAAGAACGGGATCGCGTTCTGAAACGGATGCAGGAGATACGCGCCGAGCGCATCCCGTCTCCCATGTTGAACGAGTCGAATGAGGTCCGTCAGAAGTTGGAAGCGGTTCGTACGGAATTGACGGCATTACCTCCAACGCTACCGGTTTACATCGTTGCAGTCCACACGGGATCAGGGAACTTCGTTGGCACCGGCGCGAAAAACGGGCAGCCGCGGTCGATTCACGTTCTGGCGCGGGGCGATGTCCGCAAACCGCTGAAAGAAGTCGGCCCCGGTGTCCCGCCGGTGGTCCCTGGATTTCCGCCGGAGTTTGATCTCCCCGCCCACCATACCGAAGCCCAGCGCCGCGCGGCTCTCGCCGAGTGGGTCGTGTCCCCGCAAAATCCGTTGACCTGGCGATCGATCGTGAACCGGGTCTGGCATTACCACTTCGGCCGCGGGATTGTTGATTCCCCCAACGACTTCGGCCGCATGGGACAATTGCCGACGCATCCGGAACTGCTGGATTGGCTCGCCGCCGATTTCCATCAACAAGGTGGTTCACTGAAGACGCTGCATCGGTTGATCGTCACGAGTCACACCTATCGGCAATCGTCCGCGGATCGGGTTGAACCGGCGAAAGCCGATGCCGAGAATTCACTCCTCTGGCGGGCGAACCGGCGAAAACTCGACGCCGAAGCGGTGCGCGACAGTGTGCTGTTTGTCGCCGGTCGATTGGACACCCGGATGGGTGGCCCGGGGTTTCGGGACTTTGTGATCGAACGCCCAGAGCACTCGCCGCACTTCGAGTATCACCTGCATGATCCGCGTGATGCCCGCGCGCATCGGCGGTCGGTCTACCGGTTCCTGGTCCGCTCGCAGCCACAGCCGTTTATGACCACGCTCGACTGTGCCGATCCGTCGATGTCGGTCGACAAACGGAACGAAACGATCAACCCGCTGCAGGCGCTGGCGCTGCTCAACAACGGGTTGACCGTTGTGATGGCGGAAGCCTTCGCCGCGAACGTTGCCACGGCCGATGCGACATCCGCCGTAACCACCGCGTTTGAACGATCGATTGGCCGTGCGCCGACGGCCGAAGAACGGGACATTCTCGTCGATTACGCCCGCACCAACGGCCTCGCGAACACCTGCCGGGTGATTCTCAATCTCAACGAGTTCGCGTTCGTCGATTAACAGGAAACCCACGATCCCCCGCTTGCGGTTTCGCGCCCCGCGCAAACTGCTTCGAAGTGTCAACGAAGACACTGGGAAGCGTTCAGCGCGGGGCGCGAAACCGCAAGCGTATCGACGATTGTCGGTTGCTCATCGGGAAGGTCGGTTGACATGAGGTCCTGATTTACGGTGTCCAGATTGAACGCAGTGCGTGCCCTTCAAGATTCTTGATCTCGATTGGCGTACCTTGAACTGTGACGGTCGCGCTCAGTTCCGTCTCCGTGGGAATGATCGGCCACGGGATGTACGTCTGCCCGTCGCTTGCCCAGACCGTGAGCAACGTTCGGTCGATCATGAGAATCATCCGTTGCTCGCCGTTCAGCAGTGGTGCGGGAGCACGATGATCGCCGATGACGACCTCTTCTTTCCCGGCGTCGTATGCCACGTCGATGCCACGGATACGAATGACAAATCGACTCCCCTTCTCGGGGCGAAATGTCGCCCGGACTTCGAGGAGTTCATCTTTAAAATTGCTAATGGATTGAGGCTCTCCAAGGTTCAGTTTGATTCGGTCGATGCGGTGTGAATGAGAACCGCGCAGTGTTTCAAACTCCTTCACCGGCTGCCAACGGAGTCGTGGGCCGTCGGCGGTTTTGTGCAGCGTGAGTTCGCACGGGATGGTGAGGAGTTGGTTGAACGGCATCTTCGGTGACGGTGCCTGGCCCCAGCCGATTTGGATCCGCCGTCCATCCGGGACATCGCTGAAAGTTTGCGCCGCATAAAATCCGCGGCCGCGGTGTCCCGGCAGCTTCGGCGTTTCCGCGGTGAACTTCTCGCCGTCGAACCGACCGACGAAGTATTCGCTGCTCGCGCCGGTCAGAATCCATTTCTGATCGTTCACATCGCCATCCACCGGCAGTGCAAAGAAGTCGGGACATTCAAACAGCCCCGCGGTCTGGCTGCGGAAGGTCCACTCCTTCAGATTCGGCGACGTGAAGAATTGGATCGTGTGCTCGGTCTTCGGGGCATTGGGACCGTCACCGTCCTGTTTCGGGCGAGGCATTTCAACATACAGTGTCAACACCCACTGTTTGGTCGGCTCATGCCAGATCACTTTCGGGTCACGATTGCCCGGCGTGATTTGTTTGATGATGGGGTTGCCGGCGTACTTGGTGAACGTGCGGCCGTCGAGACTGTAGGCCAAGCATTGCGTCGTGGGGTTCCCCGCCGCGGTGTAGAACAACACCATCGGCGGTTTGCCGTCTTTGCCGAGGCCGCTGGTGTTCTTCCAGTCGACGACGGCGCTGCCGCTGAACATCGGGCCCATGTCGTCGGGGTACAGGGCTTCGCCATGTTCCTGCCAGTGGACGAGATCACGACTGGTGGCATGCCCCCAGTGCATGTTGCCCCATCCCCAGCCATATGGGTTGTGCTGGAAGAACAGGTGGTACTCGCCGTTGAAGAAGACGAGGCCGTTGGGATCGTTCACCCATCCGCGACGGGTCGAGAACTGCAATTGCGGCCGCAGGGCTTCGTGATAGAGATCCCCAATGCCGACAATCATGTTACCCTGCGGCAGCTTTTCGAGTGCTTTCGATCCTTCCGGCAGGACATCGGCAACAACACGCAGCGTCTTCCCATTCCACGCGGAGACATCCAGCGGTGCCCACCAGTCAGGTTCGCCATCGGCAAGCTCGATATCAAACCGTCGCAGCACGGTGTCATCCAAGCGAACGGTGACCACACGCGGTTTCGCTCCCGTTTTTACCGGAAAGTGCAGCCATTTCTTTTCGACCGTGACTTCTCGCGATGCGTTTCGAATCAACGGCACCGGCGGAGCGGCGATCGCAATCTTGCCGCGATCATCCGTCTGCACGATGTGATCGACATTGATGTGCGCCCATCCGCCAGCACGGGTGTCGATGATGGCAATGACGGCATCGTGCCCGGCAAATTCGGCGACATCCCATGCCAGCGGCTCCAGCCGTTCGCTGCCGCCGGAGATGGTGTTCGGTCCTGCCGCGGTGCACACGATCTTGCCATCCACGAGGAGATTCAGGCAGGTTTCGTCAGCCCAGCCGCCTCCCCCAACGAAGAACGTGATGAACTTGCGTTCGATCTTGAACGACGGCGAGGTCAGCGTGCCAACGGAGTTGTCGCCGCCGTTGAACGAGTTCACGAGACCTTTGCCGAGGTACCCGTCGACGGCCATTTGTCCTGGGAGCGTTCCCGGCGCGGGCTGCTGGCCGAACGCGGTGCCGGTGACTTTCCAGTCGCCGTAGCTGGGGCCTTCGAAGTCGGCGATGGTGATCGGAGTGGTTTGCGCGGTGACACTGATCACATTCGCGAGCACCAGCAGTGCAGCGAGCAGCATTCGATGAAGAGGCATCATCGTTTCCTGGGGGGACATCGTTGGGGAATCGGGATCTCCCCACGATATCGGGTGGGAACGTGGGTTGCGAGACTTTGGGGCGAGTTGTCATCGGGGCCACTGGTTGGGGTTGGCGCGGGGCGCGAAACCGCAAGCGGGGGGATGCGGTCTGACAGTGTAATCGGGATAACTGCTTCTCTCGGGTGGTTTTCAGCGGTGTTATGAACACCTGACCAAGACTTTCTCGTCTCTGTGGGGTTGAAGACCGAGACTGGGCTTGTTCCGCGGGGACGGTCCGCCGAAGATGATGGCAGAGAATTCTTTCTGCGAAGGTTGTGCGGGATATGCCCGAGTTTCTCATCGTCTGCTGGGACCGCCAGCATGTGTCAGCTTGTCAGGCAGACGCCCACGGCGGGTCCGCGCGGCTCACCGGCGGGTGGACGGGCGTCTTCCCCGAAGGAATGGTTCCCAGCCAGAACCCCAAAGCCGCCGGGGAATGGCTCCGTAATCAATGGCAGGCCGCGGGGCTCACGGCAAAGGCGGTCTGGCTGATGATGCCCCGTGAGGACGTGATCCTCCGGCACCTCGAGCTCCCAGCCATTCCGGACGAAGAACTTCCGGATATCGTTCGCTTCCAAACGTCCACCCGCTCGGCCGTCAGTCTCGACAGTGTCCACCTCGATTTTCTGCCTCTGTCACCGATCACCAGCCGCCCCGGTCGCGATGTCCTTGCCGTCACCCTGCCCAAGGCGACGACGGCCATGCTCACGGCGTTGTTGACGGCGGCGGAACGCGAACTCGCTGGAGTCTCGCTCAGTTCGTCGGCTCTGGCAGCATGGACCACGGCGATCACCCGGAAGCGCGGACTCGGTGACGGAACCACGATGGCGGTCGCCTTCGGCCCCGGTCGGGTGGAGCTCGCCGTCGTGGAGAACGATCATCTCAACTACGCGCATGCCGCGCGGATGTTTGACGAATCGCACGGTGATCCGCAAACCATTGTTCTGAGTGAAATCAGCCGCACGCTGGTCGCTGCCCAACGGCTGCGGCCGGAAATGAAAGTGGACCGGGTCTGGTTGATCGGCAGCGATGAGAAGTTCGCCACAGCTCTGGCCGAGCGATTGAACTGCCCGGTGGAGTGCATCGATCCCACCGACCGGCTGGCCGACTGGGTTGTCCCGGAAGCGTTGAAATCGCTACCCGCGGATCGTGCGCTGCTGGCGGGACAAGCGACGCTCATCGGTCGCTCTGCCGCTTGTGCAATCGACTTCATTCATCCGCGACAACCGCCGCCGGTGCGCGATCCCCGGAAGATGTTGTACGCCGTCGGGGCCGCCAGCGCGTTGACGGTGCTCTTTCTGACCAGCGCTGTCTGGGTGACATGGCTCGCTTCTCTGGACAGCCAGATCGCCAAGCTGAAAGAGAAAGATCAGGCGCTCACCAAGGCGATCAAAGACGGGAAGCCGTTGCAGGAGCAGGCGGCAATTGTCGCCATGTGGAATGATCGCAATATCGACCAGTTGGCGCAGATCGCTGAGTTGGAATCCTTGATGCCCGGCGAGTACGAACGGCCGTACTTCACCGATTATCTCTACAACGTCACCACCGGTGGTGATGTCCTGGGGCGACTCACGGCCAAGGGGGCGGCGAAAACAGAGCAGCACATTTCCGAATTCAAATCGCAGATTTCGGACCGACCGTATTTTGTCTCGCTTCCTCGCCCCGTACTCTCCAGCCGCGACGACCAATACCCCAAATTCCTGGACGTTGATATTCAGCGGCGCGTCCCCCGTGCGACACCGAAGCCCGCGCCGACCGCCAAGGCAACGGCCGCCACTGCGAAGACTGCCACCGAGAAAACGGCTCCGTCGCTGGCCGAGTCCGACAAGTCGAAATAATCGCATCCTTCCACGGTTCGATTCATGCAACCTCGCGAAAAGTATCTGTTGATCGGCCTCAGCGTCGCCGCCGTACTCTGGCTTGGCGGCGGCCCGGTCCGCGCCTGGATTCTGGAACCGTTCACCAACCGCTATGACGAAATCCAGCGATTGCAGGCCACCGTCGACAAAAAGAGCAACGACGAACTCGCCATCATGAAGGCGATGCGCGATCTAACGGATTGGAAGAACCGCGGCCTGCCCCCCGATCCGCCAACCGCTCCCAATGCCCGCCCGTCGGCAACGTTCGGCCAACACCTCTATCAGGACTGGCTCACGCAACTGGCCACGGTTTCGGGCTGGCAAGATGTGGTCGTGAAGCCGCTAAACACCGGTGTATCGCAGAAAGATGTTTACGCCAATGTCCCCATCTCGGTGGAAGGGGAAGCCCGCTTCAGCCAGTTGGCCTTCTTTCTGTATCAGTTCCGCCGCACGGGGTTGATGCACCGCATTAGTAAGCTCGACATCAAGAGCTATGAATCGGAAGGGGATCCGGCGTTACGGATCACTCTGGTCGCCGAAGCGTTGTCGCTCAAGGGAGGCCCCAAGCGGAAGTCGTTGTTCCCGCAGACAGCCCTGGCGGCGGCCGCGGATGGAGAGACGACCGTTCTCGAACTCGAAAAGCCCGGTGAAGGCTTTCCGCGGACCCTGCCATTCGTCCTGCGGCTGGACCAGGAATACGTGACTGTCACCGCCTTGAAAGGAACCTCGGCGACCGTGACGCGCGGCTTTGGTCAGACCGAGCCCGTCGCCCATCCGGCGGGAACCATTGCCGAAGCGATGCCCGTTCATCCCGACTCGGCAAAGGAATCGCCGGAACAGTTTCTCACGTATCTGAAGGCGAATGTCTTCGTCAAACCGCAACCACCGATTCCGTATCACCTCGAATTGCCGTCGTCACGGGAACGGATCGCCATCCGCGGGCAGTTGTTCGACGAAACCCTCACGCCCACCAATTATGATCCCGCGCTCGGCAAGCCGACGTTCCACCTGCTGCCCGGTGCACCGAAAGAAATGACGATCGACGCTGCCACCGGAAAATTCTCGTGGAAACCGGCGGACGACCATCCGCTGGAAAAGCTCCCGGTCAAAGTCGAAGTGACGCATCCGTCCGCCGACAACGGCAAAATCGTGGCTGAGTTAACCGTCGAAGTGCGGGCTCCCAACTTGCCCCCGACTTTGAAAATCGACCGCGTCCCGGTCGCCGTGCTCGACCGGCTGTGGGTCTTGCCGCTCAATCTGACCGATCCCGAAACAGATCGTGAGAAGTTGACCATTAAACTTGGCGGCGCTCCCGAAGGATTGACCGTCAACACGAAAGAGGATCGCCTGGAATGGACGCCGACGGAGCCGGTCCTTCCCGGCGAGTATCCTGTCACGATCACAGTCTCCGACACGGGGACCCCGCCGGTCTCGATTACGGAGAACATCAAGATCACCGTCGATGATGACAAGGCGATCTTCACCTACCTCGTCGGTATCATTGCGGAGAACGGCGAACGGCAAGCGTGGCTCTTTGATCGTCTGCAGAATAAGAAGACGGTACTCCGTACCGGTGATAAAATCGAAGTTGCGGACATTCAGGCCACCGTGGAATCGATCGATGTGCGGGCGCTCCGGATGAAGGACGGAGAGCAATCCTACCGGTTGGAAATCGGTCAGAACCTGCGGGAGCGGCAACTCGTTCCCCCTGAAACCGTCACGAAACAAACTCCGTAGCTCAGGCGCGCATCGGGAGAAGGACCTCATGAACGAACCGACGCCGGTCACCGAGTTCTGTTGTCCGCGGTGTCTGATCGCCACGCAGGAAGCCTGGGTGGCGTGCCCCCAATGTGGATACCGGCTGAAACCCGGCGGCGACTTGATCCCACGCGCCTTGGCCTGGTCGGCAGCGCTGTTGGCCTTCGTCTTCGCGGTGGTGTTGATTTCCCAGCACGATCGTGACGCCGCCCTCGGCTTCGGTGTGATCTTCGGGCTGCCACTGTGCTACATCTTCGGCAAGGCGGTGATGTTCCGTCTGTCGGGTCGCCCGCTGAACTGGCAAGACCTGGGCATGACCACGCTCCGCACAGCGCTGGTGACCATCGGCCTCGTGGTGGTTCTCCCGGTGATGATTGGCATGGCCGCCATCCTGTTGCTCCTCGCTGTCTGTTCCGGAATGATGATGTTCTCATGACCGGCGGGGGACCAAGGCTGATGACCACTGCGGACCAGCACGAGGCTGCCGCGCCGGTCTTGTGCCGGGTTTGTGGGGAAGCGCTGGCTTCACAGCGTGACTACTGTCCGCGCTGTGACACACCGATCCGCGCACGTCATCCCAATCCACTGGATATCACCTGGGTGGATGTGGTGCTGGCGAGCCTCGCGGCAATCACGACTCTGGCGATTTCCTTGCCGACCACGTTTTGGTTGGCGGGATTCTTACAGAGAGGACCATTCGTGGGTGGAGCGTTGGAAGCCGCCGCGGCCATCTCCACACTGAACGGCTGGCTGATCGGCGTGCCCCTCGGCATTGCCGTCTGGCGGTGGCGCGACCGCATTCGTGACGATGATTTGCACCACGGCATCGCGGTTCGAGACTACTGGCAGATCCAGGCGCTCTGCCTCATTCCCCCCGGCATGATCGTCATCCCCATCCTGATGTTTTCTCTCTGGATCAACTTGTTCTAACCGCACCGCTTACCCCCATGCGGTTTCGCGTCCCGCGCCGATCCCACCGAGTTTTGGAGGGTGACTCCGAGTCTTCGAGGCTCACCACTTTCCTTCCGGTTAGAAACCGTCATGGCGGTTGGTTGCCCGGTTCGATAAACTACGATGCATGCGTTCTCGAAGTTGCCGGAGTGCTTTTCGTATGTCCACCGCTCATCCTGGTGCCTGGCCGCATCTTCCCGGTTGGAGCCGCCGGTCCCTGTTGCAGGTCGGCTATTCCGGGTTGCTGGGCGTGGGGCTGCCGCATGTTCTGGGACAGCGGGCCGCGGCGGCGGAATCGGTGACGGCGGCGGTTCCGAAACGATCGCCCAAGTCCGTGCTGATTGTCTTTCTGACCGGTGCGGCGAGCCATCACGATACGTTCGACATGAAGCCGGAAGCCCCGGCGGAAATCCGTGGCGAGTTTCAACCGATCTCGACGTCGACGCCCGGGCTGCATGTTTGCGAGCATCTGCCGTTGCTGGCCGCGCAGGCTCATCGGTATGCCGTGGCCCGGTCGTTGTCGCACAGTGACAACAACCATTTGATGTCGACGCATCATGTGCTCACCGGCACCGTTCAACCCGGCGCATTCTTCGACAAGGTGGCGTCGCGGGATGACTGGCCGTGTTATTCGTCCGGGCTGGCGTACACTCGGCCGCGGACCGACGGCATCCCCAGCGGTGTGAATTTGCCGACGTTCCTGATGGATGGCCCGCTGACATGGCCCGGTCAGCACGCCGGCTTTCTGGGGCCGAAATACGATCCGTGGCAGATCACGGGGGATCCGAACCACGCCGATTTCAAAGTCGACGCGCTGTCGTTGTCACCGGGCATTGATGTGCCGCGACTCGACAAACGCCAACACCTGCTGGGCGAACTCAACAAACAACAACAGCGCATCGCCGACATCGGGGCCTCGCGCCGCTTGACCAACGAGCAAGACCTTGCGTTCACGATGCTGACGTCAAGCAAACTCGCGCAGGCGTTTGATCTGAAGCGCGAATCCGACGCGACCCGTGACCGCTACGGTCGGCACACGACAGGGCAATCGCTGCTGCTGGCGCGGCGGTTGATCCAGGCCGGTGTGCCCGTCGTGCAGACGAACATCGGTCGTGTGCAGAACTGGGATAGCCACGGCGACATCTTCAACACGCTGAAGAAGCGGTTGCTGCCATCGCTGGATCAAGGCGTGTCGGCCCTGCTTGAAGACATGGATCAACAGGGGCTGCTCGAAGACACGATGGTGATGATGCTCGGCGAGTTCGGCCGGACGCCGAAGATCAACCCGCAAGCCGGCCGCGACCACTGGGGCCCGTGCTTCTTTGGCGTTTTCGCCGGGGCAGGCGTGCAAGGCGGCCAGGTGATTGGCCGGTCCGACGACATCGGTGCGTATCCCATCACGCCGGCCATCCGTCCGGAGGACATCGGCGCGACGGTCTATCATGTCCTCGGTGTGCCATCCGATGCCGAAGTCCGCGACCGCCTCAATCGTCCCGCGCAACTCAACCGCGGTACCCTCATCGAACCACTGTTCAGCGGCGCGTCGGTGTAACACGGCTACGGGGCGGGGATCGCGAAGACGTCCACACGGCTGGGGACATCGGCCTGAAAATCATTGTCGGTGGTGACGAACAACAAGCGGCGTCCGTCCGGCAAACGGTGCCCGCGGGCCACTGCCCCTCGGCGTAATCCCGCTGCGGATCGTCCGGTTGGCGGATATCGCGCGCGTGGTCTGTCAGTTGTTCGGTCTGCGACCGAAAGACCTCAAATCTGACAGCCGCGTCCGCACATTGGCACAACCACGGATGCAGGCGATGTTTCTCGCACGGAAACACACGCCGTCCGCGTACTCCGAAATCGGCCGACACTTCTGCGGCCACAACCACGACACGGTGATGTCTGCCGAGCGCAAGGTGCAGGGGTGGCTGGAAGAAAACGCCTCGGTGCGGATCGCGTCCCAGGATTGGACCATCGGCGAAATCGTCAACACACTGGAGCTACAATTGTTGGCCGGATGACGTTGGCTGCTTCACTCAGATAGAGAAAGAGTCGGTGTTCCGGAATACTTCAAACGACGACCACTGACCTGGGACACATTTGAGCCAAACTTCCAATCCAAGATAGTCGTCTTCGCGGTCCATCCCAGCTTTCGGATGCTCAATGCAGCGGCACTGGATGCTGATTTGGAACCATTCAGGATTGTTGTGCGCAATGTACGACTCGTCACCGATATAGTACGCCCCTGTCATTCGATGGCGATCAGGGAAACTTTCGCTTTCTCCATATAGCCCCGGTGTGTTTAGGTAATCCTCAACCGCACGATGGACGGTTTGAAGCAGTTTGTCCCGGTGCTGCTGGATCGCGGAATACTCTTCAACCTTAACAGTCGTAATGCTGCGGCTTGGTTGTGTCGTCCATTTCGGCGGTGCGATTCGCGTCAACTGGAACTTTGCCACTTTCGAGATCCTCATCGGCCGAACTTTTCATCGGCTTTCCTGTCGCGGAGCGACAGGGCTACTTTGAAAGCCGTGCTTCCAACTGTGGCTGCAGAATTTTCGCAACAACTTCATTGCCATACGGCGTGAGATGCCGATCCGCATAGTAATACAGTTGCTTCCCATTCGCCTGCCATTCGGCTTGCAGTTCGGGAAGCAGATCGATCACGGAAATCCCGAGTCGATCGCAGGCCGCACGGAGGCGGTCTTGCACGTCGAACTCGAACGGGCCAATGTTTTTGATGACTGCGTGCGGATCGACTTGATTGTGATCCGGGAGTGACACAATCACCAACTCGGTACCGAGTTCCTCCGCACGACGGTGCAGCATGTCGAGATAACGTTCGGTAATCTCCCACGCTGCGGTTCGTTGTTCGTCCGTGGTAATGCGGCGGTCTTTCGCCCCGATGAAGCGGTAGCGGGCACCCTTCAGTCCTTCCTTGCCCATCGCGAAGAGATACGACGTTGTCCATTGGTTCTTCGCCGCGCTTTGTACCGCGGGCAACTCGGCGAGCGGATCGAAATCCGCGGGCACGGGATCGACACGAGTGACCTTGCCGTCAGCGGAAAGAGTGTAATCGGGAACTTTGCGGACGTAGTTGTCTTCCGGATCGTTCCAGAAGAAGACGAGGACCGTCAGATCGGGACGGAACTCGGCCCCGAAGCGATCCAGCACGGCGAGACAATTGCGCGTGCCGTAACCATTCGCGCCGCCGTTGGCGACTTCACGATCCGGCCAGGCGGTGGTCAATCGGCCTACGAACGTCTCGTCATCCGCGGCACCGAGACCATACGTGAATGAATCACCGAGAAACAGCACGCGGCTTTGCACACTGGCCGGACGTTCCGCGGTAAACACTTTTGTGCCGCGTTGTCGTTGGGGGGTGTGATGAATCGGGTGCGCGTATTCGATCGTTTCAATCTTGCCAACAACCCCGGCGAGCGGCGCGTAACCGTAGGCGGGATGCGGTCCCCAAGCCGGAGTCGATAACAAACTCGGCGGCGTCCAGACCATCCGCAGCGCAAGTTCCCCCATCAGCAGGCTGAAGCCGACGGCGATCGCCAAAGCCAGCAGCTTGACCGTCCAGCGAACCGGTCGTCGCCGCGGGCCGGCTGCCGAATTCACTGCTAGTGCGGCAGTGGGCTGGGCAACCATGAAAGTGGAAACAGACACGCGCGGTCCTCCTTGACCCAATATACGCGCGGACCTTTCCCGCACGACCATGTCTGGTTCTAACTCAAGGCGAGGACAGCGACAACGTCAGATTCGAGATGACCGAAGTCGGAGAAGACAGTGATCAGCGTGAGGTGCGGGAAGACAAGACGACAATGGTCCCGGCGACCCAGTCCCCCAACCGCTGTCGACTGGGGGACAGAACCACAAAAATTCCTCCGATTCCGCAGATCGGATTCACATCTATGATCCGGAAGAGCGTTCGGATCAGAATTTGTCGAGCCGTACATCGGCCACCATCAAAGGCGCACACTTTGACCCCGGCGAAATACTTGGCCGGGGTCATCGAAGTCAGGGCTTCGGAAACGAAGTAGTAACCGAGGTAAACGACAATCACGACGACGACCTGCACCACGATCCAGCGTTCTGGCAACAGCTTGGCGATGACAACGGCAAGCACGATTGCAAGCAGATTGTCGACGCAGGCGGCAATGTACCGCGGAACCATCGATCCCGCAGGGGAGATGCCGGGCAATGGACGGCGATCATGGCTCGGCTCATACGGAACGTGGTCGGGAAAGTGAAACGGGCTTTCCAGATCACCCGCGTGTTCCGTGGATTCACTCATGAGCCAAACCTCTGCGCTGAATGCCAAGCACATCGTATCGAGAGGATTCAGGGAATTGATCGCCAGAGAGTAGACCATAACAGGATTTGAGCATCCAGTAAGAAGAGCCTCCCAGGCTTCGTAAATCACCCACATCATCTCAAGCCGTCTTGCTCAATTTCCGGGTTTCTGCGACGATCCCGCCGCGCGGAAAGAGTCCTCGTTGGGAATTCACGCTTCGACGCCTTGTTGTCACCACACGTGATCGCATTCTATTTCTCGGCTGACGTCCGTCTGTCGGATCGAGTCTTCTCGACCCGTGCGCTCGCGGTCTGCACACTGCTGTGCTCGCTTGTCTTCAGTGGTTGCCGCATGGCAAACCGGACCGAGGCGGTCGGGTTACCCACCCGGCACACGGTCAAGAATGAGAAGCTCCTCGTTCAAAGCGACATCAAGCTGCCCAAAGATCATGCGTTGCTCAAAGACCTCGAAGCGTTGCGCGGGATGATTTCCGAGACGCTTGATCTACCGGTCCAGGAACAACCGGTGACGGTGTATCTTTTCGGTGATGAAACGCGGTACTCACAGTATCTGCAGGCCACGTATCCCAATCTGCCTCCCCGCCGGGCTTACTTTGTTGGGACTTCACAGGAACTCGCGGTCTACACCTTCTGGGGCGAACGCATTCAGGAAGATCTGCGGCACGAATACACCCACGGCGTGCTGCATGCGTCGCTCAAAGATGTCCCGTTGTGGCTGGATGAAGGTCTTGCGGAATACTTCGAAGTCGCCGAGCCGCCGGTGGGTTACAACCGCGATTATGTGCAGCGGATGCGGTCCGCGTTGCATGAAGGCTGGCGACCGGATCTTGATCGGCT
The DNA here is from genome assembly GCA_041753475.1 of Planctomycetaceae bacterium. Lineage (GTDB taxonomy): Bacteria > Planctomycetota > Planctomycetia > Planctomycetales > Planctomycetaceae > DSVQ01. The sequence continues at coordinate 4,220 of JBGSUN010000156.1, read as the reverse complement.
GGAGACGCTGGAAGCCGTCAACGACATGAAAAAGCCGGACTACTTCGAGTCCTGGGCGTGGGTCCATTTCATGCTGGAAGACAGCCCGGACAGCCGCGGCGTCCTCGTCGATTATCTGCGGGAACTGCGGACCACCGCGCGACCGGGCCGGTTATCGCAACGTCTGCGCAAAGAGTTGCCCGATGCCGATGCCCGCTTTCTGGCCCACTGTGCGACACTCAGCGAAGGGGTGATCGCCGCCGGGGCCTTGACGGATCGCGAGTAGGCCCTGCGAGCCGTCTTCCGAGTGTGCACGCACTTGTGGTGGTGTTTTCCACTTTGATGCTTATGATTTCTTTCGGATTTCGTCGTTCGGATTTCGCATTTCTTCTACGGATGGGATCATCGTGAGCCAAGGGACCACTGAGCAGAACCCGTTGCTGGTCGACGCAGGATTGCCGGAGTACGCGCGGATTCAACCGGAGCATGTGGTCCCGGCGGTCAAAGAAACCGTGACGCGAGCACTGGCACGGTTCGAAGACCTCGAACGGAGTTTCACGCCCACATGGGCGGGCACAATGGAACCGATCGAAGAACTCGAACGGCCGTTCGAATCCGCCTGGAAGCCGGTCGGGCATCTGTTTGGTGTGCACAATTCACCGGAGCTTCGTGCGGCTTACGATGAAGCTCAGCCGCTCATCATCGATTTCAGTCTGCGCGTCCGGCAGAGTGAATCACTTTACAAGGCGTTTCTTCGCCTCCGTGACGATGTCGGTGTCTGGAACGGACTCACCGGCACGCAACATCGCATCATTCTGGATCGCATCAAGGATGCGGAACTCGCCGGGATTGGTTTGCCTGTCGAACAGCGGGAGCGGTTCAACGCGATCGAGCAGGAACTGTCCCAGCTCACCACCGAGTTCTCGAATCACGTGCTGGATGCCACGAAGGCGTTTGCCCTCGACATCACCGACGACTCGAAGACCGAAGGTTGGCCGCCGTCGTTGCAACAACTCGCCGCGCAGACGTGGAGCCGCGCGCATGCCGATGCTCCTGCCGCGACGCCGGAAGCCGGGCCGTGGCGGATCACCCTGGAAACGCCGCTGTACGTTCCGTTTATGGAGCATTGCCGCGATTCTGCCTTGCGCGAACAGTTGTACCGGGCGTATTTCGCGCGGGCCTCGCAACCGCCGTTCGACAACACGCCGCTGATGACCCGCATCCTGCAGTTGCGGAAAGAGAAGGCCGCGCTGCTCGGTTATCCGCACTTCGCCGCCGTCAGTCTCATGCGGAAGATGGCTCCCAGCGTGGACGCCATCCAGGCGATGTACGATCAACTCCACACCGCCGCGTGGAATGTGGCCCAGCGGGATTTGCAGGACCTGATCGACTTCAAAGCAAAGCAGGGGGATACCGCACCGCTGAACTTGTGGGATGTCGGCTTCTGGGCGGAACGATTGCGTGAAGAGCGTTACGCCTACACCGACGAACAAATCCGGCCGTACTTCTCGCTGGAACGGGTCCTCGACGGCTTGTTCCGACTGCTCACTCGGCTGTTTGGCGTCACGGTGGAGCGCGTCACCGACGGCATCTCGACGTGGCATCCCGACGTGCGGTATTACGTGGTCCGTAACGAAGCGGCCGAACCGATCGCGAGTTTCTTTCTCGATCCGTACTCACGCCCCGAAAACAAACGCGGCGGAGCATGGATGGACGATTGCCTCGGCCGTCGCAAGGTGAACGGGAAGACGCAACTCCCGGTCGCGCACCTCGTGTGCAATCAGACGCCGCCCGTCGGTGATCGGCCGTCCTTGATGACCTTCCGCGAAGTCGAAACGCTGTTCCACGAGATGGGGCACGGCCTGCAGCACATGCTGACAACGATCGAACACCCCGACGCCGCGGGAATCAACGGTGTCGAGTGGGACGCCGTCGAGTTGCCCAGCCAGTTCATGGAGAACTGGTGCTATCACCGTCCGACATTGATGGGTATGACGGGGCACTTCGAAACCGGCGAACCGTTGCCCGAGGAACTGTTCCAGAAAATCTGCGCGGCCCGCAACTATCGCGCTGCGACCCAACTGCTGCGGCAGATGATGCTCGGCATGACCGATTTGGCACTGCATACGGCGTTCGACCCGAACGGGAGCGAAACGCCATACGATGTGCATCGACGGATTGCGGCAAAGACATCGGTGCTGCCAATCCTGCCCGAGGACCGCTTTTTGTGCGGCTTCTCGCACATCTTCGCCGGGGGGTATGCCGCGGGGTATTACAGCTACAAGTGGGCAGAGATTCTCAGCGCCGATGCGTTCGGAGCCTTCGAAGAAGCCGGGTTGGACAACGACACCGCGGTGGCGGCCACCGGCCGACGCTTCCGCGACACCGTGCTGGCCCTCGGCGGCAGTCAGCACCCGCTGGAAATCTTCCGCAGTTTCCGCGGCCGCGAACCGCAGGTGGAACCGCTGCTCAAGCAGTGCGGGCTACTGGCGTGATTTCGTCGGGGCAGAGCCAAGTAGGGTGGGCTGTGCCCACCAGAATGTTCGAGACGGTCGCACTTGAAAGAAATGGTGGGCACCGCCCACCCTACTCTACTCTACTCTACTCTACTCTACTCTACTCTACTCTACTCTACTCTACTCTACTCTACTCTGCGAGGCGGGAACGGGGACGGTCAAGACAAGCGGACCATCAACCAACTCATGAACCAGATAAAACCGAAGCACAGTCCCAGGATGATGAAGGGTGAAAGAGCACACAGTTGCAGAAACCAGTAGTCACGCCAGACCCACGCATAATTGAATTCACCCCGACGGACACGCGTGTACCATCGGCGGGCGAGAAACAGGAGCGGCAATCCGACAAATAATCCGTTCCAGATGCCGACCAGCAACAGCTCCGCCGGACCGGTTTGAGACCATCCCCAGTTCCAAGCCAGATTCAGCATCGACAGATTGACCGGCAGCGTGACGGTCAGCGCAGCGACCGCCATGATCACCGACAGCACCACGTCTTTGGTGCGAACTTCGATCGGGTCGTCATCGGCTCGCACCACCGTCCCGCAGTGTGAACAGAACCGACTGTCCGGGAAGAATTCCTCTGCACAAACGGGACAGCATTGAGCCATTGATGACTCCATAACGGCGGTCCGCCGATGAGAAAGATTCACGGAGCGAAAAGAAACCGCATCCAGTATGCCACAACCATGAGGGCCGGAAAAATCGCGATGATCAGTCCGGTAGTCCGGTAGGGTGGGCTGTGCCCACCAGAATGTTCGCGACGGTCTCACTTGAAAGAAATGGTGGGCACAACTACTACTGCGGGGTTTGACAGAAGGGGCACCCCGCGGATCAGTTGGCCGTTGATCGGGCCGCACTTGGTCCCACCACGCTATGGGGTTGTAAGTTCCAAGAATGATCCGCGAAGGGAATGTTGCAGCCGGTATGACGGAACAGTCCCGCATACCACACGGTAAAGAATCCGACGATCGGCCAAGCGGTGTAGCCCGCACTGACATAAACAGGCAGCCAGACTCCAAGCGGCCACGGGAAGGCATTCATCCAGCTCGCCTGGTCCCAACAGGGTCCGACTCCGTTGATCCAGTAGCCGAGCGCGAACGCGATACCACTGCCAACGACGGTCAGCGCCACACGCCGTGAACTTCGCTGGATTCGTCCCGACTTCAACGTCAGGCTCAATCCCAGGACCAACCCGCAGAGGCTCAGCAATTGCCGTGACCCGATGAGCGCGTCGAGCACATAGTAACGCGCAAGATTCCAAACGTTGAGAATCGGAATCATCGGACTAAAGGATAGGATCCTGAAATTCGCATAGACGCCATAATTCCGAGACGCGGACCAATCACAAAACGAGTCCATCGGGAATCCGATATACCAGCAGGCCACTGCGACGCCAAAGCCGAGTATCGACCGCGTCGGGTAAGGTTCTTTTCTACAAGCAAAGAACAACAAGACTGCCGGCATCATCAACCCTAACAACCCACCCAGAATTAGCCCGAAAGGCATCGGAGCGGACACACTCCATCGCATGCAATCGACTCCAGCAGAGAGAAACAAACTCGCTGATTAGAACACCCGGATTCTAGCAGCTTGTGGATTTAAGCCGTTTGGTATCGGCCGATCGAATTGCCCCAGCGGGCGAGTGTGAACGGGTTGAGGAATGTTTCCGGGGTGGTGCGGGGCCTGGGGTGCCATGTTGGAAGTCGGGACCAGGCTTTCAGG
>JBGSUN010000155.1:0-49358 GCA_041753475.1 Planctomycetaceae bacterium | reverse complement strand
GGCTGAAGATCAGCGGGGAGCCGAGCCGTGTTGAGAAAGTTGGGTGCGGAAGTGAGGCATAGTGGTGTTGCAGTTGCTAACATTATATGCGTCTTGAATCGTCAAAATAGACCGACTTGAAGATAATCTGAGGAAATCCATTTGTTGTGCTGCACACCACAGTCTTGTTCTTGGCCGTCGTAAATACTTCCATGATTTCTTCATTCAAATCTTGGGAACGACGACGGCGGCATCTCGCCCCAGAAGCCGAGAGGATATTGCCGTTGGTCGCCGCTGCTGGCACGGCGGGAATGAATCGCTTTCAGCTTGGCAACGCCGTTGATCTTAGCCGTGACACGTTGGACCAGCTTATTGCCGGTTTGGTCGGGATCGGACTGCTGACCGTGGCTTGGGAGCGTGGCGTGCCGGTATATCGGGCGGGGATAATGGGCGGCTAAACGATATTGATGGTGATGAAGGATACTTGCGGCTCGGAATATATTCGGGGACGGGTAATGCAAACATCGGTGGCTCGTAATCGAATGGAAGAATGGCATTTTCGGCAGGCGATATTTATTCGTCGCCTCAATCCTTATCGGGCATCGTCCATGCGCCGGACTTTCGACCCGTCCCACCGGCATGACCGTTCGGGAATGCTTCACTGTGCAATGAGTCCAGCAGCGACATCAAGTAGTCATACCGCCCGCCACCATGCTCCAGCAGATCGGCGAGCTTCTGACCGTGAATGGCGAATCGGTTCGTGGGTGGCAGTATCGGAGCCTGAAGGTCGGTGAGCTTGAACGTGATGAGGTCAGCTTCCCAAAGTCCCTCATGACGCACGCCGAAGAACTTGGCAATGGCGAGGAACTGTGTTCGTGTGCGTTTGTCCGAACGGGAGACACCTTTCGCCGTCAGCCGTCTGTACCACTTCGGGTCAATCGTGATCTTCCTGGTCTGCTGTGCCTTCTTTGAGGCCGCTTGGCGTGCCACAGGGTCTTTGGTTCTCTCCCACACTTGATCTCGCTCGGCATCGGCGTCCCGGCGAAGCATCTCGGAAATACCTTTGCAGGCAGCTTCGGCTGTAAGTCCACGCATGGCGGTGAGCAGCCGAAGGTTTCTTGCGAAGACGTTCGGTTCTCCCATGTAAAACGTGGGGCGATGCTCGCTCTCAAGCCTGTCCGTCTCAATTGTTCCCGGCGTAGTGTTTTTTCTGACCATTCTTTCTCGCCTTCCCACTAATGCGTGCCATGCTCATCATTGTCGGAAGATGCGGTGAATGCCGCAATAAAGTTTCTACCTTTGTGAGCAGTCAATTTGCCTTCAAAGGAGAACGAACAATGACGAAGAAAGAAGCCGCAGCCCGCAAGGTACTCACCGCACTGGTGACTTTTCCACGGACGCCGATCAGGACCGTGGCCGAGTTCATCAATGCTCATGGGATTGAGGGGCAAATGGCATCCGATTCCCAAGGACTAACCTGGGCGGCACGGTCCCGCCTTTACGACGCATTTCAAAAAGCGGCGATCCTTCGTGGCGTGTATGGATCGAGCTTCCAAAAAGCCGAAGCTAGGCCAGAACCAATCGCTCTGCAACGGCCAAAGAAGCAACTGTCCCAGAAGGATCAAAAAGCAGCCCGCCTACTCGTGGTGGAGATGGTGAAGTTGGCCCGAACGCCAGTGAAGTCCGTTGCCGAATTTATCTTGGCGAACGGCGGTTCGGGGACTTCCTTAGCGGAAGCCTACGGACTTAGCCAAGCTGCAAACCATCGGCGGTACGTTGCCTACAAGAAGGTGTCCCACATGCGACGTGAGGCACAAAGGATTCAGTCCATTCAAAACATTTTTTCTGAACGCAGCCTGACGATCCGAAATGACTACGTTCATCGGCTGCTTCTCAAAAAAGGGCAAGCGGCAAGTGATGACCTCATCAACCGGGTAAGAAGCGAACTTGTAGTCGCCACGCCAACCGAAACTGATGCTCGGTTGCGAATCGTCGGCTGATGGAGTGTTCGCAGAATTCTCTGGAAATCTTTGGACGGCGTTGAACTGAACCGAGCTTTCGCTCTCTAGGGTTTTGAACCGCTGTCGCACCGAATGCGTGCCGCCAAACGGCAAGACCATTCGCTGTCCCAATGCCTTCAGCGTTCAAGACCCGAAAACGTCGTTGGCGCACCAAAGGAGACACTCCGACATGAATATTCAAAATGAGGACGAGAGCGTGACCGTAATCCACGGAGCGAATGACGGGATATTCGACCTTGCAGGAAGAACGGTTGCCGTGGTTCAGACAACTTTGGTGGACGCTTTCAATCTCCGTTCCAATGCAATCGCCTTTGTAAACGGCGAAGAGGTCGAATCGACGTTCACGCTGAGTGCCGGTGATCGACTGGAGTTCGTATATCGCACTGGAACAAAGAGTCTGGGCGATCTACTGACGCCGGAAGACCTGATGAGCCGATGGTGCATATCGCCGGAGGAATATCAGGAGCTTAAAGAATTGGGACTGCCGACCATCCCATTCAAGAATGGCAGCGTTCGGCATCCAGAAGTTGCCGTCGATGACTGGTGGAAGAGTCTCGGCTTTCATTCCCTCGATGTGCAGACGGTCGAGCAGCGAGTCGCTTCACCGTCATGGGTGAACTTGGCTGCTGCTGATCCACCGCTCACGCACCAATTCGGTCCTGTTGCTGGGAACCAAGAGCAACTTGGGTCTTGGCTACATCCACATGAGAACCCAGACCCTCGTTATCTCAAAGGCAGGGCTGAGAGCGGTGTCGTCTGGGTCAGAAAAATCCATGCCCGGCGTTACGAAGTCTGGTTCAGATCGAAGAGAGAGTTGGATCAAGCGATCACACGTCGAGATCGAATGCAGATGAAGCCGCCTGAGCCGACGTGACACTTCATCATCTTTCACGAGACAGCCTGACTCTGCTCAAAGCAGTTGTACTCTGCTTAACAACCAACTTATTAAGCGTAGTCTCTTTTCGGAGAGAGTCATCACACGCACCCCAACTTTAGACACGCCGCAGTTTGGCAACGCTTATCCCAACCAGCCTTCAAGGAGTATCAGATGATCGACAGACACCAACTTCTCGCCGAGTATCAGGACGAACGGATCAGGATTACCGGCGTCTTTGAAAGATTCAGTTTCATCACGAGGCAGTATCGAGAAATCAAGACGGCGCTGCTTCAAGATGTATATGCCCATATTGACGGAAAGGATTTGGACCTCGGCCACGTCTGGCTCCAACACGCTGATCCGCTCAAAGAGTTCGATCTCACCTTCGGGGATCGCATTCAATGCAACTGCCGAGTCACGACGTACAAGAAACGCCTGATGACGCCCAATAAGCAGGGCTTGATGTTAGAGAACCGATTATCACTCTGCTGGCCTACGGAAGCAAAGGTCATCAGCCGCCTTCAATTGCCAGAGGTTCAACCAATTCTGATCCCCACCGTGGCTACGGCTCAGATCACGCCCTCAAAGCCAATGCCGGTGGAACCTCCGGCCAAGGATGTAATGGAGTCATTCAACCCAGCGAAAATGATTCTGGAAGTACGCAGGTTGGCAAAACTGGCAGGTGGAATCGACTCACTTCAGCAACTTGTGGAGGCGCTTCGGACAGAGACGTAATGCCGTCGCCGCCCTGCCGCTTCCAGACATTTTCATTCCGCTGAGACATTGAGACAGCAATCGTCTCATTATCTCAGCCTGCAAGAAACAAGGCTTGGATATGCTTCCTCCACACACGCTGGTCGTAGAAGACTTCGGCGAATTTCGTGAACTGATCCAGTCTTGGATTGAAGGCCATTACGAATTGATGGTGATCCTCGGTGGGGCGGGCCTCGGCAAGTCGGATACCATCGAACGCCAGATGTCCGTTTCCAAGGGAAAGCCGAACAGCAAATGGGCGTATATCAAAGGCAAGATTACGCCGCTTAAACTGTATCAGACGCTCTATGATTATCGGCTGCTGCCCATCATCTTCAATGACGTTGATACGCTGGTCAAAGACGAAACAAGCGTGAGTCTGCTGAAATGTGTTTGCGACACATCGAGAGTCAAGACGGTGCAATGGTCCTCGACCCACGCCGCCTTCGGCACACTTCCAAAGAGCTTCGAGTCGATCAGCCAAACCCTGCTCATTACGAATTCATGGGAGAAGGTCAGCCAGAACATCACCGCTCTCCATAACCGTGGCGTTGTCGTTTTGTTCCGACCGACCGCCTTGGAGATTCATCGTGAAGTTGGCGAAGGCGGCTGGTTTGAAGACCAGGAAGTTTGGGAATTCATCGGCAAGAACCTGTTCCTGATGACCCGCCCCGACTTCCGATTTTATCTCCATGCTCGCAATCACAAGCGAGCCGGGAAGGACTGGAAAGACCTGACGCTCCGAATGCTGGAATCCGCATTGGACCAGGATGCCGGACAAGCCAGGGAAGAGAAGGAGAAGCTCGTTCTCGTTGCCAAGTTGCTGGCTGATCCAAAGTTCGACCTGATGGATGCTCCCGAAACGGAGCGGGAGAAGATTTTCAAGACCTGCTTCGGTCGTGGCGGGTCCAGGGCGACGTATCACCGTCATAAGCGAAAACTGCTCGAACGACGTGGTGACTTCGATCTGGAAGCTGTTGGCCGTATTCAGTGGCAAGGACCAACTGCTTTTCCAACCGAGTTTGACATCAAGCAAGCGCAACGCCGTGCTGCTTTGGAGTTGGAGCGTGGCGAACTGGTGAGGGCTGGTGGCGTGCTGGGGGCTGACGATGAGGATGACGATGTTTGAGTACAACCAACCGCCATCAGACAGCATGAAGTTGCGTGAAGTCGCACGAGATCACATCACTTCTGAATCGCTTTTACAGTCTTCAGAAATCAGGGTAGAGTGAGTGGCTGACATATACCAACCGACCGCAAAGGCCGGGGAAGGGATCGGTCGGCGACAACGCTGGCTTCCTTCCTCGGCCTTTTTCGTTGGGCTGTTGATGGCTGAAGTCCAGACCATGTTCAACGTGAAGGTGTAGGAGAAAGAGATGATCGACGCATTACAAGTTTTCGTTCGTGGCTTTGAGAATCGGGGACGTGGTGAAGCCATTGACCGCTATCTCACAGAGATTGGCTTCTCCGTGGAACTGAAGGTCGATGGGGAATCGGATGACTTGGGTGGTCTAATCCAAACGAATGTCGTTTACGAAGACTGTCTCGGAGAAACCGATCCTGGCATCATCCTCGGCGACCTTCGGGATTGCACTGATTTCAATGGACTGTGGCTCCAGACCAGGCAGTTTCACTTGTCAGAACAGAGTGAATACGGGCGGGGTGATATTGAGGAAGACGACGAGACGAACGACGACGAGTGAATCATCGAATACGCCGACCAACTCAAAGCAGAACTGCTTGAGCTTGCGGAGGCGGGCAAACCTCGACCGGAACCTGGAACCACGTTGGGGCGGGCATGGAATTGTTCACGAGCAGCTTCGGAAACTGAGAACCCGTGATGAAAGAAGTGTGCTTTTCACGGATGTCTCTGCACGTTGCTGGCGTTAAACGGATGCGACACGACCAGCGAGACAATCCAACTCGTGTCTTCGACACGCAAGTTGTTCTGTTGCCCGAAAGTGAAATGGCGAGCGATTGTTCCCCACGACTCGGCAGCAGCGAAATGCGCCTTTCAATGGCACGGTGCCGCAAGGCACACCGAAAGTCCCCGCCAGGAGCTTTTCCTGGCGGGGGCGTATTGAAACAGCGACCGCAATTCAACCAACCCGACTCGAAGATCATGACCAACCAAACACCGGAAACTTACGAAGACCTCATCCAAGTGTCAGATGCACACCGTCCGCAGATCGTGCAACTTGCAAACGGTCTACGCTGGTGCTGGATCGCCGAATGGAGAAGTGATAGAGCCATTTGCCAGTTCGGCTTTAAGATCGAGGGCCAAACGATTTGGCACCCCATCGGCTGCTTGGGACGGGAGAACTGCACGTGGGTCCGTCGGCTCAATGAGCGTGAAGGCATGACGCCAGATGCCCGTATTGAAATCTGTAGAACAGCCCGACAAGAGGCGAAAGCGTGCCTGAGTGAAGACGAGACGGAAGTGGTGCTTCTTCTAAGCGGAACGCTTTCTCAATACGACCACGAAACAGGCTGTCACGTTTTTGAGCTTGAATCCGACATTGGGACCGATCTGTTCAGCAGCATCGCCTCGATCTTGGAAAGGCTGAATGCCACCCCGACTCAACGAACTGTTGCAACGAGTCAAGGGCCGCATTGCAAGATGAACGCTGACGAGGACGTTACGTTTTGTGTCCCTGGGAGACATGAGGTCGATACGCTCGATCCGGGGCGCTTTTCGCTAACAATCGACATTCAGTCCGCAGCAGCTTTCTATTCACAGGTCAGTTTCATTTCTCAGCGCCGTGGGAACGGTGATGCGGCTGCGGGCGGGAACTAGCGAAATCACGATCACGGGAATGAACTCAATGCCCCATTCACTCTCTAGGAACACGCAGACTCGCATTCAATAACCGTTTCAAGGAGCAAGACCATGAAGAAAGCAGTGATCTACACCAGATTTAGCAGCAAACTCGGACTGGACCGTGAGGGCCAGCATGAAGAACTTCTTGCCAGATTGGGCGGGGAGTCCGAGATCGTTGGCGAAGTCAGTGACGTTGCCAGCGGCACCCAGGAAATTCAGGACCGCCCTGGCCTCAAGAAGTTACTGGAAGACGCCGCCAAGGGGGATGTCGAAGTCTTGGTGTGCAGCGACCTCACACGGCTCACCCGGAGTCTCTCATCGGAGATCATTGGGGCGATTCAAAAAGCCGGGGTGCAGATCGTGACGACAGATGGAACCGAGATCGGTTCTGCTGATCTGGTGGCCCACATGCTCATCAACCAGATGCCCAAGACATTTGTGGAGGCACAGAGCCAGCGGATCAAGCGTGGCATTCGTGCCTCAAAACTCGGTGGCAAGAGAAAACGCCAGCCGCCCCAAAAGTGATTTACAAACGAATTCCATCGTGGTAAAATCTTGAGATCGGTGCTGGGGTCTACTTTTTGTGGCCGCTCTGCTTGCCCCCAGCCTGCCTTGCTTCGGACTACGGCCAGAAACCGAACAGGCGATCTCGTACCACGCTTTTTTTGCGTGACAGGGAGATTGTCTGTTCATGGTTGCCGTAACAAATCGTTCTGATCGTCCGAAGCCCCTCGGTTTTCCCGGCAAGGCGACTGCCTGCCCGGTGAAGATCATCTATGGGGCCAACGACATAATCTTGTCCAACTCGGTGGGGCAATCTGCTGCGTCCATCCACATCTGGACTCGTGAAGTTCTGAATGCGCCCCGATGGTGCGTTCCATTCATCAACGGCCAGCGTGTCGGACGCCATTACCGAGTTCTTCCTGGCGACACTGTTGAGTTCGTCTATCCCTGGGGATTCAAGGGCAGCGACGAGCCGATGTCGGCCCAAGACCTGATGGCTTGGCGAGGACTCACCGCCGAACAATATGAGCAACTTCTTCGGCAGGGCCTTCCGTCCATTCGGGTAAAGGGCCAAGAAGTTCGCCATCAACGTGAATCGGTGAAGGAGTGGTTTTCGGTTGTCCCACCCGGCGCACCGAAGTGGATCACGGGCAACGAGATCGAGGACACACTCCGGGTCTGGCAACGGTATTACCAGCAACTCCTGACCGCTGACGACGCTCTGGAAATTCTGATTAACGTCCACAATCTTTTGGACGTGATGTACCCGAAGGTCGGCGAAGGCAAGGAGGCCAGCCAATGAAGAAGCCCAAGTCAAACAAGAATCCCAAGACAAGTACACAGAAAAAGAAGCGGTTCATTGCCCTGGCACGGGTCAGCAGTCGGGAACAAGAGCGTGAAGGCTTCTCACTCGACATTCAAGTTGACGCTCTGAACGCCTACGCCGAGAGGCAAAACGGAACCATCATTAAGCTCTGGCGAATTGCAGAGACGGCGAGCAAGACCGATGAACGGAAGACGTTCAAGGAACTGATTGCATACGCCAAGAAGCACGCTATCGAGCTTGATGGCATTTTGTTCTACAAGGTTGACCGGGCGGCTCGCAACCTGTTCGACTACGTTGAGCTTGAACGGCTGGAATCAGAATTCGACGTGCCATTCTTTTCGGTGACGCAACCCACCGAGAATACGCCCGCAGGCCGGATGCAACGCCGCATGTTGGCGAGCATGGCGAGCTTCTACACGGAGCAGCAATCAATCGACGTGAAAGGTGGCGTGAAGCGGCGGGTCGAAGAAGGTCTGTTCCCGCAGAAGGCTCCTTACGGCTATCGAAATATCCGAGTTGAGAAACGTGGTCTTGTGGAGGTTCATCCCATGAACGGCACAAAAGTCACCAAGCTCTTTGATCTGTACGCATATCATCATTTGACCCTCGACAGCCTTCAGGAGCGTCTCTACCAGGAGGGCATCCACTACAGCGATTCTGTTCCTCGATTTCCCCGAAGCAAGCTCTACGCCACTCTCCGGGATCGTTCATATCTCGGGGAAGTGAAATACCAGGGGCAATGGCATCCTGGGACGCACAAGCCGCTGGTTGATCGGGTGACTTGGGACACGGTGCAAGTGCTGTTGGGTGAGAAGGTCTATCGTTCCCATGAACTCACCTACGCCGGTGGTCTGATTCAGTGCAAACACTGCAACGCCATCGTCACCGGGGAGTCGGTCGTCAAGAAAACGACCGGCAAGGAATACGTCTACTACCGCTGCTCGCAGTACAACGCTCCGGGCCATCCACGGGTTCGCCTCAACGAAGAAAAGATCGACCTGCAAATGCTGGCGATCTTCGACAAGATGCGCATCGAGAGTGATGACGTGCGGGAGTGGTTCGCAGCGCAGTTGCGGGTGCGGACGCAGTACGAGCAGGACGACGCACGGCTCAAGGCCGAAGAAATCCAGCGTCAGTTATCCCTTCTGCGCCAGCAGCAAAACCGGCTGCTGAATCTCCGACTGCTGGAAGAGATTGACGAGAAGACGATGGCCGAAAAAGCGACTGAGCTTCGGGATCGGGAGGCCAACTTCATGGTGCAACTTGCGGCCTGCGATCTGGGTCGCCACGAGAATGGCGAAATTGCGGTGAAGGCTTTTGAACTTTCGCAAAACCTTCGTGGCAAATGGCTTACGGCTGACTACTCAGTGAAGCGTCGGTACTTGGAAATTGTCTTTTTGAACTTCGTCCTCGACGACGTAACTCTAGTCCCGACAACAAGAAAGCCCTTCGACGTTCTCGCCGAAGGGCTTCTTGTCTCGTCTAGTCGGGCTGGCGGGATTTGAACCCACGACCTCTTGCACCCCAAGCAAGTTAGACCCATAAGCGATCTACGGTGGGCTAGCGTGGTGGAAGGTGAAAGAAGATCAGGCCGGAAAACCCGGCAGACCTTCTCGACCAGTGAGGGAAGGTGAAGGACGGCGAACGGGACTGCTGCCAGCATTGCTGCCAGTCCCGTTCGCCGTTTCCGTTTTTCCACCTTCGATCGCGAACCGAAAAAAATTCTCTTAATAGTTTGGGCGATCCCGAGGCCGGTCTTGCCGCGGCTGAATGCGGCTGAACGCACACGATCAATGCGAGCAAAACGGCCACCACCCTTGGCCATTGTCGATCGCGTTTCTTCGTTTATTGTGTGTGCATCGGACAGGGAGACAGACGCATGCCAGCAACACTTTCACTGATGGAAAAGACGTGGGGATACACCTACGGCGTTGACGGTGTAGTGAGAACGGAAGCGGCCCGCCAGATGCTTGGCGGAATACATGCTCAAACGCTTCGGGCAATTGCCAAACGAGGAGCAATCCGCAAAGGGAAAGACCCTGACAGTCGCGTGTCGACCTATTGCGTCAGGTCGCTGCGAGAGTATCTAGCGCGAACAGAACAGTAAGAACATAACCCGTGAGGCCCGCCCCAAAGGACTGCACATCCGCGGGGCAAGCGGGGGCCATGAATCGTGAGGGCCGGTGCAGCGGCCCGCGTCTCTGATTTCCAAGAAATCTTTCCCCCTGTCTGCGCTCCCGGTGCGCGCGGACCCGGAGTGTGTCATGCGTGCATTGTTGTCGTTGATCGTGGTGTGGATGGTCCGCATCGCGAAGTATCTCGACCCGAAAGGATGGTTGACCGTGACGAAGGAAGAGTTGATCCAGGAAGCCGTCGATGCCCAGCAGGCCGCGCTCACGGCTGCAAAGGTGGCCGGTGTGGTGACCACGCGGGAGCAAGAGCGGGAACAGGCTGCCGTCGATGCCAAAGAACTCGTGGCCAAGGCAGAGCAAGCACTCGTACAGGCAATTGAGAACCGCCACATCGCCCAGGCATACGCCATCGAGCAGTTGTCCGAAGCGAACGCGGCGCTCATCGAGTTCGTGAATGCCGTTCAACCGCCCGAACCGACGGTCGAACCAGCCACGAACGGCCAGGCCGCTTAACACACCATGCCCCGCGTGAGGGGCCACGTTGTGCGGTGGGCAGTGCCCGCGACTGCCCACCGCCGTTCTTTCGCTCCATCGGACTGGAATCGTCCCATGTCGAAATCCGAACAACTCGAACAACTCCGTCGCCGCACCGCCGAGGTGCAGGCCGATCCCGTCGCCGCGTTCTATGACGGCGCACCACCGTACATCCCGACCGCATCGCCACTCCCCCCACCGCGAATCGTCGACACGGGCGGATACCCGATCGAAGAGTTCAACCGCTTCTTGCGGGAAGAAGCGGAGCACTATCAAGCCCTGAGCGGCGAAGACTCACAGTGTTGAAACACGGCCCGCGTCCTGAATGAGCACGCCGACCCAAAGCCCCCCGCGCGGCACGGAACGAGATCGGCCCCGGTGAAACTCCGAGGCGGGACGCGGGCTCTTGTTACGAAAGTTTAGCCATGCAACGTGTACGACTACGGATGCCGACCGGTGATATCGATTTACACGACCCAAGGCCGGCAGACGTCCGGCTGCTGGACATCGCCAAGGGGCTGGCCATGCTCTGCGTGCGGAATGTGAGACCGAGCAAAAAGCATTACTCACTCGCCCAACGCAGCGTGATCATCTCGAAAAACTTGCCCCGCGAATTCCGCCTGGTCGGACTGCTGCATCACGCCGCCAAGGCCTACATCGGCGATGTCCCGGACGAGATTACCGCCGGGTGGTCGCGCACGGAGCGGGGACACGAAGAACGTTTCCGGGACGTGATCGGGGCACGCTTCGGTGTCGACCTGATCCGAGTCCCGGAGTGTGTGTTGGAAGCGGACACGCGGACGAAGGCGACCGAAATCCGCGATCTGATGCGACGTCTGGACAGCGATCCCGCCGAGCCGCGGTACGCACCGTGGGACAAGGAGATCAAGCCCACGTGCGCGGAACTCATGGTCAATGATTTCGTTGGACAGTTTCAGGATGCCGGAGGAAAGTACCCATGAAGCGGAATCGACGTGAAGACGAAAATCTGGAATTCGACGCAGACGGTGGCCTGCCGGATTGGTCCACCGCGATCTTTGGCCGTCAGCGCGATATCGAGCCGAAAGCCAAGCCCCCACATTTGCAGACTTGCCCCTTCCCGCTCTGTCCGGACTGTGGGGGGCCGGTCGCCGCCAACCGCAGCAACGGTTACATCAATCCCGCGATGACGCAATGCACGACGTGCAACGGTATCGGGTATGTCGACCCGCCAGTGGACGACATCAACTTCGGCGATAGTCCGCCGGGCAGTGAAGCCCGCGTCGTGATGTTCGCCGCCAGATATGCCGCCGGTCTGGATCTGTGGACCGGTGCCGAGCGCCCGCGCCCGCAGAATCCGGAGCCGCAACACGTGATGGACGGGATCGTATCGAAGGTCTTCCGCAATCGACGGGGGGCCGCATGATTTCACTCTGCGAAACCGCTCAAGGCCCGCTCCGTCATTTGTTCCCCAACAAGTCGGCGGTGGAACACAAACCGGTGTTCGACGCGATTGAAGGCATGCTCGGTGAGCAGGCCGGGTTATTGCCGCTGCACCGCCCACCACATTCGGCATCAACGGCCATTCTCCTCGCAACCGCCTTTCACGCCGTCACGAATCGACTCAGCCGCGTGGCCGTGATCGTCACCAACCGTTGGGCAGAAGCGCATTGGCGACGTGAGGTGTTGAAGACCACATTGGCAATCGAGCACATCGCATCGAAACGCCTGAAGTCCGGAATCATCGATCTGGGCTACGCCGTCCTCGATTCCCGCCCGCTGCATGCGATGCGCGGTTGCACATACCAGTTGGATGGTAGCTCCGAGCGTTTCCGCCCCGACCTGGTGCTGATCGATCGCGTGATAGACCACCGGGGCCGCGAAGCCGACCGGCTGAACCGTGAACAGGATGTCAACCGCCTGATTCACGGCAGAACTGCGCACCGGGTTGTGTGCCTCGAAACCGTGTGAAGGGAATGCAGGGATGCCCGTCACTGCGATTGATTTACGGTTCGGCGATGGGAGTATCCAGTATCCCGCGGGGACTCCCGTCGCGTTAGTTCCGGGCGGTCATGAGTCGACCGGGCAAGATTTGTTCGACTGCCTGAAACGCAACCAAAAAGCCTACCCGTCGAAAGTGTTTCGCATCGTGCTACTCGATGGATTTCAGACGGTCCTGCCGATGGATGCGATCACGTCAGACACAAGGAAGTAAAGAGACTGGGATGCCAAAGAGACACCATAAGTCTTCGCCTGATCAACTCGACCTGCTGGCTGACCGCAGTAAACAGTTCGAGCTAATGGAGGCGTTTGAGTTTCTGCGCCTGTCGTCTCAGATCGCGATGTTGCTCCGGATTTTCGTGGCAGTCGGAAAGTACAACCGGAAGGTCATTCCCATCAGCACGCTTGCGCGTCGATGCGGTGTCGGCATGAAGAGCGCCTACCGCATCAAGTGCCAGCTTGAGGAGATGGGCTTGATCTTCGCCAAAGCCATCGGTGGGCGTTCGTTTGAATGGTCCATCGGTTGGGCCAACGTGTGGGACTTGCACGAGGAATGGAAGCTGTCACCGGCTTCCGAGGACGCCGAAATGGAAGAGACGGACGACCTTGAAACCGCTGCTGCTTGTCTCACCCATGAGACAACTGGTCTCACTGGTGAGACTCGGAGTCTCATGTATGAGACGGCCCGTCTCACCAGTGAGACAACCGGTCTCACCAGTGAGACGCATATAAGGAGTATTGAATTAACTTCGTTAAAGACTTCGTCTTCTTCGTCAGCTTCGGCGGACGACGACGCGGTGGACGGTTTGGTCTTGAGACTCTTGAACTGCGGAGTGACCCACGTGGGTCCAGCGATCGACGTTGCCCGTGAACGTGGAATGTCGATCGAGCAGATTTCCGCCGTCATCGATCACTACACCGCCGAGGGGAACTCCGGCCGGTGGTCCCCCAACGTGCTCGTCGATCGGCTGACACGCGAGCACATGCGGTTAGCACAACCGGATCAGGGATGGTTCGGTGAAAACCCGGAGTGGACCGCGGCTGCGAAGCGGCAGGCCCAGACAGCAGCCCAGCAGCAGGCCGTTGAAGCTTCCCGCCGAGATGCACAGCCCGCGGCCCCCAGTGCCGACGTGGATGAACTGGAAGCCAGGTACGGTGCTCAACTCGATGCGATGCTCCCCGCCGAGCGCCGGCAACTGCTGGCTGGAGAATCAGCCTTCATCGTGGGAGCGGTCGCCAGAGGGGGGGACGACATTCACAAGTCGAAACTCTGGCGACCGCGTTTCCTCGAAGCCTTGAAAGCGAAGGGCAACCGATGAGCGAATTCAAACTCACCACGGTCGTCGATGTGTCGAACGTCGATCCAACAATCTGGCTAGCCGACCCAAACCACCTGTACGTCGACAAGCGATGGGTGATTCGCATGGGACCGCACCGCGGGCAAGTCTGGCCGAACACCGGGTGGTGGAATCCGGTCATCAAGCCCCAGGCCGACGCGAACGGCTTCCCCGAACGAACCGACTGGGAAAACTACATCCAGCGGTACGAAGCCTACCTCGTCACGCAAACGCTGCTGATGCGACAACTCCCGACCCTCATCGGCAAGACGCTCGGAACCTGGTTCTGCACGTGGGACGGCCTCAGTCGACCGAGGCCGCTGTCACATGCCTGTGTGCTCGCCGATTGGGCGAATGGATTAGCGGTCAGTGAACGTCGCTGGGAGAAACTCCGTGCATGAACCCAACGACGAGTTCCCTCACCGCACCCGGAAAGCCTCAGACCATGCTCGACTTCGCGACCGAACCACTGACGCCGATCGAAACACACGACCCGCTGAATGGTCAGCGGTCATTGCTCCCCGATGTCCCGACGTATCTCCGTTGCCAGAAATGCAACGCGATGCGACGGAATGCGTCGCGTGTGATCCCCACTCCCTCTTTTCGCAGGAACAGACCATGCCCGCTACGAAGACCAAGCCGACGAACACGAAGAAATCAGGCAAGCCCAAAGGGCAGAAGATGCAGCCCAGCAACGCGGTATCTTCGTCCGTAGAGAACGCAGCCGCCCCCGACGTCCCGCAATTGCTCCGGGCCGCGATGCTTGTCCGCGACGGTGCCCGTGAACGCTGGATCAAAGTCAGTGACGAAGCCGCCAGCGCGGATGGGCAACCGACGGCCGTCCAGATTCTGGACCAGTTGGCGGAAGAGTGGGACGACAACCCAGGACAGCAAGGTAATCCTCTCACCGCGTGGCGAGCGAACGGGATTCCGCTGCCGTCAATCTGGTTGGGTAGCTTCGTTGCCCAGGGCGAGCCAACCCTGAAAGGTATCACGCTGGTGGATGCCGTCCGGCCGATCATCAAACAGATTGCCGAAGAACGTCCACCGCAACCGCCGTTGATCGTGCCCACGATCGAGCAGCCGCCGAACGGACGGTTGCCGCTGGATCGGATTCGCGTGGTGACGAACCCCCGCGAAGAGTTCGACCCGGACGAAATGCAGAGCCTCGAAGACAGCATCCGAGCCCGCGGGATCATCCAGGCATTGACGGTGTCACCCGCAGACGCTGACGGTTTCCACACATTGATTGCCGGAGAACGGCGTCTGCGATGTGCCCGCAATCTCGAACTGCCAGATGTGCCGGTGTATGTCCGGGCCTTTGAGGCCGAAGACGAAGCGGTTGACCGGCTGGTGGAAAACTTGCAGCGGGTGAACCTCAAGCCGATGGAACTGGCCAAGGGCTTCAATGATCTTCTGACGGGTGGGGTCACACAACGTGAACTCGCTCGTCGCCTGGGCATCAGTCAAGGCCACGTCGGCAACACTGTCCGCCTCTTGAAGCTGCCATCCGTCATTCAAATCGCCGTCAACTCCGGCGAGATCGGCAGGGCAGAAGGTCGCACGCTAGCGACGTGGACGGAACATCCCGCCGTCATCAACGAATTTACCGACCTGTGGAACGACAAGATCGACGGCGGACAATATGCCGATACGCCATTCCTGAAGCTGCTACAACTCGCCGTGAAGGATGCGACCCGCAGTGTCGACAAAGCCCACGACGGCCCACGGTTCAAGCTCACCCCAGAAGTGCGGGCAGAACTCGGAATTGCCCGCGTCAAGGTCGGCGACTGGGAAGCCGACCGGGCATTCCACTCGCACGTGTGGGACGAGTTGCAGGCCAAGGCGGACAAAGAACGTGCCGAGAAGCGGGCTAAGGCCGAAGCAAAGAGGAACGCCGCACAGTCTCCCGCCGCAAGCGATCCCGCGAGCCCGCCCACGATACCGAAGCCGACCCTGGCAGCCTTCACGCTCTCGAATATGTGGAAGGGCTGGTTTGTGCGGGCATTGTTCGAGCGATTCAACGTCAAACGACTGAAGCCCGCCGACGAGGACCATCTGAACCGACTGGCCATCATCCTGTTGACTCCGCTCCCGCATCTACTGGACCGTCTGAAGCTCAGTGACGCGAGCGACGGGGCCGCGGCAAATGCATTGATGCAGCAGACACTGGAAGGGCTGCTCGATGCTCTCCGCGTGGAACTGATGCTGGAACTGTCGGAGCAACAGATTTCACTGTTCGATTCAGCCGAGCAAGCCCAGGTGATGTGTGAGGCCGTGGGGATCAGTCTGAAGACGTGGACTCCGGACAAGTCATTTCTCACGGTCATTCCGATGGAAATCTTACTGGACTTCGCCAGCGAGTACGACATGAAGCCATCGAAGAGCCATGACAAGCTGGTTCAGCAACTCCTCGAAGTCTGGACGGTCGGTTGGATTCCGGAACCGCTCAACATCTTCCCCGCGGCTGAGTGATTTCCGTGTGATCGGCTTTTTGCAGAGAACGACAATCATGGGCGAAGTGAGTGCGATTGAATGGACCGACGCGACGTGGAACCCGTGGCAGGGTTGCACCAAGGTCAGCCCCGCGTGTGAGCATTGCTACATGTTCACGGACATGAAGCGGTACGGTCGCGACGGCTCGATTGTGGTTCAGTCGAAGCCGTCGACATTCAATCTGCCCTTGAAGCATCGGCGGACCGGCGAGTTTGCCATTCCGCCGGGCTTCAAGGTCTTCACTTGCTCATGGTCCGATTGGTTCCATAAGACCGCAGACCCGTGGCGGGATCGTGCATGGGCGATTGTGCGACAACGCCCCGATGTCACTTTCCAGATTGTGACCAAGCGGACGGAGCGGATCGGCGATTGTCTACCGGACGATTGGGGCAAGGGCTATCCCAACGTCTGGCTGATCGCCACCGTTGAGAATCAGAAATACGCGGACATCCGCATTCCCCAGGTGTTGAGCGTTCCGGCTGCGGTCCACGGCTTGTCGATGGAACCGTTGCTCGGTGCGGTCGATGTGTCGCAGTACCTCGTGTCGAAGAAGGGTTTCTTCGCCAACGTCAACTCGCTGATGGCCAGTGGGAAAGAATACTTCAAGAAACCGGGGATTGATTGGGTGATCGTCGGGGGTGAGAGCGGCGCGGGATCACGCCCGATGCATCCGCAGTGGGTGCGTAGCCTGCGGTATCAATGCTACAACAAGGCTGTTCCCTTCTTCTTCAAACAATGGGGCGATTGGTTGCCGTGGACAGAATCAGGGCTTCGGTCGACCGAAGCGAGGCGGATTAACGACAACGGAACGGACATCACTGATGCCCCAGAACTGTGGTGTTCCGACGAGCATGTGACCGACGCCTATGTGTACCGCGTCGGCAAGAAGGCCGCGGGCCGGAATCTTGATGGTCGAACGTGGGATGAGTTCCCCGTTCAAAACGCATGAGACCTAGTTACCCGAGACAGTTACCCGTCGTTTTTCAGTGATTTACCGGAGAAAACCATGAGCGAAAGCTGGACCGGCAAGTGGGGCTACGATACCGGACGCGACGGGATTTATCGGGGAGACTGCCTCACTCCTCAGCAGGCCGCAGAACTCGCCATCGAAGAACTTGGGATGGAAGACGGCCAGTTCGTGGAAGTGGGTCAGTATCGCGATCCCACGTCGCCAGAATCATACGTCGACGCTGAAATCATTCTGGAGCATGTCGCCTGCCAGGATGACTATCAGGGCGACTTCGCTGAAGGCTGGCCAGGCGTCAGGAAACCGGCGATCGAAGAGCTTGACGCAGCGATCACCGAGGTCTTCGCCAAGTGGCTGGATAAGCACGGAGCTCGCCCGTGGTGGTTTCGCGTAGACGAGAAGACGATTCGAAAGTTTGAAATGATCGACGGGCAGGCCGTGGCACTTGTCTGATCGTGAGATGACCTATCAGCACTGAGGAGCTACCCGTGAGCGAACCGGCTAAGAGCGAGGAATTGTACGCGCTAAAATTCAGCGGGCGAATTCGCTGGCACTATATTCACAGCAGTCCGAACCATCTCCGCAAAATGGTGATGGATTCGTTTTTGCCCCGCGATGCGTCGCCGTGGTCATGGGAAAAGATGATCGAACTGCACCCGGAATTTGAGATCATCCGCGTTCTGGTTTCGGAAATCGAAGGCTGATCGCGACAAGGCGTTCCACGCGGCGATTGTTGCGGGGCGGTGATTCATTGTCACCACTGAAAGGAATGCGAGATGCAAAAGTTATCGACAGGCGAAGATTCCACGCTCGGAAACTATCGTAAAATGGCGGTGGCCGTTTTCGGAGATTCGTCCCCAGCGGTCAAGTTTCTTGACGACAAAATCGTTGCACAGGGTGAGGACGAGGAAGTGATTGCCAGCGAGTCACAGGTGTTGATGATGCTCGGACAGTTGGCGTTAACGGCTAACTGACCGTCCCCCCAATTGGAGAAAGTCTATGGTTACGAAAACTCGACGACCCTGTTCGCTGCCAGCGCTGCCACTCACGGATTTGCCTGGATTGAAGCAAAGCCCGACAGACGGCTATCTCTGCAAGGATCCAGAGCAAGCCATGAGAGTGCTGGAAAAGGGTCTTTGTGCAACGCAAGCCGGCCCGGATGGGGCAATCACAATATGGCGTGATGACGCTGGCAAGTTGCGGTGTCGGTTCGATCGATACAAGCAGGCCCTCAGTGAGATCACTGCCGCCGACATGACCGCCGTTGACAAATGGCTTCGACAATGGTGGCCGAAACTTGGTGCGCTTGATGCCATCGCTTCGTTCCTGTGACCCCGTATGGATGATTGGTTGTTCTTTGTTTTCCGGGGTAAATCATGAGCAAAAGAGCGGAAGCCATCCGGCAAAAACTGATCGACGCGGCGTGAACAACCTGAAAGAGTTCGGGTATCCCAGCGTGTCAGCGGACAACATCATGGCCGGCAAACTCTACCCCGCGTTCTTCGACAAGATGCTTGAAGAAACCGTCGAAGAGTGGTCGACGCCGCCGAGCGTCCGAAAGGTAGCCCAGGGGCTTCGCGATGAGATTGCCGCGCTGGGCTGATTGAGCGTCACAGGCCCTCATTGAATATCTGCTGGTTCTTCTTCAGGGTTTCAGCGCTCGAATGAGCATAACGCATCGTTGTTTGGATCTGCGTGTGACCGAGCGCATCCGCGACAGTCTTGAGATCGCGGGTTTCTTCGTACAACTGCGTAGCATGCTCGTGTCGAGCTAGATAGAGCACGAGCCCAGACGGCAGGCCAGCGGCCTTCCGTAGTCGTCTGTAGGTCGCGCTCAATGCCTCAGTGGTCCACGGCTTGCCGTTGGACCGTAGAAAGATTGGCCCTTCAGTCCGCTCACCGATCGCGGTGGTGATGATTTCGACCAGGGCCGCATGCCCTACGGGGATCTTTCGTACCTGTCCCGTCTTCTTGGCAGTCTTGTGCTCCTTCAGAAAGATCATGCTCTGACGCTGATCGAAGTCGGAAATCCGCGCCTTGGATAGTTCGCCAGGGCGTGCCCCTGTAAGACGAAGTGCCCGGTAGGCGATTTTGAAGTCTTCGGGAGCGTTCTCCAGCAGCTTACGCGTCTCGTCGAGATTGGGCAGAATCTCACGCTTGCGACCGCCGGGCTTCTTCTGCTTGCCGACCAAAGCCGCGGGAATGTGTTTTTCCTTGAGCAGCCAAGCCTGCCACAATTCCACGCTGATGATCGTGAGCCGGATCGTGTCTGGGGCTTTGTCCTTACCGCTCTGAAACGTCTTCTGCGATTCCAGCCAAGCACCAATTTCGCTCGGCTGGTCCGACAACGGGACGAGCGTCGAGATTTCGCGCCGTCCGAGCGACGACTTCCGCAGTCCATTCAGCCTGCCCCGGTACGTCTTCATGGTAAGCGCAGCACGGTCTCCAGCGATGCTAGAGAGAAACAGGTCAATCGATTCAGAAACGATCATGAACAGCATCCTTGCAGCAACACCACGATTGAGAATGCCCGATCCGACACAACAATCCGCCGCATTGTTCGCGATTATTTACGGTGCCACCATAAATAGCATTGACAATAAGCGGTGCCACCGTAAAATACACCTGTCGCCAATTTGTTTCGTACCATACAAAAGGCCGGGATCATGAAAGACGCGAAGCCGACAATTGAGCAGTTCCGCAAGTATCAAGCCGCATACGACTACTTCAACGCGACGTTGTTCGGCGGTTGCCTGAGGCCATGTTTGTTGGTCTTTCGCGAGGGAAAGAGGAAGGTCAATGGGATTGTCCTGGGACACTTTGCCCCGCATCGCTGGTCGAAGGGTGATGAGCATTGCCACGAGATCAGCCTGAACCCCGAAGCGCTCAACGTCGACTTCGAGGACACGATGAGCACGTTAGTTCATGAGATGGTGCATCAGTGGCAACAGGACCACGCCAAGCCCCCACGCGGTGGATACCACGATCGCCAGTGGGCAAAGAAAATGGGCGAGATTGGTCTGATCGCATCCGATTCAGGGGAACCGGGCGGAAAGCAGACCGGGCAACGAATGCATCACTACATCGAGCGTGGTGGCCCGTTCGCGGTGGCATTCAAAAAGATGCCGAAATCAGTCCGGTTGCCTTGGGTGACCGGTAGCGTACTGTGCACAGCGAAGGAAGCCCCGGAGCAAGAGTCAAAGCCCCGGAACAAGATCAAATACACGTGCCCGAAGTGTGAGGCCAACGTGTGGGGAAAGACTGGTCTCGCGATCCTCTGCGGAGATTGCGATGAACGATTCAAGGAACAGGATTAAGCCTCGCGATAGTTGAGGCCAAGACAAGACCGGCAGTAGGCGTGCAGGGTCAATCCCTGCTCGTCTGCTGCCGTTTGCAATTGGGTACGCTCTTCCGCGGTCACTCTCACACGCAACAGTTCCGTTGCCAAACGGCCCGTTGGGGGGCGTCCCGGACGCGGTGTGGTCGTCTTTTTCGTTCGCTTTTTTGGTGCCACCGTCGTGTCTCTTGTGGTTATTTGGTGCCACCGCATACTATCCTGCATGAATGGGATAGCAACTCAACTGGGTTGACGTATACTGATGATGATTAGGCTCTCACGTGGTGAAGCATGGACGCCGCAACCTCTCGCATCCTTCCGTTGACCGCTTCCGCGGGTCCTTCCCCGCTGTCGCCTTCGTCACTGCTTACGCTGGGGTTCCGTGGTGATACACACTTTCTTTCCCGAACGGACGCGCAGCACACGCACAACCCCACGATTTCCGAGAAATCAGCCGTCCCGGAGTTCGCCGAGCGTCACGTTTTGAGACGAAAAACCACCCGCCGGACTGCCGAAAGACTGGCCCAGGTCGACAAGGCCGCGACCGAAATCGGGACTCTGCCGGACATCGACGAAACCATTCACATGATCATGCACGGCAGCTATCACGGGTGGTCGACTGTGGGGGGCGTGCTGAAACTCGCCAGCCCCGCGACGATCGCGACGTTGATTGTCGCCACGCTGGGCTTCAACGCGGCGAACGCCAGCGAATTACTCGACATGCTGGACGATGGGCGCGTGGGCTGCGTCCGGTTCGTGTGCAGTTGTTACTTCCAAAAGTCTTGCCCGCGCGAGTTCGAGGTTCTGCGGGCAGGTCTTGAATCACGCGGCCAGCAACTGGCGGCGCTGCGTACCCATGCCAAGATCATCGGGTGCGCACTCACGGACGGGCGGCAATTCGTTGTGGAGACTTCGGCGAATCTCCGCAGTTGCCGAAACATCGAACAACTGACACTAACCCAGAGTGCCAGCCTGTTCGCCTTCCATGACTACTGGATTACGCGAGCGATCCAGCAGTGCCGCGGAAGCGCAAGTCCCCCGACGTAACCGCATCCACGCCGTCCGACATCACCGTGCCTGTCGACCCTTCGCGAGTCGAACAGGTGATTGTATGGCTGCTGGATGGTGCGCGCAGCGCCCAAATCGTCGCGTCGATTGTTGAGCACTGGCCAGACCAGAACGTGCTGACGTTGCTGACCGAGGCCACAACGCAGCTTGAGAAAAAAGCCATCGCAATCCGCGAACGGCCGGATGTGATGCAGGGTTTTTTGATTGAAGCCCATTTGCTGGTCTACAAGAAGTTGCTCGATACGGGAGACTTCGTCGGAGCACTCCGGGCGCTCAAGCAACTGGGGGACATCACCTGATGTTGTTGGCCCCCGGTCCAACATCGCTTCC
The DNA here is from genome assembly GCA_041753475.1 of Planctomycetaceae bacterium. GTDB lineage: Bacteria > Planctomycetota > Planctomycetia > Planctomycetales > Planctomycetaceae > DSVQ01. The sequence goes on along the minus strand of JBGSUN010000155.1, from coordinate 27,396 downwards.
GAAGTCCGCAGGCCAGACGCCGCGCGAACACAAAGCCTACGAACGCAAACGCATTCGGAATGGTGAACGGGGGCGCGTGCAGTCGGCCGAGGAACGCGACATTGCCCCAATGCCCGCGGTCGCCAATCCGAAGCGACGCGCGAAGGCAAAGAAGTCCCTCAAGTATCTTTGCACGGCCTATCTCGCCAAACGCTTCTACCGCAAGTTCGGCGTTCCGCAAGAAGAGGTGATTGCGGAGTTCGAGCGGATTGTCAAAAGCGGTGGCGTGGTCGCAATCGCCATGCCCCGCGGATCGGGCAAAAGCGCGCTCGCCATCGCCGCCGTTCTCTGGGCCGTCCTATGTCACGGTCACCGCTTCGTGATGCTGATCGCCGCCAATGAAAAGATGGCGAAACAACTGCTCGACTCGGTCGCCCAGGAACTCTTGTCCAACGAGTTGTTGTTGGCCGATTTCCCGGAATTCGTCTATCCCGTCGTTCGCACGGCTGGCATCAACCAGCGACGACCGCTCTTCGGGGGGAAGGCCGTCAAGGTCGTCGTGACGAAATCGGAAATCGTGCTGGCCCACATCGACGGCCACTGCCAAGGGGCCGTGATTCGTTGTGCCGGTCTCTTGTCGGGCAATCTCCGCGGCCAGACTTACACGATGCCCAACGGCGACTTCCTACGACCATCATTGTTCATGGCCGATGACCCACAGACCCGCAAGAGCGCGAAGAGTCCTCGGGAGAGCGAGAACCGCGAAGCGATTCTCGCGGGCGATGTGCTCGGCATGGCTGGTCCGGGCGAAAAGCTCTCCGGGCTCGTGCCTTGCACGGTGATTCGCGAAGGGGACATGGCCGACCGGATTTTAGATCAGCGGTTGAATCCGCACTATCACGGCATGCGCTACAAGATGGTCGAAGGGCTCGCTGCCGATAAAGACCTGAAGGCATGGTGGGACTACAAACCGGTTTATGAAGAAGGGGAACGCCGAAAGGACGGCGGGACCGCGGCACGGGCACACTTCCGCCAGCATCGAGACGCGATTTCAAAGGGGCTGAAAGCGTACTGGCCCGCGCGGTTTCTCAAGGGCGAAGTCGATGCGATTCACCATGCGCTGAATAAGTGGTGCAACAATCGCGAAGCCTTCCACGCCGAATGCCAGAACGATCCCGGCGCGGCCTTGATGGCGGACGATAACACGCCGTCAATGGCCGGGCTGTTTGAGAAGTTCACCCGCCTTGCTCGCGGTGTGTTGCCCATCTGGACCCGCCGCGTCATTGCCGACATCGACGTGCAAAAGGAAGTCTTGTTCTGGAAGGTGCTCGCCATCGGCGATGGGTTTCGCGCTGCAATCGTGGACTACGGAACATACCCCGATCAGGGACCGGGTTACTTCACCATCAAAGATTTGCGACACAAGTTGTCCCATCACTTCGCTGGGGCCGGAAAGACCGGCGGCATGGAAGCCATCATCTGGTGGGGACTCGATCAACTGATTCCAAAGCTGATGCGTTCATGGCATCGCGAAGACGGACACGAAATGCGTCTCGAACGCTTGCCGATCGATACCGGCTGGGGTGAGTCCACTGATTTTCTGTACGAATACTGCCGTCGGTCGCCATTCGCTTCGATCCTGCTGCCGACGAAGGGTGTCGGTATCAAGGCCGGGGAACGGCCGATGACGGAATGGAAGCCGAAAGACAACGAGCCGCGGCCCGGATTGCATTGGGTGCTCAGTACCGAGCCGACCAAGCGGGCCGTGTGGCTGTTTCGCTATGACACCAACTGGTGGAAGACCTTCACCTGTCATCGCGCTGCCACGCCACCAGGGCCGGGCTCCTTATGGCTGTTCGGCAACGATGCGAGCGAACATCGGTTGCTGTTCGATCATTGTCGCGCCGAGACTCCGGTCTTCACCCGCGGCAAAGATCGCATCGTGTGGAGCTTCACCTGTCCGCCGGGTGTCGACAATCACTGGTATGACAATCTGGTGGGCGCGCTGGCGGTCGCTTCGCTACAAGGCACCGCCTTGAGCGAAGCCCACCAACCTGCCCCCCCACAGCGGTGGGATGCCGCCTCTATCGCCGCCGCGCGGCAAAGGAATCGCCGTGGCTGATGAACTCGGTCTGATGTGTCCCAACTGCCACTGTCCGCTCGTCCCCGAGGATGGACAAGGACAGCGCTCGGTCTATTACACCCGCGCGGGAGTGCGTTGTATCAGGCGTCGCCGCGTGTGCTGGCATTGCGGCAAGCGCTTCAGCACGACCGAACGCGTCATCGGCAACGACGACGAAATCCCGTCCGAAAACTAGCAAAGTTCCACCAGTGGAACTATTTCGTAAGTTCTGCGTTTTTCATGCTCTGATCGGTTTGACTCCTCGCGCACCGCAGCAAAGATGTCCCGCAACTCAGGGACTCTTTGTCATGGCTGACGACGAAATCGACCTCGCCGCATTAGAGCAACAGATTGCTGACCAGGTGACCGGTCCGCAGTCGACCAGCTTCGATGGCAGCAGCACGTCCTTTCGTCCATTGGGGGAGCAACTCGACGCGCTCGACCGGCTGCGACAGCGTCAAGCCGCGCGGCAATCTCCCTTCGGCAAGCCCATCAAGTTGAATCGGGGAGATGCACTCGGATGATGCTCTTCACTTTCAACACCGTCGCGAGTTTATTCCGCCGGTCGACTCTGCGGGCCACCGTCCCGGACGCGGTCGATTTCGGTTTTCTCGCCGACCGCAACGAACCGCAGACCCAACCGCGAATCGCCGAGGCGGCATACGATGCCGCACAAACGGTCAACGACAATCGGCGGCATTGGCGCTGGGCGGACTTGCTGAGCGCCAATGCCGCGAACAGTCACAGCGTCCGGCAGATCATCCGCAGCCGTGCCCGCTATGAGCACGACAACAATCCCGTCCTCAAAGGGATTGTCACCACGCTCGCCAACGACATGGTGGGCCACGGTCCCGCGCTGCAACTCAACAGTCCCAGCGAAGAGTTCAACGCCACCGTACGGTTGTGGTGGAACCGCTGGGCGAAAGCCGTGCGGTTGTGGCCCAAACTGCGCCAGGCCCGCCGCGCCAAGGCCGTGGACGGGGAATCGTTCTTGCTGTTGGTGTATGACCCGACCGTTAAGCATCCAGTGAAGTGGAACATCCGCGTCATCGAAGCCGACCGCGTCACAACGCCGGACATGCCGTGGGAAGACCCACGCCGAACCGATGGGATTGTGTACGACGAGTACGGCAACCCCATCGAGTATCACATTCTCCGCACTCACCCCGGAGACACCGGCGTGAATGCTGGTTCATGGGAGTATGACCGCGTTCCCGCCACGTACGTGTTCCACTGGTTTGATTCTGCGCGCCCCGAACAACTCCGCGGGGTATCGGAACTTTCCCCTTCGCTGGGGACGATTGCCGACTTGCGACGGTTCACCAAAGCCACCGCGAAGAAGCGGGACATTCAAGCTTCGATCACGGGATTTATCGAGCAGGCCGCAGGCAACTTCGAGCCTGGAAGCAACCAAGACGGGATTGCCCCGTTCTCGGAATTCGACATTGAGCCGGGAATGTTCATGGCGTTGCCGCCCGGCAACAAGGGCATTCTGCACAATGCCGCCGAAGCGTCGGAACCGTACAGCGGATTCAAGCGCGAGCAGGTCAGCGATGTCGCCCGGCCGTGGGGGATGTCCTACAACGTCGCCGCGTGCAATTCCGGCGACAGCAGTTTCAGTAGCGGCAAGCTGGACCAGCGGTTGTATGGCCGACACATGGAGTTGGAGCAGGACACCGCGACGGCCGAGATGGTAGACCCCATCTTCGGCTTCTGGATGTTCGCCGCGCGACACGGCGTCATCTCGATTGTCCCGGATGATTCGGCATTCGATTGGGAACAGTCGTGGAGTTGGCCCACGCTCGACGATCCCGATCCGAATAAGACATCCCAGGCGGATGCCAGCGATATCGACGCGGGCATCGTCTCGATTCGCACGGTCCAGATGCGACGCAAGCAAGACCCGGATCAAGAGGAGAAGCGGATTGCGGAAGAGTTAGGAATGACCGTTCCCGAGTACCGCGCCGCACTCCGGGCCAAGCGGTTTGCCGGGGTCCAACCCACCGCCAAACCGGCGTCTGCCGGGCCGAAACAACCCACCCCGACCCCCGCGGAGATGGCGTCGTGACGCTCGAAGCCTCTCAAGACGAATGCACGACGATACTCCCGGCCGTCAAGGTTGAGTGGGGTACCGTCGAAGCCGACATCGAAATTACCACGGGAACGAAACGCTTCCGGATGGTGCCAGCCTACAGCGGGGGCTTGCTCGATTTGCCGGACTGGGACGTTCCGGTCGTGATCGACCTGCAAGGGCTCGATTGCAGCGATCAGCAACGCCCGATTCTGCTGCGCCACAAAAAAGACGAAAACAGCATCGTTGGTCACAGCGAACAAATCACCAACGACGGGCGACAGGTCACGATTCTCGGCGTCATCCACGCCGAAGAAGAAGCGGGCGCATCGATCCTCCGCCGCGCCAAGGTCAAGTATCCGTGGGAAGCCTCCGTTGGCGTCTTGATCCACAAGAGCCGCCGGATTCATGCGGGCGAAACCTGCACCGCCAACGGTCGCCAGTTTACGGGACCGCTCGAACTCGTCGAGAAATCCCGCATGCGGGAAACGTCGTTCTGCGTGATCGGCTGCGATGCCGAGAACCACGTCGAGATCGAAGCCGCGGGCACATACGACGAGAGCAAACACTCCCGTGCGAACGACGGGAAGTTCGCCAGTAAGGGGGGAGGCGGTGGGAGCGGCAGTTCCAAGTCATCCGGCAAGTCCGGTTCGTCGAAATCGTCGTCGTCCGGCAAGGGCTCAGGGGCCGGGAAGTCCTTCAGTGATCGCCCCGCCAAATCGGGCGGCACGCTGCGTCACATCGACAACGTGAAGGGTTACCAGAAAGACGCGGCCGATGCCGTCTGGCATTTCCGCCGCCAGGAAGACCCGAGCTTGCCGGAGAAACCGGCAGCCGTCGTCGTCAGTTCGTGGGGATTCGTGCGGGCGCTCACCGAGAAGGATGCCCGCGGGGAAATCGAAGGGGGATCGTCCCCCAAGTCCAAACCGAAACAGCGCGCGGTGAAGGCCAGCGCAGAAGGGGAAGCGATCATGGACAAGACCTTTGAGGAATGGCTGGCGAGCATCGGTATGGATGTCTCGGTCATGAGCGAACAACAAGTCAGCGAACTGCGCAAGGCGTTCGACGCCATGCAGGGTGGAGCGACCGCGGAGGCCGAAGGCGATGAAGCCAACACGCCCGTGGAAGAGGAAGAAGGGAAGCCGAAAGAAGGGCAAGCGGCTGCCAAGAAACGCGGCGGCGGAAAACGATCCGTCGAGGCTGCGGGCGATCGCGGCGAAATGACTCGCCGTCGTCGTGAGGCTGCCGACGAGATCGAACGCGTCGTGGCGATCGGAACTATCTGCCGCGGCAATCGGACTCTCGAAGCGGAAGCGATCCGGGAAGGCTTCACGCTAGACCAAACACGACTGCGTGTTCTCGAAGCCAGCGCGCCGACCTGGGCAAGTTCGCGCGGCACCGGCGACGGGAGTTGGGACAATCGCGCCCAAGTCCTCGAAGCCGCCATCTGCCGTTTGGCGGGTGTCCGTGATGCGTCGATGGAGCGTCAGTTTCAACCCCGCGTCCTCGAAGCCGCCGACCGTGGCGACGTTCGCGGAATCACGCTAGGGCAATTGTTCGGCGAGTTCGTGAATGCCCACGGCGGACACGTTCGACCCGGACGCCTCAGTCGCGATGATTTGCAGCATGTGTCGCAGATCAATCACCGCATGGTGGAAGCCGCTGGGGGTTTTTCCACCGTCAGTCTTCCCGGCATCCTCAGTAACGCCGCGAACAAAATCCTGCTCGATGCGTACGCATCCGTGGTGTCCGTTGTTCCGGACATCACCGCGCCGCAGACGACGAGCGATTTCAAGGAATTCACCGCCTATCGCCTCACAGGCAAGGGTGAATTGGCTGAAGTCGGCCCGACCGGTGAACTGAAGGACATTTCGCTACAGGAAGAGGATTACAAGAATCGCGTCCGCATTCACGGCGGGATTATCACCCTGACCGAAGAAATGATGACGAACGACGACTTGGGAGCATTCGCTGCGGCGACCTCGGTTCTTGGCCACATGGCGATGGATGACTTGCAACTCGCGGTTGTCAAATTGAAGTTGGCCAATACCGGCAACTTCTACCACGCCGACAATAAGAACCTCTTGACCGGCGCGCCGTCGGCGCTCGGAATCTCGGGGCTGGACGATGCGATCACGGCGTTCTTGGAGCAGAAGGACAAGAACAATCGGGGCATCATGCTCCCGCCAAAACAATTGGTGGTCCCTGCGAAGCTCAAAGGATTGGGGGATCGGCTCTACACAGGCACCACGCTGAATGAGACCACGACCACCGATAAGAGTAAGCCGAACTCGAACAACCACGTCGGGTTGTACAAGGTGATCACCGTCCCGTACTTCGGAACGAACTTCAATGCCATCAACGGCAATGCCGGTTCCGACACCAAGTGGTGGCTCGAAGCGGCACCCATGATCGGTGCCGCGCCGATCTACGTGGCCTATCTCAACGGCCAGAAGACGCCCCGGATCGAACAGGGCCAAGCCCCGTTTAACGTCCTCGGTACGCAATTCCGGGTGGTCTTCCCGTGGGGTGTCGGATACGGCGACAAGCGGACCTCGGTGCAAAACAACGGCGTCTAAGCCTTCGCCCTTCGAGCGACGCAATGTGACTTCGCCCCCCGGCCACGTTGGCCGGGGGGCTTCCCACGCAACAACAACTCCACGGGAGTGAAATCATGCAAGCGTTTCATGTACAAGAGGGCGAATCGATCGACTACACGCCCGCCGCCGCCGTTGCTTCCGGCGACGTGATCGTGCAAGGCTCGTTGGTGGGGGTGTCGCCGTTAGATATCGCCGCCCTTGCCGATGGGTCGTTTCCACTCGGCGCATTGACCATCGGGACACTCTTCGATTTCGTCAAGGAAACCGGAGCCGTCACGGTCGGTCAAGATGTGTGGTGGCGACCGGCGGGCGATCCGGTCGGCGGGACAGTCGACACCGGGGCCGCAAGCGTCGTTGGTGGCACGTACTATCTCGGCAAATCCGTCCGGGCCGAAGGCGCGAACGATCTGACCGTCCGCGTCCGCATCGGCAATCATTTCCCCGACTCGCCGTTGCGCAATGTCATTGCAGACCCCGGCAACGCCGGCGCGATTCCGGTGACGAACACCGGCTCGGTGCAGATCGTCACCGCCGGAGCGGAAACGCGGACGCTCGCCAATCCAACCTACGTCGGTCAGCAACTGGCCATCAGCATGAAGACCGACGCGGGGGACTGCGTCATCACCGTGGCAGCGGCAATCAATGCGACCGGCAACAACACCGTCACGCTGAACGATGCCGGGGACTTCCTGCTGCTGACTGCCATCGAGAACGGGGCGAACAAGCGATGGAAGATCACCGCCAACGATGGGGCCACGCTCTCCACTGTGTGATCCGCGCCAGAATGATGCCCGCCGCCCCCGTCCGATGATGGGGGCGGCAACTTTGGCCGCAGTTGCTTTCGTTCCGTGTGGGAAATCGTGCGATGGACTTCACCAAGCTCTTCCAGGGCAAAAAGACCTACACCGCCGCCGCGGTGCTGGTTGTGTTCGCGCTGCTCGGTGCCAGCGGTGTGATTGAGGAAACGACGTTTCTGGCGCTGGCGGCCACGGCGGTGTCCGCGATCGCAGCCGCACTCCGCATGGCAATCGCGGCTTCACAGAAGGAATCCGAAACCACTCTGCAAGCGGCCGTCGACGTCTACAAGACGGCCATGCAGGTACGTGGCCAAGTGGTCGAGTTGAAAGAGTCGCCGCCCGATCCCACGTTGGTGCAGGCCCTGAAGGACACGGTGAACCAGGCGATCATCGAGAACCTGAATGCCAGCCGCGTCCCTGATGTGTATCGACGCCTGGGCGGCAGTCCGCTGCCGATGTTGCTGGTGATTCTGGGGCTGATGGTCTCGACCGCCGCGGCCACGCCGCCGATTCCGGTCCTGCGCGTAATCGTCAACGGGGAAGCGTACGACCTTCCGGACGACGAGTCCCCCATCAAGGTGATTGCCGGGGATGCGCTGAGTTTCGACCTGTCGACCTCGGAAGGGGCAGACCGGTTCTTCGTGATGCTCGACAACCGCCGACCCGGACAGCGGGAATTGAGCACGCGCGACAAGTGGGTGCATGCGGACCTGCGGACCCGTTCGGGGGATTACAACCTGCGGTTCATCGTCTCGAATGCAGAAGCGACCGTGGAATTGAAACGGACGGTGAATGTGCTCTGCAAAGAGCCCTCGCTGCCAGTTGAACCGATCGACCCGCCGCAGCCGCAGCCGTCGCCCAAGCCAACGCCAGGGCCGATTCCAACACCCCCACCGCTGCCACCCCAACCGATTCCCGCCGGGGAATTCGGTATCGCGCAAAAGGTTGCGGACATCGTCCGCAAGATCGAGTCTCCCAAACGTGTGACGGAAGCGGCATTACTCGCTGATCAGGCCGACGCCCTTGCAGCACAGATTGCGGCGGGGACGGTGACGAACTCGGTCGAAGTGCTTTCGCGAATTGGTGATGGCATCAGGGCACTAAACTCGCCTGCGTGGTCCACAGCCGCCCCGCAGTTCACCGCCCTGATGGGGGAAGTCTGGTTCGCGAACAAAGTGCGTCTCAAGATCGATGAAAAAAAGGACATGCTGCAACCGACGGCATGGGCAACCTTGCTGCGGGAAGTCGCTTTGGGTGCTCGGTCCGCGAAGTAGACACCGCGGGGTGGACTAACGCCCCCGCCATTGTCCTGTGAGAGATGAAATGAGCCGTTCCGCTGTCATCTACGTGGTTGTCGTTGTGACCGCCATCGTCTCACTGACGATGTGCCGCGGTTGCTGTGCGGCTGCATGGTCACAGCGAGGAACGGTCGGTGTTGGTGTTCAGATCCCCGGTGGTGGGATGGCAATCCTCACAGCGGATAACACGCACGGTGTGTGGTGTGCGTATTGGTCGGACGCGAAACGCGGGTTGCCCGATGTCGCGATCACCGCCGAGGGAACGCAGATCAGTCCGGACGGGCGCAAAGTGAAGTTCTATTCCGCGGAGTCGTCGCAGTGAAACGGTCCATTCTCTCGCTGGTGCTCGTTGCGCTCGGTGTGTCGTGCATCGCGGTTTGCAACATCGGTATCGAGCGACACGCCGTCAACCCGGTACCGCTCAATCAACTCGGTCTGCCGCCGGAAGCGGTTGAGCCGTTCCGTGAGTTCGTTGCCAGCTTGCCGCCGTTGCAGGTGGTCGGGGCCGAGTCCGATGCTGACAACCGCAACAAGCGGGTTGTGCTCGATTCGCACTTGTTGCGTGTGGGCGGCGGTATTTGGCCGTGGCATGGGCCGCAGGAGACGGGCGATTGTGCTGCCCAGGCCATCGCTGGTGGCATCGAAATCGATACCGGGGTGCAAACCGAATCCGACCCGGAAATCGTCTGGCGTCCGGTCAACCGCGGTGCAATCTACGGCGGCGGTCGAGTCGAGATCGGCAGACGGGCAATCAAAGGCGCGGGCCTTGTGCCATCGTGGGGACTACAGTACGTCGACAATCGCGGGATTCTGTGGCAAGACGAACCCGGCGTGCCTGCTTACAGCGGCACAGAAATGGACGACTGGGGCCGCAACGGCGTCCCCGCGAAGTTTCTTGATTTGATGAAGCCGTACGCCGGATTGACGTTCGCCGCGTGTCGGTCCGCTCAAGATGTGTGCAATGCCAACGTGGCCGGGAATCCGGTCATCTTCGGTTCGATGAAATGGGGCACAAACCACATCAAGTTGATCGAGGGCCGCAACGTCGCTTTCGATACCGCGAACTGGCCTCATGCCCAAATCTTCTCGGGTTACGACGGCACACTATCGAGCGGTCAGAAGCTGTTTCGCGCGATCAACTCATGGGGACCAAACGCCCACAGTCCCAAATCAAAAATGCCCGGTGACCATCCCGGCGGTTACTACATCACGTGGGAAACCGTCGACGAGATTTGCAAAGAGGGGATGACGTTCGCGCTGAGTGGCACGAACGGCTTCCGTCAGCGTGAGATTGTCCCTGATTTCAGTGTGATCGGCGCGGCCGGTCCCGTTCCCGTGTTGCAGCAAGAGGAGATCGCTGCCATGTTCCCGTTGCCCGCTTCATTTCAGTTGCCAGGCTCTTTATTGGGAGTCGCCATCATCGCCATCGGATTGGTAATGCTCGTTCGATGGGGAAACGTCGCAAGGCGGGTCGGCGTCGCCGCGCTGCTCGCCGCCGTAAGCCTCCCAGTGATGGCCGAGGCACAAACGCCGGACTTCGCGGCGCTGACCCGCGCGGCACAATCGACGAAGGTGGTTACGGCGAGTGAGGCCGTGCCCGACTTTCAAGCCCTCACGAAAGCCGCGTGTGAATGCCCGTGTGGCGTCAACGGCTGCCGATGCCTCGGTGATTGCCAAACGAATAAACCCGCGGTCAAACCATCCGCCGCCGCGATGCAGAAGCTGCTGCAATCGGTTGAACTCGGCAACGAGGCCGGGCAGATGGGCCGGCCGATGGCAGCGACCGAAAAACCGCGACCGACCGAGGTGGCCACTGTCCCCCCGCAAAACTATGGCGGATACACCCGGTTCATTTGGACGGATGGCACGACGCGATCGACCCCGCAGCCGGGAGCCTATTACCCCGCCGCGGGCGGGCTACTCATCCCGGTGAACTCCACGCCCGTGAGCACGAGCCCAAGGACTGGCCACTGGGAAACACGACGAGTCTGCCACGGGGGGACGTGCTCCCTGCAAACCGTGTGGGTTCCGTGAATCGTCGTCTCCGCTCGCCCTCTTACTGGAGTCTCATCGTGTCGCAAATCACCACCGCCATCCTCGCCGGGTTCAACACGAACTATCGCGTTCACGGCGAGCAGGCCACGTACCGCGCCGGCAATCAATCGGTGGTCAACCTCGATGTGATTCCCGGTAAGAGCGCAGCGGAGACGATCGATCCTGCCACGCTGCTGGCGACGAACATCGACTTGCAGGATTTTCATATCCGGGCTGCCGACCTGGTGTGGCCTGGTCAGTCACAGCCATTCCGGCCGGAACGCGGGCACATCATCGAAGTGGTCCGCGACGGCCAGGTGCAGCAGTTCACAGTGAACCATCCCAACGGGAACCAGGCCCCGTTCCGCCGCGCCGATGCGTACGGCGCGGTGTTGCGGGTCCACACGATCGAGATGCAAGCCCCCGTGCCCGTCAGTGAATGAACCCTGAGTTCCCGGAAATCGTTTCATGCCGTCTCGCGTGGCCCAATGGCTCGATGAAATCGTCGCGGCGATCAACGCCCCCTCGGGCCAGACTGCGCTCGGGGGAGCGGTGCCGGCGCAGCGAGTCTATCAGGACACCTTGAACCTGAAGGATCAGGAATCACACGCCGTGTTCGTCTCAGCCGCGGGTTGGCGGCAACTCGGTCGCTGTGGGGGCTTGACGTTGCAGCAGCAGGCGGTCGACGTCCGGGTGGTGCAACAGGCCAATGCCGCGGCCGACAACGCCAGTCTCGATGTGGCAGTGACCACGGCCGAAGCGCTGCGGGGGTTGCTGACCGACTTTCATGGTCAGCACGGGGGCCGGGTCGAACAAATCATCGGTCCTATGAACATCGATCGGGCCAAACTGACGTTTCCCGGCCAGGCTGCGATCGACCTTAGTCTCGATTGTGACATCCTCACAGGAACCGCGGATGCTGATGCTGAACCAGACGAACCGAGCCGGTTGACCGTGGGCCGGAATGCCGTCTGGACCGCGATCGAGAACTGGCCGGCGCTCGATGCGGTGTTTCAGCGGACCTACAAGACATCGGCCGACTTCGCGGAGTTGCAACTCCGCGACCCGGCCCCGTGGGAACTCCCTGCAATCGCCGTTTATTGGGGGGACATCAACCCCGAATGGAAATGGCATCGCACGCAGGACTGGCCCCTGTCGATGCGGCTGGCCGTCTGGTTGCCCGGAGATCGACACACCTTCGCCGAGACACTGTGTGAAACCGTGTTCGATGCGATCTACCAGGCGAAACCGGACAACTCGACCCGCAGTTACATCGAGCAGGCGACGGGGTACCCGCCGCGGCGCGTCTCCAGTCTGACCGTGTCCAGCATCGTGCTCGGTCGATCGCAACAAGTTCACGCCCTGCGGGCCGATGTGGCGTTCGCCCTCCGCAGCAACAAAGACCCCTTCGGAGAGGAAAGCGAATGAGCGGCCCCTATATCAAGCGCAAAAGCTGGCTCACACTGGTGACGGAATCGACCTGGGGAACCCTGCCCGGTTCGCCGGTTTATATCCACGTCCCGTGTGAAAGCTACGGTGTCAAATTCGTGCCGGTGAACCGCAAGGGGGCTCCCGCTGCTGGACTCCTCCAGCACCACCACAGTCGTGACGTCAAAGGCTGGCCATCGGGGCAAATTCCGGTTCGGTTGTTCGGCTGGCATCCGCCAGGACTTGACGATTCGCCCGATATGTCGCTGGCGCAGTACCTGATGACGCTGGCCTTCGAGAATCCGGAGACGGGCGACCTGCCCAGTTTCAGCAGCGAGTGGACCCGCGGCCCCAACGTGGCCAACAAGAGACACCTCGGCATGCGGACCGGCGGCGCATCGCTGACAGGGTCCGAAGATCAGGCGTTATTGCTCTCACTGACGTGCGCCGGAAAGGATGAAGTGGGTCAAAGCGTCATGACCACGGGCAACTCGCTGCCGAATGATCGATTCGGTTTCATTGAGTTCTTGTTTGAGCATTGTGAATTCGAGCTCAACGGCTCACCGATCGATGTGGGTTCGTTTACGTGGACGGTCGAACGCCGCCAGGTGGTGAAGTGCTACAACAGCACGCGGCCGAAGATCATTCGCGCCACGGACTTCGTCGAAACGTTCTCCATCTCGAAGCCGTTCGACTCCGACGTCTGGTGTGATGAAGTCCGCGCGCTCGACCCGACGTCCTTCCACGAACTGACGATGACTATCCGGGGGCCGCATCTGGACACAGGTGAGGTCGACACGGAGTGGACGCAGGGAGTCATAGAGTTCGGCAAGCTGAAGTTGCTGACCGAAGAGGAACAAGGCGACGACATTGTCGACCAGCAACTGAACTTCGATGTGCTCAAGCCCGACACGGCAGACAACGGTCATACCATCACGTGGAGCGACGAGGCATAACGTGCTGGAATGCTCGCTCGACATCACCGCCGCTCGGAACGCCCTGACATCCTTCCCCGATGTGCTCGACCGCCAGCGTCCGCGCTTGTTGGCAGACATCGGCCAGCGGATGGAGGAGCGGACACGGGCGGACTTCTTGGTGAAATCCCGCGGAGGTACCGGAGCGGGGGGCATCGCGTGGAAACGAGTGACTCCCACCGAGCAGCGCCGCAAACAGCGAATAGGCGCACCGGCGATCGGGATTCGGACTCAAGAACTCCTGAAGTCGTTGACCCATACCATCGGGCCGGGGGCCACCTCGTGGGGGAAACCACTTGACGCCGGCACAGTCGCGATCGAATTCACTGACCAACCGAAGGCCAACGCGTTCAACGCCGAACGCCCTTTGTTCACGACCAGACTTCCCGCGGACTGGTACCGCGAAGCCGATGCCTTGAACCAAGCAACCATCGACCAAGTCGCCGACACCGTGTTCCCGAAAGGATGAAGCCATGCTGACGTTGTACCGTCGCCCACGCGACCAATGGAAAACGGCAACTCTCGCCGAGGGCGTGGAGATTGGGGTGCGTGTCGAGCGCCCCAGCTACGAACAGTTGCTCGCTTCACAGACTTCCCCATCGAGTGTTGAGCGGATTGCTATTCGCCTGGAGACCATCACCGATTGGCGGGACGTCGTCGATGCCGAGGGGAAGCCGATTCCCTTTTCCCGCGATGCGTTTGGGGACTTGCTCCATGCGTTCCCCGATGCCGCGGGCCGATTGCTGATCGCGATTCGTCCGTTCTTCGAGGCTGAGGAGACCGCCCGAAAAAACTCCGAACCGCCGCCATCCGCGGCGATACCAGCGCCCCCGCCGTCCGCCGCTTCGGACATCTCCGCCGACTCGCCGCCCTCGCCGATGCCACCGGATTGACCGTCTCGGAACTCATGGCCGACGACGGCCGCGACGTTGAAGACTTGCTGCTGGTGTATGAAACCCTCCGCGATCACGAGCCCGCACAATGACCGCCACACTGACCGTCAGAGTGAAGAACGAAACCCGGCAAGACATTGCCGGGATCGTCGACGGTTTGGACGAGGCCAAGGGCGCTGCCGAGGGGCTCGGGGAGTCGCTGGCAGATTCCGCGCGTGAAGCCAGCGTCGAAGTGGCTCGGCTCAGCAAAGAACAGTCGCACGAAATCAAGGTGATCCACGAACAGCGGGCCGCCTGGTCCTCGCTCGCCGCAACCGCCATTCCGGCCCTTGGATCGATCACCACGGCAGGGTTGGGCTACGCCGCCACGTTGGCCAAAATCAGCGCCGCAAGCAAGGTCATGGAAACCGCCCTCGTCCCCGTGCTGGCATCCCAACGCGCCATCAACTCCCTGATCGGCTTGGGGGAAAAAGCCGCGCTTCGAGGAGCGGCTTCCTGGGCTGGTTATGGTGCCGCTGCTGGTGCCGCTCTTACAACTGTCGCAGCCCTGAAAGCTGGTGTGTTTGCGGTAGAGACCGTGCTCGCCAACACTGGGAAAACCGCCAAAGGGACGATGAGGGACTTCACCAGCCAGACCGCTGAGCAGATTCTGGCTTATGACAAAATCGCCGCGGCCGCCAAGGATGCGGGAATCGATATTGAAACTGCCATGCAGGCCGCTGGTCACACTTGGGAAGAATTTGGAGTCAAGGTTATTCCGAAGGTTGAGACAAACCTTAATCGCGTGCAGAACGCCGCCGAACTGCTGAAATCAGACATGGCAGCATTCGGTGATGGTGCGGTGACTGCCGCTAAAGAAGCCGCCGCCGAAGTCGGCCGACTGATCGTCAAGCATGACCCGCTCATTCATGCGATTTCCGAAGCGTTACCTGCCGCCTACAAGAAGTTCGACGCGGCCGGCACACAAATGGCAAACAACCTCATCCAAGGCATGGAACGCATCGGTGAATCCATTCGGGGTGTTGACCGTGATGCAGTGAAAGCCGCCACGTCGCTTGCACAACTACAGAAAAAGACCGTCGACGATTTCGCACGTGTGCGAATCTCTGAAAATCAAGCCAGAGTCGCATCAGAGGCACGCGCCGAAGCGGCCCGTGTCGCAGGACTCGCCACCGCTAACGCGGTCGATTCCGCCATCGCCAAACTCAAGGAACAGCGTGGCATTCAAGCCGCCAACGACAAGTTCGACGAAGCCGCACAAAAGAAGTATCTGTCCGACTTGGAACGGCTGGAGTCGCGCCGCTCACAACTCCTTGACCAGCGCAAGCGGGACGAAGAGGCAGAACGCACGAAGCGTGTGGCCGAGGAAAAAAAGGCATCGGAAGAAATCATCCGCCTGAGCGGACAGGCTTACGAAGCGCGGAACAAGGCCATTCTCAAAGAGAATGCGGACCATGAAAAGGCCCTCGACGACGAAGTCAAAGCGATCATCCGCCAAGGGCAGGAGCAACAGAAGATCGCTGCCCAGGTGACCGCCAATCAGCAGAAGGAACACACCGCCCGCCAGCAAGCCTACGTGGCCAAGTGGAGAGAGACAGTCGACCGGATTGCGGCGATCATCAACGGGAAAAGTGAAGGCGGTGGAGCCCTCGATCAGATTCGCGCCGGTATCTCCCAGCGGGACGTTGCCCGGCAGGTCGGGGACAACCGTGCCGCCGCGGCCGAGCGGGAGTTTCGGGAATCGGGTGAAGGCAAACGCCGCGAAGACGCCCTCATGGCCCGCGGTGTCGATCGCGACCAGGCCGAGCGCCGTGTATTGGCTCAGCAGCGAGCACTACGCGACCAGGCCCGCGCCCGTGGGTTTGCCGACACGATGCGCGGCCGCAATGGGGATGAAGCCACCAACGCCCAAAGCCAACTGATCCAGGCCACCGCCCAGCAGGCCGCAGCCAGTGGCGAACTCGCCCCCGTGGTCGCCCAAGGATTGCAACAGGCCGCTCGACAAGCCATTCAGGCCACGCGAGACGCGCAGCAGGCCAAGGCGGTTGCCATCCAAGTCCTGAATGCCCTGAATGCCAACGGACAGCGGATGCGGTCGATCAACGGGAGCCTGAAATAATGGCTCTCCGTATGCTCCAACGGCTCACGCGGTGGGACGATTTCGAGGAAATCGACCTGCCCGACATCGGCGCTTGCGACTTCCGACTGGCGATATCGTATTCACACGCAGCCCGGCTGACGTGGCACTGCATTGAACCCCAGCACACGGCCCCCATTCCGGGTGGCTGTTTCATCAAGTTCTGGGATGAGGGGGCGAACGATCCCCACGGCGCACCCTTCAGCGAAACGAATCCGCTGTTCGAGGGCTATGTGGAAGTCCCCGAACCGAGCGACCAGTCGATCGGCGTGAATTACACCGCCTACGATCCGACGTTCCGTTCCAACCGCATGCTGAAAATCTTCAGCAAGCCCTGGCCCTTCGGTGACAAGTTCGCCGATCCCCCGGAACCCCCGGTGCGCCCCGCCAACGCCGTCCCCCAGGTCTATTACAACGTCCGCATCTCGAATGATCCGGCGTGGGCGCAACAGGTCGGCGGGAACGGGACGCTCGGGCAATTGATTGGCGGAATCCTCGATTACACCGAGAACGCGCTCGTGTGGTGTGATGCCGCGCCGGGTGACGGCACCGAGGCCGGCGCAGAGCGTGCCTACGACCAGGACGACCTTGACGCCCTGACCGTCATTCCCCAGGAGAAACTCGACTTTTCCAGCGAGTCGCCGTTCTCCGCGATTCAACGCTGCATGCGCTACGATCCGCGGTACCGTTGCGTATGGGAACCGAGCACACGGCTCTGGCGATTCCACAACATCACGACCGCTCCCACAAAGACGATCACGCTGAATGAGGGGACCGCGCCCTACGTGCCGATGACGCTCCGCTTGATCCCGTCCGCGGAGAACTGCATCACGGCGATTTCGATCTTCGGACCGCCCGCGCCGTACACGGTGGACCTGCGGTGGGATGACCCGGTCGACCCTTACGGGCCGGAAGGGGAATGGCCCGATCCGGAAGCCGAGGTGGTGCCCTACGGCGGACTCGTCAACTTCGAGACGTTCTCGACCGCGGGAGGCATGTTCCTGTCGCGATTCTGGCGCTACTGGCAAATCTATGAACCGTCCCAACGGCATGGCGATCGCGAATTACCCGCCCCGTATGCGTACCAGAACGCCTTCAATCTGCCGAATGCCACACAGCAGCCGATCGCGCTGCTGAGTTGGGACCGGGGCGCGACGTGGCAGGGGTGGCAGACCGATTTCGACTACCAGCACGGGATCATCGATTTCGGGATTGCGCCGTTTTATGGCCCCCACTTCAAACGGGATGGCAGCAGCCTGATCGACGGTTCCACGCAGAAGTTCTTCCCGCCGACGTCGCTGCGACTCATCTGGGCGCCGTACGGCGCGCCGCTGGAAGTCCGCCGTCCCGAAACGGGATACGAGGGCACGGCCTATACGAACCTGAACCTGCGGTACGAAGACTTTCAGAACGATCATGCCTTGGCCGTCGGCAAAGAGTTCGGGCAACCGGTCACCACAGCGGCCCGCCGCGCCGCCTTCGAGACCTATGCCCAGACGCTCCTGGATCAACGCAAAGACGTCGTGTGGACCGGAGGGGCGCAGATCGACCGACTGGACTGGGACTATTGCCGCCTCAATAAGAAGGTGCAGATTCTCGCCGAGGACGGCAGCGGCAACCCGTTGACCACCGGCTGGGAGACGATCGAAGCCTATGTGACCGATGTCGAATATGACCTGGAAGAGCAGACCACATCACTGACGTTCTCTTCCGACAAACTGACACTATTCGGCATCGAGCCCGCGTTGCTCCGCGAACAACTCAAGATTCGCCCGCTGCAACAGATGATCGAGTATCAGACGCGGTTCCTGTACGACATGCTCCCGCTCCCGAACGGGAGCTTCGTCCGGCAGGTGGTGGGTGTGCAAACCACGCCGGTGTTCCATTACGTGGATGATCCAACGGCCGCCCAGCAGCAACAGTACCAGCGGTATCAGCAGGCGATGGCAGGGGCCTCAGCCCTGTCTGGGGGGGCCGGCGCATGATCCGCAACGAACCGTGGGAACAACCCACCACGCTGCACGACATGCAGCAGCAGATCAAAACGCTGCACGACGAGAACAAGCAGCAATGGTACGGCCGACCGCAGCAGGCCCCCGGTGTCCCCCCGCTCTGGCTGGGCTTCTACGACCCCGAGGCCCCGGCCGAAGAATGCGATTCGATGTGCACCGGCCCGTGCCTCGACTTGCAGATTCCGCATGTGACGTTTGACGATGTTGTGATCGAAGCCGACGCCGTCCGCGTCGATGTGACCTCAATTTGTAATGGGCTCGACTCGCAGGTGGCTTACGTCGACCTGCCAAACAACCCCGGCAAAGGAATCCAGGTACTCGGCGGACTTAATTGCTGTTTCTGGACCGCCACCGTCTATGACAGCGCTCTCGGCGCCGGCTATGGCCCCCTGATCACCTTTCGGCCCAGCACTGGCGCCGCCCCGTGTGCGGGGACGTGGCACTGGTCCTACTCCAACGGCACCGAATACCCCGTGATCGTGGGCGACTTTACGGCCACCGAAGTCGATTGCGAAGACCCGCCGCCAACGCCATCCGGCACAGGATCGGGTAGCGGCGGCGGCGGCGGCGGCGAGGAATGCGACCCCGGTGAGCCGCGCTTGTGGTATTGGGACTCGATTATTGAAGAGTGGGTCACCAGCACGGACGGGAACTGCGGCGAAGGGTGTGTCCAAGTCCCGCCCAGTGTGCCGGGGACCTATTACGGTGAGTTGCGAGCAGGGACGTGTGCACCAGCATGAGCAGACCTATCCTGAATATCGGCATGGCCTACAGCGGGGAATACTTCGGCCTCGCGATGACGCTGGCCGCGCTGCGCCAGCAAATCTTCGTGGCCGGGCTGGATGACGAGGTCTCGATCACCGTCGTGAACAACGCCGTCGATCGCACCGCCGCGGACATCCGCAAACACGTTGAAGGGCTGGAAGCCACCTACATCGAAATGCCGACACCGCACGGCACCGGACCAGCGCGCGATCGGCTGTTTCGTGAACCCGGCGCACCATGGCAAGCCGTGATTGATGACCACACGGAATTCCTGCCGGGTGACCTCGCCTGGTTGGTGAATTTCGTCCGCGGCAACCCGTCCGACGATCTCTATCACGGAGTGATGCTCCGCTCAGTCGTGGGCCGGCGCGGCGTGCCTGCGCTGTTGTGGACCCATCATGTCCCCGGCTGGGATCACGACGGGCTGTTCGGCAAGCCCGCGATCAATCCCGCCGCCGCCGATCCGGACTGCGCTCCGTTCCGGATTCCGCTGGGACGGTTGGCGTTCTTTCTGGCGCGGCGGGAATCGTGGCTGGGCATTCCCGCGGAACAACGGGGCTTCGGCTGCGAAGGGTATCTTCCTCTGGCTTATCAGCAGGCCGGGCGCTCCGTGTGGTGTTTGCCCCATGTCCGGCAAACCCACGTCTTCCGACAGCCGAGTATGCCCGCGAAACGGCCGAACCGCTGGGAAGACCGGGCAAACAATTACCTGTTGTTCTGGGAAACGCTCGCCAAGAATCCGCTCCTGACTTACGCCGGGATCAAACAGACCCACGTGCAACCGGGTCGACTCACCGAACCGCAGTGGCAGCAGAAAATCATCGCCGCGCGAGGCATCGACGAAACCGCGGCGCTCGCGGGGGATCCTCCCCTCGTGTCCGCGCCGCCCAGCCGTTCCGCCTCAGCCAGCCAGGCCAGCGATCCCACCGCGTGGCAAGACTGCCAGCATCGCGGGGACGTGGTCACCACTCGCAAGGCCGATCTGTGTGGCGTTCCCAAGGAAGAATTCCCGGTCTACGCTTGCACGCTGCACGGGGAATGCGTCCTCACGCGGTTCTGCAAACGTCAGCCCGAGCGGACTTGCTTCACCTGTCCGGACGCCGTGTCCAAGGAACCCCACTCCCGCGCCCGTACACCGTCAGACGTTGCGGTCGTGATCCCGTGCCACAATTACGGCCGGTTTCTCGGCGAAGCGATCGAATCCGTTTTGTCGCAGACTGTACCGCCGTCCGAAATCATCGTGATTGACGATGCCAGCGACGACGACACCGCCCAGGTGGCCGCCTCGTTCGCTGAACGGCGAGTGCGATACGAACGGATCAACGACCGCAGTGTCTATGCCGCTCGTCGGCGTGGTATGGAACTGACCAAAGCCCCGTTCCTAGTCTCTCTGGATGCCGATGACAAACTCGGCGAGGACTACCTCGAGCGTGGCCGCGCGTGTTTCAGTAATTCACTCGTCGGCGTGGCATTCACGGATCTGCACCGCTTCGGGCTCGAAACACGCGTCTCCCGGTACAACATCGGTGACATCGAGCGGCAAAACTTCATTCACGCCGGCGCAATGGTCCGCCGAGTGGCATTGGAACAATCGCAGGCTTTTGAATCAAAACGAGTCCCGCACAACATCACAGCGGACTGGTACACGTGGCGCGAAGTGCTCCGCGGGGGCTGGAAGCCGCAGAAGTTCGACGCAGTTTATCACTACCGCCAGCACGGAGCCGGATGTCACCTCGCCGGCCGCAATGTGACGTTCTACGAAGAAGCAAACCTGCACCTTGAAACCGTGCCGATCATTCTTCCGCTCTCCGGCCGCGACCAGTGGTGGGAGCAACTGACGGAATGGGTGGAACGGCAGCTTTGGCCATCGATCGAACTCATCGTGATCGACAGCAGCGGGCGAGCGGAATTCCAGAAACGTGCACGACAGTGGCTGGCGTTGCAGGATTGCGCCACAACGTACATTCGGGGCGACGGGGTTCCGGGGCTGGCTGACGAGGATCGAACGAACCGGAAGCATTACCGGGCCGTTCAGCGGGTGATGCCAACGATCTATCGCCATCTGGACCGCACACGGCAGGAATTCAACCTGATCGTCGAAGATGACGTGCTACCGCCGGACGATGCCATTGAACGGTTGATGCACGCGATGACGGACCGGGCCGCATGTGTCTCGGGAGTCGTCCGTTCCCGGTACCAGGACGCCGTCATTGCCTGGGACAACCGTAAATGCCAATCGATCCCCCAACCTCGCTCTGGTGTCCAGAAGGTGCATGGGACCGGTTTCGGGTGTCTGCTGTTTCGCCGTTCGGTTTTCGCACAACTCGTGCTGAACCACAGCGGTGGCGGAAACTTCGATCACGAGGCATCGCACGAAGTCGCGCGGTTGGGACACGATTGGTTGATTGATTGGGGCGTGTCGTGTGTGCACGCCGGAATTCCTGTGACAGGTGAGCGGCAGTCATAACAGCCACTCACCCGTGATAGTTACCCCTGGTTTTTTGTGAGTTACCATGACACCCCGCTGGTACATCGGCCCGTGGCAATGGGTCACTGACGAGGACAACGGCTGGTGGTCGATGCCGCGGGGCGTGGTCGCCGCGATCGATCTCCGTAGTCTGCCCGCGCAAGCGCGCGCGGGTGGAACGCCGGAAGGCGTTGGCCTCTGTTGTGAGACCAGCGGCGCAGACCTGGGATCAGACTACACGCTGCTCGGCGAGGGATCGCTCACCGATGCCAAGGTCAGCCAGCGTGCACGCGATGCATTTCCCCGACTCGGGAAGCGGCAGCCGCAGGGGGATGACATCCTCGGCCTCGTGATGGACGCCCTCGGCGTGGGTGCCGATCCGACGGGCGATGAGTTTGCCAAGCCGCTCATGCCGTCGGCTCGGTTGCAACTGGAGTGCAACATCGGACCGGAGCGCCGTGCAGTTCCATTTACGCTCGGCCAAGGCCACTGGGGCAAGGTGCAGGACGTGCTGCGGGCCGACTTTCGCAGGACGTTCGAGGATGCGCGATCGGGCAAACTCAATGATGCTGAGCATCATCGGCGAGTACTCGATGCGACGTGTGAAAAGTACCGCGTCGCGGACTGGTCTGTGTTTGTCCCGCAGGACATCCGCGGCGAAATTCCAGGACGGTTGCCCCACGCCACCGTGATTACGGACAACTTCAATCGTGCAAATGGATCACTTGGTACGTCAGCGGAAGGATGGTCATGGAGTTCCTTGGCCGCAATTGTTCACAATATTACTAACAATGCAGTTAGGTTCAGCGGGTCAAATCAGTACAATTCATCGCGTGCCGAATTTGATTTGTCTTCAAGTGATAACTATTGCCAAGCCACTATCCGAAATCAAAACAGTCTAAATAACAGAAGGCACGGCCTTGCAGCTAGATTCAGTTCAGCCACTGATTCACATTACCGCCTAGTGCTACTCTACAACAATGCTGGCACTGCTGGATTCAATTTAGAAAAAACTGTCTCAGCGGTAATTACTTTGTTGTTTTCGGGCAGCGTCACCTATGTTGACCCGGAAGTAGGTAACCTAACCGTCAATGGGTCATCTCTTGAAGGATTTTACGGCGGTGTTAGCGCTGTCTCAGGGATGGACACCGCACTGACATCTGGTTTGCGTTGTGGTTTTTCTGGAAATTCATCAACCACAACAACAGCTTACGACAATCTTGAGGCAGGCGATTTATCCGCTGGCCCAACATTCCAGCCCGCCTGGGCACGTTGCAATCAATACCTGCAAGGGGGATTCTGAACATGCGTAAGAATGTCGCCGGGCAGGCCATCGGTGCTCAAATGACGTCCGCTACGGACGGGAGCGCATTCACCGGGTCCGTGACCGTCTACGTTACTGGCGATGGTGGGGTGCAGGCCGTCGGCAGCGTGGGGAGCGGTGCCTGCACGCACGAGGGGAATGGCTATCACAGTTACGCGCCTGCACAGGCCGAGACCAACTACAATCTGATCGCGTTCACGTTCATTGGGACGGGTGCCATCGCGCAGACAATCCAGGTACCGACGACGGGCTACGATCACACCGCGGCAAGCATTCCGGCAACGATCGCCGCGGGGGCCATCGCCACGGATGCCATCACAGCCGCCGCGGTCAAGGCGGATGCCGTCACGAAGATTCAGGCGGGTCTCCCCGCTGCTGTGTGGGATTACCTGACCTCTGCGGCCACGACCGTCGGCAGCATCGGCAAAGCCCTCGTCGATTTCCTTTTGGCCTATACCACCGCGCGCGGGGCCAAGCTCGATCGGCTGGACCGATTGCCGGATGCAGGAACGGTCGCGATTCCGGGGGATGCGATGACGCTCACCAGCGGCGAGCGCGAGGCAACCGCCGTGGTGGTCGAGTCGCATCTGCTGGACGAGGGCGATTCGCAGTTGCTCATCAACGCCATCCGTGCTGATCTTGAACGCAGCGGCGGGAATCTCCATACGCTGCTTGCTCGCCTGACGTCCACACGTGCCGACAAGCTAGACAATCTCGACGCCACCGTGGCGTCGCGGCTGCCAACAGCAAGCTACACGGATCCAGACAATGCGGGAATCACTGAGGCTGTGTCGCAGGCGACTGCTGCGGCGGGTAGCGCATCGTCAGCGGCCTCTGGAGTGTCCAATCTGAGCGGCCGCATTCCCGACGCCCTGGTCGATGGCCGCATCAAGGCCGATGCCACGGTCGACACCAGCGGTATTGCCGATGACGTGGTCGAGGCGATCAACGAAACCGGTGTTGAGGTGTCCAGACTTCAGGACGAGGCCCTTGACCAGCTACGGGCCGCGGAAATCGAACTGGGGCAGTGGGACCCGACGACCGAGCCGGCAGACATTTACCGCGGCATCGATCACCTGAACGCGACCGGTAACGCTTTCCACTTTCGCAACGCCGAAGGGACATGGCCCAACCTCACCGACTGCACTGTTCGCATGGAACTGCGTATCGAAGGCGTCACCGCCATCGCGGGGCAAGGCACCATCGTCGTGGCGAGCGGTGCGAATCAGCACGTCTACATTGAGGTGCTGCGGACCGCATTCGACGAGTCGTCAATTAAAGACAAGACCGGAGTGTTCCGCGTGGTCCGGATCGACGGGAGCGGGAACCGATTCCCGCTCGCCAACGGAATCGGAACGTTGCACCCAAACACCGCCCCCGCGGGGTGATTTCCCGGAAATCACGAATAGCGCATAATCGTCGTGTTCTGCCCCTTCGATCCTGGGAGAAACGACGTGTCTGCAAAGAAGCCGAACGTGGATTGGGACAAGTTTATTGACGACTCGATCGCCGCAGAGAAGGCAGCGGAAGAGGCAGCCCGCAACCCGCGCCCCTCGCTTCTGAAACGCTACGTCGTTGATCCAATCCGCCGTGGGACTGTTACTGTAGTGGTCGCGATCGCCTGCGGAATCGTGATCTATGGCTGTTTCACATTTGTTGCGTCACGCCTCAAGCCGCAGGAAAAAGCGTTCGCATCTTTGCCGCCGAAAGCACCGAGCATCGTGCAGAATGTGAATCAGACGGAACAAACGCCAAGCATGGTGGAAAAGACGAGGAGCGATTTGCCACCGAGCGATTTCCCATCAGAACGACCGCCCATGAAAACTACTGTCGAACCGCGCAGAAAACCGGTAACACCTGAGCCTTCAATTGCGAGTGAAAGCCAGGCTGAGGTACCTACGCAATCAAAAAAGAAGGTCGGGCAGAAGGTAGCATCTCAACGGCCCGCCCAAGTTCAACGGCTTCCGCTTGCGCCGAACAATCGTGACCCAAACAACCCACCAGGACCGCGGAGTGAGTACACGTGGGTTAACTCAACCACCGACAAGAATGGTGTGTTTAAGCCGGGACACTGGCGAAAAAAATAATCGGATTTTGGTTGACGCAAGGCCATGTAGTGATATCATGCCCACCATCGGAGTTGAGGGCCAAGGACATCGGCACTTCACTGAATGAGCAGGCCCGGAAAGTCGCTATTTTGCTCGTCAATTATTCCACGCTGCGGCCTCACGATGAGTGCGTAGCATTACTCTCTAAAGAGTCCCAATTGTGGTTCGCGATCGCGTACAAGCGTGATCACGCCGAATGCATGGGATTGCCGTCTCCGCCACCGCAGGGTTGAAGTCGGCGCGTAAGCGCGGCATTGTAGCCGTCGCAACGGGCGAAGATGGAATCGGGGCTGATATCCCCGACCCACCACATAGCGCCCGAACCGGTAGGAAACGGTGCCATGCTTTACGCCCGCCGCGAGCGGTGTACCCGTTCGCGCATTCCCGGTCAACTGACCGAGGCTCTGACGTGCCGATTGGCACGCCCGCCACCTCGTCGCGCTGATGGTGCGCATTCACTTCGGTATGTTGCCGATTGCTCTCCGCGCAAGCAAAGACCCGCGAGGTGGTGGTACACCTCACGGGCCGAGTGATTCAGGCGATTTCTCCACGGCAGGAGTTTCGCATGGCTGATAAAGCACATGCTAGAGGCGGTGCGCGCCCAAATCAACCCGAGACCACCCATTTTGCAGACTGTTCCGCACTTCACATGGCTAGATTGGTCGGTGGCGGGATTATGCCCGAGGCCGGACAGTTCACCGATTCCGTGTGGGCGATGTTCTTCGGCCGTTCTCAGCGATTCGTGCAAGAGCATTTCGCATCGCTGGACGTTCCCTACGAACGGCTTGGAGATCTGTGTTTTTACGACGCGAGAGATGTTCGTAGCGCGATGACGCGAACGACCCACACGACTGACCCATCCCGAAAAAAACGAAAGCGAGACTGACCGATGGCAAAGAGGCGGGCGAATGGTGAAGGGTCGATCTACAAAGACAAAAAAGGGCGATGGCGATCCGCCCTGACCGTGGGTGAAGGCCGCGTGTACCTTTCCGGCCGGACTCAATCGGAAGTCCGGATCAAGCTGGAAGAGGAACGCAATAAGGCCAAGTTCGGAACGCCGCGTGATCCCACCAAGGAGAGCGTGAAAACGTGGGTGGAATACTGGCTGGACAAACACATTCAGGTGCATTCTGCCCCTGCGACTTATGCCCAATACAGCTATGCCGCCGACCTGATTTACTCGCGTGACATTGGGAAAATCAAGTTGAAAGCTCTCCAGCGTGCTGATGTGCAAGCCTTCATCGATTCGATGGTGGCAGAAGAAGAGGCCAGCAGCATGCGTAAGAAGGCTTTCGGTGTGCTGCGCCGAGCCGTTAGGCACGCTATCGACATGGAAAAGATAGTTCGTGATCCCACGCTGCGGATCAAAGGACCATCCCACAAGGCCAAGGAAGTCTTTCCGTTTGAGGACTACGAGGCGGCGAAGTTGATCGCCGAATCGCGGGGCACCCGTGCCCACGTTGCCATTGTTCTTGGTCTGACATGCGGCATGCGTATCGGCGAAATCCTTGGTCTGCGACGTGAGGACATCGACCTGCGAAAACGCTCGTTGAAGATCAACCAGCAGGCCGCAGAAGCGAAGGGAATCGTCTCGATCCGTGTCCCCAAAACGGAGCAAAGCATCCGGGAGATTCACTTGCCGGAAATCGCCGTCAAGGCAATCGCTGAACACTCCGCGATCTTGATGAAAGAGGGAAACGCGGGGCATGAACTGTTGTTGCCCGACCGCGAAGGCAACCTCGAACACCGCACGTCGTTTGCCCGTCGCGACTGGAAGCCGCTTTTGAGGCGGTTGAAATTGACCGAGCGGGGCTTTCACCACACTCGACACACGTACGCAACCCTCTCGCTGAACGGCGGGGTGGACGTGCGGGTTGTGTCGAAGGTGATGGGACACAAGAAGACCTCGACCACCTGGGATATCTACGGCCACCTCGTCAAAGGCCAGCAGCAGCAAGCCAAAGACTGCATGGACCGCCTATTCGGTTAAACCACCGTCGCGAAGGGGAATCTCGGCATTGCTGCCAATTCGCTGCCATCACCGATTCTCAATCGTCGTAAGTCTAGTCGGGCTGGCGGGATTTGAACCCACGACCTCTTGCACCCCAAGCAAGTGCGCTAGCCAGGCTGCGCTACAGCCCGATCACCTCACGTCAACGGAGCGAGAGCGTGTCCACGGCGTTGACCCAAGGTATGGCTGTTATCGCAGTGCCAGTCGGGAATTGCAAGTCTGGCTCTGTTGCTGCCCCAGGGCCGTTCATTAGGCCCACTTGACGAGGTTGGTAGGATGGGGGTGAGTTTTCGATGGATCGAGTGTGTCGATTGAGAAGGAGCCTCCGGTATGATTTCCCCCGCGGGGGATTTGCGGCAGCACATGGCGCAAGTCC
>JBGSUN010000154.1:0-11922 GCA_041753475.1 Planctomycetaceae bacterium | reverse complement strand
CTCGCCGAACTCGAACTGGCCACCGCGACCGCCCTCCGAAACAAACACCACCACCCGACCCGTGTCGCCGGCTACATCCGCAAAACCAAGCTCCCCTTCCGACTCCGACAAGCGGCTTTAACTTCCTGAGGAGCAATAAGTCCGCCGATTGCAGAGCGTGCTCCAACTGCGACACCGCTTCACCGCCATATTGCGAGTTGCCATGTTCACGGAACAATTCCACAAGGACGGCAATCTCGGCGGGGAGATCGCTACTGGCAGGCAACATTTCTCGCATCCACATCGAAAGTTCATTGTCCAGCAGAACCACTCACGGAGTTGCGAGAGTATACTCGCGACCGACATCCGAATCTCAACCACAGCAACTTGAATTCTTCTTCACTCACTTTTGGCAGAGCGTCGCATGGAGACCAGTTCACCAACGATCGCACACTCCGAAGACCAGGAGCGAGGGAACGTTTTCTGGATGCTGTGGGCCATGAGCGCCGCCTTTGGCGCGTACTTCTGCATGTACGGCTTTCGCAAGCCGTATACGGCTGGAAGTTTCCAGGATGCTGCTTTCTGGGGGATCGGCTTCAAGACGATTCTGGTGACGACGCAGGTCGCCGGGTACATGGTGTCGAAGTTCGTTGGGATTCGCGTCATTGCTGAAATGCCACCACATCGCCGGGCGGTAACGATGTTCTGGCTGGTCCTGGTAGCGGAAGCCGCATTAATCCTCTTCGGTCTGCTGCCACGCCCCTGGAATGCCGCATGTCTGTTTCTGAATGGTTTATCCCTCGGTATGGTTTTTGGATTGGTGCAGGGGTTCCTCGAAGGTCGACGATCGACCGAATTGCTGATCGCCGGACTCTGCGCGAGTTTCATCCTCGCCGATGGATTTACCAAGACGGTGGGATCCTGGTTGTTGACACAAGGGGTGACTGAAGCCTGGATGCCGAGCGTTGCCGGGAGCCTGTTCCTGCTCCCGTTCGGTCTCTGCGTGGCGATGTTGGCCCGCATTCCGCCTCCGACATCGACCGATGTCACTGCTCGCAGTGAACGCACCACGATGGATACCGCTGACCGGCGCGGCTTTCTGCGTCGCCATGCTGCCGGGTTGATTCCGCTGGTGCTGCTGTATTTGCTGGTCACGATTGTTCGCAGCATTCGTGCCGACTTCGCTCCGGAAATCTGGCGTGATCTGCAAAACGAAACCGTCCCCAGTACGTTCACCTATTCCGAGATCATCGTGGCGTTGAGCTTGCTCGCCGTGAACGGGGCCACCATTCTGATCCGCGATAACCGCTGGGCGTTTTTCGCCTCACTGGCCACTTGCGGGTTGGGATTAATTTTTCTGACGGTGGCCCTTGTTGGCCGCGCCGGACACCAAATTGATGGATTCACATTCATGGTGCTGCTGGGACTTGGGCTGTATCTCCCCTATGTGGCGATGCACACCACCGTGTTCGAACGGATGCTCAGCATGACGCGGGAACGGGGAAACGTGGGATTCCTGATGTACGTCGCTGATTCTGTGGGATACCTGGGGTATGTCAGCGTCATGGTCGGCCGGAACTTCGGTTCCGCGCCAGAAAATGTGCTCGGCCTTCTCACCATGACCGGTTGGATTACGGTCGCGCTCGGTGGACTGGGACTGTTCTTTTCCTGGCGATACTTCGCGCAGATGAGTCCACACCCATCGCCTGCTGTCGCACAAGCGGCATTGACGGAGGCCGTTGTTTGATGACATCCACTGCTGCCATCTTTGACGGAAACGCCGGCCATCTTCAATTGAAAGAGTTTCCCGTACCTCAACTCCACGGCACTGAAATTCTCGTGCGAGTGATGGGGTGCACCCTCTGTGGCAGTGATCTGCATTCGTTCGAAGGCCGCCGGTCGGTTCCTGTGCCGACCGTGCTGGGACATGAAATCGTCGGTGAAATCGTCGAGTTCGGCCCATCCGCTTCTTGTGTTGATCTCACGGGCCGCGCGCTGTCTCTCGGCGATCGCATCACTTGGGCAATCGTTGCACATTGTGGACGCTGCCCCATGTGTCAGCGTGGATTGCCGCAAAAGTGTCTGCACGGCGTGAAATACGGGCATGAACCACTTCGGCCCGGACGTGAATTGCTGGGGGGGCTGGCCGAGCACACGCTGCTGGTGGAAGGGACGTCCCTTGTTCGCCTGCCTGAGGAACTCCCCCTGGAGGTGTCCTGCCCGGCGAGTTGTGCGACCGCCACGATCGCCGCAGCCCTGGAAGCCGCGGGGGAACTTTCCGGTCGGAGTGTTGGCTTGTTCGGCGCAGGGATGCTCGGCCTGACTGCCTGCGCGATGGCCCGTTCCCGCGGCGCTTCACAAGTCGTCTGCGTCGATCCGATCGCTGCTCGCCGCGATCGGGCTCTATTATTTGGAGCGACCCACGTGGCCTCATCCGAGACACTGGCCGAAGTGGCCAGCAACGCGGTCGAGGACGCGAAATTCGACGTCGTCCTGGAACTGTCGGGCAGTTCAGCCGCATTTGATACCGCCTGGCCGCTGTTACGGACGGGAGCCACGCTGGTCCTGGTCGGCTCGGTTTTCCCAGGGGCCCCCGTTCCCCTGTTGCTGGAGCAGATTGTCCGCCGGCATCTCACGATCCGCGGCATTCACAACTATGCCCCGCGGCATCTGGCAGCTGCCGTCGAATTCTTGTCCCGTCACCACCACGATTTTCCCTTTGCCAGCCTCGTCAGTCGCTGGTATCCCCTCACTGCCGTGAAGGATGCGTTTCACGAGAGTGCACAATCTCAAGCCATCCGCATCGGGGTCACGCCGTTGCGATCGGATGCATGAACCGACAAGATAAGCGGCGGGTTTGCTGTTCTGATGAATGGCATGGCGGCCTGGGGATTGTCGACAGTTTTGGCGGAGCGTTGTGTCATGCGGTGTGGGTCTCTTGCGAAATTGCTCGCGGTCGTGTTGTGTGCTGGAAGTTCATTGGTGGCCGTCGAACCGGTGGTCTCGTATTCCGATCACTCGCAACTTCTCATCGTCCGTGATGCCACGGGAAAGGAGCGGCCCGTCACGACTCCGGCCGATTGGGCCGAGCGGGTGCGGCATATCAAAGCGAACATGGAACAGGTGATGGGGCCGTTGCCGGAGGTTTCCCGCAAGGTGCCGTTGGAGGTCGAAATCGTCTCCGAGGAAAAGACGCCGAAGTATCTGCGGCGGAAAATTCGGTTCACGCCGGAGCCCGACGACCGTGTCCCCGCGTGGTTGCTGATTCCGCACGATCTGCCGGAAGGCAAAAAGACGGCGGCGATGTTGTGCCTGCATCAGACCACCGGCATCGGCAAGGACGAACCGGCGGGGCTGGGCGGGCTGAAGTCGCTGCACTATGCCCATGAAGTTGCCGAGCGCGGTTACATCTGCCTCGTGCCCGATTACCCGTCGTTCGGCGAGTATCCGTACGACTTCAAAGTGAAAGGCCAGCACTACGCCAGCGGGTCGATGAAGGCGATCTGGAACAACATCCGCGGCGTCGATTTGCTCGTGTCGCTGCCGCAGGTCGATCCGCAACGACTCGGCGTGATCGGGCATTCCCTCGGCGGTCACAATTCGCTTTTCACGGCGGTGTTCGATGAGCGGTTGAAAGCCGTCGTGTCGAGCTGCGGGTTCACGCCGTTTCACGATTACTACGGCGGCAAGGTCGCCGGGTGGACGAGCGACCGTTACATGCCGCGGATTCGGGATGTCTACGAAAACAACGCGGACAAGGTACCGTTCGACTTCTACGAAATCCTCGGTGCCCTCGCCCCACGCGGGTTCTTTTCAAACTCGCCGATCGGTGACAGCAACTTCGACATCGGCGGCGTGCGCAAAGCCTTCGCGAAGGCGGATGGTATCTACAAGTTGTTCAATGCGTCGGGACAACTCGTCCTCGCAACACCCGACGCCCCGCACGATTTTCCGGAAGCCCAACGCCAAGCCGCGTATGCGTGGCTGGACGGCCAATTACGAAAGTGAGCCGTCATAGCATTCAGGGCCATCGGCCCGCTATTCATACCAGCCTGGGGCATCGCCCCAGGAAGATTTAGATCACATGCGTTAGGAGGGCCAACGGCCCGCATCATTCTGGTTTGAATCGGGCCTTCAGCCCTGCGAAATGTGATGACCACGAATCCTGGGGCGATGCCCCAGGCTGGTATGATGTTGGGCCGTTGGCCCGCAGAGCAGAGCACCACGGTGTTGTGCGCGGGTCTCCCGACCCCGCACTCCGTTGGACCGCAGGTCTCCTCTTTGTATTTGATCAGCGAAGTCGAAGAGGAGACCTTCGGTCGAAAACTTGTGCGGGGTCGGGAGACCCGCGCACAACAATGCACTCGCGCACAACCTAATGCCACTCACAGTTGTTGTTGCGGCGTGCCGATGAATCTGTGATGATAAATGTGATCTGCACACCGGAATCGCTCTCCGAAAGACTCTCGCCATGCACCATTTCTCACGACGTACATTTCTCCGCGGCGTCGGTGTGACGATGGCGCTGCCGTGGATGGAATCGCTCAACGTCTGGGGCGACACCGGCACCGCGGCGAAACCGGCGAGTGATGCTCCGGTCCGGCTGGCGGTCCTCTTCACGGGGAACGGCTTCCACAGTCAGGAATGGTGGGCGAAGGGTGAAGGGGCGAATCTCGAACTGGGGAAAGTGCTCGCGCCGCTGCATGATGTCCGCGAGAAAATGCTCTTCATCCGCGGCCTCTATAATGAGCAGGCGCTGAAGGGAAACATCCACAGTTCGCAGACCGGGAACATTCTCTCTGGTGCGTCGTTGGCGTCCGGTGGAGAGATTCGATCGGGGACGAGCATCGATCAGTTCCTCGCGCAGACGTACGGCCGGTCGACGAAGGTGCCGAGTCTGGTGCTCGGTTGCGAGAAGTCGAATCCGTCGGTCCACAAAAATTATTCGATGCTCTACAGCTCGCACATTTCTTGGTCGTCCCCCACGACGCCGACGCCGCTGGAGTTGTACCCCGCGCTGGCGTTCGACCGGCTCTTCAAGGACGAAGTGCAGAAGGGGGACCAGAGCGTGCTGGATGCGGTGCTGTCCGATGCCGGCGATCTGCGGCGGCAAATCAGCACGGCCGATCAACGCAAGCTCGATGAATATCTCGACTCCGTCCGCGATGTGGAACAACGCATCGCCAACGCCGGGAAACGCGGCGAGTTGCAGGGGTGGAAGCCGACGCTCGACAAGCCGAACATCCCGCGGCCGCCGGAAGGGATCCCGCAGAACATCGCCGATCACATGCGGCTGATGTGCGACATCCTCGTCCTCGGTTTCCAGACCGACACGACCCGCATCACCACGCTGAAGTTGAACAACGACCATTCCTCGCTGCGGTTCCCGCACCTCGGCGTGGACTACATGATCCACCACCTGCTGTCGCATTCCGATACCGCCGACTGGTTGAAGGTAAATCAGTTCTTCATCGAACAACTGGCGTACATCGCCAAGCGGCTCGATGCGATTCAGGAAGACGACCGCACGGCCCTCGACAATTCGATGCTCATGCTCTGCTCGAGCATGATGACCGGCGGCCACGACGCCACGCAGTTGCCGGTGGTGATGGTCGGCCGCGGCGGCGGCCAGATTCAAACCGGCAAAGTGCTCGACTACCGCAACCAACCCAACCGCCAGATGTGTCGGTTGTACCTCTCGATGATGAACAAAATGGGCGTGCGGCGTGACAGCTTCGGCGATGCGACGGAGGCGTTGATGGAAGTGTAGGGTGGGCTGTGCCCACCAATTTGTTGAAGGGTTCAATTGGTGGGCACAGCTCACCCTACAACTGATTTGCACATTCAATCTGTAGGTCACCGTGACGCAATACGATATGGTTCGGGTGGCAGTGATTCGCGACGACCGATTTGCCGGCGAACCACCTCACTTCCAGCGGCACCCCCAAGTGGGTGATGTTGGTACGATCCTAGAAGTCTATGATGGCGCATTCGAGGTCGAGTGTTCCGAAAAGGGCACTGGGATCACCATCTGGCTGGAAGCCATGTTTGTTGAAGAATTGCAGCCCGCCTAATCTGAAAATCACCGGCTGTGCCCACGATAGAATTGCAATTTGTGAGACAAGATGGTGGGCACTACGAGTTCGTGTTTCGCCGGGTGCCGGGTGCCACTGGCGGTCGCTTTGGGCCGCCAGTGCGATTGATCAAAGCGTTCTGCGGGAAACACTGGCGAGTCAAAGCCTTCGCCAATGGCGCCCGTTCGCAGAACTGTCCCGGTGTCGGCAACCACGCGGTGGGATCCTCACGACGCGCGAAACCGCCAGCGGGAAAATCACCCGTTATCTGAAAATCGATTCATCGAGTCGAGACACGATGGCGGAGTGTTGAATTGTCGCTATGATGGCCGGCAGCGTCTCGTTACTTCCGGCATGTTACGGCCCTTGGGCCCGACCGTGCACGTCGCCGGAAACACTCGTTGTCTGTCTTGATACAGGTAACGCGGCGTTGCTTGTGACGTTGGA
This sequence comes from Planctomycetaceae bacterium, assembly GCA_041753475.1. GTDB lineage: Bacteria > Planctomycetota > Planctomycetia > Planctomycetales > Planctomycetaceae > DSVQ01. Next base: position 5,422 of record JBGSUN010000154.1, on the reverse strand, counting down.
AGATTGCGAGCGATGGCCACCGTCACGTTGACTCTCTGTGGCACTCCCCAAGGAACGCCCCGGAGAAGTCATGCAGGATCGCTCCATGGTTGCTTTTCAGACCCTTACGGGTCGGATCATCTTGATTACTGGTGGAGGGAGCGGCTTGGGCCGTGCCGCTGCCGAATCTGCCGCCGCCGCCGGGGCGCAAGTAATCATCGCCGACATTGATGCCGAGGGGGGGAACCGGGTCGCGGAAGACATCGGCGGCAGCTTTATCGAACTCGATGTGGCCGACGAGGATGCCTGGAAAGAGCTGGAGTCGGTCGTCCGGAGCGATTACGGCGGACTGGATGTCGCGGTATTAGCGGCGGGGGTCGGCGGACCGTACACGCCTGTCTCGCAAATGTGCCTGAAAGAATGGCGCAAGGTCATGGCCGTCAATCTCGACGGTGGCATGCTCGGGATTCGCTCGGCGTTTCGGTTAATGATGGGTCGCGGCGGATCGATCATCACGGTGGCATCCACAACAGGCGTCCGCGGTTTCAAAGGCTTCGGTGCGTACTCGGCCAGCAAAGCCGGCATTCGACAACTGACCCGCGTGGCTGCACTGGAAGGAGCCAGTCTTCTGCCCGCGATTCGCGTGAACTGTATCGTTCCCGGCCCCATTGACACGCCGATGCTCGATCAGGTTTTGAACGGCACCCCCTGGGGTTCCGAGCGGATGCAGGAATACATTCTGAATGGTGTCCCGTTGAAGCGGTTTGGGCGTCCGGATGAATTCGGTGCGGTGGCCTGCTTTCTGGCGAGCGACAATAGTTGCTTCATCACAGGCACCGAACTGACACTCGATGGCGGTCAAATGGCCGGATGAGACGTGGTGTCGGCCGATTTTTGCCTGCGTCATGGTTGGCGATCGCCTCAGAACTCGCAAAGTGGCTGCGGGACAAAAGTTCCCTCCAGTCGAACTTCACCGTTGCCCGATGCATCAACATGCGTTAGTGTGTTGAGGTGATTCCGCCGTCGGGGGGAATTCGTGCCGATTGCCCGCCTGCCCTCGCCGAAGCCTGCCGCATGTTGACCCGCCTGAAGATCACGGTTTGTCTGCTGTGCGTGTATTCGCCCGCACTGATTGCGGAGGAATTGCCGGCACCCGATCTGCCGATTCACACCGTGATTGATGCCTGCATCCGCGACGATCTCGCAGCGAAATCCATCATCCCGGCGGTCCCCGCCACCGAAGCGGCATTGTTGCGGCGAACCACACTCGATCTCGCTGGTCGCATTCCCACACTGACCGAACTGACGGACTTTGAGCAGCAGTCGCCGTCGGAGAAGCGGGAGAAACTCGTTGACCGCTTGCTCGACAGTCCCGACTTTGCCCTGCATCAACGCAATGAATGGGACTCCCTGCTGCTACCGTCGACTCGCGAGAGTTCCGGCGAGTGGCGCGAGTATCTGTTGAAAGCGGCTCTCGAAAATCGGCCGTGGGACCAGATGTTCGCCGATATGCTCGCGGCGAAGGAAGACGATGTCGAACGCCGCGGGGCCTTGCAGTTCGTGAAAGCCCGGGCGCGGGACATCGACGATCTGGCCAACGATACCAGCGTTCTTTTCTTCGGCGTGAACGTCAGTTGTGCGAAGTGTCACGATCATCCGTTGGTCGATGATTGGAAGCAGGACCACTTCTACGGGATGACCTCTTTCTTCTCACGGACGTATGTCACCCGCAATCGTCGTGTGGCGGAGAAGTCGTACGGGGAAGTGAAGTTCAAGACGACCAAGGGCGTGGAAAAAACCGGCTTCCTGATGTTCCTGACGGGAGCCAAAATCGACGAACCACTGCGGGAAATGACGCCGGAACAGCGGAAAGCAGAAGACGAAGCCGTTCGCAAAGCGCAGCAGGAAGAGAACGCCGAGCTTCCAGCCCCGCCGCAGTTCAGTCCGCGCTGGGAACTGGTGCAACTCGCGCTGCAATCGGAAAACCGGCCCTTTCTCGCCCGCGCCGCCGTGAACCGGATCTGGGCACGCTTCATGGGGCGCGGGCTGGTGCATCCCCTCGATCAACTCCATTCCAGCAATGCGGCCAGTCACCCCGCCCTGCTCGACTGGCTGGAGCGGGATTTTGTCGAGCACGGTTATAACTGGAAGCGATTGATCCGCGGCATCGTGCTGAGCGAAGCCTATGCCCGGTCCAGCGAATGGACGGCGGCGACACCGGTTCCCGCGTCCGAAACGTATGCTGTCGCGGCCATTCGTCCGCTCACCCCGCGGCAGTTGGGATTGTCGCTGCACCTGGCAGTGAGCAATCCGGCGTCCTACACCACCGCTCTCGATGCCGCGAAGTGGTCGCCTTTCCGCAATGGTCTCGAAGGGGCTGGCAACGGCTGGGCGGGTTATTTCGAGCAGCCGACCGAGCACTTCCAGGTGAGTGCGACCGAATCGTTGTTCTTCAGCAATGCCGAACGGGTGCAGAACGACCTGCTGCGCGACAGTGGTGACCGTTTGGTGGGCATACTGAAAGCGCAGACGGATCGGGACATCGGCATTCAAACGGCATACCGCGTGATCCTCTCACGGGCTCCTTCGGAAGAAGAGTTGAACGCCTTCCGCGGGTTCCTTTCGCAACGGGAAGACCGGTCGGTAGCCGGTTGGCAGCAAGCCGTGTGGGCGTTGATCACGAGTCCGGAGTTTCGGTTCAATTATTGACGAATAGAACTCGTTCCCACGCTCTGCGTGGGAACGCCTGGCCGCGACGCTCTGCGTCGCTTGATGGAAGAAATACATGCGACGCGGAGCGTCGCCCCCGTGCGTTCCCACGCAGAGCGTGGGAACGAGTTGGATTGAACATCGATCAGGAATGAACCATGGCCCATCGCTCTTTTTTCTGCGGTTCTGCCGATCACGGCGTTTCACGGCGCGGGTTTCTGGGGGCGACCGCCGCTGCCGGGGCCTTCGCCGCGGACATGACGCAGCTTGACGTCCTGCAAACCCCACTGTTTGCGAGTGAAGTCAAGAAGCAGCAGAAGCATGTCATTCTGCTGTGGCTCGCTGGAGGTGCCAGTCAACTCGAAACATGGGATCCGAAGCCGGGTCGTCCCACCGGGGGACCCTTCCGTGCGATCAACACGTCCGTCCCCGGCGTGGCGATCTCGGAGTTGATGCCGAAGCTCGCCGCGCGGATGGAACACACGGCGATTGTCCGGTCACTCAACACCCGCAATGCCGATCACGGCGGCGGGGCGCGGATGATGGAAACCGGCCGCGCGGTCGATCAGGGGATTCCGTGTCCCGATCTCGGGGCGATGATCGCGCACGAACTCGGCCGTGCCGACAGCCCGGTGCCCGATTACGTGTCGATGTATTCCTCGACGGAAGGCCGCCGCAAAGGGGGCTCGGGGTTTCTCGGTTCCCGGTATGCTCCCATGTTCCTCGCTGAGCAAACGATCCCCGAAAACATCCGTCGGTTGGAAGCGGTCAGCGATATCGACCATCAGCAACGGCAGGAACTACGAACCTTCCTGGCAAAGCGTTTCGCTAACGGCCGGATGGATAACACCGTCGCCAGCCAGAACATGGCGTATGAACGGGTCCGCGGACTGATGACCAGCGAGAAGCTGTTTGATGTCGAACAGGAACCGGCGGAGATGCGGGCCAAGTATGGTCCCACGCAGTTCGGCGAGCAGTGCCTCATCGCCCGGCGGCTGGTGGAAGCCGGTGTCCCGTTTGTGAAAGTGGCCCGCGCCTGGTGGGACAGCCACGGCCAGAACTTCGAGACGCATCTGGAACTGGTGACCGAACTCGATCATGTCATGTCGACGCTGATCGACGATCTCAAAGATCGCGGATTACTTGAACACACGCTGATCATCACGCTCGGCGAATTCGGCCGGACGCCCGGCATCAACGCCAGTCTCGGCCGCGATCACTTTGCCAGCGCGTGGAGTTCCTCGCTGACGGGCTGCGGCGTCAAAGGGGGAGCCGTGTGGGGCAAGACCGACGACGACGGCCACAAAGTCGTCGACGGCGAAGTCAAAGCGGGTGACCTGTTCGCAACCGTCTTTGAAGCCCTCGGCATCGACCACAAACGGGAATTCCACGTCGGAGCGCGGCCGATCCCGATTACAGATTTTGGCTGTGGACCGATCAAGAGCATTCTGGCGTGACAACCCGTCGCACCCCGGCTGCTTCCTGGCAGCCGGGGTGCTGATTTAGCAGCACGCTCGGAAACGGACGAGCATCCCGGCTGCGAAGAAGCCGCCGGGATGCGACTTTTCCTGACCACGGACAACTCTCCATGCTCAACCAACTGAAATCCGCCAAAGACATCGGTACGCCGGGCATCTTCCTCAGCCTGACGCGGATTCCGCAGACGGAACGGCTGATTGTCGGGTCATCCGATGCGAAGTTGTACGAATACGACTTCGCCGCGGAAAGGACCGAAGCACTGGCGTATGGTGAGGGGCATTCCAGTTATGTAACCGGTGTGGCGTGGACGATCGGCGGGATTGTCTCCGGCGCGTATGACGGCAAGGTGATCTGGTGGGACCCGTCAACCCGGCAGGCGATTCGGTCGGTCGATGCCCACGCCAAATGGGTCCGGCGCGTGCACGCCAGTCCTGATGGCAAACTCGTGGTGAGCATCGCCGACGACATGCTCGCCAAAGTGTGGGATGCGAAATCGGGCAACCTGCTGCACACGCTCGGTGGGCATGAACCGATCACGCCGCATCATTATCCGTCGATGCTGTATGCCGCGGCATTCTCCCCCGATGGCAAGCGGCTGGCCACGGGTGACAAGGTCGGCCACATTGTCATTTGGAATGTCGAAACCGGGGAAAAGGTCACCACGCTCGAATCGCCCGGCATGTATACGTGGGACCCCAAACAGCGGCGGCATTCTATCGGTGGGATCCGCAGTCTGGCCTTTTCGCGCGATGGCAAGACGCTGGCCGTAGGCGGCGTCGGTAACATTGGGAACATCGATCATCTCGACGGACCGGCCCGTGTCGAACTCTTTGACTGGCAGGCCGGCAAGTCGCTGAAAGTGATGGAAGATTCCAAATTCAAAGGGCTCGTGGAACAACTCTGGTTCTCGCCGAACGATCAGTGGCTGGTCACCTCTGGCGGCGACAACGCAGGCTTCGTCACGATCTACGACGTCGCCACGCAGCAGATTGCCCACCAGGAAAAGGGCCATCAGCACATCCACGCGATGGTCGCCGACGACGCGGGTAACAAAGTCTACACCGCTCACCACGGTCGCCTGATGGCGTGGTCACTCAGTTCAGATACGTCGATGGCCTAGGAGCGTGTCTCCCAAATCACCTACCCCGCGGTTTCTTGATTCTGCCGGTGCGGCCGGTTTGTGCGTAAAGCCGCCGTGGGGCGTCCTACGCCGTGGCGTGGCGGAAGAGTTTCAGCAGGTTGTGCGTTAAGCACA
>JBGSUN010000153.1:0-48437 GCA_041753475.1 Planctomycetaceae bacterium | reverse complement strand
CGCCGCCGCGCGGAACGCCGCCATCACGCTGTGTCGACAGCAAAACCCCCACAATCTCGCCGAAGCCCGACGAGATTTCGCCTGGAATCCCCAACCCCTCTTCACCATCCTCGGCTACTTCACGAACTGAACCGCCCTGGTCTCGATCCCGTTCCGGAATGTTTCAACACAGTATGTGAGCCGTCGTCGGGCTGGTCTTTATGTTGTAAGTCTTTTCTAGATAATTGATTGCGGTTTTGTCTCGGATGGTGTGCGTACAAAAGAATATCGATATTTGCACTGTACAAATCGTTTTTCGGAATTGGTGGAACTGCTGTTTTTTCAGGAACTTTCCCGAAATCCCCCTTGAACAGCCGATTACGCGAGTGTATTGTGCCCGTTTGATTCACCATTTCTTCGTCATTCTTTGACTCCCTTCGGACGCCGGTTCAATGGCACGTGCTATTCATTTAGTCCGTGATCGATCCCTTTTTCGCGGCATGGCAGCCTGTTTCTGTCTCAGCCTCCTTTCAGGTTGCGGCGGAGGGGCTTCGCTTGCTTATGTGAAAGGGACCGTGACTCAAGGCGGGAAACCCTTGGCAGGGGTCGCTGTCACTTTCACACAAACCGAAAAGAACTTTTCCGCTGCCGGTCTCACGAATGACAGTGGGGCTTTTGTCTTGGTGAGCCAGAGTGGAAAAGCCGGCGCGATGCCCGGCAAGAACAAAGTCACGCTGACGATTCCGTCCGCCGGGGTTTCGCAGAAAGTTGACATGTCGAACCCCGACTCGGTGGAACAGATGCGCAAGATGCGGGACACGACCCTGCAGGGCGGCCGGAAGGGGGCGCCGGCTCAAGAGAAGAAACCGACCAGCATCCCGGCGGAATACAGCAATCCGAACAAGACTCCGCTGGAGTACGAAGTGACTACCGGCAGTAATGATTTCGATATTCCCATTCCATAACATTCAAACTTTCCGACATTCCCTGTCCTGATTCTTTTGTTGAAAGGGCTATTCGTGCACACGCGCCAGAGACGAAGTCGTGCTTTCACCCTGATCGAGTTGCTGGTGGTCATCGCGATCATCGCCATCTTGATCGCACTGCTGCTGCCAGCCGTGCAGCAGGCCCGTGAAGCGGCCCGCCGCACACAGTGCCGCAATAATCTCAAGCAGTTGGGATTGGCGGCCCACAACTATCACGACAACTTCAATCAGTTCCCAATGAACTGGTACAATGGCCAGAACAATACTCAGGGAGATCCGGCCAATCCCAGCTACAACAACGGGTCGTTCTCATGGGTGGTGGCAGCGCTGCCCTACATGGATCAGGCACCGTTGTACAACCAGATTTCTACTTACTTCTCGATTTCCTCGGGGCCAGTCCCGAACTGCGGGATGGGATTTACGACCTCCGTTGGCGGGATCCCCGCTCCTCGGCAAATTGCCAAACAGGTTCTCGGTAACCTGATTTGTCCGTCGAACGACCAACCGACCAGCCGGACAGGTCAAATCATCGAGCCCGATAACGGTGGCTGGAACGCTCCGTATGCGGATACCGCTGGTGGTCTGGATTACGTCGGCAACATGGGGCACATCTGGTCGGGATGGCATGACTGCGATCGCGTCCCGGACTTTCCGTCCGCGGATGGCCGCTTTGTGAAGGGCAGCGCGGGGACCCCGTGGATTTCCGAACGGTGGAATAACGACAACCCGAACATCAACGGGGTGTTCTTCTTCCGCGGTTCACGCAAAATCGGTCAGATCGTCGACGGAACATCGAACACGGTCATGTTCTTTGAATCGATGCACTGGCGCGGTGGTGACGGCGCAAACGCCAACTACAACTTTAACTACAATCACCAGGACGTGGCGAACTGGGCTTGTGCTCTCGGGGCTACGGCACCGATGCGGCATCCGATCAACAATCGCAACCCGCTCTGGCAGTACGGTGATGGTGACGTCCGCAACTGGGGCCCCAGCAGCCGGCATGTCGGCGGCTGTCACGTCACGCTGTGCGACGGCTCGGTCCGATTTGTGAGCGAAAACATCGATCACCTCGTTCGCTATAACATCGCCTGTGCCAAAGACAACAACGCGGTCGGTGATTTCTAACCACTGCGCAGGGCTTGTCGTGTCATAATCTGACCTCCGCCTGAAACTCTGTCAGGCGGAGGTCTTTTTCGCTTGGTGATCTGACCGATGACGTGGGGATGGGCGCCGCTGACCAGGATCACGCTGACGTGCCTGTGGCTCATCGCGCTGGCGGCAGGCTGCGCGGAGGTGGCGTCTCCCACGCCGTCTCTCGACAAGGCCGCCGTTGCCCCACCAGCGACGCCGCGGAAATTTGATTTCAAACCCGTCCAGCCGAAGGCCCCACACAAAGTCGCCTCCGTACCATCCTTGTCCGTGCCGCGGTTCGTGGATATGGCGGAAGCCAGCGGGATTCGCCACATCTACGACAATGGTGCGAGCCCTAAAGCCCTGATGGTGGAATCGACCGGAGGAGGCTGTGGCTGGCTGGACTACGATCTGGACGGCCGGTTGGACTTATTCCTGACACAGGGCGGCGTGCCCGATGCGGCACCGGATGCGCCACGTCCGCCGGACGTCCTGTATCGGCAAGGAGCGGATGGGCAATTCGTGGATGTGGCAGCGTTCACCGGAGTGGGTGATCGTGGATACGGACAGGGGGTTGCCATCGGTGATGCGAACAATGATGGCTTCGATGATCTGTTCGTCACCAATGTGGGGCGGTGTTCACTGTTTGTGAATCAGGGTGATGGCACGTTCCGCCAGTCGATCGACTCGCTCATCGGCAAAAGGGATGTCTGGTCCACCAGTGCAGCGTGGGGCGATGTGGATCGTGATGGCGATCTCGATCTCTATGTCTGCAACTACACGGTCTATGATCCGTACAAACCAACGCCGTGCTTCGACAAGAGTGGCGGTTTGATGATTTGCCACCCTGCGCATATTGATCCCGAACCCGACGAATTCTTCGTCAACCAGGGCGATGGCCAGTTCACGGAAGCCTCCCGGCAACTGGGCCTGTACGGCCCCAGCAACAAAGGCCTGGGAGTGTTGATTGCCGACCTGTCTGGCGATGAATGGCCCGACATCTTTGTGGCCAACGATGTCAGTGCGAATTTCCTGTTTGTGAACGAAGCCGGGGAGTCCTTCAAGGAATCGGCACTGGTCATGGGCGGTGCCTACAGCGCGACGGGGGAATCGCAGGCCAACATGGGCATCGCGTTTGGGGATTACGATCAAAACGGCTGGCAGGATGTCTGCATCACGCATTTCACAGGGGAAGGGCATACACTGTACCAGAACCTGGGACCGCTCGGTTTGCAGGATGTCACCGCACAAACAGGACTCCGCGAAGCGACCATGTCGAAGCTCGGCTTCGGGACGATCATGAGCGACTTTAACCTCGACGGTCACATGGATATGTACTTTGCCAGCGGCCACATCGATCCCCGCTTCCGGAATCTGGAAGGCTATGAGATGACGCCGCAACTGTTCTCGTTTGACGGCGCGCGTTGGCGCGACGGATCGGATGAAGCGGGTGATTTCTTCCAGCGGCGGGCCGTAGGTCGAGGAGTGGCCTCCGCCGATTACGACCGCGATGGCGATCTCGATCTGTGCGTTGTCTTTCAGAACAGCGAGCTGGCGCTCTTGCGCAACGACTCCCAACTTGGCAACGGCATCCGGGTGATGGCCATCGGGCGGCAGAGCAATCGCAACGGATACGGTGCTCGTCTCACGCTGACGTATGGTGAGAAGCAGTTGAAGTCGGAAATCGCCGGAGGCACCAGTTACGCTGCGGCGAATGAACGGACGCAATTCCTGGGACTAGGCGGCTGGAACGGGTCGTGTCGGCTCGAACTGGTTTGGCCGTCGGGTGCAGTGGACGTGATGGAACTCGACCACCCGAATGAATTGGTGATCGTGCGGGAAGGGGCCGGGCGGATTCCCGCGATTCCTGTTGCTGATTGAGGAAAGACTGTGTACGTTCCGCGATCATGCCATCGAGTATGGTTTCCTGTTGTGGCGGGAATGTTGATCGCATCAATCGGATGCCAGTGGTTTTCGTCAACCAGCCGACCTGTTCCGAAATCGGCACAAAATCCGACGTCTGCCCTCCCGGCCGTGAATCCTCCAGCCGCAGATCAATTTGTGGGGAGTGCGGCGTGCGTTTCCTGCCATGCGAAGCAATCTCACGACTTCCACGGCCATCCGATGTCCCATTCGTTGGTTGCGGCGTCGCAAGAATCGCCGTTGGCAGACTACAGCCATTCTGAGTTCTCTCCGCTGCCCGGCTTGACCTACTATGCCGAGAAAACACCGGAAGGGATTGTGCATCATGAGAAACGGGTCGATTCCGCGGGCGAACTGATGTACGACCAGGCGATTCCCATCGCCTTTACCGTCGGCTCAGGAGCGCGGGGGCGATCGTATCTCATCAATCATGGTGGCCGGCTCTTTGTCTCGGCCATCAGTTGGTACGCAAACACCGGGACATGGGACCTCTCCCCCGGTTATGCCCCCCGCGCCAACCCGCGTTTTGAACGGCGGGCCTCGGAGGGCTGCCTCGCGTGTCATGCCGGCCGTTCGGTTCCGCGAGAGAACGAGCCGGATCGGTTTGCCGATGTCCCATTCCTTGAGCATTCCATCGGATGCGAACGGTGCCACAGTGCAGGCCGTGCTCACATTGAATATCGCTCCAAGCCGGCGACAGTTGAAGGTGTCGATCCGATTGTGAATCCCGCGCGGCTGACAGGTGCTCCACGGGACGCCATCTGCAATCAATGCCATTTGCAGGGACGGAGGCGTGTGGTTCGACAGGGCCGGACCGAATTCGATTTTACACCGGGCATGACTCTCAACGATGTCTGGACGACGTTTGTGAAGACCGAGGGTGTGGAAACCGGTGTTGCCGCTGCGGTCAGCCAGGTCGAACAGATGTATGCCAGCGCCTGCTACCGCGCGAGTGGTGGAGAATTGAGCTGTATCCGCTGCCACGATGGCCACAACATTCGCACGGGAGAGCAAGTGGACTTGGGCTACCGGGCGAAGTGCATCGATTGCCATGCGGACGGGAAGCGCGTCGAATGCTCGGAAGATCTGGCCACTCGCCATGCGGCAACAGCCAATGATTCCTGCATCGTCTGCCACATGCCGAAGTTTGCTGCGGCCGATGTGCATGCCGCGCAAACCGATCATCGAATCTTGCGGCGACCTGAAATGTCGGTCCCGGTTGAAAAGAAGCCGACGGTTCCCAATCGGACACCGGTGTTGTTTGTGGAACCTGGAGTGGAAGTGCCGCCAACGGTCCTGGCCCGCGCGCGGGGCATCTTTCTGTCGGAGCAATCGGGGGCATCGGGAGGAACGAAGGTTCAATCGCGTGAAGCTGTCGATTTACTGATTGCCGCCATCAAAGCCGATTCGCAGGATGTCGAGGCCCGCTACGCCCTGGGCTATTCTCTGAAGCTGGTAGGGCAGGGCGAACTCGCTGTGCAGGCGTGGTCACAGGTCCTCGATTTGCAACCCACCCACGAAGATGCCCTGGAATCGCTGGCGATTTATTTTCACGAACGGAACGACTATCCGAATGCGCGGCGGTTCTACGAACGACTGCTGGAGGTGAATCCCCATCGCTCACCCATTTACGGTCGCCTGGCCCATGTGCTCGGCCAATTGGGCGAACTCCGGCTGGGAATTGCCGCGGCGGAGAGGTGTCTGGAACTGAATCCGTCACTGTCGCAGACGCATACCTGGCTGATTGAGGCCTACCGCCGCGCCGGTGATACCGAGCGGATGAATGTCCACGAGACGGCGATCAAACGGTTTGAATCGATGTTAAAGCCACCTGCGGAATCGGCTCCTGCGTTACCGGAACGAGCTGTACCGGCGAAAGAAGAGTGAAACCGATCGTGCGGAAGCACCGACGACTGCCGAACAGCTTGTCGAGGCTCATGGGGCGGCTACGGCGAGTGTCTGGATCGTGAAGGCTGGAAATGATCTCATGATGGCCATTTCCCTGAATCGTTGGGTCGGCTTATGATGGTCGCTACAAAGTTGCGCATCCTTGAACGGTCCTTGTGAACTTTTCATATGCTTCGAATCGGCCACCTTCGTACCGGTGATTGCCAACGCCTGACGCGGCGGGAGTTGGTGCGCGCGGGGGCGTTGTCCGCTCTGGGAGTGACGCTCGCCGATCTGCTGCGGATTCGTGCGGCGGCGAATGAAACGGCCAAGGCCCCGGCGAAGTCGGTGATTCTGCTGTGGCTGTGGGGCGGGCCGAGTCATCTGGATACGTTTGATCTCAAGCCGCACGCGCCGGTGCAGTATCGCGGGCCGTATAGTCCGATCGCGACGAGCGTTCCCGGCATCGAGATCTGCGAACTGCTGCCGGGGTTGGCGAAACGGGCGCATCAATACTCGATTTTGCGATCGCTGAAATGTGCCTCGAACGATCACGGCATCGCGGGGACGATTGGTCTCACGGGAAACATCCAAGGAGCGGCGAGTCTCAGCGGGCAGACGCTCCCCGGAGCGGTGCAACCGACGCATGGGTCCGTGGTCTCGAAGATTCTCGGGGCGTCATCGGGGATGCCGCGCTTCATGACGCTCGGCGATCATCTCCATCAGGGAAAACGGGCCATCACCGGCGAAGGGGGCGCGGCACTCGGCCCGATGCACGATCCCTTCCGTTTGGATTATCACCCGGGTAAAGGCCTCGAACTGCCACATCTCACGTTGGCCGACGGGCTCACCCCCAGCGGCATTGATGCCCGTGGACGTTTGCAATCGCGGCTGGATGATCTCTCGCGCGGACTCAACACATCCCCACGAATGGCCCGGTTCGATGAGTTTTACCAGCAGGCCTTTTCGCTGCTCACCGATCCCGCCGCACGTCAGGTGTTCGATCTGGATCGCGAACCTGAATCGCTGCGGCGTCGGTATGGCAAATTCCGCTTCGGCCAATGCTGTCTGCTCGCGCGGCGACTCGTGGAGTCCGGTGCCCGCTTCGTGCAGGTGAACTGGAGTGCCCACGTCGAACCGGTCGAAGACGGCGGCGATGGCGGCTGGGACATGCACGACCGCTACTTCCAGCAGTATCAGGACCGGCACGCGTGGATGCTGGACCGTTCGCTGTCGGCGCTACTCGACGATCTCTCGGAACGCGGTCTACTCCATGAAACCGCGGTCGTCGCGGTCGGCGAATTCGGCCGCACGCCGAAGATCAACAACAAAGCCGGCCGCGATCATTGGGAACACGTTTATTCCGGCCTCGTTGCCGGCGGCGGCATGGCCGCGGGGAAAGTGATCGGCGCGAGTGACCGCCTCGGCGAATATCCCGCCACTGCCGCCTTCACTCCCGCGGATCTCTTCGCCACGGTCCTTGGACAGGTCGGCATCGATACCACATCACTGACTACGAATAACCTGCTGCCGCAAGGTTCTCGGATCGAGGAACTCGTCGCATGAAGTGTGCGATGCGATTCCATCTCACGGGAGGGCGAGGCTCCCGCCGAGCCGTGAGTGTTTCGAGACTCTGGGACAATCAGCGGCTCAGCAGGAGCTTCGCCCTCCCGTTTGTAACGTTGTTCGCGGTGCTGATTCTCGCAGCCGCTGCCCCGCCGGAGGTCGTCCGCATCACCACCGATGGCGTCCTCAAACAGCGCCCGAGTTGGTCCCCCGATGGTCAACACGTTGTCTTCGCCCGGCACATCGGTTCGACGATTTTTCTCTATCAGCGCGAACTCACGACGGGTATGGAAGACCGGCTGACGGTGCAGATGCATCCCGAGTTTGACGCCGTGTTCGCCCCGGATGGCAAGAGTCTGCTCTTTGCATTCGACAAAACTTCGCCTGGGCAAGGAGACATCGAAATCTACCATATCACGCTCCCCGAGCGCGTGGTCACACCGCTTGCCACCAGTCCGAAAGGGTTGTCACACGAAGAGTCTCCCGCATGGTCGCCGGACGGCAAACGGTTTGCATTTACGTCGACGTATCAGGGGAATCAAGACGTCTACATGGCCAACATTGACGGCGGCGAGTGGACCCGGCTCACCGATGACGCCGCGACCGATGCCCATCCGGCATGGTCACCCGACGGCAAGACCATCGCCTTCGCCACCAGTCGCTGGGGGAACTTCGAGATCGCGCTGGTGAACCCCGACGGCGAGAACCTGCGGCGTTTCACCACGGCGACCGGCCTTGACGATTACCCGTGCTGGTCCCCCGACGGCAAACAACTCGCATGGACCGCCAACCGCGATGGCAACCTCGAAATCTACACTCAGGCTGTAAGCGATGTCGGCGAACCGATCGGCGAACCAATAAATATGACGCAGAACGACGCCCTCGACAACTTCCCCGCGTGGACACCCGACGGCCGTCTTAGCTTCATCTCCGACCGCGATGACGGCTTCGATCTGTACGTCACAAAGAAATCCGCTTTCAGCCAGTAAAGCTGTTGAGAACGCGGCTCGCAATTCGTTCATCCAGCGCATGAACTGGTATGACGCTTTCAACACCATCGAAGCCGGATTGTGGTTTCTCGTTGCCGTCGTAATTGTTCTCCGTGTCCCGTGTGGGACATGGCAACAGCGATGCGCCGTAATCATGGCGACGATGGCGTTCATTGCGTTTGGGATGACCGACCTGCTGGAAGTCGGCCGGATCGGTACGTTCCCGCTGTGGCTGTGGGGCTTGAAGATCGCGTGTGGGATCGCGATTCTGGCGTCGCGGTACACGTGGCTGGGCTGGCAACGCTTTCGATGGACGGACCGCGAAATGCGGTTCGGGATCGGGTGCCTGATCGCCGTGATTGGGATCATCGCGCTGCAACGCTGGCTGGAGTCCCCGGCTTGAAGCCCGGCATTTTTCGAAATGCCGGGCTTCTGCTTTTGATCGCGATAAACACGGCCGAAGCAGTTGGTAAGCTCAGGAAGCGTTCCGCTCATCACGCGGAGCGTGATGGCGACTTTGGTGGCCATCACGCTCCGCATGATGAGCGGATGAATCACCAGCGCAGATTTGATTGCCAGTTCAAACGCAGAAGTCCGGCGTTGAAGAAAACGCCGGACTTCGTGTTCATCACATCCACCATTGGCCGATTTGATACGTCAGCCACGCGCCGGCGTAAGCCAAAATGGTCATGTAGGCGAACGTGAACGCGGCCCAGCCCCAGTGGTTGGTTTCGCGGCGGATAATCATCAGCGTGGACGCACACTGAGCACAGAGCGCGAAGAAAACCATCACCGACAGGGCGACGGGAATGGTGTAGATCGGGCGACCGTCCGGCCAGGTGGCGGCCTGCAGGGCGGATCGCAACTCCTGATTTTCTGCGTCGACATCGCCGCCGAGACTGTAGATCGTGCCGAGCGTGGAGATGATCACTTCCCGTGCTGGGAACGAGGCGAGCACGCCGACACCAATTCGCCAATCCCATCCCAGCGGCAGGAAGACCGGCTCCATCGCGCGGCCTGCGCGGCCCAGGTAACTGGTTTCCAGCAATCGTTGCGATTCCCGATTGACCGCCTCTTTCAACTCCGCAGCATCGTTTCTCTGCTCTTCCTGCGAGGCGATTTCCGCCTGCAACCGGCGTTCTTCGGCATGATCGCCGGGGTAATACGCTGTCGCCCAGATCAGTACGTTGGTGGCGAAGATCAGTGTCCCCGCGCGGACGATGAACGACATCACTCGGTCATACACCCGCGACAACACAATCCGCGGCGACGGCCATTTGTACGACGGCAGCTCCATCACAAACGGCGGCGTTTCCCCTTTGAAGAACGTCTTTTTCAGGATCCATGCGACGGGAATCGCCACGATCGCCCCGAGAGACGTCATCGCAAACAGGGTGAGCCCCCGTAATGCGCCATACCAGAGATCAGGAATGAACGCCCCGATCAGCAGCACATACACCGGCAGCCGCGCAGAACAACTCATCAGCGGAGCGACGAGGATCGTCACAAACCGGTCGCGGCGGTTCTCAATCACACGCGTCGCCATGATGCCGGGGATCGCACAGGCAAACGACGACATCAACGGCACGAACGATTTGCCGCTGAGGCCCACCTTCACCATCAGCTTGTCCATGAGGAACGCCGCGCGGGCCATGTAGCCACAGTCTTCAAGAAGCGCGATGAACAGGAACAGCAGCGCGATCTGCGGAATGAAGACCAGCACTCCGCCGACCCCGGCGATCACGCCATCTACAAGCAGACTGCGGAACGGACCGTTCGGAATCCATTTGCCTACGGTGTCTCCAATGAAGCCTTGTCCGTCTTCGATCAGCGTCATCAACGGTTCGGCGGCGACGTAAATTGCCAGGAAGACCGTCAGCATTACGAGGCAGAAGACCGCCAGTCCCCACACCTTGTGTGTGAAGAACCGGTCGAGTTTGTCGCTGGAAGTGACGGGGCGTTCGGCAGGTTGCTGCACGACACCGGTCAGCAGTTGCCGGGACCAAGCGTAACGGACTTTGGCCTCCACTGCCGGGATGCGACACCCCGCGGCTTTCAGTCGGTCTCGCGCCGCTGTGAGTTGAGTGGGCAGTTCGCTGGCATGTTGCTTCGACTGCCATTGCTCGACGTAACCACCCGCATCGAGCAGCAACCGTTCGAGCAGAAAGTCCGGCAGGACGTTCTCGCCGACGGTGGTCTGCGTCCGGAGCGCTTCGGCTTCGCGATAAAACTCCGGCGGAAACAACCGCAACGGCGTTCGGGTCGTTTGTTTTGATGCGGCGACCAACGCCGATTTGATCGCCGCGATGTTGGTGCGCCGGTGGGCTTCACAGGTCAGGACGGGGATGCCGAGACGTTGGGCGAGGGCATCGACGTCGATCTGGATGCCGCGCGATTGGGCGACGTCCCACATGTTGAGGACGAGAACAGTGGGCAATCCGACATCCAGAACCTGGCTGACGACGTAGAGGTTCCGTTCGAGATTGGATGCGTCCACGATGCAGAGGACGGCATCGATTTCGCCCACATCGGGTTGTCGGCCGAGGAGCACGTCGACGGAAACCATCTCATCAAGGGAGCGCGGTGAGAGACTGTAGGTGCCGGGCAGGTCGACGAGGTTCAGCGTCACGCCGTGGTGATGGATGGTGCCGATTTTCTTTTCGACGGTGACGCCGGGGTAGTTGCCGATCCGCGCATGCATGCCGGTGAGGGCGGAGAAGAGCGTGCTCTTTCCCGTGTTCGGGTTGCCAATCACGGCGATGGTGAGCGATTTGACAGGGGCGGCAACGGTCATCGGGAGGGGTCTTCGGCGGGGCAGGCGCAATCAATATCACGGGCAGAATCAATGAGGCAGGTCAATTTCGACACGTTCGGCTTCCGATTGCCGCAGGGAGAGGCGGTACCCGCGGAGAGAGAATTCGAGCGGATCGCCAAGGGGCGCGGCTCCGATGAGCGTGATCGGTTCGCCGTCGGTCAGGCCCATTTCGAGCAGTCGGATGGCGACACCATCGTCTCCCTGGACGTCGCGGATGATTCCCGTCTGTCCCTGCGTCAACCGGTTCAACTTTGTCGTGGCCACACGTGTTCTCAGGTGAAAATCAGGGGGTGGATCGCCGCAAGGCATTATTCACAAAGGAGTTGTCGGCGGGCGACTTCCACCAGAATCGTGGCCGATTCTTCGGGGCGGAACGAAAGCCGATGATGGTTGAGGCCCAGAATGCAGGGCGTTCCCGGGCGCAGCATTTCGACCGTCACCCCCTCCCGGAGCCCCATTTCCTCAAGCCGGTGGATAAACTCGTCACGACCGTCGAGATCACAGATGCAACCCCGCTCGCCAGACTGAAGCATATCCAGGGGAATGACTTGCGTCACCATGCCGTCCCTCGTCGTTGCCGTGCCATCACAATTGAGACTGAATCTCAGGTTCGAGTATTCTACGTCCCAGTGTCGGCATTTGCACGGCTCAGCCGTGAGTTTCCGGCGAGAGAGAGCGAAACGGCTCCGCGTTGATCCGGAAAGAACCGGATGACGTTATCGGAGCGGGACAATCGGTCACTTCCGAGTACCGCGCGACGGTTCCCGATATACTGTTCGCTTCCTTATTCACTTCAACCGGATGACATCGGATGGCTGACCGGGAATCGCCGCCGTCTTCAAACGAGGATGTCGTGGCCGAACGCGCTGGAGAAGCGGTCGATGCCGGCAAGGGTCGTACGTTTCCCTGCGAACAGTGCGGGGCGGACCTCGTCTTCTCGATTGGGCAGCAAAGTCTGGCGTGTCCCTTCTGCGGGCACGTTCAGCCGATTGAAGTCCCCGAGGAAGAAATTCGCGAGAACGATTATCTCGAAGCGATCGAACGGCTGGAGACGCAGAAGGCGAATGCGGTCGAAGCCACGGAAGTGGCGGATGTCAGTGAAATCCGTTGCGAAGGGTGCGGCGCGAACGTCGTCTTTCAGGGAACGTTAACCAGTACCACGTGCCCCTACTGTGATTCACCATTGCAGCGTGACCGTGTTCACAATCTCAAAACCCGCGTGCGGGTCGATGCCGTAGTTCCCTTTCTGGTCCCGCATGATCGCGCGGCCGCCAATTTGAAGACCTGGGTGCAATCGCTGTGGTTTGCCCCCAATGACTTTCGCAAGGAAGGCGCAAGCGGCAAGTTTCAGGGATGTTATCTGCCGTTCTACACGTTCGATGCCGCCACGTTCACCAAATGGACCGGCGAGCGCGGCGATCATTACTACGAGACCGTGCGGAAAGCGAACAATCAAACCGAGCAAGTGCGAAAGACGCGCTGGTCGTCCGTCTGGGGGGAATTCGACAAACCGTTCGACGATGTATTGATCCTGGCTCTCGAAGATGACCGCCGCAATCTGATTCAGTCCCTCGAACCGTGGCCTCTCGATAAAGCCCAGCCATTCACGCTGCAACTGCTCAGCGGCTTCTTCGCCCGGACTTATGATGTCCCGCTCAAAGAAGGGTTTGTGCGTGGCAAGCAACGGATGGATGATGCGATCCGCGTGGAAATCGTTCGCCGTATCGGTGGTGACGAACAGCGTGTAACCGGTCAGAAATCACGGTATGACGACATTACCTTCAAACACATGCTTCTGCCGATCTGGCTGATGGCGTACAAATATCGTCAGAAGACGTACCGCGTGACGATCAATGCCGCCACGGGTGAAGTGCAGGGCGAACGGCCGTGGAGCTGGATCAAGATCACGCTCTTTGTGCTCATGTGGGTGGCGATTGCTGCGGTGCTGTTCTTCCTGTTTCAAAACTGAATCGCATGTGAACGGTTGCTGCGGTTGAGAATCCGCCAAGCGCACGCGAAGATTGGTTTCTCCCCACAAACTCCACTGCGCGGCCGACCTCATCCATGCACCTTGCGATTGTCACTGCCGGCGGTGCCGGGATGTTTTGTGGTTCGTGCATGCACGACAACGCCTGGGCGCGCGCGCTCATGGCTGCGGGGACGGAAGTCACACTGTTGCCGTTGTACACTCCCATTCGAGTTGACGACGAAAACCAGACGTCCACGCGAATCTTCTTCGGCGGCTTGAATGTCTATCTCGATCAGTACGTCCCCGGCTGGCGGTACTTGCCGCGCTGGTTGACGCGGCCGCTCGATGCCGAGTGGTTGCTGCGTGCCGTCTCGAACCGGGGCGTGAGCAACAATGCCGCTGAACTCGGTGCCTTGACGGAATCCACCATTGCCGGCCAGCACGGTCCGCAGGCGCGCGAAGGGGAACAGCTCATCCGTTTCCTGAGTCAGCAACTCAAGCCCGATGCGATTATCTTCAGCAACGTGATGCTCTGCGGAGAAATCGAACGGTTGAAGGCGGTCTTCCGTGGACCCGTCTTTTGCACCCTGCAAGGGGATGACGTCTTCCTGGAAGGTCTCACGGAACCGTATCGTCGTCGTGTGTTTGAACGGTTGCGGACGATTGCGAGCCAACTGGATGGCTTCCTCGTCCACAGCCGGTTCTATGCGACGTTCATGCAGCAGTACATTTCGGCCCCGGCGGAAAGGTTTCACGAGTTGCCGCTAGGGATCGATTGCCGTGGCCACACGGGGTCGCCGAGACCCATGGGGACGCTGCCCACAATCGGTTATTTTGCACGTTTCGCGCCGGAGAAGGGGCTGCGCGAATTGGTTGAAGCCGCCTTGATTCTGAAGCAACGGGGTCTCGATTTCCGCGTGCTGGCGGGGGGCTATCAGAACCCTCAACAGCCCGCGTACCTCGCCGAGGTGCAACGCCTGGCCGCGTCTCTGGGAGATCGCTTTCAGAATGTTGGCAGCCCGAACACGCTGGCGGAAAAGGTTGCGATCTTCCGGCAGTTTGATGTGCTGTCGGTCCCATCGCCCTACCGTGATCCCAAGGGGTTGTACGTCCTCGAAGCCTGGGCCAACGGGGTTCCCGTTGTGCAACCGGCTCACGGACATTTCCCGGAACTGATCGAAGAGACCGCAGGCGGCGGGATCACCGTGACACCGGGGGATCCGATTGCCCTTGCCGACGGGTTGCAACGCATGCTCACCGACGAACCGTTCCGCCTGAGATGTGCCCAAGCCGGTTGGGAAGCCGTGCGGAGACGTCACGATCTGCCCGTCCTCGCGGCAGCAACACAGGCATTGTTCGCGCGCATCCTGAAGTGACCCAGCCCGGAGCGCGAGCGACGGGTGTCAGTGAATGCACCCAGAGATCCCCATGCCTACTGATGCCTGAGTACCGGTAATTGAGCTGCCGGAGAAAAGCGGTCAGCCGTCGCTTGCGCTCCGGGCTGTGACAAGCGACTCACAGAAAGTCCTGCACCACACGATCCGCTAAGAATCGCCCGCCGCGCGTGAGCCGGATCGATTGAACATCGTCCTCCATCAATCCTGCGGCGATGTTTTTCTGAATTGCCTCACCACACAATTCATCGAGCACAAATCCCGTTCGTTGCTGGAATCCGGCACGATTGACTCCTTCGCCGAGACGCAAGCCGACGAATAACCGCTCCCGCGCTCGGGCTTCGGAATCGAGCGCTTCCACATCGGCGACTGGGGACAAACCGCGGTCGATCTTCGCTAACCATCCCCACACGCTGCGCAGATTGGTTTCCCGCCGCCCGTCGACATACCGCGCGGCACCCGGTCCGTAAGCCAGGTATTCCTCCGCGTTCCAGTACACCATGTTGTGGCGACACCGTCCACCGGGCTTTGCAAAGTTGGAGATTTCGTACTGCTCGAACCCCGCTGCGGTGAGATCGTCCATCGCAGCGGCGTACATGTCGTACTCCAACTCTTCCGGGGTGGATTGCAACTCCCCGCGCTGTCGCCGGGTGTAAAACGCGGTCCCCGTTTCAAAGGTGAGACCGTACGTCGAAATGTGCCCGACGCCGAGTTCGACCGCCCGCCGGAGTGCCATTCGCCATTCGTCCAGTGACTGCCCCGGCACGCCAAAGATGAGATCGAGTGACACCTCCGGAATGACGCGCTGGGTTCGCTGCACAATCAACTCAATTTCCGCGGCGTGATGATCCCGTTCGAGTCGTTGCAGCGTCGACTCAGCAAACGCCTGGACGCCGAGGCTGACGCGGGTGACACCAACCTCTTGCAGCAGCGCGAGTTTCTCGTCGGTCAAATCGAGCGGATTGGCTTCGAGTGAGAATTCTGCATCCGGTGCCAGTGTGAATCGTTCGGTCAGAATTGCGAACAACGACCGCAGTTCGTCGACATTCGGATGCGTCGGTGTGCCGCCGCCCAGAAACAACGTGTCGAGTTCGGTGGTGCCCGCCGCGGGATCATGTGGATGGAGACGCAGTTCCGTGCGCAGCGCTTGCAAATACCGCGAAATGAGATCATCGCGCCCGGCGATCAGCGTGAAATCGCAATACCCGCACCGATGGCGGCAAAACGGCACGTGAATGTAAGCCGACCGCGGCACGAAGACACCATATCCCTGAAAAGCACAAGACGTTCCCACACGGAGAGACGTCATCGTAGCATTCGTCATCGCGAAGGTCTTGCCGTTAACTTTGGGGCGATGCGTGCGGTTTCTGCAGGAGACGATACACTCGTGGCAAATCTCGGTTGAACGGAACCTCGTGATGCCCACCCCTGCGTTTCTCACTGCCGAATGGCGCGCGTTGTTGATGTACAACGTTGCGGTTGATAAGGACCTGTTGCAACCATTGGTCCCGGCAGGCACAGAATTGGATCTTTGGCATGGTGAGGCGTTGGTCAGCCTCGTCGGCTTTCGATTTTTGCATACACGGCTCAAAGGCTGGCCGATTCCGTTTCATCAGAACTTCGACGAAGCGAATCTGCGGTTTTATGTTCGTCGCCGAGTCGAAAATGAATGGCGACGCGGTGTCGTCTTCATTAAGGAAGTCGTCCCGCTCGCCGCGGTCAGCTTTGTGGCCCGCTGGGTCTATCATGAGAACTACGTCACCCGGCGGATGCGGCACACAGTGAAACTTCCAACGCCAATGGAAAGTGGTCGGTTCGAGTATGCCTGGCGCGATCGCGGTGCCTGGTTACATCTATCGGCCGACATCCGTGGTCCGATGACCGACATCGTTCCTGAGACTGACGCGGAATTTATCCTTGAACATTACTGGGGCTACACCCGTCAGCCGGATGGTTCGACGTGTGAGTACGCTGTCGAACATCCCCGTTGGCGCGTCTGGCCGAATGTTTCCGGCACTTTCTCCGGTGATGCCACGGCGTTGTATGGCGGAGATTTTGCTGCCGCGCTGCGTGAGCCGCCGCATTCGGTGATTGCTGCTGATGGTTCCGCGGTGGTGGTACGACAGGGAACACGGTTGCCACGGGAGTCGGTGCTTACTTCGTCCCGGGCTTTCGTTTCGTGATGTGTCCTGCGACCTCGAATTTGACGGGGACACCTTGAACCACCTCCGGAAGCTCAATGGCCGGATCGGGAGCCGTAGCCAGATTGACTTTCAGTCCGTAAACCCCCTCGACCCGGGTGATGCCGATAGCGACGTCACCGAGAAGGTCGGTCAAGACCTTCTCGGCGATCGGTTTCACCGTCCGGGCGCGTTCGAGTCCAGCGTCGACTTTGTCGGACATGCGTGGTTCCTCGTGACACTCGGATGTCTTGCTTCCCACCTTCAGAATAGCAGGTCGACCTTCAAAGCGTCGAGCACGGCCTTCAGCGGGTTGGCGTACGTCAACCCCATGTTGTTCGCGCCACCGGTGTCTCCCCCGGCAAAGAGCAGCGCGACGCCGAGATTCTCTTCATTAAAGATCAGCGACCCGCTGTCGCCGCCATCGCTGAAGGGTTTGGTTCCTGAGCCTTCAATTTCGACCTGATTGTCGAAGCGGATGTTGCCGATGTCGTATTGAACAACGACGTTATCGAGTTCAAAGGCGGTGACCCGTCCTGTGGTTTCACCGGTTGTGCGACCGACTTTGCGGACGACGGTTCCTTCATCGAGGAAGTCGGGTCCCAGTCCTTTCAGCGTTCCAAAACTGCCCAGTTTGTTCTTACGAATCTTGATCCCCGGCGATGGCAGTGCCGCGGCGCAGTCGACGAAGTTGACCCCGGTGAGTTTGAGCTTGATAAACTTGCCGAGCGTTGCCGCCAGGTTGGCGGGATTCTTTCCACCGTCGAGACGACCCTGTTGCAGGATGGCATCGCCGGCCCGCGCATGGTTTTCGTTGGCCAGCACGTGATTGTTGGAGAGGATTAACGTTTCGCCCTTTGTGCGGGACTTGACGAAGCACCCCAAGGTGCCGGCAGTGATCTTGAAATGACCGATCGAACAACCGATCACCAGGGGCCGACGGCGTTTCTGTAAAGTGGCGGGCGATTCCTGGCGTGTGATTTTCCCCACAAAGCGAATATCGACTTCTCCTTTGGCCTGTTTGCGAAGATGTTCGAGAACCGGGTGGTCCAGCAGCGCCCGTCGTTGAACGCGGACGGCGACACGGTGTTGTTTTTCGTGACGGGCAATTCCCACCGCCATGCTGCGGAGGGCGTCCTGTCCGGGCGCACTGGCGTGGGCCGCGATGCCCAGCGTCCGCACCACCGATTCCGTGGTGACAGCGGTCAAAAGATCATTCAGCAAAGCCTGCTTCAAGACGCGCGCATCGTCCAGTAACATGATTCGCTCCGTAACATGAAAAACGATCGAAAACCCACGACACCCGCTGTCGCAGCGTTCACCTGCCGGATAATCCGGAATTCGGCGCCGTTTGGCCAGAAAATTCTGCTCGGCAACAATGTTTTTGGGACAGCGGACCGAGGCAGCGAATTCGCTGCGCGCGACTTTCGTCTCGATGGTGATCCGCGTATCTTGACAGGGTTGTCTATCCCCTGTCGTGTGGCGTCCGGATCTCGCACACTGGGTCGATGGCTTTCGCTCCCGACTTCAACAATACGGAAACGGTCCCGTTCACGATGACTGAATCGATCACCCAATGGGGCGGCCTCACCTGCCATGTTGTCGATGCCTTGCCTGCCGGGAAATCACCGGAACGGCTGGTCTTTTTGGCACACGGTTTTGGTGCTCCCGGAGGGGATCTGGTCCCCGTAGCCGACGCGCTCTTTCAAGCGGAACCCGCACTGCGTGACGGAGTGCAGTTTGTGTTTCCCGAAGCGCCGCTGTCGTTGGAAGACGAAGGAATTCCGGGCCGTGCGTGGTGGCCGTTGAATTTGGCAAAGATTCAAAGCCAACTGGCATCGGGGCGGTTTGAGGACGTGCGTCAGGAAAAGCCGCCGGGATTGATCGAGGCGCGGGAGGCATTGCACGCGATGGTGCGTGATGCCTGCATCGCGACCGGTTTGAAGCCGTCTCACTGTGTGCTAGGAGGTTTCTCCCAGGGGGCGATGGTGATGATGGACGCCGCGGTTCTGCACGCCGAACCGGTCGGCGGGCTGGTGCTCCTTTCCGGCGCAGTCGTGAATGAAGCCGCGTGGAAAACGGGAGTGGCCAGGCTGCCCGCGATTCCGGTATTTCAAAGCCACGGCCGTTACGACATGGTGTTGCCGTACATCGCGGGGGAATGGTTGCACGACGTCTGGACTTCGCAGGGGCGAACCGTCGAATTCATCTCCTTCGACGACGGCCACACCATCCCCTGGCCGGTTCTGACGGCTTTGGGGCGATTCCTGCGCCAGCTGGGATGAACGCTCGCTTCCCGCATTTTTTCACAGGCCGCGCTCACATTTCGCCCGCATGAGCCGTATGATGGCCAGTTCCTGCGGACGCCGGTGTCCGTATGTGCGGTTTCGTCACTTTCCTCAGTTGATTTCGACGTGTGGCATTTGTCCCCCGCGGTGCGTGCTGTTGTCGGTGTGGTCCTGCTGCTGAGCGCCCACCGCGCCTCGGCAGAGGAAAACGCTTCTCCCCGTTGGTCCTTCGGTTGGGACGGCACGCTGATCGTCGGCCGCTGGATGTCGGCGACGGTGGAATTCACGGTCACAGAAGCTGGTCGTTACACCGTGGAAGTTGCGGCGCTCGACGCCGTTGGTCACACGGCGCGCTATGCTTCTCCGACGGTGGAACTGGCACCGGGGCCGCATCGCCTAACCGGTCTCTTCCAGCTCGGACGCCTGGAAGGGGACTTCAGTGCGCGTGTTTTGAAAGAAGGCCAGCCGGTTACATCTCGTTCGGTTCGTCCTGGCATTGATGCTGACGTTCAACCCGTGATGAAACTGTCGGATCGGTTATTCGTCGCGATCGGTAAGCCGCGCGGGATGGATGCGCTGACTCATCATGATGCAGAAGGTCAACCGGCGCGGGTGGTTACCAGCGTTCATCCGGAAGGCCAAGGGTTGCCGGCGCACGCACTGGGTTACGATGGTGTGCATGCGGTCGTCATCGCCGGGGATGTGCGGTTGAATGAAACGGAATCGGCGGCTTTGCTCGAATGGGTTCGCAATGGCGGACGAATGATCGTTTCGGTTCCTAAAGATGTGGCCGGTTGGCACAGCAACCCGTTGCGGACACAGTTGCCGATCAATGTCACGTCCGAGCCGTTTATTGTGCGGGAACTGGGATCGCTGGAAGTTTTCGCCGGGCGAAACGTGCGGATTCCGGCTCCGGGTCGCCTGGCGGTAGCCCGCATGGAAGTGCGTGACGGGCTGGTCCTGGCGGGAACTCGCGAAGAACCATTGATGGCCAGCGCTCCGCTCGGCCTGGGGGAAGTGACCGTTCTGGCGCTCGATCTTTCACAGGCCCCGCTTGCCAACTGGGGTGGTCTGAATGATTTCATGGCCCGGCTGCTGAATGTATCAAACATCGCGGGCAATTCTCCCGAACGGCGATCGCAACAAGTGGGACAACTGACCACGACAGGGATTTCTGACCTCGCATCGCAACTGGTGGCGGTGCAGGACCATTTCGCTGGCATCCGCCGGGCATCTCCTTGGCTGGCCATGGGCTGGTTGCTGGTCTACATCGTGATTGTCGGTCCGCTGGATTACTTCCTGGTGCATTACGTGCTGCGACGTCCCGGTTTCACCTGGGTGACCGTGCTCCTTTCGGCACTCGGTTTCGGATGGGTTGCCGCGCAGACAGCCCAGTCAGCATCGCCTGCCATGCCCATGCTGAAGCAACTCGACGTGTGCGATGTCGATGTGGCTCAGCAACGCATCCGCCATCGGAGCTGGGTCACTCACTACGCTCCACAAAGCGGACGGGCTGATTGGGAGTTCGCCCCGTTGGTGACCGCGGCCGGTTCGGCATCGGTTCCCTGGTTAAAACCGTTCGCGGCACCCGAGACGTCGTTCGGAGGGATGTACCGGGCTCCCGGTTCCGAATGGGGCCGGACGGACTATCGGATCGAACCCGCGGCCGGATCGGCACACGATTCTCCCGCTCTGGAACGAAGCACGCAGCAATGGCTTGCCACATGGATTGAGTCGAACGTTCAAGTGCTGGAAAGTGACCTTCGCGCGGATGGTCTCGGCCGACTGACGGGAACGATGACACACCATTTTCCCGGCCCCATTCACGACTGGATGCTCGCTTTCGGCAACCGCGTCTATCGCTTGCAGAATGATCGCGATGACGCTCAAACTCTGGAATGGAAACCGGAGAAGAAACTGTCTCTGGAAGACCCGCAGATGTATCAGCGCGAGCTGCGCGGATTCCTCACCGGATCGGTCACCCGTCTGGAACGAAAAGACGAACGGCTGGCTGGGAACGTTCGTCAAGAACAAACGCGATACAACCCGTTGGAGCGCGATCCCCTTGCCGTCTGGAAGGCGATTACCTTTCACACACAAGCCGGTGCGGGAAGTTACACGACTCTCACCAACGACCTGCTTCACACGGATGATTTGTCACGGCAGTTGGAACTCGGCCGCGCGGTGGTCTTGGGGCGCGTGGACGCTCCCTCACGGATCGCCATCCAGCGGACGGGGCAGACCGTCACAGCCGATGAACTGACCGTGGTCGTCCGGTTGGTGATTCCGGTCGGCCGCTCCACTGAGATCCAACGGACGCTCCCCAAACTCGACAAGATTCCATAGCCCACCGCGACCATAGAACTGAAGCGTTTTTGCTTTCCCAGCGGGGAATGACCGAGGAACCGCCGATCGTGATCGAAACTCGCCAGTTGACGAAGCGCTACGGTCATCTCATCGCCGTCAACGAAATCAATCTCGTGCTCGGCGAAGGAGACGTGTTCGGCTTCATCGGCCCCAACGGGTCGGGCAAAACGACCACGATGCGAATGATCGCCACGCTGCTGCAACCCGACTACGGCGAAGCGTATGTTTGCGGAAAGTCGATTTACACGCATCAGCAGGAAATCCGCCGACTCGTCGGTTACATGCCCGACTTCTTCGGTGTGTACGACGACATGACGGTGATGGAGTACCTCGAGTTCTTTGCCGCCGCGTACCGCATCCACGGACCGGGGCGACGGAAAGTGTGCGAGGAAAAGCTGGAACTCGTCGACATGTCGTTCAAACGCGATGCGATGGTGAGCCAGCTTTCCCGCGGGCAGACCCAGCGCGTGGGGTTGGCCCGCGTGTTGTTGCACGAACCGCAAGTCTTGTTGCTCGATGAACCGGCCAGCGGTCTCGATCCCCGTGCCCGCATCGAGATGCGCAATCTGTTGAGGCGGCTCGGCGAACTGAAGAAGACCGTCATTGTTTCCAGCCACATTCTGCCCGAACTCGCCGATGTGTGTACCCGCGTGGGGATGATTGAGAAGGGGAATCTGATCGTCGACGGCTATGTCGAGGAGGTCATGCAAAAAGCCCGTCGACACATCCTGCTGCAAATCCGCGTCGCCGACCGAACCAATGATGCCGCGAAACTGCTCGAACAGCATCCGCTCATCGACCGCGTGGAGCTCGTCAAAGAAACGATTGAAGCCCGCTTGAAACCGGGTGTGCTGGATTACAGCGACTTGCCATCGGCATTGATTGAAGCCCGGTTCAAGATGACGTTGTTCCGGGAAGAAGAAGTGAACTTGGAAACGGCATTCCTGGCGCTGACGCAAGGGTTAGTCCAGTAGCGAGGTGGCTAAGAGATAAGGGGCAGATCACTTTCGTCGGCTTGCCGTTTCGCGCCCCGCGCTGATCTCACCTCGTGCTCGCCGACTTCCCTCGCTATTCGATTTGGATCATGGAACATGGACGGCAAGATTGAGTATCTCAATACCGATCTCGATCTGATCTCGTCCGAAGATCTGACGGAAATCACGGCTGCGCTTGAGGCCAATGGCGTTTTTCCGCTCAGTGTCACTCACGGTGATGACGGCCTGTGGTATTCGACTCTCGAAACCAGCAAAAGTTTCGACGAACCGGAACCGAATATCAACGCGATGATTGATGCCATCGAATCCCTTTCGGCACCGTTGCGTGCCGTGTGGTCACGATGTTCCACACGCG
This sequence comes from Planctomycetaceae bacterium, assembly GCA_041753475.1. GTDB lineage: Bacteria > Planctomycetota > Planctomycetia > Planctomycetales > Planctomycetaceae > DSVQ01. The sequence goes on along the minus strand of JBGSUN010000153.1, from coordinate 25,610 downwards.
AGTTCGATGTCGGTTATGATTGCGGTACAGAACCGTGGGCTTTCAATCAACGGTTGTCTTGCGAACTGCTCGGTCGGATGGCGACGGCAGGGACTGCGTTTCGGATCACGCTCTATCCTGATAGACCGGATTCTGATGATCCGTCGTCACAGTCCGAAGACGACTTTGATGATGACGAGACGGGTGAAAACTCGAAATCATCGAATGCAGAAGCCTGATTCATGGAGGATCCGATGTCACTTCCAACCCCGTCAGAACTTGCCGCGCGGCTCCATCCATCCAGCACCGCGCAGGACGTCATCGCCGTCCGCGAGTTCCTGCAAGCGCAGGGAACGTTTCGTTTCCCCACACTCGCCAGCGGTCTCTTCTCCGCCTCGGCCTCGGAAGCCGACGACTTTGGCATGACCGGCTACCGTCATGCCTGGGTGCGGGATTCGGTGCAGATCGCGCATGCCCTGTGGCGAACCGATCAACCGGGCATGGCCGTTCGCGCGGTCGAAGCGCTGATGTCGTTCTTTCAGAAGTACCGGCATCGGTTTACGGACATCATCGACGGTCGGGCCGATGCGCACGATCCGCAGCAGCGCCCGCACATCCGCTTCGATGGGGATCACCTCACGGAAGTCGATGAGAAGTGGGCCCATGCCCAGAACGACGCGCTCGGGGCCTTCCTGTGGATTTACCTCCGCATGATTTCCGAGGGTGTCTTGCGGCCATCGCCGGCTCAATGGGACATTCTCGCCGACTTCCCCGCCTACTTCCGTTCGGTGAAATATTGGGAAGATGAAGACAGCGGCCATTGGGAAGAGACCCGCAAAATCGCCGCATCGAGCATCGGGATTGTTGTCGCGGCGCTACGACAACTGCGGGATTTGCTGACGGATGCCAAGTGCGATTTCGCCTGGGGACGGACAGAGAACGGCGTCAGCGGGGATGAACTGAACTGGCTTATCAAACAGGGTGAAACCGCCCTGAAGGTGATTCTGCCGTTCGAGTGTCTGCAACCCGATCCGACACAACACCGCCGTTATGATTCTGCGCTGCTGTTCCTCATTGAACCCTACGGCGTCGTGACTGGTGACATGGCCGAGCAAATCATCACCGACGTCCGCGAACATCTGATGGGCCCCATCGGCATCCGCCGGTATCTCGGCGATTCCTACTGGTGTGCCGACTACAAAGACCTGCTCGGAGCCGAGCAGCGGACGGCGGATTTCAGCGATAATCTCGCCGAACGCGATCGCCTGATGGAAAAGGGGACCGAAGCGCAGTGGTGCATTTTCGATCCAATTCTGTCAGTGATTTTTGCCCGTCGATTTGCTGAACATCGCCGGGCAGAAGACCGAGAGCGGCAGTTCGAACATCTGCTGCGCTCATTGAATCAACTTACGACTTCCGACCATCCTGCAGGACCGTATCGCTGTCCGGAATCGTATTTCCGCCATCACGGAACCTGGGTGCCGAACGACATCACGCCGCTCTTGTGGACACAGGCGAATCTCCGTTGGGCGTTGCACTGCGCGGAGCAGACCGCAGGGCTGTAACTCATTCTGAGCCGCGACCGTCAGGGAGTGCGTTCTTCCTCGTGCGGCATGCCACGAATTAGTTATACTTGACGTGTTGCTCCTGAAACTCGCTCCGGGACGGTCGCGGCTCGGGCGGAGAAATCGATGATGCATAACCATTCTCAGTGTACGGGTTCCCATCGGCGGGCATTTCTCTCCGATGTCGGCATGGGTTTCACCGGGCTCGCGCTCGGGGCGATGCTCGCGCAGGAGGGGATTGTCCGGGCATCGTCAGAAGCGGAATGGTCGCCATCGACGGGGCAGCCGCACTTTGCTCCGAAAGCGAAGTCGGTCATCTGGCTCTTCATGAACGGCGGCGTGTCGCATATGGAATCGTTCGACCCCAAGCCGGAGCTGACGAAGTACGGCGGGAAGTCGATCAATGAAACGCCTCACGCCGACGCGCAGAACCCTGAGAAACTCAAGCTGGCCCGCGTTACCGTGGTGAACGATGCCAACGGGCAGCAGCGGAACAAGCTTTATCCGTTGCAGGTCGGCTTTCGCAAGTATGGCGAAGCCGGCATCGAGATGAGCGACTGGGTGCCGCACATCGGGAGTTGTGTGGATGATCTCGCCGTGGTTCGTTCGATGTTCACCACGGACGACAATCACGGGGCGCAGACGCAGTTTCACAGTGGTCGGCACATGCTCGATGGCGAGTATCCGACGCTCGGTGCGTGGGTTCATTACGGTCTCGGTTCGCTTAACGATAATCTGCCGCAGTTTCTGTCAATGGGGAACCGCGAATACTGGAATGCCAAAGACGGCCATTATCTCGGCCCTGCGCACGATGCGATTCCGATTCGTGTCGATCCGAACAATCCGCTCGACTTCGGCAAACCGTCGGGCAACATCACCGCGGAAGAACAACGGATCGGCTTCGATCTCGTTGGCCGGTTGAACCAATTGAAAGCGGTGGAATACCCGAACGACCCCGCGCTGGCGGCACGGATCAAGGCGTATGAACTCGCCTTCCGGATGCAGACGTCGGTCCCCGAGACGCTGAACTTCCAGCAGGAAACCAAAGCGACGCAGGAGCTCTATGGTCTCGATGATCCAGCAACGAAAGACTTCGGCATGCAGATGCTTGCCGCGCGGCGGTTTGTGGAGCGCGGGGTGCGATTCATCCAAGTGCAACACGGAGCTGGTGGAGCCGGGGTCTGGGACGCTCACGGCGGTCTGAAGGCGAACCACGAGCGGAACTTCAAAGCGGTCGACAAGCCGATCGCGGGATTGCTCAAGGATTTGAAGCAACGTGGGCTGCTCGATTCCACGATTGTCCTCTTCGCCAGCGAATTCGGTCGTACACCGGGTACGCAGGGCTCCGATGGACGTGATCATCACATCTATGGTTTTTCCGTCTGGATGGCGGGAGGCGGGATCAAGGGGGGCATCGTTCACGGCAAGACCGACGAGATCGGCTTCCATGCCGTCGAAAATCGTCATTACGTGACGGATATTCACGCCACGATTCTCCAACAGATGGGGCTGGACTCCCGCCGATTGGAGATTCCCGGACGGAAGCGGCTCGACATCGATCACGGCAAGCCGATTGCGGAAATCATTGCGTGAGTGACGGTTGGAACTGCCCAGGGATGGCAATCCCTGGGCGTCGGCGCGGCATAAACGTTGAATCCGGCAAGTTCGCGCGAAGTCTTACAACCGTTACTGCCGATACCTTCGGAAGACCGACCATGTTGTCCGCCGGGGGGGTGGGGCTGTGGTCGGACCGCGGGGGATGTCGGCGTGGCGTGGTCATCGCTCCTCGTACTGGCCGTTCTGGCACAGTCGCCGTCCGTTTCATCGAGCGAGTCCGCAACGGCTCCGGTCACACCGGCTCCCGTGGCACCCGCTCCAGAAGGGCTGACGACCATCGTCCCCGACTGGTCGGGCAATGCCGTCGGCTGGGGTTTTCAGAACTTCACTCCCCGTGTCGGCTTGCAGCACCGCAGCCAGGGGTACGGTTACAGTCGCGGTTACAGCAGTCTGGAAACCTTCGTCCCGCTCTTTCAGGACGACGTCTTCTGGATGACCGCCTTCCAGGGGAATTTCATCGTCGACAACGGCGGCGAACTCGGTGGCAATGCCGGTCTCGTCAACCGAAAGTATGTCGAATCGATGGACCGCATCTTTGGTGTCAACACGTTCTACACCACCCGTCGCGAAGACGGCAGCAACTTCAATCAGCTCGGCTTCGGCATCGAAACACTCGGGCCGCGGGTCGATTGGCGCATGAACGGCTACCTGCCGGTGGGGGATGATCTCTTCATCGCGCAGGACACGCAGATCACCTACGCCGCTTTCTCCGGCCGGGATGTGCTCATCAATTTCCTCGCGAACAAAGCTCTTGCCGGTTTTGATACTGAAGTTGGCGTCCTCATTCCCAGCGTGATGGACAATCTGCGGGCTTATGGTGGGTTCTACCACTTCCGCGGTGATAACAGCGACGATTTGTGGGGCATCCAGGGGCGACTAGAAGCGCAAGTCCAGCAATCGATGACCGTACATTGCGGCATCACTTCTGATCAGACCTTCGGCACGAATGTCGTCGTCGGGGCGGGGATCTACTTCCCGAGTTGGGGACCACGGCAGTCATCCGGGTTCGGGCATGTCGCCGATCGCATGGCGCAAAGCGTCTGGCGAAACGACAACATCACGATCGAACGGGGTGAGTTGAAAGCGCCAATCCCCGCCACGTGGGGTGACGGTTCGCGAATTGATGTCGTCCATGTCGACAGCACCGCCCCTGCAGGTGGGGATGGCACGCTGATTCTGCCAGTCAACACCCTGACTGCAGCGCAAATTCTGGATGGTCCGGGTTCGTTGCTGTTTGTCCGGGCCAACAGCGCGTTCAACGGTGAAGGCGTTGTGCTGCAGGACCGCCAGCAACTGCTCGGCGAAGGGATCCCGCACATCATTCAATCACAGTACGGACCATTCACCCTGCCCACGGTGACCGACCCCGCCGACATTCTGACGTTACCCACCATGTCGAATGCTCCCGGTGACGCCGTCGTGGTCGGCAACGATTCCGTGGTCTCCGGCTTCAACATCTTCACGCCGGTCGGCAACGGCATCATTGGCAACAATGTCCGCAACGTCGCCGTCGATCAAGTACAGATCAGCGGGGCAGGGGGCAGCGGCATCACGTTGACGAACGCCGAAGGCTCTCTGCAATTCGCGGATAACTTCCTGATTTCCAATGGCAACCGCGGTCTCTCCATACAAACGAGCATTGCTGCAACGGACAACCAGATCACGATCTCGGACAACACCGTCTTGCAGAACAACGACATCGGCATCGCGGTGGATGTCCGCGGAGAAAGTCGCAATACGCTCATCATGGAACAGAATCTGGTCCGCGTGAATCTCGGTCCGACGGACAATCGTGCGGTCCCGTTGATCGGAATCAATGCCACAGATTCCGCTGGGCTCCGTGCCCGGATCGAAGACAACGATCTCGACGACTTCTTTGCACGGGATAACACCAGTCCCGATGAAGACCCGTACTATCATCAAGTTGTGCTCAACACCTTCAACAATAGCCGTGCCGACGTTGGGTTTGTGAACAACCGTCTCGAGAGCGATCGGAAATTCTTCGACGACAATCCGGCAAACGGCTCGTTCGGAATTCGGCTGGTATCAAGTGATCTTTCCGGGCTGCGTGCCGTGGTGAAAGACACCACCGAGAATAGTTTGAACTACGCAATCATCGAAGACTTTGGCTCCACGCTGCAACTGGAAGATACGTTGTCGACGAACACCGGCACGTTCTTCTACTTCCCGACGGCGAACTTCATCGACCTGCTGCCGGCGAACACCATCGAGTTGCCGTAGCAGGGCTGAATGGTTGATGGCCGAAGGGCAAGGAATGCCGCATCGTTGACGTCTTCTGCCCGTCCATTAACCATTCGCCATCGACCATCAACCACCGGGAACTGATGATGATCGCCCTCATCGCGCACGACCAACGCAAGCCGGAACTGCTGGCGTTTGCCCGTCGGCATCGCGATTTTTTTTCCGGGCAGACGCTGGTGGCGACAGGGAATACCGGCCGGCTATTGCACGATGAACTAGGGCTGACCGTCGAGCGCGTAGCGCATGGCCCGGATGGCGGTGACCTCATCATTGGCGGCCGTGTCGCCGAGGGAAAAATCACAGCGGTCCTGTTCTTTCGTGACCCACTCACCGCGCAGCCGCATGAACCGGATGTTTCGGCGCTGATGCGTGTGTGCGATGTGCATCATGTGCCACTCGCCACCAACCATTCGACTGCGGAAGCCGTGATCACCTGGATGCAACGTTCGCACACCGGCCCGTAAGGGCTGGCGAGATCACAACCAGGTGGCAAGCGGCAACGCCTTCCACAGCACATAGGCGACCGGGCTGGAATAGAGGATGCTGTCGAGGATATCCAGCAGTCCGCCGAACCCGGGAAGCAACACCGCTGAATCTTTCTTGCCGACATCGCGCTTGATAAGCGACTCGCACAGATCGCCGACAAGTCCGACGGCACCGAGAATCAACCCGTAAATCGCTGCCCAATACCATTCCGGCGATGCCCAGCGGCTATCAAAGAACTGTGGTGCGAAGGCGAACCACAGGACGCTGCTCAGTGCGGATCCGAAGAGGGCTCCGCCTCCACCGGCCCAGGTTTTTCCCGGAGAAAGCAGCGGTGTCATCTTGCGCTTGCCGAACATGCGACCCAGGAAATAGGCACCGACATCGCCTCCTTTGGTGACCACGACAAGCGAACCGATCACGAGGTAGCCGGCGCTGTCTCCCGCCACCCACCGCAACTGTGTGGCCACGCCGAGCAATGCTCCCACGTAGCTGACAATCAGCAACTCCGCCCCCAGCGTCTCCATACTGCGGCCCGGTTCGCGGTAGCGGTAGGCGGCCAACGCAAACAGAGCGAGCACCGAGAGTGAGTACGCCAGCATCACCTGCGCCAAGGAGTTCCCTTCACCGGGAATGTGAATCGGCATGAAGCCAAAGCGGCCATACCAACTCGCGGAAGCCACAAAGACGCTGCAAATACAAACCAGCACACGGTTCGGTGTGAACGAGCGCGTCCATAAGAGATCAACGAGTTCATTGGCACCGCGCAGTGCCAGGCCGATGACCAACGCAAACAAGATGGGGGCCGATGGTCCCTGCCGCGCATCGAGCCAGAACAGCCCGATGACTGCCGGAATGAGCATTGCCGAAACCGTCAGTCGCCAAATCAACATCGCGCATCAGCCCGTCAAACCACCGAAACGGCGGTCGCGGGCAGCATAGTCGCGGCACGCTTGGTGCAAGTCGTTCGAGTTAAACTCCGGCCAGAACCGGGACGTCACCCACAGTTCCGCATAACTGATTTGCCACAGAAGATAATTGCTCAGTCGCATTTCTCCCGCGGTACGAATCACGAGATCCGGATCGATCATGCCGGCGGTGTAGAGTCGCGATTCCAACGTCTCTTCGGTGATCTCATGCGGTGATAGTTTTCCCGCGGCGACATCGACGGCGACGGCACGGACCGCATCGACAATCTCGCCCCGGCTGCCGTAGTTCACCGCCAGGCACAACCGCATGCCGTTATTCTCGGCGGAGACACTGGTGGACACGTCGATCTCTCGCAGCACGGCTTCGCTCAAGCCCTCGCGGCGACCGATTACCGAGAATCGCAGATTCTGCCGCAGTATCTCGGACCGTTCTTCAACAAGATACTGCTCCAGCAACTGCATTAGCAATCGCTGCTCGGACTCCGGCCGCTTCCAGTTTTCACTGCTGAAGCAATAGAGCGTGAGCTGTTGTAATCCCAGTCGCGAACATTCTTCAATGACAGCCCGCACACTGCGGACGCCGCGGCGGTGGCCTTCGATCCGCGGCAGGTTCTGTGCACTGGCCCAGCGTCCGTTGCCATCCATGATGATGGCGATATGCTGCGGCAGGCGTTCGCGCACCAATCCCCATGCGACGAGTTGCTCGTCAGGATACGGTGGATCTGCCGAAGTTCTTTCGGCAGGGGATGCTGGGGCGCACGCGCCGGTCGAAGTCATGTTGCCACTCCTGAGCGCTATTGTCGACAAGCGCTGCGCTGGCGGCAACCCATCGTCCGTCCAGAAATCTCAGTCGCGTTGGCAGACCACGCGAATGGAGTTGACTGGGAAGACCCATCATCGCGATCGGATGATATGGTGCCACTGGTTCTGCCAGTGATTTCTTGAGAGGTGGTGACAAACCGAGAATTGTCGAAACAAGAGTCTGGCGAAGCCAGTGGCCTGCATTCGCTGGTGGCGACGTCGTAGCGTCTTACCAACTACGAAGAGTGTGGCCGCTCAGCTCGAGCTCGCTATCAAAGAATTCCGTTTCGCCAGCTTCCGCGCTGCCGTCATCATCGCCGTCTTCGAGATAGAGCGTCTCTTCGTAGTAGGATGGCACGGCATCCGGGTTCTGCACAGCGATTCGCACACAGTGAGGCTGAATTTCCAACACGGTGACCACCACATCGCGACCGATCACCAGGCTCTCGTTCACGCCTCGCTGGAAGACTTGCATCACGCGGCCTCTTGGAGAAAGGATGGGTAGATCGAAGCATCGCGGCGACATCTCGATCATGGGTCGACATTCTGCCCATCTCGCAGCGCGAGAGCAAGGGGCGAATGGTCACGATTTTTTGAGGTAATTTTCCCACATGATCGCGCTTGACAGTCGACCCGTAACGATCTCCATGATGCGCATGCTCTGCGTGGTGCAGGCCATCACAGGATGACCAGTAATGATGTTGAAGTTGATTGTCTTTCCGGCCGTGGACGATGCACGCTTGGCTCAATTGTGCGCGGTCTCGGACCAATTGCATGTGGTGAATTGTTGCGATTATGAAGCGGCGTTGCGTGCCATTGACGACGCCGACGCCTTCTTCGGAAAGATCACGCCGGAGCTGCTGCAAGCGGCACAAAAACTTCGCTGGGTGCAATCGCCCACGGCGAGTCTCGAACATTATTTGTTCCCTGCACTGGTTGAGCATCCGTGCGTGCTCAGCAACATGCGCGGCTTGTTTTCGGATGTGATCGCCGATCATGTGATGGGCTATGTGCTGTGCTTCGCGCGGAACCTGCATATCTATCTGCGACAGCAAGCCGAACGGCGCTGGGCTCCCGTCGGTGATGCTGCTGCCGTCACCGATTTTGTGACCGCACCGGGCACGGTCACGCCGATGGATCGGGCGCATCGACATCTCGCCGATCAGACGTTGGGCGTTGTGGGAGTCGGTCACATCGGAGCCGAGATTGCCCGTCGTGCCGCGGCGTTTGGCATGACCATCATCGGCGTCGATCCGCATCCGCGTGATGTTCCCGAAGCGCGGCTCACCGTCTGGCCAATGGACCGCCTTCCGGAACTGTTGGCGACGGCCGATTACACCGTCATCGCGGCTCCGCACACGCCGGAAACGGAAGGCTTGTTCAACCGGGCGTTGATCCGTCAGATGAAACCATCCGCGATCCTCATCAACATCGGCCGCGGAGCGATTGTGCGGTTGGATGATCTCGTTGCCGCGCTCCAAGCCGGAGAAATCGCCGGGGCGGCACTCGATGTCTGCGAGGTCGAACCGTTGCCGTCGGAGCATCCGTTATGGACGATGCCGAATGTGATCATTACGCCGCATGTGGCCGCGGCGTCACCGCGCGTGCCGGAACGCCATCTCGCCACGCTGCTGGACAACGTCCGCCGTTTCGTCAACGGTGAACCTCCCGCGACGGTTGTCGACAAACGGAAGTGGTATTAGCGAGCGCCGTGTGCCACTGGCTCTGCCAGTGTCTTCTCTGGTGATTGGGAAAACTGCAATCAAAGAAACACTGGCAGAGCCAGTGCCACACAAGAATCCCGTATCGACCAATCGCTGGGGCCAAATTCCTTAAAGAACCGGCGGCTAGCGCCTGGCCGCTCACAAGATCATCCCCCATCGCGGATTCTGCGTTAATCGCGGTGCGATCACGCGGTTCGATCGGTGTGACTCACTACCAACGCAATGGCAAACCTGCTTGAATACGGGGGCGTGCGGGGCGGCGGAGTCCGTGCCGCGAGGTGCTGTTAAAATGTTCAATCGAATGACGCGAATGACTGAACGGTTACGCATCGGCGGAGTGTCCTACCTGAACTCCAAACCGTTGCTGGAAGATTTGTCCGAACTGCTGCCGGATGCAGAATTGCGTCTGGATTATCCGAGCCGCCTGGCCGACGATCTGTCCGCCGGACGGTTGGATGTCGCGCTCATCCCGTCCGTGGAGTACTTCCGCGGGAAGAACTACGAGATCGTCTCCGATGCGTGTGTCGCCGCGCGGGGTCCGGTGTTAAGCGTGAAGCTCTACACCCGCAAGCCGTGGGGCGACATCCGCACGCTGGCGCTCGATCAGGGATCACGGACTAGTGCGACGCTTGCGAGAATTCTGCTCGCCGAACGCTACGGAGTCTTTCCCGAACTTCAACCGTTGCCGCTCGGTAACACCACGCGTGATACCGATGCGGACGCAATCCTGCTCATCGGTGATCGAGCCATGTTCACCCCCGACGAAAAGTTCGACGGCACATGGGACCTCGGTGAAGCGTGGTTTGAATGGACCGGGTTGCCATTCGTTTTCGCGATGTGGGTCGCGCGACCGAACGTGACCAATCACCATCTGGAAGTCGAACTGGCGCTGGAAGCCGCGCGTGATCGGGGTGTCGAACGCATCGAACAAATCGCGCGGCGGGAAGCCCCGTTGCTCGGGCTGCCGTTGCTTGTGGTCGAAAAATATCTCACGGAAAATCTGCACTATCGCATGGAGTCCGCCGAACGGAGCGGGCTGCGATGGTTTTATGAACTGGCCGTCCGCAACGGGCTGGCCCCGCAAGGAGTGGATCTTGTCTTCCGCAATCTCGCGCGTGTTGGATAAGGCGGTCACCGGTGAACGGTTGACGCCGGCTGAAGGGGTCGCGCTGCTGGAGTCGCACGATCTCACGGCGATCGGTGCCGCTGCGGATGCCGTCACGCGCCGGCTACATCCCGAGCCGTATCGTACGTACAACATCGACCGCAATATCAATTACAGCAACGTCTGCGCCGCTGTATGCGATTTCTGCGCGTTCTACCGCCCGGTGAAACATTCCGAAGCGTATGTGCTGTCGACGGAAGTCATCCTGCAAAAGATTCAGGAAACCGTCGAACTCGGCGGCGATCAGATCCTGATGCAGGGCGGCTTGCATCCGACTCTGCCCTTCGAGTGGTACGAAGACCTGCTGCGAACCATCAAGCAGCATTACCCGCAGGTCAACATCCACGCGTTCAGTCCGCCGGAGATTCACTTCTTCACGAAGATCGCCAAGCAACCCTTGCCGGTGGTGCTGGAACGTCTCAAAGCGGCCGGGCTCGGCAGTCTGCCGGGTGGTGGTGGCGAAATCCTCGTCGATCGTGTGCGGAAACTGATTACCCGCGGGAAAGTCCTCACGGATGACTGGCTGAATGTGCATCGCGAATGGCACAAACTCGGCGGCAAGTCATCGGCAACCATGATGTTCGGGCATGTGGAAACGCTTGCCGAACGGGTCGAGCACTTGGACCGGATCCGCCAATTGCAGGACGAAACCGGCGGGTTCACCGCGTTCATCTGCTGGACGTGTCAGCCGCCGGATAAGGCCCCGTGGTTCGATAACCGCAGCGACGGCGTCGACATGTCGCAACTGCCGGAAGCCGGGGCGTTCGAGTATCTGAAGACGCAAGCCGTTGCGCGGTTGTATCTCGATAACGTGCCCAACATTCAATCGTCATGGGTCACCCAGGGTGAGAAGATCGGCGGATTGGCGCTGATGTTCGGGGCGAATGACATGGGCAGCCTGATGATTGAGGAAAATGTGGTCGCGCAGGCGGGAACGGTGCATCATCTCACGCTCGACATGATCCGTCGGCTTATTCGCGATGCCGGTTACAGTCCGCGCCAACGGAATGTGTTCTATGAATATCTGGACAGCCCGGAACCGCACGCGGACGTGTTGCAATCCGCACCGCGGTCGCGCGAATTGCTGCCAGTGTTGAATTAACGGGGAAATCTGGTGACGTCGGGTGCCATGCTTGCAGCTTTGGGTAAGCATGCGGATTGGAATGGTCCTTGCGATTGAATTGAACCGCCGTAACAGGAGCAAGACTGACGGTCGTTTCGTCGATGTGAAGTTGCTATGTGTCCGTAAGACATGCTTGCCCAAAGCTGCAAGCATGGCACCCGAAAACGGATTCTCCTTGCGGACCGTCTCTTCATGATCTTCGTCGAACAACTCACGAAGCGGTTTGCCGACCTGCGGCATGACGGCGGGTTCGTCGCGCTGGATGGTGTCAGCTTCGATGTGCAGCCGGGTGAAATTTTCGGATTGCTCGGACCGAACGGCGCAGGCAAGACGACCTGTTTGCGGATTCTGAGCACGGTGTTTCGGCCGACGTCGGGAACGGCCCTCGTCGCTGGTTACGACGTCGTCACGCAGCCCACGGAAGTCCGGGCCCGCATCGGGTTCATGTCGAACAACACCGGCATCTACGACCGCATGACCGCTTACGAAATGGTCCAGTATTTCGGGCGACTTTACGGCATCCCCGAAGCGACCCTGGAACAGCGGATCGATCATCTGTTCGATCAACTGCAGATGCGCGACATCCGGGACACGCTCGGCTCGAAGATGTCGACCGGCATGAAACAGAAGGTGTCGATCGCGCGAACCATCGTGCACGATCCCCCGGTGCTCATTTTCGATGAACCGACCTCGGGGCTGGATGTACTGGTCGCAAGGAAAGTGGTGGACGAAATCCGCGGGTTGCGCGATCAGGGAAAGTGTATCATTTACTCCACCCACATCATGCGCGAGGTGGAGAAACTCTGTCATCGGATCGCGATCATCTACAAAGGACGCATCCTCGCCATCGGTTCCGTGGCAGAATTGCAGGAGCGTTACGGTCAACCCGATATGGAATCGCTGTTCTTCGAGTTGATTGACCGGCATGATGAAGCAGTGCTGAGTGCGAAATGATGAGTGATGAGTCGGTCAACCTGAAATTCTGTGACGTGGCAAACGTTGTCCGCCTATCCGCCATTGACCATACGCCATCAACGAATTCATCACTCCCATGAACTGGCGTAACGTCTTTCTGATTTTTCGGCGCGAGGTCCTCGACCAGGTCCGCGATCGCCGCACGCTGTTCATGATCCTGATTCTGCCCGTGCTGCTGTATCCGGCAATGGGTGTCGGGATTGTCCCACTGATTCAGTTTGCGGAGCAGCCGCGCACGCTGGTGATTCTTGGTGCTGATGCGCTGCCTGAACCCGCGCTGATTGACGGCAACCACTTCGCCACGGAATGGTTTCGCGATCCGGCCGATCAGAAAAAAATTGTCGTGGTGAGCGACGCGGCACCGGTCACAACGTCGACGGAAGCCGCGGCGGAGAAGCACCGCAAACTTCTGGAGACCGCCCAGTCGTTCCGCGAACCACTGGAACGGCAAGTGGTACTCGAAGCCCAGGCTGTCGAAGCCGAACGGAGCGGCGATCAAAGGGCGATGGCCAGTCTCCGGCTGCAACGGAAAGAGCTTTCCGCATCGATGAGTGAAGCGTTCGCGACCAGCGGCATGCATGTGCTGGTGGTGGTCCCGTCCGATTTTTCCCGCAACATTCATCAGTTGCAGGATACGGCGTCGCAGCGGCAGTTCTCGTCCCTCACCGCCGATTACCCGCGGCCAATCATCCTGCGGAACAGCGCCGATGAAAAATCGGCGATGGCGGCGATTCGCGTGCAGAAGGTGCTGGCCAGTTGGGAGCACGCAATTCTGAAGCACCTGTTGCGTGATGTGGGATTGCCGGAAGCGCTGCCCTCGCCAGTCCATCCCACCGAAGTCGACCTGGCCGCGGACAACGAATTGGCGGCGAATGTCTGGAGCAAGCTCTTTCCCGCCCTGCTGATGATGATGGCCCTCACCGGCGCGTTCTATCCGGCGATCGACCTCGGGGCGGGTGAAAAAGAGCGCGGGACAATGGAAACGCTGCTGATCTGCCCCGCCACGCGGACCGAAATCGTGATCGGTAAATTCTTCACCGTCATGCTGTTCAGCATGGCGACCGCGTTGTTGAATCTGTCGAGTGCCGGACTCAGCGGGAAGTACATGCTGTCGTTGACGGGCGGCGGTGCTGGGGGATTGTCGCGGTTGGGCGATCTGTCGCTACCGCCGCTCACATCGCTGGTGTGGGTGCTGGTGCTGCTGGTGCCGTTGTCGGCGTTATTCAGCGCCCTGTGTCTGGCGTTAGCCACGTTCGCCAAGAGCAGCAAGGAAGGGCAGTATTATCTCACGCCGCTGCTGATGCTTACGCTGGGCCTGACGATGTTCTGCCTGTCTCCCGCGGTGGAGATGCAGCCGTTTTACAGCATTTTGCCGGTAATGGGCCCGGCGCTGCTGCTGAAGGGTTTGCTGCTATCGAATCACCAGACCGGCGTTTTGTTTGTGTACGTGGCGCCGGTCTTGATGTCATCGCTGGGGTACAGTTTTCTCGCACTGTGGTGGGCGATCGATCAATTCGGCAGTGAAGAAGTTCTGTTCCGCGAAGCCGAGCGGTTCGATCTGCGGTTATGGCTGCAACATTTGCTGCGTGACAAGGAACCGACGCCGTCGTTCTCGGAAGCGGCGTTTGCCTTCATCTTCATCATGATGCTGCAATTTCTGTCACTGAAAGTGTTGCAGGCCCCGTTGCAGGCGGCATCGGCAGTGGAGCGGCCGTTGGTGATGATGCAGGTGCTGATCATTCAGCAATTAGTGATCATCGCCACGCCGCCGTTGCTGATGGGCGTGATGCTGACCACCAGCGTGCGGCAAACCTTCCGCTTGCACATGCCACGGTTGAGCGACTTGGTCGCGGTGATGATCCTGCCGTTGGCGTTGCATCCACTCACGCTGGAGTTCTCCGCCAGTTTGCATTGGTTCTTCCCGCCGTTGCCTCCCAGCGTGGGGGAAGCCATGGCCGCAATGAGCAGCGACCATCTGCCGCTGTGGCTGGTCTTGCTGACCTTTGCTCTCGCGCCGGCTGTGTGTGAGGAGTTGGCGTTTCGCGGGTTCATTCTCAGCGGGTTCCGTCACACCGGCCGCGATCGTCTGGCGATCATCTTGTCAGGAATCGCTTTTGGCGTGATGCATCTCATCCCGCAACAGGTGCTCAATGCGGCGCTGCTCGGCATCCTGCTCGGCTGGATTGCGGTGCGCACACGGAGCCTGTGGCCCGGAATCGCATTTCACTTCCTCTACAACGGTCTCGAAGTCTGCCGCAATCGGTTTGGCAAGCTGTTCGATGTGACCGGCGGCTGGCAACTGCTGTTTCGCAACGAAGGTGGACTGCGGTACCAGCCGTTGCTGCTCGTGCTGTGTGCCGTTCTGACGGTCATCCTGCTGCTGATCTTGTCACGCCGCCGACCAGTTGTCAGCGACACGGCCGAACCACCGCTGTCACCACTCCATGCTTCACCGTCGATGTTGATGCAGCGATGAACGTTGCAGCACTCAGCGGGAACTTCGGTCTGAAGGTGCTAAAGTTCGCGCGGCAAGTTCAAGCGGTCGCAGGTTTCGTTCCAGAGGGAACTCGCCGACTCCGCCTCGAGGACTTTGGTGCCGAAGGGAGCCAGTTTGAAGTTTTCGTAGAACTGGCCCGTTGCGCCGTTGAGCGCATCGTCGGCAAGCACCTTCAAGACATGGGCCGCGCCCTCTTCAACAGGGCGAAAGAACCGTGACGAGAGCGACCAGATCGAACGGACGAGCCAGTTGTGAGTATTCTTGCTGCCGATGCGGGTCCGTGTCGGGCCGGGACAGAGGGCATTGATGGTCAGGGGTTGTCCCTGCAACCGGCGGGCCAGCTCGACGGTGAACAAACATTGCGCCAGTTTGGATTGTCGATAGGCCAGCAACGCAATATAGGGTTTCAACCCTGAAAACTCCGTCGACAGCGGCTTGGCTTTTCGATGACTCATGGAGGAGACCATCACGATGCGGCTTGGTGCCGCCGGGTTAGCGCTCCGCAGCAACAGCGGCAGAAGCGCTCGCGTCAACAAGGCTTGGTTGACGTAGTTAATGGCGAATTGCCGTTCGATACCGTCGGCGGTCAACACGCATTGATCGAAAACCGCACCAACATTATTGACCAGTCCGTGGAGTTCAGGAAATGCCGTCGCCCATGCCGCCACCTTGCGTGTCTCCGCCTGCAGCGCGAGATCGGCAGTGAATCCGTGAACTTCCAGCTGCGGAAACGCCGTCGTCAACGAGCTCGCCGTGGTTCGGACGAGGTCGGCATCGCGACCGACGAAAAGCAAGCGCTGGACAACCGGGGCCAACGCATCCAGCGTGGCTCGGCCGATCCCCGACGTCGCACCGGTCACGAGGACCGTTCGTCCGCGCAGCCAGGTTGAGTCCATCTTCCATCCTTGTTCGGCCATCGTGCCCGCCTACTCCTTCAATGATGAACCGCCTACCGAATTTTGATGACGCGCTGCAACGTCCCCTTGCGGAGACATTCTGCCGTGGCGGCAGCAATCGCTTCCGCACTGGTGGACAGATCCCAGTTGTCGCGCTGCATCGGTGAGATCAGCAGCATTCCCGCGGAGATCCCCCGGCGTTGAAGTGCTGGCCTTAGGCTTTCGAGATAGGTGAAAATTCCACGAGCACTGCCGCGAATGGCGGCGTCTTGCGGCCGTGTCATGGATCGCGGATCGTATGTGACCAGCAGAATCCGCCCCGACTGACGAGGCAACATCGATTGAATCAACGTCGCCAACAATTGTTGTGGGCCAAGATCGTTTTCAGTGACGGCGGTTTCAAGAGCCGCGAGAGCCTCTGTCAGGGATGAAATGGTCGGTGATGACAGGGCACCGATGACCGCGGTGGTCACAGGCGGATGATCGGTCTGATCACGCGCCAACGCTTCAGTGACATCGGACCAACCCCGCTGGACGGGAATGGCGCGGACTCCGTGCGCGGTTCGCTGATCCCCGTCTTTCAACACCGCTACGGACGGTCCCCAGGGGGACAACGCCGTGGCGAATGCGGTCAGCCACCCCTCTGGAAGCCCAGCCAGCAATGTTGTCGATGGTGTCGCACCTGCCACGGAGAAACTTTCACAAAAGGGCTTGGATTACCGTGCTTAGAGACAAAAACAAAAGCCCGGCATTTTCTGAAATGCCGGGCTTTTCCGGCGGTTGTGTTACCGTGCTTAATACTTCAAATGCGTCATTTTGGCACCCGCATTGACCATGATCCGATCATAGTTTTTCGCGGGGAGCCAACGCAGAAACATCATGCCGTACGCCAGGCCGGTCGGGAATTGGCACACCTTTTTTCGCGCGGCCACAGCCCGCACGATGTAATCCGCGGCCTCTTCTGGTTCCAGCAGTTTGATCTTCGGCTGTACCGCCCCGTTCTCCGTCAGCGGGGTGCGCACATACCCGGGATAAACGACCGTCAGATCAATCCCGTCTGCGGACAGCCACGGCCGCAAGCTTTCCAGATAGTCGGCGACACCCGCTTTACTGCCACAGTAAGCGGCAGTGAAAGGCAGGCCACGCAAAGCCACCAGGCTCGACACCCCGGCGAACCAGGGACGAGAGCTGCGACGCAATCCTGGTAAGGCGGCATGTAGCGTCCGTGCAACACCGAGCAGGTTGATCTGAAACAACAAGGCATCGCGCTCCGGCGACATCTCATCGAGCAACGTCGTCCCGGTGATTCCGGCACACGCCAGCACACCATTCGGTGGTCCCAGTCGCGCTTCAAGCTCCTGCATCGCGCGTTGCACGTCATCAAGCTGGCAGACATCGGCGGCGGCCCATGCTGCCGGAACTCCGAAGGCCTCTATTTCCGCAGCCGCGGCCGCGGCCCCTTCAGCGTTTCGATCACAAATGCCAATCCGTCCGCCGGACTGCGCCATGTGCCGCGCGACAGCGCGCGCAATCCCGCTGGCGGCTCCGGTGATGAACACAGTTTGACCGGCCCACGATTTGGTCACGATGCGGTTCCAATGGGGGCCGGGTGTTTGAGCGCCTCATGATCGGCTTCGGTGACCGTCGCCACGGCGCAGTAACCGGACCCGCGCCAGATGGATTGCATTTGCCAGTTGCTGAAGGCGGCATTGAAGACGTCGTTCAACGGGATCATTCCGCGATCAATGACCACCTTTGAGAAGTCATCGCCGAGCGCACTCTCAATGACACGGCGGACATGTTTCTTCTGTTGTGCTTCAGACGCGGCTTTGGGGACTTCATCGGACACAACAATCGAGCCGCCAACCTTGGTGATACGGACCATCTCCCGCAGCGAGCCGACCATGTCGCTGAAGTAGTTGAACCCGCCGCCGCTTTGCGTGTGGTCCACACTTTTATCCGGCATCGGCCACCGCTCGGCTTCCCCCAGTAGCAGTGTCAAATCGCGATCGGGAAAGTTCGCAGCACATTTCTGCAACTGTACGATCGAAATATCCAGCCCGACAATGGGACAAGTCGGCGGAATGAACTTCAGATCGCTGCCAACTCCGACGCCGGCGATGGCGATTCGCTGTCCGGGTTGTGCGGGCAGAAACTTCATGTACTGACGCCGGGCCCGCGTTTCCCCGCCATGAAACCAGAAGAAGACCTGTTCCCAAAAGCGGACTTTGGGCCAGAGTTTACTATCGTAGAAACTGGCACCGGCGGCATTGACCGGGTCAAAGTTGCTGTTCATCCGCAGGATCCCGTCGATCACGGGATAGGTCTTGTGGCATGCCGAACACTCTGCCTGGGTGGCTGTCGGCCAACTCAGTGGGGCGCGGCAAGCAGCGCACACTAATTCCCGGGAGAGTGTGCCCAGCGAAATCGCCATGATCTGAAAACTCCTCATGGGCAACGGTCGAATACGATCGCTGTCATTCGGTATGGGGTTAGTGAATCAATTCGCTCATGCCGTTGCGGCAACGGCACTCTTTGCTGTGGTGGTTCGTCCGCAGAGGTGACCGAATTCGTCCAGATAATCGCGGAGTTCGCGGTCGATCTGTTCGCGGGTCATCCCAAAATCTTCTGGAGAATAGCGGTGCTTTGGCCGTTCGCTCTTCTGGTCACGTTCGATGTGTTCCCGCACCGATCGATCAAACGCTTCGGTGTAGGGCATACCAGACTTCTGGTAAATCTGTTCCACAACTCCGCGGGGATCGGCCATCAGTTCATTGTAGCCGACGTCTATGATGCGACCGGGGGGCAACGTTTTCCGAGCACGGCTCATGCGGTCCATGCAGTTTCTGAGAATTCGCATGGTCCGTTCACCCACCTCGGCGGGAGAAACGTCGGGGTAGAAAATCTGGTCCATCGTGGCTGTCAGACTGCACCACGACGGGATGACCGCTTGCGGATCGCGATGGGTTTGAACGACCACCGCATCGGGGAAAGCATGGATCAGAGAATCGACGGTGTAAAGATGCGCCGGCGATTTCAGGATCCAATGATCGCGACGAACATAACGCTGGATGATCTGCAACTGAAGCCGATAAAACTCGTAGGCTTTGTGAAAATCTTCCAGCGGCTGGGCGTTGAGCCATTCACGATACGGCTCCAGGCGACCCCGAAAAAAGGGCGTCATCAATGCTGTCCAGAGCAGCGGCAAGCACTCTTCTGGTCCGCGTGCACGGATGGGATGAATAGCCCGTAACGCCGGGACCAACTTGTCTAAACCCTTCAGTCCGCGATCCACGACTTCAATCCGGGGATCGGTCTCGTAGGTCTCCGGTCGAGGCGAGGGCAGCGGCCGCACGGCCTCCCATGTTTGCAGCGGTCGGGCTCCGGGATCGGTTGCCAGCAGGTTGTATAGCCAGGTTGTCCCCGTCCGCGGGAGTCCGAGAACGAATACAGGACGCGTAACCGGGTCGGAACGCAAGGCCGGTTCCTGGCGGGCAGCTTCACTGATCTCCAGGCGATTCGTGAGCAGACCCATCAGTGAAGATCGGACTGCGCCGCGGCCGATCGGGCCGAGTGATGGATCGGCATCGTAGGACAATGCCAATTGGCGAAACGGTTCCGACCAGGGTTCTGGGCCGAAGTCCGTCAGTCCGGTCTTTTTCTGCGCTTCTGCAATCAGATGGTCCGGGTTCAGATCAGCATGCCCCAGCCCCACCCTTCGCAACCAGCCAGCGAGGAAGTGCAACGATCGCAGGAGCAGTGTGGGCTTCGATTCCGTCATATCTCAGCAGCTCAAGGACCCTGTCGCAACAGATTTGCTTTCTCATGATCGAATCGACGCCGACTGAAATCAAACGCATTCATTTCAGTGGGTGACAATGCCAGCAATTCCTCTCTTCCGGTCCGCTTCTGCGGAAAGATTGACAGGATTCCCCGATGCCCAGACATCTTTTCTCTGTATCGATCAGGGACGTGCTGCCCAACGGACTCTGCCCCGGACAAGGATCGGGCTGCTTGTGCCCATTATACGGTTCGTAACGACCAAGGCGCATCAACGCACTGCTACCGTTGCAAATTCCGGACCCGCGCGGGGGATTACATTGGGACCGTGGCGGCATCGCCGTTGTTCCCGGCACTGAGTTTCAACAGAAACGGAACCGCAGTGCGACTCCAGCGCTCAGCATTGGGGTAATGGCTGGCACCATCTGCCCAGCATTGTCGCAGCATGTCGGTATCGATCACGCCAGGATTGAGTGCGATGGCCGCCATCCCCTTCGGCAACTCTTGACTCAGCGCTTGCGTCAGCCCTTCGATCGCATACTTCGAAGCACAATACGGAGCGACATCCGGTGACGTGGAACGCCCCCAGCCGGAGCTGAAGTTCACCACCACGCCGGTTTTCCGAGCCAGCATCGCCGGGAGGTAGTGCCGGATGATGTTGACCGTGCCACCGACATTCACATCGAGCAGACGTTCAAATTCATCGGCCGCGATTTCCCACAACGGCTTGGGATCATTCATTACCGCCGCGTTGTTGAGAATCAGATCAGGTACCAGTCCGGCGGCGAGAACCGACTCGGCCCACGCGGCGACCTGGCAATCACTCGCGACATCCAGCGTGTCGAACCGATGCGGTGCGGGATAACGGACTCGCAATGCTTCGATCATCTTGCGATTGCGTCCGCACCCGATGACAACGTGCCCGGCTTCAATCAGCCGGTCGACCATGGCGCGGCCCAACCCACGAGTCGCTCCTGTCACCAGCACGACCCGCGAAGTGTCCGGCATGTTCGATTCCTCTTCCATGTAGCCCTGTCGCTCCGCGACGGGAAAGCCGATTGCACAAAATAACGCCGGCTCTTCACCGGCTGACCTGTCGCGGAGCGACAGGTCGACTTGCACGATACGGCTATTTTTCGGTCGCCGTCAGCAACCCGAGCCCTGCCAGTTTCGATCGGCATTCATCCCGTTCGCGGCAACGGGTCAACGATCGCCACGTTTCATCCTGCACTTCCAGAAACGCTGCATCGGAATAGGGCGGCGGCGATCCGGTTTGCGTGCCGTGGGCGATCAACCGCTGCATCACTCCGAGTTCCAAACGGCTGAACGCGGCCCCGCCGAGGCGGTAATCCTCGAAGGCTTCCCATACCACGGGGTAGAGCCGCTGGACAATTTCACGGCCGATGGTGGTGGCGTATTGCCGGATTTCTTCCTGCGCGTGGCTGTCCATCCGCAATGCGAGGAAGTGTAGCAGATTGTGGAGGTCGATCTTCCAGTAGGCTTCGGTGTACGTGCAGAGTGGCAAGTCTTTCCGTGCCTGTTCCCGCGCGACACCCGCCTCCAGCCGCTCGGCGTAAACCTTGCGGGCCTGCTCCTGCAGTTGGTGTTCGGCTTCGGTCATGGCCCGGCCGATATCCGCCGGTAACGGAGCGCCGCTTCCCTGCCGATTCTGTTCGGCTTGAGTCCGCCATAACTCCGGAGTGGTTTCCTGCGCGGAATCGATGGCAACCGAGTACCGCGTGCTGTACTCATTCACGTTGGCTGTGCGGTGGCGAATCCATTGCCGCCAGCAGTCCATCGGCACGCGAACGAGGAATTTCACTTCCGCCATTTCAAACGGTGTCGTATGGCGATGCCGGAGCAGATAGCGAATCAGCGTGCGGTCATCGGAGACTTTTTTCGTCCCTGCCCCGTAGCTCACTCGCGCGGCTTGGACGACCGAACTGTCGTCTCCCATCACATCGACGAGGCAAACGAAACCGTCGTTCAGGACGGGAAACTTCTTCCAGCGGAGTTCTTCAACCAGTTCGGCGTGCGACACGAGTCCACTTTCTGGAACACTACGCGGTCTAAAGAATCAATGCTGGGGATTGATCCGCTCATCACGCGGAGCGTGATGGCTACTATGGTGGCCATCACGCTCCGCGTGATGAGCGGAATGCTTCACCGACGCAAGAATTATCCTGCCGCGTATCATAACATTAATATGGGAAACCGGTTGCGACGAAATTGCCGCAAAGTGGACGATCCGTCGTCCACGCGAATTTCCTGCGAAGCGGGAGATTTTCCGGAAATTGCTAGACAAAGTCCATCGCCGGGAGGATCTTAATTCGCAGGAGTTGTGATTCCGTGGATGATTCGTCCCCAGCACTCTGGGCCGATGAGATCGCGGGGTGTGCCCGTGGCATCGCGCGCGGGGAGCCGTCCGCGCTGGAACAACTGTTCGATCAAACGGCCCCGCGGCTGTTGCGTTACGGGCTGACCCTCGTCCGGCGGAGAGAAGACGCGGAGGACGCCGTCCAAGCAGCTCTCGTGCGGTTGACTCGAAACCCGCAAACCCTTGCTGCCGTGCAGTTTCCGTGGGCCTACCTGCTGCGGATGGTTCGCAATGAAGCGCTGCGGATCCTGGCTCGACGCCGACCGGTGCTGGCCCTGTGGGATGATCTCGCGGGGCGGGTGACCGGGCCAAATGCCGTCGAACTGGCGGAACGGGACGCGGAAGTGCAGACGGCGTTGCGTCGCCTCCCGGCAGATCAGGCGGAAGTGGTGGTGTTGAAAATCTGGGAAGGGATGACGTTCCAGGAAATCGCGACCGTGACGGGGGAGTCCCTGAATACGGTCGCCAGTCGTTACCGTTACGCGCTGACCAAGTTGCAATCGTCTCTGCGGCGCGTCGCGATCGAGGTGGGTTATGTGGTCGAGTGAACAATCCGATCTGGCAACGATAGAAGCCCTGGTTCAGGACGCCGCGTGGCTGCCCCAACCAACGGGCGTGTTTCGTGCGCGCGTGCTGGCGACGGTAACTCAAGATCGCCGGCAATCGCGCTGGCGGGAACGCTGTCAGTACGCCGCAACGGTGGCGATTGCTGCGACCATGATGTGGTTCCTTCCCGGTTCAATCCCGACCTTGCAAGATGTCCGTCCGGCGTCTTCCGTCACGGTCTTGCAAAGCCCCGCTCCGGCAACCACGTCCCGAAGTTGGACGTTGATCGACGACTACGAATGGGGCCTTGTTCAAGCGGCGTTGGCCAAGCAAAGCCATTCCGCGGGATTGATTCACGGGTTGCTTTAGAATTGTGCCGAATGTTCATAGCACGCCGCCGTGCTCCCGGATGTAGTCACTCTTCTCCTCGTCCGTACCCGGAATGTTTTCCCACAATCGGGGACGATTTGCTGTCTCCGGCTTGAATGCCGCGCAGCCCGGAATGGTGAAGCCCATCAGCAGGGTAATCAGCACAATTCTCCAGGACATGGTTTCAGACCGTAAGGATTGGACGTTGTGAACCGCGATTCGTATCAGACACACGATTCTCTGACAATCGCTGGTTTTGACGTCAGGCATGCCATCTGACCATGATGCGGCATCTCTCCCCATAGGATGCACTCATGGCGCTTGATTTTCATAGTCTGCCGCTCCCCTCCGCGTTTCTCGAACCCGCGGCGACGGTTGGTCCCGCGACGTTCGCCGCCTTCCTGGAAGGCCCGGCGGCTGCGGCCAACGGCGATGTCTTCTTCACGGATATCATCAACAACCGCATTCTGAAGCTGGATGCGCCGACCAAACGATTCACCGTGTTTCGTGAACCCAGCGGGCGGGCGAATGGGCTGCTGTTCGATCAAGAGGGTCGGTTGCTGGCCTGTGAAGGAAATGAATTCTGTCCCAACGACGGAAACCGCCGGATCACACGCACCGATCTGGCAACCGGTGTCGTGGAAGTCCTCACCGATCGATATCAAGGGAAACGGTATAGTTCTCCCAATGACATTGCCGCGTGCTCAAACGGCCAACTCTTTTTCACCGACCCGTGTTACTACGACCGGACCACGATGGAACTGGATCATGAATCGGTCTATCGCATTGATCTCGACGGTCCAGTGACCCCGGTGTTGTCGCAGCCGCAGATTGATCGCCCCAACGGCATCGCGCTCAGCCCCGATGAACGGACCATGTATATCGTCGACAGTTGCCCCGTTCTCGGCCGCAATCGCAAAATCTGGGCGTTCGATCTGTCCCCCGCGGGCACGTTGTCGAACCAACGACTGGTGGTCGATTTCGCACCCGGTCGCGGTGGTGATGGGATGTGCGTTGATTCGCAGGGCCATCTTTACATCGCCGCCGGTGTGCAACGACCACGCGGTCCGTATGAAACCGCGGACGTTCCGCCGGGCGTCTACATCTTCACTCCGAACGGTGAATGTCAGGGCCGGATTCCAATTCCCGAAGACGTGATTACCAATTGCACGTTCGGCGGTCTGGATCTAAAGACATTGTACATCACCGCGGGGAAAACACTTTTCCAGGTGAGAACATCGATCCCTGGTTGGGTGGTTCACCGGAAGTAATCCATCGATCGTTTATCAGAACGTCATCTCTGGGAAGCAATCGGTGCGGGGCGCGAAACCACAAGCGGAGGTGGGTTACTGAGGGATCAGGTTCCAGGTTTTCAGGAAGTAGTAGACCGCGAGGGAGAACCCGACGACGATGACTGTCCACCGGACCACGCGGCGGTCGAGTCTCCGCGCGACAGCCGCTCCGCTGATGCCGCCGAGGACGGCCGCAATCGCCATCGGGATTGCATAGCGCCATTTCACTTGTCCCTGCGCGATGAACATCGCCGCCGCCAGACCATTGATGAAAGCGGCGAACAGCGATTTCAGTGCATTCATCCGATGAATGTCGGCGAGCCCCATCATGGCCAGAGCGCTGAGCATCAGAATGCCGATCCCCGCGCCGAAGTAGCCGCCGTAGATCGCCACGATGAATTGAAACCCGGCGATCACCACCATGGTGCCGTAGGCGGGATCCGAATGCGGCTGGCCGATCCCCGTCATCCTGGCAATCCACGGTTGAACGGTGAACAGCATTGAGGCTGTCAGTATCAACCACGGGACCGCGAACTTGAAGGACTCCGCAGGGAGTGTGACGAGCAGCCACGCGCCGAGCAAGCCCCCTGCAATCGACGGCGGTAGCAGCCATTTCAACCACCGCCGCGTGCCCACGAAGTCTTGTCGGTAACCCCAGATACCGCCGATGGATCCTGGCAGAAGAGCCACCGTACTGGTGGCGTTGGCTTGAACCCCCGCCGCGGCAATCACCCCGCCCCCCAGGGCCCAGTCGAGCACGGGAAATGTCAACAGCGTTCCGCCCCCGGCAATGGAGTTAATCGCCCCCGCCAAGAATGCGGAGAGGCATAACCAGAAGTCTTGCATGGGAAGCTTTCAGCGGCGGGACAAATCCAGCGGGTAAGGTCTCCGGCCAATTCTGCCGATTGACGGCACAACTGCAAATCGTCGGTGCCCCTTTTTGTGAAACACAGGAGCATTTTTCACGGTCACTGGTTCACAATTCGGGATTCAAGACGACATCCATTCAAGGTGTCAATGACCGGCATTCACGAGGATCGGCACAGTCACGGGTGTCGTAAGATGTTGTTTAAGAACAGGATAGCCACGGTTAGCAGCGTGTGGATTTATTCACCTTGGCCTCCTCCGAGCGTGAGGTGATTGTTAAAGTGACCAGGCGACAGTCGCGGGTGCGGTTTGGCGTTGGGGATGCGGGAGTGGTGGGATGGCGATGGGGCGGCGGAAGACGGA
>JBGSUN010000152.1:0-22158 GCA_041753475.1 Planctomycetaceae bacterium | reverse complement strand
GAATGGAAACTGCTCACCTGCTGCAAACCCTTAACCGGCGCCACCACGCCCGCCGTAGCGGATCGCTCGCGATACGCCCACTCAACGACGCGCCGAGTCCGGGCAAAACCACGCCGGGTATACTGGTTTAAGGGCTAGATGCGGTTCATGAGGGCGAGAATCAACAGAATCATTAGAATCAGACCCAACCCGCCGCTTGGGGCGGCACCCCAGCTACGGCTGTGATTCCAGGTGGGCAAGGCACCAAGCAACATCAAAACGACCAACACGATCAGAATGGTCGATAGCATCCCAGGGCTCCTGTAAGAACTCTTTGTGCGCCGGGACTGCGGCGTCACGTCTGACTTTGACTTGAACGAAGTGGCGTGAGGTCAGCCTGAAACTATGCGGTCCGTTATGCCACCTGTAGAGCGATCGTTCGTGGTTTGCTCTCCACGGACAGTATCGTTCACGGGATATTTCCGGCGAACGCGAAGCCATTTCGATGGGCTTTCGCGAAAAGTGACTGCCAACAACTTGGCGGATCGTATTACGATCCTGTCACCGGTTCGCAGGTGACCTTGAAGCTCGTCAGCGTATTGGGACCAAATGCCGTGCTGATGGCAACGTCAATGGCATCTCGACCGTACGCAATCAAGATCCGGCCGATTCGTGGGGCGTTATTACGCGGATCGAAGGCATGCCACTTTCCGTCGAGATAGGCCTCAAACCAGCCGGCGAAGTCCATCGGACTCGGATTTGGTGGCAAGCCGATGTCACTGATATAACCCGTGCAATACCGGGACGGGATATTCATGCACCGACAGAAGGTGATTGCCAAGTGTGCGAAGTCACGGCAGACGCCGACCTGTTCGTTGTATGCTTCCATGGCCGTCCGAGTTGGCCGTGCCATTGCATAGTCGAAGCGAATGTGCTGGTGAACAAAATCGCAAATCGCCTGCACACGGCCCCATCCCAGTGGCGCGTTCCCGAAACGGCTCCAAGCCGTTTCCATCAGCAGATCGGTCTCACAGTAGCGGCTGGCCAACAGAAAGACCAGCGTCTCAGACGGCAGCTCCCAGACGGGATGTTGACGCGCCGTCGTTACGGATTGTTCAGGAATTCCCGTGGAACGAACAATCGCTGACGTACTGATCCGTGTCTGTCCGGCCGGCGCTTCCAGCCGGCTGCACCAGTTTCCAAATCCGTCTCGATAGGAGGAGATGGGAACCGCCGGAGATACGACGAGGTGATCCGGCCGAACGATTTCGTAGGCATGGCTGTAGTGGATATTCAGCATCAACAACAATGGTGTCGGCTGAACACAGCAATAACTCAGCTCATAGCCAACTTTAATATCGATGATTTATGGATTCCTGGATGTCAAAGAGTTGCGATAAGTCCCCAGCATGAGGCATCGCTCCTGTTCGATAGGCAACGTTAGCTTGCGTCAACAAAACAGCCGACGTTAAAGCTGTTCTTTGATCAAAGAACAGCTTTAACGTCGGCCTGATGAAGAACTACAATTCCGCGGTGAGTCAGACTATACCTTGTCTTGTCTTTACGTGCTGGCGTGGAATTAAAGTCTTCCACCCTGCACCGCCCATTGTAGACAGTTTGCGGCCACTCAGCAGTGGTATTCCGGCTTTATGGAAGGGATTGTACCAAATCGGTTCAGCCCAGCCCGGCTGTTGTGGAACTCGTCATCAAACGCAACAACCGGAGCCAAGTTATTCTGCGGCGAAGCGATAACCCACCCCTTGTTCGGTGAGAAGGTAGCGGGGACGCGTCGAATCGTCTTCGATCTTGCGGCGGAGTCCGGCGACAAAAACACGCACATAGTGGTTTTCCTGGGAGTCTTGCGGTCCCCACACCTCCCGCAGCAGGAACCGGTGAGTCAGCACTTTGCCAGCATGCTTCATCATGGTGGTGAGCAGTTTGTACTCGATCGGGGTCAGGTGGACCGGTTTTCCACGAATGGTTACAAGGCGAGCGGCAAGGTCGACTTCGAGGTCACCGATGTGAACGGTGGTTGACTCCGCTCCGACGAGGTGTGTGTGCCGGAGGGCGACTCGGACACGTGCCAGCAATTCTCCCACCCCAAACGGCTTGGTGACATAGTCGTCCGCTCCGTGGTCAAGCGCCTGCACCTTTTGACCTTCCTGGTCTCTCGCAGACAGAATGATGATTGGCGAGCGATACCATTCCCGTAATTGTTTCAGGACTTCTTGACCGTCCTGATCCGGCAATCCCAAGTCGAGAATAATCAGGTCGGGCGGGGAACTGACCGCTTCGCGCAGCCCTTCCTGAGCGGTTGTGGCCTCGCTGACACGGAAACCAGCGTCGCCGAGTGACGCCCGCAGAAACCGGCGAATCGGCTGTTCGTCTTCGATGATCAGAATGTGATGGCCGCGCATGGTCATCGCGTCATTCTACCGAAACATGGGGGTATTTTTCAGGACCGGGAGCGTGATGGTAAACTCCGCCCCTCCGGTCGGGCGGTTTGCCGCTTTGATCTGCCCGCCATGCGCCTTCAGGATGGCGCGGCAGATGGCTAGTCCCAGTCCGCTGCCGCGGCCCGCATCCGCGGAAGCATGAGCCCGAAAGAATTTGTCAAAGATGCGTCCCTCGGAACCGGGCGGCAATCCCGGGCCGTTATCAGAGACGACGATTTGCAGCCTGTCGTGGGCGGCAGCAGCACGAATGACAATCTCGGTCTCGGGGGGTGTGTACCGGGCGGCGTTCTCCAGCAAGTTGACGAAGACTTGCTCCATCAACAAGCCATCCACAAACAGCAACGGCAGATCATCGGTCAATTCGGCACGCACCTTGTGTTCAGCCAGATCGCGTCGAGTCCGATGGAGTGCAGACCCGACGATTTCTTCCAGGACGTGCCATTGCATCTGCGGCGTCGCGGCTCCGGCGTCGAGCTTGGACATCTGCAGGATGTTTTCCAGCAAACGATTCAGTCTGGCAGCTTCATCAGCGACGGTTTGCAGAAGTTCTCGCCGGGTCGATTCATCAAGGCGATCCGATTCGAGCAGGGTGCTACTGGCTCCGGCAATCGCCGCCAAGGGGGTCTTCAGATCGTGGGATACGCCGCTCAACAAGCTGCTGCGGACCTGTTCGGTTTCGGCTTGTACTCGCGCATTGGCAGCATCGATGGCGAGTTGGTCCCGCTCAAGAGCGAGCGCCAGTTGACTTGCGCAGGCTTCCAGCAAGCGTCGCAGATCGGGGTCGAGGAGTCGCTCGGGTTCAGGAGCACGAACGGCCATGGCCCCGCGCGTCTGCTGCGAACCCGTGAGTGGAAAGAACAGCGCCGGCGCGTTCGGCAGCGTATTCGCTCCCGCTCCGGCTATCTGCTCATGTTCGATGACCCATTGCGCGGTGGGCAGACTCACCGAGTGTTCGGTAATCGAAGAATCCTTCCCGAACGCCACTTCGGGAAGCGTTGCCGACGTTCGGACATAGACCGCGACTTCGCCTTGCACCAGTTCGCGGACCTTGGTCGCTGCTGCCATGACGAGAAAGGTCTGGCCGGACATTGAGCTGAGTTGCTTACCCAGGTCATAGAGCGCTGCGGTTCGCCGTTCACGCAGGCGTGTTGACTCAACCTGAGCGCGGAGCCGGGATGTCAATGTGCTGACGACCAGGCCGATGGCCAGCATGACACCAAAGGAGACCAGGTATTGAACGTCGGCGACAGCGAAGGTGTAGAACGGCGGCACAAAGAAGAAATCGAACATCAGCACGGAGAGGACGCTGGCGAAAATGGCGGGGCCCCTGCCGTGCCGATACGCCGTCCAGGTGACCGCGGCCAGGAAGAGCATCGCGGTGTTGGCTTCGGAATCAGCAAAACGCAACTCGCGGAGTCCAATATCAAGACCTGTTGCCAGAGAGACCCACACGGCGGCCCAGACAAAAACGGCAAAACTCCCACGTTCTCGCGATGGTTTCCCCATCGGGCGTTCCATCGAGACTTCGTCTTCCCCTTGAATTACGTAGACATCAATCGGTCCACTGCGATCGACAATGTCATCGACGACCGTCCCCCAGAGCAGGCGTCGCCAGCGCGGGACATGGGTTTTGCCAATCAGAATTTTGGTGACATTGCGATCACGGGCAAAATCGAGAATCGTCCGCGCCACTTCCTGCCCCGGCAACGTGACAGTCTCGGCACCGAGACTTTCTGCCAGACGAAAATGCTGGGCGACCCGTTGTTTTACAGGGCTCGAAGCTGGAGCCCCCGACAGATCGATGGAGACCGCCAGCCAGGGAGCATCGAGCGCTGCCGCCAGTCTTTTCGCCGTCCTGATGACCCGGGCCGTTGTTGGACTGGGGCCCACGCAGACCAGCAGCCGTTCGTTGGTCGCCCAAGGCACCACAGCCGCACGGTGCTGCCGGGCCGTTTCGACATCCGAATGAACTCGTCGCGCAGCTTGCCGAAGAGAGAGTTCCCGCAGCGCCGTGAGATGTCTTTTCTGAAAAAACTTCTCGAGGGCGCGCTGCGCCTGCTCTGGCAGATAGATCTTCCCGGCATTCAAACGCTGCAGCAGTTCCTCGGGAGTGACGTCAACAAGCTCCAACTCATCTGCGGAATCAAAGACGTGGTCGGGGATCGTCTCCCGGACAACAGTTCCTGTGATCTGGCCGATGACATCGTTGAGCGACTCAATGTGCTGGACGTTGAGCGTGGACCAGACGGTGATTCCGGCCTCGAGCAGTTCTTGGACGTCCTGCCACCGCTTCTCATGTCGGCAGTCGACGGCATTGGAGTGTGCCAGTTCATCGACCAGCAGGATTTCGGGACGGCGTTTCAATGCCGCATCGACATCGAACTCTCGAAGCGTTACTCCCCGGTAGGGAATTTCCCGCACGGCTAGCGATTCCAGTCCTTCCACCAGTGCCTGAGTCTCAGGACGCGCATGGGGTTCGACGTAGCCGACAACGACTTCGCGTCCCTGCGAAACGGCTTGCCGGGCCGCTTGCAGCATCGAGTAGGTCTTCCCGACACCGGCGGCGTAACCGAAGAAGATGCGCAGCGTGCCACGCTTTGTCGCATCCTCTTCGGATTGGACTTGGGCGAGCAGGACATCGGGATCGGGGCGTTGCGATTCCATAAAGAGCCATTAATTCCGCTTCTGCAACGCATCGAGAGCCAGATTGAGCCGGAGCACATGGACGCGCGGTTCTCCGAGCAGGCCCCACTGGCGTTCGGAAGTCTGCTGACGAACCAGTTCCCGCACCTGATCTTCAGTCAAACCACGTGCCTTGGCAACGCGCGGGACCTGATACTCGGCTGCCGCCGGGGAAACATGGGGGTCGAGTCCACTCCCCGATGCGGTGACCAGGTCGACGGGAATGTCGCGGGCCGACGTACCGTCACTCGTCAGAGCGGCAATCCGTTTCTCGGCGGCGGTCTTCAAGTCGGGATGAAGCGGCCCGTAGTTCGAGCCGCTCGATGCCGCCGCGTTGTAGGGCACCGGACTGGTTGCCGACAGTCGGCCCCAGAAGTACTGGGGCTCGGAGAATGACTGGCCGATCAGTTCCGAGCCGACGACACGGCCATCTGTCGTAATCAGGCTGCCGTGAGCCTGATGGGGAAAGGCCACCTGGGCAATCGCCGTGACGGTTAACGGGTAGACAACACCGGTCAGGATGGTCAGGACCAGGAGCATCAGGATTGCAGTTCGAAGTTGTGTCAACATGGGAATTCTCCTCAGGCCAGGCCGCACGTGGAAATCAGCAGGTCGATCGCTTTGATGCCGATGAACGGTACGATCAAGCCACCCAGGCCGTAAATGAGTAAATTGTTTCGCAGCAGTTGAGCCGCACCGACCGGCCGATAGACGACACCTTTCAATGCCAAGGGGACGAGGGCAATGATGATGAGCGCATTAAAGATGACCGCTGACAGAATCGCGCTGGACGGAGACGCCAGGTGCATCAGGTCGAGCGCTTTCAGTGACGGATAGGTTGCGGCGAACGCGGCCGGCAGGATCGCAAAGTACTTCGCAATATCATTCGCAATGCTGAATGTGGTTAACGAACCGCGTGTCATCAGCAGTTGCTTGCCGATGTTGACGATCTCAATCAGCTTGGTGGGATTGGAATCCAGGTCGACCATGTTCCCGGCCTCTTTCGCCGCCTGGGTTCCGCTGTTCATGGCCACCGCGACGTCGGCCTGGGCCAGAGCCGGCGCATCATTCGTCCCATCGCCGGTCATCGCGACCAGACGGCCACCTTTCTGATATTCGCGGATGAGTGCCAGTTTGGCTTCCGGCGTCGCTTCCGCCAGGAAATCATCGACTCCGGCTTCAGCGGCGATTGCCGCTGCGGTCAATGGGTTGTCGCCGGTGATCATCACGGTTTTGATTCCCATCTGCCGCAACTCTGCGAAACGTTCCTTGATCCCCCCTTTGACAATGTCTTTCAGTTCGATCACACCCAGAATTGTTTCATCTCGACTGACCACCAGCGGCGTGCCACCCGCTTTGGCAATCTGCTGTACGGAGGCGCGGACATCCTCCGGCATAAATCCGCCCTGTGATCGTACATGGCTTTCCACGGCCTCGGCTGCCCCTTTGCGTATCTCATGTCCATCCAAGGTGACACCACTCATGCGCGTGCGCGCTGAGAATGGAACGAAGTGCGGCTGGATGCTCTCCAGATCGCGCCCGCGGAGTCCGAACTGCTTCTTCGCAAGAACAGCGATGCTCCGTCCTTCCGCGGTTTCGTCGGCCATCGATGCCAAATGTGCTGCTTCCGCCAGTTCCTGTTCTTTGACACCGGTTGCCGGAAAAAACCGAGTCGCCTGACGATTTCCCAAGGTGATCGTTCCCGTTTTGTCGAGCAGCAGCACATCCACATCTCCCGCGGCCTCAACAGCCCGACCGGACATCGCAATCACGTTCGCCTGACTGAGCCTGTTCATGCCGGCGATCCCGATCGCAGACAGCAAGGCGCCAATCGTCGTCGGTGCCAGGCAGACAAAGAGTGCGACCAGCACCGTCAGGCTGATCGATCGGCCTTGTCCCGAGGCCACAACGCTGTAGATCGAATAAGGAAGCAACGTCGCCACCACCAGGAGAAAGATCAGCGTCAACGCCGCCAGCAGAATGGCCAGGGCAATTTCGTTGGGGGTCTTTTGTCGTTGGGCGCCCTCCACCATGGCGATCATGCGGTCCAGGAAACTCTGGCCAGGCAGCGTCTTTACTTGAACGATCAACCAGTCGGAGATGACTCTTGTCCCGCCGGTAACCGAGCTGCGATCGCCGCCGCTCTCGCGAACTACGGGAGCACTTTCTCCCGTAATGGCACTCTCATCCACCGACGCCACACCTTCGATCACCTCGCCATCCGCCGGAATCGTCTCACCGACTTTGACGATAACGAGATCACCGATTTTCAGATCAACGGCCGGGATGGCTTGCGTCAACCCACCGCGGCCGCGTGATGTCCCCGTGAGCTTCTGTGCCATCACGGAGGTGCGATTCTTCTTCATGGATGCCGCCTGCGCTTTGCCATGCCCTTCGGCGATTGCTTCTGCAAAGTTGGCAAACAGCACCGTGAACCACAGCCAGACGGCGATTCCCAGGATGAACGCGGAGGATTCTCCCGTCGCGATACCAAGCGAGTTCACCCACAACACCGTGGTCAGAATGCTCCCCAGGTACACGGCGAACATCACCGGATTCCGCAATTGCACACGCGGATGAAGTTTCTGCAGCGATCCGACCAGGGCCTCCCGAAGGATCTGTGGATCAAACAGTTGTGCGGTTGTGCGAGTCATGTTTTGTTCCTCAATGCGACATCATTTGCAGGTGTTCGACAATCGGTCCCAGCGCCAACGCCGGGAAGAAGCTGAGTGCCCCGACAACGATCACCACGGCCACCAGCAACCCCACAAACAGAGGCGTATCTGTCGGCAGCGTTCCTGGGCCGACCGGGATTTTCTTTTTGGCGGCCAGCGATCCGGCAATGGCCAGCACGGGCAACATCACCCAGAACCGCCCGATGAACATCGCCACGCCAAGCAGTCCGTTATAGAACAACGTGTTCGCTCCCAGTCCCGCGAACGCACTGCCGTTGTTGTTCCCTGCGGATGAGAACGCATACAGCACCTCGCTGAATCCATGTGGCCCGGCATTGAAGACCGTGGCTCGGCCTGCTTCTGTGGCTACACCCAATGCCGTTCCCACGAGGACCGTCGCACAAGGGAAGAGGATTGCCAGGACCGCCATCTTGACCTCAAATGCACCGATCTTTTTGCCGAGATACTCCGGCGTGCGTCCGACCATCAACCCGGCGAGGAACACTGCCACCAAGGCGAACACCAGCATCCCGTAAAGTCCGGAGCCAACACCGCCAAAGATCACTTCACCCAGTTGCATCAGCCACATGGGCACCAGGCCCCCCAGTGGTGTAAAGGAATCATGCATCGAATTGACCGATCCATTGGAGGCCGCCGTCGTCGCCACGGCCCACAGGGATGAATTGACGATGCCGAATCGCGTTTCCTTACCTTCCATGTTGCCGCCCGACTGCAAGTCAGACGCGATCTGGTCGACGCCCAAGTTCGAAAGAACTGGATTTCCATGCTGTTCGGCGATCGTGACGGCCCCCAGCAAGGGGACAAAGATCACCAGCATGGCAGTGAGGATCGCCCAACCCTGCCGACGGTCACCCACCAGTTCACCAAACATGAAACAGAGCGCCGCGGGGATCACGAGAATCGACAACAACTGCAGAAAGTTGGACAGCGGCGATGGATTCTCCAGCGGATGAGCCGAATTCACATTGAAGAATCCGCCTCCATTTGTGCCGAGTTGCTTGATCGCAATCTGCGACGCCGCCGGACCGACGGCGATCGTTTGCGACGTGATTGGCTGCCCTGCGGCATCGACCAGCGGCTGCGTCAAGTTGACTTCATGGTAGGAATCGAAGGTCTGTACCACTCCCTGCGATACCAGCACGATGGCCAGCATCAGCGAGAGTGGCAACAGGATGTAGACTACGCCCCGAACGAGATCAGTCCAGAAGTTGCCGATGGTGTCCGCCGTAACACGCGTGAAACCTCGAATCAGTGCGACGAGCACCGCCATCCCCACAGCCGCGGACACGAAGTTTTGTACCGTGAGCACGAGCATCTGCGTGAAGTAGCTCATCGTGGACTCGCCACCATATCCCTGCCAGTTCGTATTCGTCACAAAGCTCACGGCGGTATTGAACGACGAGTCGGGCGAGACGGCTGCCAGTCCCGCGGGATTCAGCGGCAAGAAACCCTGCATCCGTTGCAGTCCAAAGACAGCCACAAAGCAGATGAAGCTGAACCACAGAATCGCTGTGGAATACTGCTTCCAAGTCATCTCTTGCGTGGAGTCAACGCCGCACAAGCGATACACCAGCCGCTCCACGGGAGTCATCCAACGGGCGAATCCGGGGATTTTCCCTTCGTAGGCGCGGGCCATGTACCAGCCGAGCGGCTTGACACAAGCCAGCAATGCTCCCAGGAACAAATCGCTTTGAAAGAACGCGTTGGTTGTCATGAGAACTTCTCCGGAAGTAACAGCGCTACCGTCAGATAGCCGACGAGCGCAATTGTCACGAGCAGTGCAAGAATGGTTGTCCAGTCCACGGTTACTCTCCTGCCTTCAGGCTGCTGAAGAGTCGGACCAGACCTGCGGAGATGCTGAAGAAAGCTCCCCCCGCGAGAATCCATGCGATGTCCATATCTGATTCCTCCTCGAGAAATGTCATCGAGTGAATTGAATCAGATGTCGCATTAAAAGGGGGCTAAAAGAGAGGCCAATCGTATCAAGACTTTGTCAAGATGCGGGATTGCTCACGCCGTTTCCGCTCCTCAAGCAAAGAGGGTTGCAACTCTTCGTCGATGTGCTGAATGCTTCCTGACTCTTCCGTCGTTTAGCTTCCTGAATTCGTCAGGTTGCCCGCTAATTGCACTCGTCTCAAGCCAGGATTTCGGTGGCGACTTTCCCGGCGACGTCGGTGAGGCGGAAGTCGCGGCCGGCGTAGTTGTAGGTGAGTTGTTCGTGGTCGAGGCCCATGAGGGCGAGCAGCGTGGCGTGGAGGTCGTTGGTGTGCATGCGGCCTTCGATGGCGTGCGTGCCAAACTCGTCGGTGGCACCGTGGGAAAAGCCCGGCTTCACCCCGGCCCCGGCGAACCACATCGGGTAGCCGGTGATGTTGTGATCGCGGCCGTCCGGTCCTTGCGCGGTCGGTAAGCGGCCGAACTCGCTGCCGAAGAGGACGAGGGTTTCGTCGAGTAATCCGCGTTGTTCAAGATCAGCGAGCAACGCCGCCGTCGGTTGATCGGTCGCCTTCGAGTTGGCGATCAAGCCTTTGTTCAGGTTGTTGTGATGGTCCCACCCCGGTTGACGAATCTCGACAAACCGCACCCCGGCTTCACTCAGACGACGGGCCATCAGGCATTGCCGGGCGAAGCTGCCTGCGGGGCCGGGTTTGACGCCGTAGGCATCGCGGACCGATTCGGGTTCCTTGGAGATATCGAGCAGTTCGGGGACTTCGCCCTGCATCTTGAAGGCGAGTTCATAGGATTGAATCACGCCGTCCAATTCGTGCGGGGCACCGGAGGACGCTTGCAGGCCGCGGTTCATTTCCTGAATGAGGTCGATCTGTTTGCGCTGCAGCGTGATGTCGTTCTGGGCCTGGAGGTTGGCGAGGTAACCGACGTCGTTGATCCGTGTCCCCTGGAAGTGAGCGGGAAGAAATGCGCTGCCGTAGTTCACCGCGCCGCCGAAGTTCGGGGACGGGTTGATGGTGATGTAGCCGGGAAGATCCTGATTCTCGGTGCCGAGACCGTAGAGCAGCCACGCGCCCATCGACGGCCGCGTGACGGACGCGATCGCGGCTCCGGTGTGGAGCTGGATCACCGCTTGGGGATGGGCGGGAGTGTCGGTGTGCAGGCCGCGAATGAAGCAGAGCTTGTCGACATGCCGGGCGACATTGGGATACAGGTCGGAGACCCAAGTGCCGGTTTCGCCGTACTGCTGGAAGCCGAATTTCGAGGCAACCAACTTGCCGCCGCCGGGGCCGGATTTGCCGTCGTTGGCTTGCAGCGTCGGCTTGTAATCAAAAGTGTCGACATGTGACATCGCCCCTTCCATGAAGAGGAAGATGATCCGTTTGGCCTTCGCCGCGAACTGTTGTGGTTTCGCGGCGAGCGGAGTCCGTTGTCCCGCCGCCGCGGCCCGCTGTTGCAGCCCGAGCATCCCGGCCAGGGCCACAGATCCGAAGCCAATGCCGGACGATTTCAGCAGTTCCCGTCGTGATAATGCCTGTGTGGCATTCAAAATCGGAAGCAAGTTGGCCATCGAAACATCCTTGGAATTCGGGGGGCTGGGTCTTCGTGTGCCACGGCTCTGTGAGCCGTGCGATGTTGTGGATCGCTCTGGATCGGCGCACGGCCGACACGGCCGTGGCACACCGGACGGACTGTTCGTTACGGGACGTATCGGAACTCGGCGGTGCC
The DNA here is from genome assembly GCA_041753475.1 of Planctomycetaceae bacterium. Classification (GTDB taxonomy): domain Bacteria; phylum Planctomycetota; class Planctomycetia; order Planctomycetales; family Planctomycetaceae; genus DSVQ01. Next base: position 10,667 of record JBGSUN010000152.1, on the reverse strand, counting down.
GAGGAGGGCTTGCAGGTAACTCGCCCACGCGGCGGTCTGCGGGTCTTTCGGCTGGATCACATCGTCGGCGACCACACTCTCTGTTTGATCGACATCATCCGGGTTGACGGCTTGCGTGTTGGTAACGTTCGTCGTCTCCTTCGATTTCGTTGCGGCCACCGTCGACTCTGCATCGGTCGATGATGTCGGCACCGTGGCTTTCGCGAACTGGTCTGCCTGCACGGTGCTGGCGAGAGTGGCATACTCCGACAGATAGAAGCGGGCCCGTTCGAGTTCGCTGCTGGTCGCCCGGCGGTTCAACGTCCGCAGGTAGGCTTCCTGCAATCGCTCCGTTTCATCGACATCGGTGCGTGCCAGCAATCGTTCGGCGAGCGTCAACGCCTGCCGTCGGACCAGCGGATCGTTGAGTAGATAGAGCGCCTGCGTCGGCACCGTCGTCGTATCGCGGCTGCCGGTCACCAGCCCCTGATCGGCGAAGTCGAAGACTTCCAGCGACGGCGGCACCAATGTCCGGACCAGTGGCAGATACACACTGCGGCGCGGGCTGGCTTTCACGGCTTCCAGAATCTGTTTCGCTTCCGGACCGTTGTTCCGCATCTCGATCACTTTGAGGGCTTGCGCCGCGGAACCACTCGGTCGGCTATGGTCCAGTGTTCCTGCCGCAGCGAGCGTCGCGTCACGGATTTCTTCGGCTTGCAGTCGCCGCGGGCTGTGTCGCCACACGAGCTTGTTGGACGGATCGGCGGCGACATGCGCGGGTGTGGTCGACGAACTGAGTTGGTACGCATGACTGAGCACGATGTTGCGCACCAGCCGCTTCACCGACCAGCCGTCGTTCATGAACCGCAGGGCGAGGTGATCGAGCAGTTCCGGATGCGAGGGCTTCGCGCCGGTGACGCCGAAGTTATCGACGGTGGAGACGATCCCCTGACCGAACAGGTGCTGCCACACGCGGTTGACGGCCACGCGCGGCGTCAGCGGATTCTGCGGACTCGTCAACCACTGCGCAAGTTCCAGGCGGCCGCTTTGCTGGGGATTGAGCGCCGGCGCGTTCGGCACGGTCACCGCGGTGAGATACCCGCGCGGCACCACCGGCCCCAGCTTTTCCGCTTCGCCCCGCAGCCGGACTTCGGTATCGCCGATGGTCTTGGCCTCCCGCACCCCCATCGCCACGGCTCCTTGCACGGCCGGGTCGGTCAGGGCGTTCAGGTCGGCCTGCGCCTTGTTCATTTTCTGCCGGGCCATCTGCTGTTTCGGCTTCCCATTCGGGGCCAGTTCCTTCCCTTCTTTGGAATCCCGCAGCCGTTCAAAATCCGCCCTGGCGGCGTCCAGGGCGGCCTGGGCTTTCGCCACGTGTTCCTCTGCCGCCGCGTGGGACGTGGTGGAAAGCGTCGGCAGCTTGAGAAGCAGCGCGGGTTCATAGTAATCGAGACCGCCGCCCCCCATCTTGTTGCGGAGACCGGCACACAAATCGGTGCTGTTGAAGATCCCAGCCAGCGCGTAGTAATCGGTCGTGGGGATCGGATCGAACTTGTGATCGTGGCACCGGGCACAGCTTACCGTGAGGCCGAGCACCGACCGTGAAACAGTGTCGATCTGCTCATCGATGTTGTCCATGATGTAGCGGACTTTGAACCGCTGGTTGACATCCTTCACCCCGATGGCCAGGAAGCCGGTCGCGATCTGATTCGCATCGTGCTCCGCCGGTGTCGCCGCGGGGAGCAGGTCCCCCGCAATCTGTTCCTGCAGGAAACGGTCGTAGGGCTTGTCGGCGTTGAAGGCGTCAATCACCCAGTCGCGATATCGCCACGCATGCGGGAACGGCAGGTTGCGAGCCGAGCCAGTCGATTCGCCGTACCGCGCGACATCGAGCCAGTGCCGCCCCCAGCGTTCGCTGAAGGCTGTTGAGTTCAGCAGCCGATCGACGACCGTCTCAAAGGCGTGCGGTGAAGTGTCGGCGACAAACGCTTCGATCTCAATCGGCGTCGGCGGCAAGCCGGTCAGGTCGAATGTCACCCGTCGCAGCAACGGCAGTTTGTCGGCATCGGCCACCGGCGGCAGACCGGCCTGTTCGAGTCCCGCGAGAAGGAATCGGTCAATGTCATCCCGCACCCAGGCGTTGTCTTTCACAACGGGCAGAGTCGGTGATTGAATCGGTTGCCACGCCCAGTGCTCCTGCCGCAACTGCTCGTAGTCGGCATGCCACTTCCCCAAGTCCTCGGGGACTTCCAGCGCCGGCCAGACCGCACCATCGGCGATCCACTTTTCCAGCACCGCGATCTGCTCATCGGTGAGCTTGAACTCCGGCGGCATCTTCAGCTTCGGGTTCGTCTGCCGCACGGCTTGAATGAGGACACTCTTCTCAACATCCCCCGGCACCACGCCCGGACCGCGACCGCCCCCTTGCAGGATTCCCTTGTGATCATCGACCCGCAATCCGCCCGCCGCCTTGTGGTCCGCCGAGTGGCAGTTGTAGCAGTTGTTTGCTAGCAGCGGCCGCACGTGTTTCTCGAAGTACTCGAGCTTGGCGGGATCCACCGGCGCGGCGTCCGCACCGTGCACCGTCACCCCGCCAGAGACGACAGCGATCACCATCACGGTGACAGAAAAGACCCATCGCGACAGCATGGCCCCGACTCCCGCAGCGAACGTATCCGTGAACCGAACGATCTCTGGCAACCAGGAACTGGTGATTGAAAGGCTTGCCGTCGGTCTGGTATCGACCCCGGCGAACACACAGTGTGCATCGCCATCGCGACTTCGGCAACAACTTTCCGTTTATTTCGAGACCAGATCAAAATCCACGGTGTTCCCGCCCGGCTTGATTTCCGCGATCAAGGCACCGGGTTTGGTGTACTTCTTGGGAAGCTTGACGACTTGAACACCGGGCAGTGGTTTGCCCTGTTCATCGGTTTTCGGCTCCCGCGGTTCGATCTCGACCCGGTGTTTGCCGAGCATCGCCCCGGCCCGGTGTTGATTGAAGAGCAGCTTGTAGCGGCCGTTTTCGCTGGTGCCGCCGAACGACGGCGATCCCTTTTCCGGAATGAACCGGATGTTCGCTGCCGTGAGGGGTTGGCCATCAAGCTTGATCGTTCCCGTCACCGCCGCCAGTTCCGGGCCCTCGGTCTGGCCGCAACCGACGCTGAAAACCGTCAACATCGCGGCCACAGCGGTGAAACGGAGGGAGAATTGAGTCATGGTTTTTCCTCGGGATTCTGCGGTGAAATGGTGTCGGGTGTGATCCGGTGAGCACATTCTCTGGTCCCCTCTCCCCCGTCTGCGGGGGAGAGGGTTAGGGTGAGGGGGCGTATTGAAGCGTTCGCCCCCTCATCCGGCCTTCGGCCACCTTCTCCCCCGCGGACGGGGGAGAAGGGACCATCATTGCCCTTGCTTAGAATTCACCAACGACTTGTCCATCGTTGATCGCTCCGAGCCGTTGATACGTTCCATACGGCCCGTTAACGACGGCGGCGGAATAACCGGTCGCGGTGTTGTCGATGTTTTCACTGAGGAATCGGACCGCTCCGTCGCCCATCAGAAAATGACCGCCCCCTTCGTGGGTGCTGTGGAAATTGCGGTGCAGATTCGATGCATCCAGCAGCGGCCCGTTCAGCTTCTGATGCGCAGCCCGCAGATGCAGGTCGGGCCCGTTGTTCGTCGAGCCGTTGTTCGTGCATTGCGGACCGCCGCCCGTGGTGACGTTGCCATACACGTACTGTCGAACCGAGCCGACATCCGCCACCCCGTTGATGTCGGTGATGAGTGGAATCCAGCGGACTTCACCGACCGCGAAGACGTTGGAAGTCCCGTCTGTGATGTCCCGCATGCTTCGCTTACCGTTGACGATCAGCAAGCCGTTATTGCGGGCGTCGACCGTCACCTGGGGATTGTTGGCCGCATTGACGGCGCAGTGAATTCCATTGAAGGCCCCGCGGGACCCGGCATAGCTGGTGGTCGCGATCGCGGTCACGCCCTGCCCGGCCGTCACGTTCGCCGCTCCGCCGTTGTTGGCGACCGTGTTCGGCTTGACGTCACTCGGGCAACTGAACGCGGTCAATGCGACCCCCATCAGGGCCTGATTCTCGACCGCCACCCCGCCGAGCGTGTTGGCGTACGGCGTGGTGTTGAAGTTGAACCGGTTGTAAAGCGGGGCCTGATCCAACTGCGGCAGGATAAACGTCGACCACGACCAGCCGCTGCCATTCCGTTCCGTGTTCCCGGCGACAACGTCGGAGTAGCCCATCGGGAACACGGAAAAATTGTCGTGATAGTTGTGCAGCGCGAGACCGATCTGCTTCAGATTGTTCCGGCACTGCGTCCGCCGGGCAGCTTCCCGCGCCTGTTGCACCGCCGGCAACAGCAACGCAATCAGAATCGCGATGATCGCAATTACCACGAGAAGTTCGATCAGAGTAAAGCCGCGGCGGTGGCCGGTCAGCGCTTCGAGTTTCAGAGACATGAGACGGTCCTTGATTCGATGGACGTTGATTGAGAAAGCTCGCCCCCTTCCCTGGCGGCGAGCATTAAGCGGAAACGCTAGAAGTCATCCGCGGCGTCGAGGAACCGACCTTCCGCGGGCAAAGCCACGGCGATCGCGTCAATGACGCTGGAGACCCCCGGCAGCCGCTGGGCCAGGTTGAAGCCCAGCGCCTTGGCGTAGTAGCCGGACACCGACCCCATGAGGACGACCACACCGGCCCGGGCGCGGACCATCACGCGGCGGAAACGAAAGGGATCGTGGTTGAGGAGCGTTTGCTCGACGGACTTTTCGAGGGCCTGATCGGCCGGTTCATGTTTCAGATTGCTGAAGGCGACCATGCTGAAGTTCCATTCTTTGTCGTTGCAGGAGAAGGCGTTCTGCCACTCGCAAAATAAAATACCATCTAAGTGCGTGGTATTTTTTCTGATGCCTAGCTACAGTCACGCATGACCTAAGCGGTGCGTGCAAGCGCACCGCTGGTCTCGGCTACAGAAAGGCAGGGCCTGTGCGCCGGGCCATTTTTGCCGGGCGCAGACCATCGAGCGGCCTGATTGGACAGAGCGGGTCAGCAACAACAACAAGCCCACATATCCGCGACTCCCGGAGCCTGTGTGCGTGCTTCTGGTAACCCAGCTAGCCGCACAAATGAAATACGTCAGGGCGGTGTCCTGCCCCGTGAATTAATAGCACCAATCTAGTTGTGTATTATTTTCGGCAGTCTTGTCGCATTTGTCAATCACGACTCGTGGAAAAATCCAAAAAACTGGAATTCCCCTGATCCACAGTGACACCAAGGGGCCTCGCCAGTCTGTCCCCGACGGGAGCACGAGCCGGAGTAAAACGACATGGAACAGAGCGATTTCTCCATCCGCTCACGCTCGGTGCGGTCAATCACACCTACACTCCCGTTCAGAATAATGACTGCCACCCTGCCGAACCGGAGAGCGAGAGCCGTCTCCGTGGGTTCGGTTCACGCGGTTTTGCTCGGCGCGTCACGGAGGGCCGTTAGCGGGTGGCACTTGACAGACAATCGAAATGGCTGGTGGCGAGTTGATCGATCAGGTTGCGGACCTCGTCACGATACTGTTGTGGGGCCAACTCGAATGCTCTCCGTGCATGCGTGTAGGCCTGTGCGGACTGCTGGGTATCTTCATAGAACTGCGCAAGGAGAAAATAATTCTCGGCCGTGGGAGCAAGCACCAGTAACTCCCTGTAAGCGGCTTCCGCAGCCGCGATATGCCCCAGCTTCCGTTCACAATAGCCGAGGCCTTGGCAGGCTTGCAGGATTCCAGCGAGGCGCGCTTCCGAAGGACCTGCGGCTTGCCAGCCAGCGCGGGCACGGCTGTAACAATCCCGGGCCTTTGACCATGCGTTTGAGTTCTCAAAGATCGTGGCGCAGAGGTTGTTCATCGCGGGGTCTGAATCGGGAAGCGTGTGCAGCAGCGACAGTGCCTCGTCCGTTCTCCCCAGCATGGCGAGTGTCTGTGCGCGCTCCAGTTTCGCTGGGTGGGCACTGTCGGACGGTAGCGTTGCGGCCACTCGAACCTCCAGATCTCGCGTGATCGTTTCCAACTGAGCGACGAGCTCCGATAACGGCTGCCGGTTTCGAAGCACAAGCCCGGGATGCAGCTTGAAGAGCTGGCCAGCCGCAAGTCTGGCTTCACCGAAGCGCATCTGACCGATCAGTTCCAGAAGTTGTTTTGCATCGTGTAGCGACCGTGCCTCGACATAAAAGAAAGGCAGCACCAGCAGCATCAACCCTGCGACACCGGCATGCATCCAGCGGTCCGATAAAGAATGGAATTGCCGTGGTTGGCGACTCAACGCGGCAATGGTCCGCGCGACCGGTAAGAACATCAAGAGGGCCAGCGCGGGGCGCAGCAGCCATGAGGATGGCGTGGGGAGTGAGGTCGAAATTCCTGCGATTCCAATCAGGATGGCTCCCGTCATTACCAGCATAACGAGGATTTCCCCGAGAATTCGACCGTACGAATTCCTGCGCCGCACACAGTCGGCTAGCAGCATTGCGGCGGGAAGTGCCGAAAGCAGAGAGACGAGGAGCACATCGCGCCAGACGAACGGCGACCCCAGTGCGGCCCATTCAATGTTCGAATCGCCAGGGTATGCCATCGTTAAAGCGACAGCGAGAGCGACGAGAATCGCAGCCCTCTGTGCGACGGCGTTACCGGAAGCCCTCGGTCTGTCAGATTCGCTCTCTCTTGGCATCGACATCGGAGAATTCTCAAGCCACCGCGGTAGCGACAACAGCGGTGTTCTGGCGACCGGAGTCACGAGGGCGGCGCCAGATGATTCCGTCATAGAGGTAATGGAGGAATGCGGCGATCACGTTGATGAACAGCCACACCTGCAAATACTGATGCTCTATCAACCACCCCGATGCCCCCAGGATGATGGCAAAAAGGGCCAGTACGGCCGCCCACCGCGGCGCTATCCACGCCAACAACCCCAAGGAGTCACCTTGTTCACGGTGGCGTCGATGAACCATCCAGCCCACCATCCCCAGATACTCCGTGGCATGGAACAGCGCAGAGGCGGTCGTGAGCATCAACACCAGCGCTGGTCGCTGTGTATGCACGGCGGCGAGGAGACTGAGGTACAGCAGACTGACACTAATGAGGTAAGCGAGACGGCCCCAGGCCTGTTCCCGCCAGCGCGCGACATCCCTGATGACCAACCCGAGTGGGATGGCCGCCAGCAACCAGTCGGCTTGTCCCAGCGAAAAGTCGACGAGGGGTGACGACCATGTCCCGGTGGCGATCCGCAGGGTGACATACAACAGAAATCCGCGAAACAGGACTTTCTCGATTCGTAACGGGGCCGTGCGCGTCGGGACCGCCAGGCGGTCATAAATGCGATAGATTCCGTGGTGCTGGGCGGCAAAGTGCCAGGCATTCCAGACATAGTCTATGGCGAGGAGACACGTCAGCCGGCCGGTGGTCCATTGCACGCCCGCGCAGACGGCCACGACGACTGCCGCCGCACCCAAAAACAGATGGCGCTGGCGGCTCAACCGCTCACGGTCGAGGAACACGACCGCCAGCGTGATCCAGCGGTGGGGTGTGGTAACAAAGTAAACCTGCCAGAATCGCAGCCCTTCGGTTCCCGCAAATCCTTCTCCCATGGCCATGATCGCCAGCCCGATGGGCCACAGGACGTTTGCAAAGACCAGGAGATCAAACCACGGCCCGACCAGCCATGCCGCTCGATTCCGGTGAGCCTGCAAAGATTTGGCGTGTGAGGTCGCTCCGTTCGGGAGGGTCAGGATGACATCGGACCCCAGCGGCGGTGTTCCAGGCTCGCTGAGGCTCGCCTTCAACAAAGAACTCTCACAGGGCTCTGCGTCACGAATCGTCCCGATTTCCGGGCGGTTCGCGGGATTTGATCTCACCGGGGTTCCAGTGTGAAGTTGATCTCGTTGTCAATTCCCGGCTCGACCTTGGCCGAAAGCGGAGAGGCAGTGTAGTCGGCATATTTTGCAGGAATGCGATCAGTAACGGGGACGATAACTGTCGGTTTCGGAGCAATGCCGGAACCGTCAGGAACGATCTCCGGTTCCTTCTCCACGATCTGTGTGATGACCACACGGAACTCACCCGCCATCGAACCATCACCGTCACCGTAGGTCGACAGGGTATACGTTCCGTCTTCGTTCACCTTGCCGCCGGCCGTCTTGCCGGCTTGTGAGCTTTTCGGGATGAAAGCGATCGAGCCTCCGCCCACCATGGGCTTGTCGTTGAACTTCACGGTTCCGCGCACGGGATAAACAAGGACGTTGCCGTCGCCGCTCCCACAGCCGAGCGATACCAGCGCCATAAGACTGAAAAGCGTAAATCCAGGGCATTTCTGCATCGGTGTGCTGATTTCCTGCTTCGGAACGCTGCCGTGACGGCACCACTCATGGGGAGTGGATGCCGTCGGCGCGGCTGGTGGTTAGAAATCGCCGACAACCTCGCCGCCGCTGCGGGTGCCGAGTGCTTGCCAGATGGAGAGATCAATGTTGTCGGAGAAGAACCGTACGCTGCCATCCCCCATGGTCCCGTGCACCCCTCCGGTGTGATAGCTGCGGGCGGCGGCATGCAGCTCGGAGTACGGACTGCCGATTTGTGTGCAAGGCATCCCTTCGCTGGGGCCGGTTCGACAGCCCCAGATGCCATCGGGAACGGCGCTATTGGGGCCATTCAGCGTGCTGAAGATGTTGGCTCCCATGACTCCGTAGAACGCGGTCCCGCGGGTATCGACAGTCGGGAGATCCTGGTTATCGTTCTTCCTGCGGAACGCGCGATACTTGAGCTCGCTCAGGGCGATGGTGTTGGAGGACCCATCGGTCAGATCGCGCATCTTGTAATTCGAATTGGTGCCAAAGAGGCCACCGACGGTCGGGTTCGTACTATAGATTTGGCCGTAACGGCCTTTGCCGTAAGAGGCCGCATAGTTCCCGCGGGCCAGATCTTCCATGCCCGTACCATTGCCAAACAGTTCTTTGCGGAAGGGATGGGTGGGGCAGAGCATCGCCGGGAGGTGAACCCGGCCCACGGTGACTCCCACATTGAAGTAGGTGCCATTGCCAAACCAGTCGACGACTTCCGGACGCTCCGACACGATCTTGGAAAACCCAGTGTAGTGAGCCGTCTGATCGATATAGGGCAGCAAAAAGGCGATCCATGGACCACCAATCGCCCGGCCGCCATCAGCCGCGGAAGGGCCGGCACCGTTCGCTCCATTCGGATTGTCGGGACCGTTCGCACCGGTCAGTGTCCGGCCATTCACAGTCCCCGGCGGGAAGATGTTGTGGCTGTCATGATAATTGTGCAGCGCCAGCCCCAGTTGCTTGAGATTGTTGCGGCACTGAGTCCGGCGGGCCGCTTCACGAGCCTGCTGCACGGCAGGAAGCAGCAACGCAATCAGCGTGGCAATGATGGCGATGACAACGAGCAGTTCAATCAGGGTGAAGCCTGGATGTCTGCGACGACCAACTTTCATGAGCGAGATCCTTGACGTTCGAAAGAAAGCAGAATGTCGTAAACAAAAAACACGAGCCAAGTATCGTTCTTGGAGGACAGTCGTTTCCTTGCGAAGAATCACTTAGCCCCGGCTGGGCCGGTCAGCTCAAAGGTGAACTGGTTCTCGCCACTCTTCTTGACTTCAGCGTTGAGCCCGCTTTCAAACTGATTCGCGTAGCTGGTCGGGATGACTGAGCGGCTGACATAAGGCGATTTGAGTTCACTCTCGGGAACAAGCTCCTGCGATGGAACCGGATCAGCCTTTCCATCACGACGGCGTCGCTCCGTGGCCTGAATTGCCACTTGATGCTTGCCGACCATGGCCCCCGGGCGACCACTCGTGGAGAGCGTGAACTTACCATCGGCGGCCGATTGGCCGACCGCAGACGGTCCTTTGTCCTCGGGGATGAACACCACATCGGCATTGGCCAGCGGTTGTCCGTTGTAAAGCACCGTTCCGCCGGCCGGAGCCATTGCCGGGCCGCGAGCGCCGCAGCCCGCCGCCAGCATCACAAGGGCCACCCAGACGACCGAGTCCATTCTTTGGATACGCTTTTGAGCATTCACCGACTTTGATTTCTCCAATTCCATCTTCATCAACTCTGCATGCACACAATGCGACTGGCAACGGCCCACCATCCGTTAGAAGTCTCCCACCGAGCCGCCATCGGCACGACCACCGAGACTTTGAAATAGTTTGTGGTCGAGGTTTTCGCTCAAAAACTTGACGGAACCATCAACAAGGACGAACTGCGCACCACCGACATGCTTCGATTTGAAGCCCCACGAATAGTTGTAGTTGCCGGGGTCGATACACGCCGGATTCGTGATCTTGGTGGAGTTGTCGCAGGTCGTGAATTCGTTAATGGGAGTGACCGTGGAGCACTGTGCGGATCCGTTCGAATTGCCGTGCCACCAGCCGCGACGATGATGCTCGGCCGCATCGTTGGTCGGGTCCGTGTTCCAACTGCACGTAGCCAGCGTCTCTCCGACGAAGATGGTGTTCGACGTGCCGTCAAGAACATCGGGTAACCGTTCACAGGGCGGGGACGAAAGTTGGGGTTTTCTTGGATTAAGAAAAAGGCGACATCTGGGGGATGTCGTCGCGACCGATCAGCTCTGAACAGTTGGCTGCCTTGCCGCCCGATGTGCGCGCGGTGATCGAG
>JBGSUN010000151.1:0-6065 GCA_041753475.1 Planctomycetaceae bacterium | reverse complement strand
GGACTTGCGCCATGTGCTGCCGCAAATCCCCCGCGGGGGAAATCATACCGGAGGCTCCTTCTCAATCGACACACTCGATCCATCGAAAACTCACCCCCATCCTACCAACCTCGTCAAGTGGGCCTAATGAACGGCCCTGGTGGCGTCAAGAAAAGATCTGCTCCCCCGAGATCGCATCTGATAATCTGGAGACTGTCGAATCGCGTTAGGAGAATATTCGTCAAGCCACTCAGGCAAAGTTCCCGTCGCAATGATCTCCGCGATTGTGACTGGGCCTGCTTGGCATCGATTCAGACCTTTCCTGGTGCCATTGACCACCGCCGGCCGCTCACTGGATCGACTCTCCGACCCGCCCTCAGGTACCGCATCGCATGGAAGAGACTGCGTATCACGAAGCCGGGCATGCGTTGATGGCAGAAGCCGTCGGCGCTCGTGTGCGGTTGGTGACCATCGAACCGGAACCCGACGATGAGCAACCGCGGCACGGCGAAACGGAAGTTGCCTGGAAGCGCAGCCACTGGACCGAGCGCGAATACCGCGAGAAAGCAATTCAAGTCGCGCTCGGCGGACCAGTCGCCGAGATGCTCTATACCGGCGATCCTTATCACCCGGAATTCGTGACCGCCTGGGCCGCGGATTGGCAGACCGCGGTGGAATTGGCCATGCCGCTATTTCCCGATCTGGCCAAGCGGATCGAATACCTCGAACTGGTGACGCGGCGGTTGTACCACTGGCTCAACACGGAACCGCAATGGTCGGCTGTGGCCGCCCTGGCGGATGAATTGCTCGCTCAAGAAACCCTTGATGGCCCGGCGGTGCGCGAGGTCTTGTCAGCGTGGGGAATTAATCGAAAGTAGCCATCACGCTCCGCGTGATGAGCGGGGCGCTTCAGAACGATTTCTGCTTGCGCAGTCTTTGGTCAGATTGCTGCCATTTCCATTGACGACATTTGCATCCGCTCATCACGCGGAGCGTGATGGCTACTTTGAAGACGCAATCCACTCGTGTGTCCATCCCCACGGTGGAAGTGCCGATGCCGTGCCGTCGGCTTCACGAAGTTGCACGTCGCGATCCAAAGTGATGGATCCGATGCGCGTCAATGCCGTCGACAAGTCCCACGCAGTGGATAATGTTGCCGCGTCTTCTGGTGACACGGCGACGATCAACTCGAAATCTTCACCATCCCCGAGCGCATGATGGAGCGGTGTGGCATCATCAGCCATGGCGTACGCATCGGGATGGATCGGAATCGCAGCGGCGTCGAGAATCGCACCGACACCGCTTTCTTCGAGCAGGTGATGCAGATCGGCGGCGAGACCGTCGCTCACGTCGATCATCGCATGCGGAGTGATGAGCTCCAGCAATCGCCGGGCTTCGCGCAGCCGTGGAGTGAAATAGATGTGCCGACTGCGAATGCTGCCGCCGAATGCGCCCGTCACGAACAGCACATCGCCCGGCTTCGCACCGGACCGCAAGATCGCCGCGGGGCCGAGCGGTTCGCCGATAAGCGTGACATTGATCACGAATGGTCCGTCCCAACTATTGGTATCGCCCCCGGCGATCGTGACGTCATACTCGGCGGCAAGGGCTTCCAGTCCGGAATAGACATCGCGGGCAAACATTTCGCCGCGCCCACGCGGAAAGGCCACAGAGACAAACGCAGCAGTCGGTTTCGCCCCCATGGCAGCAACATCGCTGAGATTCACCGCCAGCGCCTTGCGGCCCATCTCCCATGCCGAAGATTGTGGGTAGAGAAAGTCGACTCCTTCCATCAGCATGTCGGTAGTGACGACTTCCCCCGCCGCAGAGGTCGACCGGATCACCGCCGCGTCATCTCCAATTCCGACAAGCACCGGGGGTTTCACCACGGCACGACGGCGAAGATCGGCGATGAAGTCGAACTCGGCACGCCCCATAAGAATCCTCGCACACCGTCATGCTGCACGTCGTTGACGGGCAGCCAAGACATCAAAACGAAACCGCCCCGCAAGAATGCGGGGCGGCGTGAGATTTCGCAAGATCGTCCAGGCCGAATTACCGGGCCGTGGTCGGCTTCACATCCAGCCCGGCAACTTGCATGTGTCCGTACAGCGTTTCCTGGCCGCGGATGACGAGGAACTTCATGCCGCTTTGCCCGGGCGGCATCGGCTGGTTAAGGATCCAGGTGATGTTGTCGACGGAGAGGGTTTCCCAGTCGCTGAGTCCGACCAGGATATCGTCTTTCTTGATGCCATTCAGAGCGGCAGGGCTTTGAGCCCGTACTTCGGTCACAACCAAGCCACCACGGTATTTCGCAGGGACGACGCCGGTCCGGTCGGTGGGCAACTTGTTGACACGGATGCCCAAGACCCGCCAGAAGCGTTCGCCTTCATTCGAGTCGTTGTTTGCCCGGGCCACGAAGTCCGTTTGCAACTTGCTGCGACCACCGGCATACGGAGCGAGTGCAAGTTGCACGCTCTCGGTTGCGTCACCGCGACGGACCGTGATCGCTACGGCGTCATCGGCCTTGCGATCAAGGAACGCCCGTTCCCAATCGACTGCATCCACGATTTCGCGATCTCCGGCTTTGACGATGACATCGCCGTTCTTCAGGCCCGCTTTCGCCGCCGGACTATCGGGCTGGACATTGTCGACGATCAACTTGCGGGTCGCACCAACTTTGTGATCTTTGGTCACCAGGCCGTGGTAGGTGTGGTTGAGTTGTTCGACACTGATGAGGCGGGCGACAATCCGGCGGGCGTCGTCGATGGGAATCGCGAACCCGATTCGTTGTGCCCCGGCGCGAATTGCCACATTGATGCCGACGACTTCGCCATTCAGGTTGAGCAGCGGGCCACCGCTGTTGCCGGGATTGATGCTGGCGTCGGTTTGAATCAGGTTTTTGTACGACTGTGTATCGTTGACTTCCACATCGCGGCCGAGGGAACTGATGATCCCCTTGGTCACCGTGTGGCTGTAGCCGAACGCATTGCCGACAGCAATGACGTCTTCACCGAGCATCAAGTCTGACGAGGTGCCCGACGGCATCACCTTCAGTGGCTTGACGGGCTTCACACGGATTAGGGCCAGGTCGTGGTCGCGATCGAAAGAAACGACTTCGGCAGTCGTAAAGGTACCATCTTCAAAGGTCGCACGGATCAGGTCGACATCGGCGATCACGTGATAGTTGGTCACGATGTAACCGCGTTCGTCGATGACGACGCCGGTCCCCATTCCATTGACCTTACGGGGTTTGCTGGAACCCGTATTGAAGACGGTGTCGCGTTCGACGGTAGTCTTCTCGGTATGGATGTTGACGACCGACGGCGCAGCGCGTTTGACGGCCCGCACCAGCGGCGTCTCGCGAAGGTCGTCAGCGGCGGTCACGGGGACCGTTATCGACAGGACGAGTGCGCAGAGTATTAAAACCATTAGCCTGTGTTTCATAGGAAGGTCTGCTCGTGGGCCGCTCTAGGTGTTCGTTGCGGGTGAGTCGACGCGCGTTTGCCACGATCCTTCGTTGCGCGGAGGGCGCTCCATCCGTCTCCGTCTCCGAGTGAATCGACTGGCCGTGTGAGAACGCTTGAGAGGTGGAGAGGGGTGGTGCACAGCTTTCCTAATCGAAGGGTGGGGAGAGGCGCAGTTGGGAGCAATTGCGCGACTTGTGCGCCGCGCCCATTCAACATGCCTGGAAAAATCCCTCCACAACGGGAAATCGCTCAAGTGGATTGGGTGTCAGTTGTGCGAATCGCGTCCGGTCCCCCACAATGAGCACGGGAATCCGCACACATTGCCGGAACAACTTCCGGTGGAACCAAGGTTGGATGGAGCATGAGCCGTCGCGCGACTTTAGAAAAAATGCTGGCGGACGATCCGCAAGATGTCTTCCTGCATTACGCCCTCGCCAATGAACTGGTGAAAGCAGGCGAGCAGGCTGCGGCGTGGGATCGGTTTGCCCTGCTGCACCGGGATTTTCCGGATTACGTTCCGGCCTGGTTTCGTCATGCCCAAGCCCTGGGAGAAGCCGGACAGATCGACGAAGCCCGCCTCGTGGGTCAACAGGGTCTCACCGTCGCCGAGCGCGTGGGGGACATGCATGCCGCGGGAGAGATCCGCGGATTTCTTGAGATGCTGTCGTGAACACGGAGCGGGTGAATTCCACCGTCAAGCCGCTCCGGAACATGTGGCGGGACCTGCACGATCCGGACGAAAGCGCATGGCCGACCGTTCTGTGGGATGCCCTTATTGAAGACGGCGGCTGTCGCTGGGGAATCAGCCACGAACACGGCGGCGAAGCCTGGACATCGGTCGAAATCCTGGCCTCGGCGATGGAACTGACGCGCGGAGATTTGACCGCGGCTTTCATCTGGACGCAGTTTCTGGCCGCGATTCAACGACTGGAAAAGGCACCGCCCGCCCTTCAAGAAAAATGGTTGCCGCGGTTGGCGTTGGGAGAAGCCTTCGCAACGGTGGGCATTTCCCATCTGACGACATCACGGCAACATTGGGCTAGCCCGCCGGTCCGTGCGGAGGCCTCTGACGGCGGCTACCGAATCACCGGTTCCATTCCATGGGTCACAGGACTGCCTCAGGCCGATGTGATTGTTGCTGGGGCGACCATCGAGGACGGGCGACAACTCTTATTCGCGCTGGAAACATCGCTCCCCGGTGTCGAGCGCGGTGAACCGCTGCCGTTGCTGGCCGTGCGGGGCTCGTTGACCGGCAGCGTGGAACTGCGTGACGTCTTCATTGCCACCGCAGACATTATCGCCGGACCGGTGGAAAACGTCCTGAAAGCCATCGGCAGTGGCGGTGCGGGATCGCTGATGACGTCCGCGGTCGCCACGGGGCATGCCTTCGGCTCGTTCGATCAACTCGAACGCATCACCGCGGGTCGTGTTGAATTCGACGACTTGCGATCCGGATGGCACGAGACACTTCGCGCGCTGCGTACAGAACTCTTAGCAGCCGCACAGAATCCCACGCCACCGTCCCAACAGGCGGAAACGCTGCGGGTGCGCTGCACCACACTTGCGTTGCAGATGTCACAGGCGCTGCTCACAACGAGCAAGGGGGCCGGGTTTGTCCACGGGCACCCCGCCGAACGGATGGTCCGTGAGGCGTTGTTCTTCCTCGTGTGGTCCTGCCCTCAAGCCGTCGCCGGAGAACTGCTGCGCGGATTCGCAGAGAAGCCCAGGGAATGCATTCCCTGGGCTTCCTCATAAACGAACTCTACTTCGACAACTTCTCCACCGTATCCAGCACCGCCTGGCTGTCTGCCGCGGCGTTGACCTCGGTGTTCTTGGCGGCAATCTTGCCTTCCTTGTCGATTACAAAGGTCCAGCGCTTGGTGGTGATGTTCCGGATCAGAACTTCTTCCTTACCCGTCTTGAACTTCGCGTTAACCTTCTTTTCGCCCGGTGTCACTGGCACGCCAAACGCGTTGGCGACTTTCCCTTCGGTATCGGCGAGGAGCGGGAACGTGAGGTCATATTCCTGCTTGAAAAGCACGTGGCTGGCGACGGTATCGCCACTGACGCCGACGACTTCGATCCCCTTCTTGCTGAGATCACCCAGCTTGTCACGGAAACCGCACGCCTGTTTGGTGCAGCCGCCGGTCATGTCCGCGGGATAGAAGTAGACGACGACAATCTTCTTGCCGACGTGCTCGGTCGATTTCCAAGGCTTGCCGGTATCGTCAAGGGCTTCAAACGTCGGAGCCTTGTCACCCACCTTCAAATCCACGGCTTCCGCAGCGAAAACCAGGGAGTGACCGAGACACACAACAGCCACCGCAAAACTCATGAAGATCTTCATCAGACGTTCTCCTGAAATTCATAGTGTTGCGGACAACGTGCGTCCGCACCGGAACCAGTATGCTAGACCCATTGATATGGATTAGCATAGGGAACGGAAGGTCAATTCCCGAAATCCTCATGGTCCGGTTTCGTGAGAGTCGGCTTGAACTTGGCGTCGTTTGAAATTCAGAGTTCGGAGTTATTTCAGACCCAGTGCGGACGCAGTTCCTTCTCCCCCGTCCGCGGGGGAGAAGGTGGCCGACGCCTGGAATGGGGTGGAAGAGGCCG
>JBGSUN010000150.1:0-3843 GCA_041753475.1 Planctomycetaceae bacterium | reverse complement strand
AACATGGCACCCCAGGCCCCGCACCACCCCGGAAACATTCCTCAACCCGTTCACACTCGCCCGCTGGGGCAATTCGATCGGCCGATACCAAACGGCTTAAATCCACAAGCTGATAGACTCTGTGCGATGCAGCGTTCCTTTTACTGGGACTACTTTGGCCGAATGGGCATTCTGGTATTTCAATGGCGGGAAAAGCACTCCACCATCGCACAACTACACTTTCGATGATTTCGAGGCGGCAAAAAGAAGTTGCCTCGAGAAAGGCCTATTGCAACTTTTGTCGAAGCGGATCCGCCGTGAACCGACTCCGCCGTACTCAGCCTACAAAGAATATTTCGGCATGGATGGCGTTCTAGACTTTACAAAGAAAGGGCATGCGGTTGCCATCGCCATTTTCCCAGAGGGTTGGGTGAAGCAAGATTAGAGATCCCCAGATCAATTCTGCTCACTCTCAAGTGAGGACCGCACCGCGTGGTTGCGGTCGTTCTTCCGGTATGCAGAGGCCAAACGACTGTCCTTGCGGGCATCGTGGTTTTTCGCCATCGTGATGGGGAATATTGGATGCGGATGTCGAAACCACGGCCGCCGATTCGACTACGGATCGGAACGGAGAATCACGTGGCTCTCCGCGCGTGCCTGCGACGTCTTCCCTAAGGAACGATCGTGAACGATTCTGCCGCCCCTGTTGATTCTCCCGCCTTGAAATGGATCGGTCGGCTGTTGGCCGTGCCCCCGGCATTCATGCTCACCATGAGCGGTGTGTTTAAGCTGATGAAGCCCGACTTTGTCTTGAAAGGATTCGCGAGTTACCCTGCCAGCGCGATCGTGCCGTTGGGGGCGATTGAACTCTTGGCAACGCTGCTCTTTCTCATTCCGCAGACGTCGGTGCTGGGGGCAGTGATCCTCACCGGTTACCTCGGCGGCGCCACGGCAACCCATGTACAAGCCGGCCACCCCTGGGCACAGATTTTCACGCCGCCGGCGCTGGGCGCGGTGATCTGGTTATCGCTCGTCTTTCGTGATCGCCGGATGCGTTCGCTGCTGCCGATCCGCTGGGCGATCAATCCGGAGCAGCGGACTTCGATCTTCGTAAAAATCTTCGCGGTGCTGGGGTTCGTTGCGATCGGAACCATGACTTACATCGCCCAGTGGCCGGACGAATACTCCGTCGCCCGTTCGATCAAGATTGCCGCGCCGCCCGAAGTGATTTTCCCAAAGATGAACACCATCCGCCAATCGCTGGAATGGTCGCCGTGGATGAAGCTCGACCCCAACATGGCGATCACGCACGAAGGCCCCGCGGAAGGCGAAGGCGCGAGCTACATATGGGTCGGCAACGACCAAGTGGGTGAAGGCCGCCTGACGATCATCGAGAGCCGTCCTCACGAGCTGGTCAAATCGAAGCTGGAGTTTTTCAAGCCGATGGAGGACACCTGCGTGGTTGATTTCGCCCTGCAACCCGAGGGAAATGAAACGCTCGTGACCTGGAAAATGTCCGGTCGCTATCCCTTCATGGGTAAAATGATGTGCATGTTCATGGACATGGACGGCATGATCGGCAAAGACTTCGACGCGGGTCTGCAGAACTTGAAATCGCTGATCGAATCACCGAAGCCCCAACCCGTTCCGTGAGGAGACCAACATGGCGACCGCCGCCGATCTAAGCGAGTTGGCGATCGCTCTGGAAGGGACGACGACGGCCCCGCACTTTGACCGCACGGCATTCAAAGTGGCGAGAATTTATGCGACACTGGCCGCGGACGGGTTGACGGCGAACCTGAAGTTCACTCCCGAAGAGCAGGAACACCACTGCCGGGAATGGCCGGACGCGTTCACCCCCATCGACAACGCCTGGGGTCGACAAGGGTGGACGACCGTGTGGCTGGAGGAAATCCGTCCGCCCGCATTGCAAGCCGCTCTGGAAACAACGTGGAAGCACGCTCAACCGAAACCGAAGACACGAAGTGAATCCTGAGTGTTTGTGTGCCACTGGCTCCGCCAGTGTCTTTCTGACTGGGCGTTGTCGATTGGGGAATACAAGGACACTGGCAGAGCCAGTGGCACACACGGCGGACTCGTACTGTGTCATCGTGAAGCTGTAGTAGTAGGGCCCTTCAACGGAGATTGTGATGCGGACGGGTTCACGACGCGATTTTCTGGCCAGCACGGCGGCACTCGGGGCCGGTGCTCTGTGGTCTTCCTTCGTCCGCGGCGATGATGCCCGCAATCCCGCTGAACCGATCATCGATATCCATCAGCACACGAATTATCGCGAACGGACGAACGCCCAACTCCTCGCCCATCAGCGGACGATGGGCGTCACACAGACGATTTTGCTGCCGTCCGGATCGGCGGTCAGCCGGGCCTCGACCGCGGGCGGCAAGCACAACGGTCTCGGCGGCGTGGGAGCCGGGGGGAATGAAACCGCGCTGTTGATGTCCCGCGAACATCCCCAAGAGGTTTACTTCGGAGCGAACGAAGTCGCCGACCTGCCGGAAGCCCGCGCGGAGATCGTGAAGTATCTCGACCTCGGCGGGATCATCATCGGCGAGCAGAAATTCGGCGTCGAAATCGATTCGCCAGAGAGCCAGATTCTGTACGCCATTGCCGCCGAGTACAAAGTGCCCATCCTGATGCACTTCCAGCACGGCACCTACAACACGGGCTTCGAGAAGCTGCCGAGGATGCTCAAAAAATTCCCGAAGACGACGTTCATTGGGCATGCGCAAACGTTCTGGGCAAACATTGATAAGAATCACACCGACCAGAAAGTGCTCTATCCCAAGGGAAAAGTGACGGCCGGGGGGCTGACCGATCGATATCTGGCGGACTATCCGAACATGTTCGCCGATATGTCCGCCGGGTCGGGATTGAATGCCCTGCTGCGGGATGAAGACCACACGCGCGGCTTTTTCGACCGGCATCAGAACAAGATTCTCTACGGCAGCGACTGCGACGACCGCGTCGGCAGCGGCACGGCGTGTCAGGGATCACAGACCATCGCCGCGATTCGGAAACTGTCGCCGAGCAAAGCGATTGAACGGAAGATTCTGTACGAGAACTCGAAGGCGTTGTTTCGACTGTCATAGTCACGGTTCTGTGTGCCACGGCCGTGTCGGCCGTGTGTTCTTGCAGAGCGTCTTGCCACTTCACACGGCCGGCACGGCCGTGGCACACAGCGTGAGGGCCTGCAACCATGCGACGCAATCTGATGGTGGTGATCACGGCGACTTTCGTTGTCGCTCTCAGTGTTTCCACCGCGGCGGCGGATGACCCACTGGTCGCGGATGCCAAACGGTCGCTGCAGCGCGGCGTGGCGTTCTATCACCAGCAGGTCGCGGCGCACGGTGGTTATGTCTACCTCTACAGCGACGACCTGAAAAAGCAGGAAGGCGAAGGGAAGACCACGCGCGAGACCGTGTGGGTCCAACCGCCGGGCACGCCCACCGTGGGGGAAGCCTATGTGAAGGCGTATGTCCGCACGGGTGACACGGCGTGTCTGGCTGCGGCGAAGGATGCCGCCGAGTGCCTGATTCAGGGGCAATATCGCAGCGGCGGGTGGAATGCGAGTGTCGAATTCGATCCCGCCGAACGGGCCAAGCACGCCCTTCGTGTCGACAAACCCGCACCGAAGAAGCGCCAACGGAACACGTCTTCGTTGGACGACGACAAGACACAATCCGCGCTGCGCTTTCTGATGCAGTTAGCAGCGTGTGGATTTATTCACCTTGGCCTCCTCCGAGCGTGAGGTGATTGTTAAAGTGACCAGGCGACAGTCGCGGGTGCGGTTTGGCGTTGGGGATGCGGGAGTGGTGGGATGGCGATGGGGCGGCGGAAGACGGA
>JBGSUN010000149.1:0-23617 GCA_041753475.1 Planctomycetaceae bacterium | reverse complement strand
CGCCGCCGCGCGGAACGCCGCCATCACGCTGTGTCGACAGCAAAACCCCCACAATCTCGCCGAAGCCCGACGAGATTTCGCCTGGAATCCCCAACCCCTCTTCACCATCCTCGGCTACTTCACGAACTGAACCGCCCTGCCAATTCGTCACCCGGTGCCCCGGAAGTTGATCAGGGAAAGGGTTGGTTGGATCGGGATGATTTTGCTGCCGACTTGATCCGTCGGCACTGGCATTGCGAGACCGAATTCGCAACAGTGTAAAGACTTCCGGCGACTACTCCGCACTGAGAGGCAGTATCGCGCTCTGGGGAAACAAGAGATTGATGGAAAAGCGATTCTACTGCGCAACGCTTCCCGAGCACGGAAACGTCCTTCTCGACGGGCCGGAAGCTCATCACCTGGCCA
Organism: Planctomycetaceae bacterium; assembly: GCA_041753475.1. Lineage (GTDB taxonomy): Bacteria > Planctomycetota > Planctomycetia > Planctomycetales > Planctomycetaceae > DSVQ01. The sequence continues at coordinate 23,212 of JBGSUN010000149.1, read as the reverse complement.
AAGTCATGCGGCTCCCACCGGGGGAGACGGTCGCGCTCTTCGACGGCGCGGGTTTGGTCGCCACGGCGGAGATCGTGACGGTCGGCAAACGTGATGTGGCGCTGACGGTCCGGCAGTCAGAACGCACACCGCTGCCGAGCCCCAGGCTGGTGATTGCGACCGCCGTGCCGAAGGGAGACCGTTTCGACTGGCTGGTCGAAAAAGCGACCGAACTTGGCGTCGCCCAATTGATCCCGCTCCGTACCGCTCGGGGGGTGGTCGACCCGCGTGAGACCAAGCTCGATCGCCTGCGGCAGGTCATCATTGAAGCGTGCAAGCAATCCCGCCGCGCGTGGAAGATGGAACTGTCGCCGGTGATGGAGTTTAGCGAACTGCTCCGTCAGCCGGGGCCGATCCTGATCGCCGATCCGTCCGGGCAACCGCTGACGGAGGTGGAGCAGTCGACGTCATCACGCACGACGACCACAATGGCAATCGGTCCTGAAGGGGGCTGGACTGACGAGGAACTTTCGTCCGCCCGCACGGCCGGTGCAACCATCATCTCGCTGGGAGAAAGTATCTTGCGCATCGAAACCGCCGCGATCGCGGTTGCCGCGGTGTGTCGGCTTGGCCAAACGCCATAGGTCTGGTCAGCGTTCCGTCTTCGCATGCAGTTCCAGTTGCAACACATCAACGAGCCGGTCGATGACGTCACCAGAAAGCAAAGCGTCACCAAGGAGAAACGGCTCCAATACATCCCAGCTCACGTGGGCGCGGTCAAGCAGGGTCGGCAAGAACATTTCCTGCTGATGCAAAGCGTGGATAGCGCGGCGGAGTTGGCCGCTGAACGTCGGCTCGTCCGCCGCGGCGCGCATGCGGCGCAACCGGGCATCAATCTCCGGCCGCTCGGATTCAATGGCTAATGCCAATGTCCTGAGACGGGCGGATTCCTCAGCAGAGAGCGTTTTCGGCATCCGTTCCATGCGCTGTCCTGCCCGCTAAACCGCGCCAATCGCCTTGCGGTAACGCGCGAGGGCCATCAGCGGGAAATAGATGCGGTAGTAGTGATAGCGCAGATAGAAGACGCGTGGAAAACCGGTGCCGGTGAATTGCGGCTCATCCCAGCCACCGTCAGGGCGTTGCGTTGAGAGGAGATATTCGACACCGCGGCGGGTAGAGGGTTGATCGGCTCGCCCGGCGGCGATCAGCCCCAGCAACGCCCACGCAGTTTGTGACGCCGTCGGTTCTCCCTGGCCGCGGAGGGACGGGTCATCATAACTCTGTGGCGTTTCACCCCAGCCGCCCATGGGTTGCTGTTTCGCGGTGATCCAATCGGCCCCGCGCTGCAAGCGGGCATCGTCGGGAGAAATGCCGAACTGGGTCATTCCCTGAATTACCTGCCATGTGCCGTAGAGATAGTTGACGCCCCAGCGGCCGAACCACGCAAAGTCCGGCTGCTGATCGTTCCAGACGAAATCCATGGCCTGTTCAAGCCATTTTCCGTCCGGTTGAATGCCACAGTAGGCCAAGCCTTCGAGGACTCGCGCGGTGATGTCGGCGGTGCTTGGATCGATCATCGCGTTGTGATCGGCAAACGGGACCTTTGTGAAAACTTCGCGGGTATTATCAGCGTCGAAGGCCCCCCAGCCACCGTCGCGGCTTTGCATCGCTTTCAGCCAGCCGACACCCCGCCGCATTGCTGCCACAATCGGTTCGGCCCGTTCAAAGCCGCTCATCGCCGCGATGGCATTCGCTGCCTGGCCGACAATCGTCGCCTGCGGGGAACCCGTGTCGCTGATCTTCCACTCAATCGACCCAGGCCGATCAAACCCCTCTGGCAAACACTTGCTGAGGGCGATGAGTGCCATCGCTGTGTCATCGACGTCGGGGTAGAACTCATTGTTGAACTCGAAATACCACCCGCCCGGTTCGGTCTCGGGGCGGTAGCTCGCCCAATCTCCCTTACGGCGGCATTCCTTCGAGAGCAGCCAATCGACGCTGCGCCGCATCACCGGGTGATCCTGCGACACGCCGGCATCACGCAGGGCGATTAAAGTGATGGTGGTATCCCACACCGGCGACAAGCAAGGTTGCAGCCGAACCTGCTCCTGCTCACGAATGACGAGTTTTTCCAACTCCGCGAACTGTTGCACGATGACCGGATTGTCGTCCGCATAACCGAGACAGCGCAGCCCGATGATTGTCCAGATGATCGGGGGGAAGATCGCTCCGAGACCGTCGCTTCCTTCGAGCCGTTCCAGAATCCACTGCTCCGCCAGCTTCACCGCCCGGCCGCGCAACGGCTTGATCCCCGCCCCTTCGCCCCACTTGATCGCCACATCGACGCGCTGGAAAAACTTCGTCCAGTCGATCAGACCGGGTGCAGTTCCTTCGTGGTTCACGCCGTGGATATGCCGCGGCAACGTCTTTTCCGGGGTGGCGTAGAGTTCGTTGATGCCGTGTTCCGGCGGCAGCTTTGTGGCCGGTCGATAGGCCCACAACAAACTCAGCGGGACGATGATCGTTCGCGACCATGCGGACATTTCGTAGATGTTGAACGGTGCCCAACTCGGCAGCAGCATGAACTCCGGTGGGACCGCGGGGCACAGGTCGTACGGAATCAGTCCGAGCATCGCCAGGTAATAGCGCGTGAAGCTGTTGACCTTTTCGACACCACCGGCGTTAACGATCGCCTCGCGCGCGCGAATCATTTCCGGGGAATTTGGATCGTGACCGATGATCTTCAGCGAAAGATAGGCTTTCACCGAACCGCTGATTTCGATCGGACCATTCGGGAACTGAGCCCAGCCACCGTGGTCGCATTGCTGGGCAAGCATGTACGCCGCGGCTTCTTTTGCCCGCTGAGACTGTCCCTGACCGACGAACGCCAGCAGCAGGATGTACTCGGACTCGAGGATCGTGTCCCCTTCGAGTTCGGCGACCCAATATCCTTCGGCTTGTTGCCGTTGCAGCAGAAAATCGCGAGTCCGATCAATCGCGGTGTTGAGCCGCTCATCGACAGCCGGGGTTGTGCCGAACTCGTAAGCCGCCGAAATGGAATTGCCAGATAAGAGCGACTTGCGGGAAAACCCTGCGGCGTCAGCATTCATGGGCGAGCCATCCTTCCTGGAAGCGTGCACCACGGATGACCATCGATCTCCGCGCTGGTCATAACGGTGAACAAGACGATTTTGGCAACATGGTAAGAGCTTCCCCGTTACGTCGCAATCGGAAACCGTTTGTCCCTGTTAAGGCCCCATTTCCACGTCGATTGGTTTGAAAAACATTCCGACATCGCTTGCGGTTTCGCGCTCCGCTCTGAAACCACTCAGTGACTCCGCCACCAAATCCGTTTCAAGTTTGCACCGCGATTGAGGACGGCGAAGGACAAGGCGATTCTCTCGCGAAATTCCTCACGCCCCTACCGGAGAGTGGTGAGTCGTGGAGACCTCGATCTCACCGCTCTCCGTATCAACGTGGATCCGGATTCCGTCCTGACCCCAGTCAGCTCGGATTTCGCACCGTCGGGGGTAGATCAAATCGATCCAGATTCATCACCTTGGTCCAGGCGGCAATGAAGTCGTGGACGAACTTCTGCTGCCCGTCGCCGCTGGCATAGACTTCCGCGATGGCACGCAGTTGTGAATTGGAGCCGAACACGAGATCGACCCGTGTGGCGGTCCATTTCACATCGCCCGTCTTGCGGTCCCGTCCTTCAAAGAAGTGATCGCACATCGGGGATTTTTTCCATTCCGTGTTCATATCCAGCAGGTTGACGAAAAAGTCATTCGTCAGTGCTTCGGGACGTTTCGTGAAGACGCCGAGTTGCTCGAACGGACCGCTGCCGGAGTTGGTGTTCAGCACGCGCATCCCGCCGACCAGCACGGTCATCTCGGGAGCGGACAGCGTCAACAACTGGGCACGATCCACCAGCAGTTCTTCCGCGGGGCGATCAATTTCGCGCGCCTGATAGTTGCGGAAGCCATCCGATTTGGGTTCCAGATAGGCAAATGAATCGACATCGGTCATCTCCTGCGTGGCGTCGGTTCGTCCTGGCGTGAACGGAACCTGCACTTCGTGTCCGGCTTTCTTCGCCGCTTCCTCGATGGCGACACACCCGCCGAGCACAATCAGGTCGGCCAGCGAAACTTTCTTGCCACCGGCTTGAGCACCGTTGAAATCCTGCTGAATCTTTTCCAGCGTCGGCAGCACTTTCGCCAGTTCCGCGGGCTGATTGACTTCCCAATCTTTTTGCGGGGCGAGACGGATGCGGGCCCCGTTGGCACCGCCGCGCTTGTCACTGCCGCGGAAGGTGGATGCGGACGCCCACGCCGTTTCGACCAAGTCCGAAACGGACAATCCCGACGCCAACAATTTGCTCTTCAAGACGGCGATATCGCGTTCATCGATCAGTTTGTGATCGACCTTCGGCACGGGGTCTTGCCACAACTGCGGCTCGGCGACATCCGGTCCCAGCAGCCGTGACACGGGGCCCATGTCGCGGTGAGTCAGCTTGTACCAGGCCTTGGCAAACGCCGTTTCAAACTCCTTCGGGTTCTTGTGGAACCGCTGTGAGATCGCCTTGTAGTCCGGGTCCATGCGGAGCGCGAGGTCGGTGGTGAACATCATCGGCGCATGCGATTTGGTCTTGTCGTGAGCATCGGGCACAGTCCCTTTCGCCGCGGGATCGGTCGGCACCCATTGCCATGCTCCCGCCGGGCTCTTGACCAAGTCCCAGTCGTAGCCGAACAGGTTATCGAAATAACTGTTGGACCATTGGGTGGGTGTGTTTGACCATGCCCCTTCCAGTCCGCTGGTGATGGTGGCACCCGCATTTCCCTTGCCGAACTTGTTCTTCCAGCCGAGTCCCTGCTCTTCGATGCCCGCGGCCTCCGGAGCGGCACCGACGTTCTCGGCACTGGCCGCCCCGTGGGCTTTGCCGAACGTGTGACCGCCGGCAATCAATGCCACGGTTTCTTCGTCATTCATCGCCATCCGCGCGAATGTTTCCCGGATGTCCTTTGCGGCTTCCAGTGCACTCGGCTTACCATTGGGGCCTTCCGGATTCACATAGATCAAACCCATCTGCACCGCAGCCAACGGGTTTTCGAGTTTGCGGTCGCCGCTGTAACGCTTGTCGCCCAGCCATTCGCTTTCCGGTCCCCAGTAAATATCTTCCTGTGGCTCCCAGACATCTTCGCGACCGCCGGCGAAACCGAACGTTTTGAAGCCCATGGATTCCAAGGAGACGTTGCCGGTGAGCACCATCAGGTCGGCCCACGAGATGCGATTGCCGTATTTCTGCTTGATGGGCCACAGCAACCGGCGGGCCTTATCGAGGTTGGCGTTGTCCGGCCAACTGTTGAGTGGCGCGAACCGTTGAGTACCGTAACCCGCGCCGCCACGGCCATCACTCACACGATACGTTCCCGCACTGTGCCAGGCCATCCGAATGAACAGCGGTCCGTAGTGACCGTAGTCGGCTGGCCACCACTCCTGCGAGGTCGTCATCAGTTCCCGCAGGTCTTTCTTCACTGCTTCGAGATCGAGCTTCTGAAACTCTTCCGCATAATTGAAGTCTTCGCCGAGCGGATTGCCGCGGGGTGAATTCTGATGCAGGATCTTCAGATTCAACTGATTCGGCCACCAGTCGCTGTTCGACATCGCACCGGCCGCAGTGTGCCGGGCTGATGCGGGATTGACGGTGCCCATGACGGGACATTTGGCGGTGGACTCCATGTTGTCTTTTCCGAGTGCAGGTTGCGGGTGGGGAGATTGCTGGTTGCTGCCGTTGGGCTTCGCGCCTTCTTCGGCTAGGGTGGGGCGATTCTGCTTGATGAAAACCGCAGACGTGATGAACGCCGCTGCGGCAAGGCAGCAGACAAGGGATCGCCAAGTCATAGTTGGTTCCTTTCGAGAATCGAGTCGCTTGCGAGAACTTTTGGCAGTGGACCGATCAGCCACGGCACAATGGAAGTATCGCACCGTGAGAGGTAGAATTCCAATGCATTCCATGTCTTGCTTCTATGCATTTCATGCATCAATCCAGGGGTGGTGATGGACTTCGACCAATTACGATACTTCCTGCGAGTTGCCGAGCGGCTGACGTTTACGCGCGCCGCGGAAGAACTAGGCATCTCGCAGCCGGCATTGAGCCGGTCGATTCAGAAACTCGAAGAAGAACTTGGTCAACCGGTGTTCGAGCGGAAGACACGGTCGGTCTCGCTCACGGAAGCCGGTGTGCTGCTGCAAGCCCGCGCCCATCAGGTTCTTTCCATCATCGAGGATACGAAAGCGGAGATTACCGACGACGGACAAAGTGGCCGGGTGCGTGTCGGGGCGATTCCCACAATTGCCCCATACTTTCTGCCGGAAGTCTTGCGGCAGTTTTCCAAAGAGTTTCCCAAGGCCACATTGATCGTTCAGGAAAACACCACCGACGCGTTGCTGAAAAGCTGCACGCAAGGCGAGATTGATCTGGCGATTCTCGCCCTGCCAGTCCCGGCCAAGTATCTCGAAGTCGAATCTCTGTTTGAGGAGGAACTCCTGCTGGTTCTTCCGCCCGATCATCTGCTCGTGGAAAAAGAGAAGATTCGCCTGTGTGATGTGGAGCCGTATCCGTTTGTCTTGCTCGACGAAGCGCACTGTTTGTCTGACAACATCGTCTCGTTTTGTCGCCAGCGTTCCTTTCATCCAGTGGCGGTGGAAAGAACCAGCCAACTGGCCATGGTGCAGGAGTTGGTCTCCCTGTCCCACGGAATCTCAATGATTCCCGCGATGGCACGGGAACTCGATCAGAGCGATCGCCGGGTCTATCGGTCCATCTCAGGTAAAAAACCGATGCGCACCATTGCCGTGGTGTGGAATCCCTACCGCTTTCAAAGCCGCCTGATCAAAGCATTTCGTGAACGTCTGCGGCGCCGCAGGGAGCTTCACCACCCTTGACCGGCCGAATTCTCGCCTACAATGAACAGGGCAAGTTTCTTTCGAAGAACGGACGGATATGGCAACGGAATCAGTGGCAGTGAATCATCACGTAGGCTGGCAGTTCGATAACACGTACTCCCGGCTGCCGGACGTCCTCTTCGCTTCGGCGACACCGGCCCGGGTGCAGGCCCCGCGGGTGTCGATCCTGAATCATCGACTGGCTGCCGAACTGGGGCTGAACTTCAAGGGTCTGTCGCCGGAAGATGCTGCGGACCTGTTCGCGGGGCAGGCGCTGCCGGACGGTTGCCAGCCGATCGCCCAGGCTTATGCCGGTCACCAGTACGGTGGTTTTACGATGCTCGGTGACGGTCGGGCGATCCTGCTGGGTGAACATCGGACGCCGTCCGGACAGCTCGTTGACATCCAATTGAAGGGTCCGGGACAGACACCATACTCGCGCCGCGGCGATGGCCAGGCGGCTCTCGGGCCGATGCTGCGTGAGTATGTTATCAGTGAAGCGATGGCCGCTCTTGGCATTCCCACCACACGCAGCCTGGCCGTGGTCACCACCGGCGAACCGGTGTACCGCGCCACGGTCTTGAAAGGAGCCGTCCTGACGCGTGTGGCTGCCAGCCACATTCGAGTCGGTACGTTTCAATACCTGGCGGCCCGGCAAGATGTACCAAACCTACGGGTGTTAGCCGACTATACGATCGATCGTCACTACCCGCATCTGGCTGACGTTCCTCGAAAGTATTTGGAGTTCTTTCGAGGGGTCCTCGACCGTCAAGCATCGCTCATTGCCCATTGGCAAGCGGTTGGATTCATTCATGGCGTGATGAACACCGACAACATGGCCATCTCCGGGGAAACGATTGATTACGGACCCTGCGCGTTCATGAATGCCTACGATCCGGACACGGTCTTCAGTTCCATCGACCATGCCGGCCGGTATGCTTATGGCAATCAACCCGGAATCGCCCATTGGAATCTGGCTCGCCTGGTGGAAGCGCTGTTGCCGCTACTGGATCCCAAAGAGGAGCAAGCGATCGCGCTGGCTACGGAAGCCCTCCACGAGTTTCCCACCCTCTTCGAACGCTATTGGCTAGCCGGGATGCGGAAGAAGCTGGGACTGGAAACGGAAGAGGCCGATGATCTCGAATTGATTCGTTCGCTGCTGGAATGGATGCACAAGTCGCGTGCGGATTTTACCCGGACCTTTCGGGACCTGTCTTCAGGAAAGGTGTTGGAATCCGACCCGTATCGGGATCCGGACTTTCTGACGTGGCACTCGCGCTGGCAGCATCGACTCCGGCATGAGGGCCGGCCGGCCTCGGTCATTGATGCCGCGATGCGTGCTGTCAACCCGGCCGTCATCCCGCGGAATCACCGCGTCGAGGAAGCCCTTGCCGCTGCGGAAGATCGAGACGATTTATCGGTGTTGCAACAACTGCTGACAGTCCTCGCGTCTCCGTACGATGCGGAAGCCGATTCGTCACCCTACCGGGACCCACCCGCAGACGATGCCAACTACCGAACCTTCTGCGGTACATAGGCCTTGCGCCGCCGTTCACTTCGTCTTCCCTGACAGCGATCGCCCAACGGGTTACGACAGAAAACTTCTGGAACGCGCGGTGTCAGGTGAGTCCTGGACTACCGATGCGGTACAATCTCGGCAGTGAAAACTGTGCGAGTTTTGTTTACGTCCTGAGAACTGTCGGCAACTCTATTGATCGTTGCGTTGGAAAGTCCTCATCCATGCCGCTGCGCATTGCTGGATTCTGTGTGTTAGTGGTTCTGAGTGGGATCGCAGGAAGTGCGGCCACGGCGGCGACACCCGACTTTCAGCGCGAAGTCCAGCCGATCTTTGCTGAACATTGCACGCAATGTCATGGCGTCGATGCGTCTCAGCGAAAGAGCGGCTTGCGGTTGGACGAGCGCGATGGGGCGTTGAAAGGGGGCGAATCAGGAATCGCCGCGATTGTGCCCGGCCGTCCGGAACAAAGCGAATTGTTTCGCCGCATCACGACCACCGAAGTCGATGTGGTCATGCCGCCGCGACAACACAACAAGCTCCTGTCGGTCAAACAGATTGAAACGCTGCGGCAATGGATCGCCGATGGTGCGAAGTATGAAACGCATTGGGCGTTCACAGCCCCGCGGAAAGAATTGCTGACCGCGCAGGCAGCAGGGCACCCGATTGATGCGCTGGTCCTTGCACGGCTGAAAGAACGCGGACGGTCGTTCTCTCCCGCGGCAACACCGGCCGCGCTTTGTCGCCGGTTGTATCTCGACCTGATTGGTCTGCCGCCGTCGCCGCAGGAACTGGCGGACTTCGAGCAACATGGTTACGAAGCCACCGTCGATAAACTGCTGCAAAGTCGTCAATTCGGCGAAAAGTGGGCACGACACTGGCTCGATGTCGCGCGCTATTCAGACACGAACGGTTACGAAAAGGACATGCCTCGGGAGCAGTGGAAGTGGCGTGATTGGGTGGTCGAGGCCTTCAATCAAGATCTTCCCTACGATCAGTTTCTGGTCGAACAACTGGCGGGGGACCTGCTCCCCGGCGCGACGCAATCGCAGATCATTGCCACTGGTTTCCTTCGCAACAGCATGATTAACGAAGAGGGCGCAATTATTCCGGAACAGTTCCGTATGGCGGAAATGTTCGACCGTATGGATTGTCTCGGCAAAGCGGTGTTCGGTCTGACGGTGCAGTGCGCGCAATGCCACACGCACAAGTTTGACCCGTTGACACACGATGAATACTACGGCCTGTTTGCCTTCTTCAATACGGCGTACGAAGCGCAGTCGTGGGTTTATTCGACCGAGCAGGAAAAGCAGATCAAGGACATTCACGACCGCGTGAGTGCAGCGGAAGAACGACTTCGCATGCTGCGACCACAGTGGCGTGAAGAACTGGCCGCATGGGAGCAGGCCGTGCGGCAACAGCAGCCGACATGGGAAGCGCTGCTGGCGACCGAACTGGGAACCATCAGCGGGTTGAATCATCCCACTCAAGAGGCGGACCGATCGCTGCTGATGAAGGGCCATGTAAGCAACGATGTGTTCATGATTTCAACGCCGACACTGGATGGCGTTACCGGTCTTCGCCTCGAAGCCCTCACTCATGAAGACTTACCTCACCGTGGCCCAGGCCGAAGTCGCTCAGGGACGTGGGGGGTCAACGAACTGGAAGTTTTTTTCAAGAAGCCCGAGGGGAAAGACTGGGAGAAGCAAAAACTGGTTAACGCCTCGACTGATTTTTCCGAACCCGATAAGAAGCAGCCGGATAACAAGAAGGCCAGCGGCCCGGTCAACTATTTGATTGACGGCTCCGATGAAACGACATGGGCCGCGGATCGCGGCATCGGCCGTCGCAATCAGCCATCCGTCGCCGTTGTGCAATTCGAGCAACCACTGGTGTTACCTGCCGGGACGCAAATGAAGATCGCCTGGCGGATTGGGGACATGCTCGGCTGCTGCCGATTCAGCATCACGCGGAACCCGGCTCCCGTTGCGTCACCGGTGGATCATGCCGCCGTGCTGGCATTGCAGACGCTGGAAGGAACCCAAACTCCCGCACAGAACGCAGCCATTTTCTCGGCCTGGCGCAGGAGCCTTGCCGAGGCGAAGTCGATCAATGAGGAGATCGACGCCCTCTGGAAGAGCACTCCTCAAGCGGCAACGTCGGTGCTGCACTTGATCGAGCAGGACTCCGCACATCGTCGCCCCACAAACCTGCTGGATCGCGGCGAATGGGATCGGCCGACGCGCGTGATCGAACCGCATACTCCCGCGATGTTTCATCCGTTCCCGGAAGAATTACCACGAAATCGACTCGGTTTTGCGCGGTGGTTGACCGACCCGCGGTCGCCATTGACAGCGCGTGTCGCTGTCAATCGCATCTGGCAGGCAATGTTCGGCAGCGGTTTAGTTGAGACCGCGGAAGACTTCGGCACTCGCGCCCCGGTTCCGGAATATCGGGATGTGTTGGATTGGCTGGCGGTGGACATGATGGAGCAGGGGTGGAGTCAGAAACACGTTATCCGGACCATTGTCACCAGTGCGACCTATCGCCAATCGTCGCATGCCGACTCCGAACTTCTGGAACAGGATCCGCACAACGTTTGGCTGGCGCGCGGCCCGCGGTTTCGAGCTGAAGCAGAGGTCGTTCGTGACATGGCGCTGAGTATTTCGGGCTTGCTCACACTGGAGGCGGGAGGTCCGAGCATCATTCCGCCAGTGCCACAAAACGTACTGGATTACAACTTCACCTATCCGGCTTACTGGAAGCCGGCGGAAGGTCCGCAACGATATCGTCGAGCGTTGTACGTCTTCCGCAAACGATCCATGCCCGATCCCGTTCTGACGACACTCGATGCACCAAATGGCGATTTTGCCTGCGCACGGCGTGTGCGATCGAACACGCCTCTGGCTGCACTCACCGGGTTGAATGAGCCGATCTTTGTGGAAGCGGCGCGAGCCTTGGCACTCCGTGTCTTGCGCCAAGGAGGAACGGATGACCGCCAGCGCGCTGACTATGCCTTCTCCCTGTGTACTTGCCGCAAACCGGTGGAATCCGAGCGGGAGGCAATTCTGACACTGTTGCAATCACGTCGGCAACGGCTGGCAGAAGGCTGGTTGAACCCCCGCGAGATCGTCACCGGCGATGCCTCCCGGCTGCCGGAATTGCCACCAGGAACCAATCCGCAGGATGCTGCCGCGTGGACCATGGCGGCGCGCGTGCTGCTCAACCTTGATGAAACCATTTCGAAAAAGTGAACGCCTTCATGAATCTCTGGCAACAAGTCCACGAATCGCGGGCTCAATACTTGAACCGCCGCTGGTTTCTGCGCGATTGCGGCATCGGACTCGCGGGGATCGCAGCACATTCCCTGCTGAGGACCAAGGGACAAGCGGATGCGGCACCTTCAGCGAATCCGCTCGCTTCGAGACAGCCGCATTTCCCTGCGAAAGCAAAACGCGTCATCTATATCTTCCAGGCCGGGGCTCCCAGTCACTTGGAATTATTTGACCATAAACCAGAACTGACCAAACGCAACGGAGAACTTCCCCCGGCCGAGTTGCTCAAGGGATATCGCGCGGCGTTCATCAATCCGAATTCCGCGCTCCTCGGTCCCAAATTCAAGTTCGCAAAGCATGGTCAGTGCGGCATGGAACTCAGCGAGGTTCTGCCGCAGACTGCGAAAGTCGCCGATGACTTATGCCTGATTCGCACCATGCAGACGGAAGCCGTCAATCATGCCCCGGCGCAGATCATGATGAATTCCGGTTCGCAGCAGTTCGGACGCCCCAGCTTTGGTTCGTGGACGCTGTACGGTCTCGGCAGCGAATCCGCCGATCTGCCGGGCTTTGTTGTGCTGACCAGTGCCAAGGGGACCAGTGGCGGCGCGAGCAACTACGGCTGCGGCTTCTTGCCAACCATGTATGGCGGCACGCCGTTCCGCAGCGCGGGTGACCCGATGCTGTACCTTTCCAACCCCGCCGGAATCGATGCGGAGTCACAGCGGGCCTCACTCGATGCGCTGAATCGGCTGAATGAGCAAGCTCTCAAGACGGAATTCGATCCGGAGATTGCAGCACGCATCCAAAGCTATGAAATGGCGTATCGCCTGCAAACGAGCGCGCCGGAACTAATGGACCTCGGTCAGGAAACGCCGGAAACATTGCAGCAATATGGTATCAAGTCACCGAAGGATGCCACATTCGCGCGGAACTGCCTGTTGGCAAGGCGGCTGGTGGAGCGCGGCGTTCGATTCGTGCAACTTTTCCACGAAGCGTGGGATCAGCACGGCAATTTGACGGCGGGCGTGAAGCAGAATGCCCTCGATACCGACCAGGCCAGCGCAGCCTTGGTGCACGATCTCAAACAGCGCGGCTTGTTGAAAGACACGCTCGTCATCTGGGGTGGTGAGTTCGGTCGGACGCCCATGGTACAAGGTGGAAACGACGGCCGCGATCATCACAACCGCTGTTTCAGCCTGTGGTTGGCCGGGGGCGGTGTGAAGGCCGGCCACACGCATGGGCAGACCGACGACTTCGGCTTCAATGTCGCTGCCGATCCGGTCCACGTTCACGATCTGCACGCGACGTTGCTGCACCTGCTCGGATTCGATCACACCCGGCTCACCTACCGGTTCCAGGGACGCGACTTCCGTCTCACTGATGTGCACGGACGCATTGTGCAGGAAATCTTAGCCTGAAGCGCCACGCATCGTTCGGATTTGGAGATACCGCCACTCAGCGAGTGCGTTGATGTTTCCAGGGCGGTCAAAGCTGTGGTGCAAAAACTTTTCAATTCTCCAGATCATTCTGTTGCAATGAACGCGGGGAATCCAGGCGATAGAACCCACCATCGCCGGGTTCCTATCGCTCCACTGCAATCGGCACTCCGCATCCAGTACGTCAGCAGCGGGTGTGTATCGACACATTGGCTGGACTGTTGATGGCGGTGTGAACGTGGACCGCCGCGTTCTGTCCTGCTGCTCTGCGGTCGTGATCGGTCATCACAACCGCGTACGTGGATAGGCTAATCAAGTCGTTCGAGATCCAGACTGACTGACATAGTCATCTTGGGAAAACGCGACGACTCATGAAGCCTCGCGAATGGAGTCCGACCTCCAGTAGTATCCCGAAAGAATCCGTTTTGCAGGTTCAAGAGCAGGATGACCGTATGACGGCAATATCAGAGTCGGCCCGTTCATTCGGAGACAGGGCGGCGCCACGGTTGTCAACAAAGCCACCGAAACGTCCTTGGGAAGTGCGCCTCATCAACTGGACGTTGCGGGCCCTGGAGCGGATCGGTCTGTCCCCAGTGCAGATCAACGTCGACCGTTTGATCCTGTCGGCTCAAAAGGAGACGGGGCTCGTTTTTTCAGATCGGAGCTTTGAAGAACCGTTGCGTGCACTGGCAAAGTCGTTAATGGAAGAGGCTGACCTGAGCCCTCACGGTCGAATCTGCATGCTCTACGGCATCAAGCATACTCTGAAGTGTCAACTCTGGTTGGAGCAAGTCTATCGCGAACACCCTGAGGTGTTTGCCGAGCCCGTCCGACGCCCGCTCTACGTTGTCGGATTGCCGCGAACGGGCACGACGCTGCTGTACAACTTGCTTTGTCAGGACCCGCACTGTCGACCGTTAATGGGTTGGGAGTCGATGATGCCGGTCGCTCCGCGATCGAAACGTGGTAAGACCATCCGCGATTACCGCCGTGATCTCGCACACGGGATCAGACAAGGCTTGGACCGACTGGCTCCGCAATTGAAAGCCGTGCATGAATTCTCGACAGACGGTCCCGAGGAATGCACCTGGCTGCTGCATGCGACGTTTGTTTCCACCAGCTATCTGCTGCTGGCTGATCTGCCGTCTTACCATGAGTACCTGGGCCGATTGTCACGCGAGGAATGCAGGGCGGCTTATCGGAAGTATGCGCGGATGCTGCAATGGTTACAGCGTGATTCCCCGGCCGTTCACTGGGTGCTTAAGTCTCCGGTGCATCTCTCGTCGCTCGGCCCGCTTCTAGACGTGCTCCCTGATGCCTGTATCGTCCGGACCCACCGCGATCCGCTGAAAGTAATCGGTTCGTGCTGCAGCATGTATTCGGTCGTCCGGCGAATCTACTCGGACGGAGTGGACGACCATCAATTGGGCCGCGACGTGTTGGCAGGCCTGGCGGGGGTGGCATCGCTGGGCCGGCAGAGCCGGGAAGAGTCGCCCGATCGGATCTTTGACGTCGAGTATGAGACGCTCGTGGAAGACCCGCTGGGGACCGTACGCCGAATCTACGATCTGTTCGGTTATCCCTTCGACCCGCGGATGGAGGTCGGAATGCGACGCTGGCTTAAGGACAACCCGCGCGGCAAGCACGGCGTACATCAATACGATCTATCCCAGTTCGGCTTGACGGAAGCGCAAGTCCGCAGCGCCTTCGCGGATGATTTCCGCCCGTTGGATGGACCGTGTTGCGACTCATTGTGAAACCCGGACGGACTTTCGCAGGCAGTCGCCGGGGTCCGATCGGATGCTGTATCTCATTGCGGCGAAGCGCGCACACAGGGCAGCGGGGGTGATCCGATTCGATCGATTGTTACGGTCAAACGGATTTCGCGGATGAACGGGACATCAAAAATTGGCCCGGCCATCGAGAGCATCCGGCCGGAAGAACGTTCTCCCTGTCGAGCATGAGAATTCGACAAGGACGGTTCAATTCCGACTGGCTTACGGTAGAGGCTGGCAATTAGATTTGTGAGGCGAATCACCGCTTCGCGCATGAGAGTGACGTGTGTCAAACGCATCCGGGCCAGAAGTCTCAGAGTCACGGTTCTGTCCTGTCGCAGTGACAGGACTCTCCGTCTTTTGCCCTGAAGCCAACGGGCTGCGCGAGCTTTGGCAATTGATCGTCAGCAGTCGGCACGTCTTCTCATCTGATCCGCAAGCGCGCTGGAAGCCGGAACCCTATTTTCGAGCGGATCGCTGGGATTCGAACGGGATTTATGCCACAGCTGGCGGTTTTCTCCAGGGGCGTTTCTTCAATCCGCTGGAGTGGAAAATCCCGCCGGCGACCATGGCCAGCATCGATCCCGTTCATTTGCTGGCCATGCAGCTCGCGGCAGAAGCACTGCAAGATGCCGGGGTGGCAACCACGGGTTTTCCGCGCGAGCGTACGGCGGTGATTTTTGCAGCCTCCGGGGGAGAGCTCGGTCTGCGGCACGCATTTCAAACGCTCAGCCGGGAGTATGTCTCTCAACTCGATTGTTTGAGCGATGCCGATCGGGAACATGTGCTTGATGAATGGGATCGCCGTCTGCCCCGCTGGACGGAGGATTCTTTTGCCGGCTATCTGTCCAACGTGCTGACGGGTCGTATTGCGAATCGATTCGGACTGGGTGGGACGAGCTATGTCGTGGATGCTGCGTGCGCATCCTCGCTGGCAGCGGTGCAGGCTGGAGTGCAGCAACTGCAACTGGGTGCAGCGGATGCCGCTGTGGTCGGAGCGGCAGACGCATCCAATCACCCGTTCTGTTACATGAGCTTTGCGCGCAGCCAGGCGCTGTCTCCAAAGGGCACGAGTCGGCCTTTCGATCAACAGGCTGACGGAATCGTCCTGGGAGAGGGGATGGCGGTGATGGTGTTGCGTCGCCTGGAAGACGCGCTCGCCGCCGGGCATCCGATTCATGCCGTGATTCGCGGGATTGGGAGTTCGAGCGATGGCTGCGGTCGCAGCGTGACGGCACCGGACCTGGGTGGGCAACAACGTTGTCTGGAATCGGCGTACCGACATGCCTGTTGTGATCCTCAGTCGGTTTCGCTGATCGAAGCGCACGGGACCGGGACCGCCTTGGGCGACAGCGTCGAACTACAGTCGCTGTTGAGTTGGCTCGGACCGGGCGCCCCGGCTCGTTCCGTCGCGCTCGGATCGATCAAGTCACAAATCGGACACTGTAAAGCGGCGGCTGGTATGCTGGGGCTGGCCAAAGCGATCCTGGCGCTCGAATCGCAGGTCTTGCCTCCCACGGGCAAAGTCGAGCAGCCGCGCGAACCTCTCGCGACTGCGGAGTGCCCGCTATACCTGAACACTGAGCCGCGACCGTGGTGGTCCGTCTCCGGTCATCCACGTCGCGCCGGGGTCAGCGCTTTTGGTTTCGGCGGTTCGAACTTTCATGTCGTTCTGGAAGAGTCTCCCTTCCCGAGCCGAGATCAAGAACCCTGGGCCGTTCGGCCTGCCGAGATCTTTTGCTGGTCGCGCGAAAATCGGACGGACCTGCAGCAAACGCTTCGCGACTTCCTGGAATCGACGAGTTCGATTGAGCCGGCGGATTTCACAGCGTGGGCCGGGGCCCTGCATCAGAGTGAGTTACACGACAGCCCCGCTCCGCAGCACAGGAATGCCCGTGCGGCGATCGTGGCCTCGAGTCCTGCCGAACTTCATGAACGACTCACGTTGACACTCGAGCAACTGAAGCAACTGCCGGATCGCCAAGAGTGGACGCATAACGGTGCGTTCCTCTCACTGGCGGTGGCCATCGACCCGCGGCAAGTTTGCTTTCTCTATCCGGGACAGGGGACGCCAGCGGTCGGAATGTTCCGCGATCTGGTGATGGCGGACCGTGAGGTGCGGCCGTTCCTGGAGACCTTCGACGACGTCTTCCATCAGCGGCATCCGGACAGCGTTCGTCTGGTCGATCGGATCTGGCCGCCGCCAGCGTGCGGCGAAGCGGATCGTCTGGCTCAGCACCAGGCGCTGAGTGCCACTGCGAGCGCTCAGCCCGCTTTGGGTGCGGTAGCCACAGCCTTGACGGTCTGGCTCCAGCGGTTCGGGATCGTGCCGGCGGGGACGGCGGGCCATAGTTACGGCGAATTCGCCGCGCTGTGGGCCGCGGGCGCGTTGTCCCTCTCTGATCTGGCACGACTCTCGGTGGAGCGGGGTGCTCTGTGCGCTGCCGCCAGCGCGGCCCATCCCGGCACGATGATCGCTATTGAACTCGGAGCCGAGCAAGTCCAAACGCTGTTGGATCGTTTCGGCACCGGCATGACGATCGCCAACCTCAATGCTCCCGAACAAACTGTCTGTGCTGGTCCGGTCCAGGCATGCGAACAGTTCCTGGAACGAATGAAGGAACAAGGCGTCGTGGCGCGGCGATTGTCGGTCTCTGGCGCTTTTCATACAGACTTGATGAAAATCGTCGCTGACGATTGGGAACGGCTACTGGCCGACACGTCATTCCAGCGTCCCAACATTCCGGTCTACAGTAATACAGCCGGGCGGATGCATGCGGAGGAAATTGCGACGCTGCGCGGAACGTTGACGCAGCACTTGTATTCGCGCGTCGATTTTGTCAGCGAAGTCCGCACGATGCTGGCAGATCACTTCCGCGTATTCATTGAAGTCGGTCCGGGCACCGTGATGTCGTCGCTGGTTCGGCGTATCGCAGCGGATCAGCCAGCGATTCTGCTGAATTTCGGCTCAGCCGGTCCAGAGAGCTTGCAACCCGCAGCACTGCTGTTGGCTCGTTGCTTTGTTCTGGGTCTGCCGGTGGATTTATCCCCGTGGTTTCGCGGGCGAGTGGCCTCCATGACGATTGCGGAACTCCTCGAGCAGCTTCACGAACGAAAGCGGGTCCACGAAAAATCCTGGTGGATTTCTCCGACGGGAGTGAGGCCTCCCGCTGGAAAACGTCAGCCTCACGGAGTACCCGCAGCACGCGTGGTGTCGCCGAATCCGGTGATCGTCGAACCGAAGGGCTCTCCTATGGCGGTCAATAAACCATCGCCGAGCGACCCGCCCCCCAGCCACTTGCCTCATCTGCCGCCGGCACGCCCGGGGGCTTTGCCAACTCGATCTAGTGATCCACAACCTACTCCTCTTCCCAAGGTGAATGAAACTGTGTCGCAACTGCGGTCCGAGCACGATCACGATCCACCCTGGAATCCTTTTCTAAACCTCGCTCAGCGCTGGTTCGACCTGCAGTCGCAACAACAGGCGGTCGCGGATCGCATTTTCCGATTACAGGAATTGATGTTGACCGGTCACCTTCCGTCGGCCGACATGCAACGGATACAGCAGATCACACCGGAACCCATGACCTCGCAGACACCACCGTCTGCGCCGTTCGTATTACCTGGGACCGTCAATGGATTCTCAGGATCATTGAAATCGCCTCCCCCTGCGCCGATCGCCGGGGTGCCACGAGACTATGAGTTTCGCGTGGCTCAGCCCTCGGCGCGGGGCGTCGCCAATTCTCCCAGCCCCGATCGACCCGCGGTCGTTGAACGACGGGCGATGGACATTCCGCCGCAGCCGGTTGTCGCCAAGCTGGCCAAGCCCACATCGGGCGTACCCCCGACAGTCGCGGAATTTCGGGAACACTTGCTGACGGTCGTCAGCGACCGAACCGGCTATGAACGGGAGATTCTGGACGAGTCTTTGCCCCTCGAAGCTGGTCTAGGGATCGATTCGATCAAGGTGGTAGAGATCCTGTCAAAGATGCAGGACTTTTATGCCCAGGTGCGGATGGAAGGGGCTACGGATGAGAGCGTATTACAAGAGTTCGTGAATCTGAAAACCTTGTCGGATATCGTCGGCGGTTATGAACGTGTGCGACAGCGATTCCTGGAACAGGGGCGCAAAGCGCCCGCCGCGACCGACGCTTCGCCGGTGCTGGAGCATTACGTAGTCGTCGCGGAATCCGCCGAACCCGGCCCAGGAGACCCCGCAAAAAACTGATTTCCCGCCAGACGGTCGTGCTGACAACTAGCGCGACCGCCATGGCGGAAACCATTCAGGCTCGGTTGGAGGACCTCGATCTGGAGGTCCTCCAATTTCGACCAGCGACCCAATATGCACAACTCGATCGCAACCTCTACGACATTCCCTGGCAAGACAGGGATGCCGCAGTTCAAGGAGTGGCGCGGGCGCTGGCCGATCGGAGCGCGCCGATCGGCGGTTGGATCAATCTCCTTCCTGCGTCACCGCGCTGGGTCTTCGACTCCGGCTCCGCGGCAGCGGAAGAGTGCGTCTCAGTCTCGTTGGTGTTTGCACAACTGCTGGTGCCGCATCTCCGCTCAGCGAGCTCGGCAATGCGGCGCGTGTTGAACGTAACAGCCTTGGACGGTCGTTGCGGGCTACATTCTCGACCGATCGGGCTCGCAGGCAGTGGGACGTTAGGATTGTTTAAGACCTTGCAACTCGAGTTTCCCGAGCTGCAAGTGACGTCGCTGGATTTTGATGGTGCTGCGGCTGAACACCAGCAGGAGATCGTCGTCAGACATTGGGTCGCGGATCGAGTCCTCGCAGAGTATTTCGACGCTAAACCTCTTCCGGAAGTGGGCTACGACCGGGATGGCCGTTGGCAACCGACGCTGATCCCGCTGCCCGAGTCCCCTGCAGAACTGTTGCCACTGCTGAAGGAAGTTCCCGAACCCGTGATCCTAATCACAGGGGGAGCGGCGGGAGTGACGGGAGCGGTGGCCGAAGTCGTGGCTGCCGGTTGTCGACCACATCTCATCCTGATTGGCCGAACGCCGTTGGTGGAAATCGAAGCGGCAGATTCCACCACTCGATCGGTTTCTGAAATCCGGCAAGCGTTGATCGCCGACCGGCGAATCCGTCAACAGCCGATTATCCCGGCGGAAATCACGCGGGACGCGCAGCGAATACTGCGCTTGAGGGAAATGCGGCAGCGACTGGAAACGCTACGAACGATGTGCCGATCGGTCGAATACTTGGCTGTCGATCTGCAAGACGAGGAGCACTTCGCACGGGTTCTGGATGACGTATCGGCCCGGTTCGGCAAGTTGACCGGCGTGATCCATGGCGCAGGGGTGATCGAAGATCGTCGGCTGCTGGACAAGTCACTGGCTTCCTTCCGGCGAGTCTTTCGCACGAAGATTCGTCCAGCCACGGTGCTGCGCGACAAACTGGCTCCCGAATCATTGAAATTCATCGTGTTCTTCGCATCGGTGTCTGGCCGCTTCGGCAGTATTGGTCAGGTCGATTACGCTGCGGCAAACGAACACCTCGGCAAGCTGGCGCAACAACTACGCCAGGAATGGCCGGAGACGCGCGTCCTTTCCGTGGCGTGGGGCCCGTGGGACGGCGGCATGGTGCAGGATGACCTGAAGCGTCTGTACGCCGCGCGGGGTATCGAATTGATTCCTCTGCAAGAAGGCGGCCCAGCTTTGATTCGCCAGCTAGCGGCACGGTCGATGCCCTCGGCCGAAACGTTGATCTGCGCGAACTTAACGGCCCTGTTGAGTGCGGGCAACCGGTTCGAGAATGGGGCGGAGGCAACGCATGAACGCGGGTGATATCGCAATCGTCGGGATGTCGTGCCAGTTTGCCGGGGCCAGCAACCTGGCTGAATACTGGGCGAATCTGGCGGCAGGCCGGGATCTGATTACCGATGTGCCCGAGCATCGCTGGCGATCCTATCGAAGTCTTGATCGAGAGCCCGGCGACGCTTCATTTCTGCGCTGTCATCGGGGTGGGTTTTTGCCGCAGCCGTTTCAGTTCGACGCTGCTCGTTACGGCGTGATGCCTCGGCAAGTTCTCGAAGGGGATCCAGATCATTTCTTTTTAATTCAGCTGATGGACGCTGCGTTGGCCGACGCCGGAATCGGGGGTGACGACCCGGTGCGTGCGAAAACGGACGTGTTCGTCGGTCGCGGCGGTTACATCACTGCTACCGGCTTGGAAACGGTCCTGCGTATTGAATTGTCCGATATCATCCTGGAACTGCTGGAACGCCAGTTTCCCGAGGCCGTGCGTGGCCGTCGCAAGGCCATGCAGGAATATCTGTTGACCGTGTTGCCGCCGGATGATGCGGAACTCGTTTCGACGAGCGTTCCCAATCTGGCTGCCAGCCGGGCAGCGAACCGGTTGAACCTGCGCGGGGCAGCCGAAGTTGTCGACGCGGCCTGCGCTTCGTCATTGGTCGCCGTGGAACTGGCGCTTGATCGACTGCGCAATCGACGTTCTGACCTGGCGCTGGTCTCCGGTATTTTCTTGAGCCAGTCGCCGACGTTTTATGCAGTCTTCGATCGTCTGGGCGCCTTATCGCCGACGGGTCGGATTCGCCCCTTCGACGAGGACGCCGACGGTTTGCTGGTTGGCGAAGGGGGAGGGACAGTCGTCCTGAAGCGCTGGGAAGACGCCGAAGCGGCAGGCGACGAGGTTTACGCCATTATCAAAGGAACGGGCGTTTCCAGCGATGGTCGGCAAGGGGATGTCCTCGCTCCTTCCGTGAGCGGGCAAGTTCTCGCTTATGAACGTGCTTATGCGGACGCCGGTGTTGATCCCGCCACGATCGGCAGCTTAGAAGCGCACGGCACCGCAACACGCGCCGGTGATGCCGCTGAAGTCGAATCGATCCGACAGTTTTTCGGTACGAGTCGTCATCGGCCCGCGCAACGCATCGTCGGCAGCGTCAAATCGATGATCGGCCATACCATGCCGGCCTCGGGCATGGCTTCGTTAATCAAGTCGGCACTGTCGCTGAGTTCGAAGGTGCTGCCCCCCAGTTTGCATTGCAGTCGTCCGCATCCCGATCTGGCCACTTCGGCGTTCTACGTCAATGATCGGACGCGACCCTGGATACTCGATCCGCGCCGAGGCAAACGTCGCGCAGGGGTGAGCAGCTTTGGATTCGGCGGCATCAACGTACACGTTGTGTTGGAAGAAGTCTGCGCGGCGCGCCCATCCCAGTCGCGGGTCGGCGCTCGCCCCCGTCCCATCGATAGTGGAGTCCGCCCGCCGACGGAGTTGTTGCTGGTCGGCGCAGCGACGCGTGAGGAATTGATCAACCTCCTCGCGGAACTGCAACGCGAGCTGCAATTCACGAGCAATGCCGACGATTGGTCAAAGCTGGCGGTCAGACGGACGCGGGGACTGTCGAGCGATGTGCCGTTTCGGTTCAGTCTGATCGCCTCGTCTCCAGCCGCCGCCATCGAGCGACTGGAAGCTGCACAGCGATTCCTGGTTGATCCCCAAGGAACCGCGTTATTGCCTGAGGATGTCTCTTTCTCTGGTCCAGCCGAGCGCCGGACAGGTCGCGTGGCGTGTATTTTGCCCGGCATGGGGTTTCCGGGGATGATCGGACAGTACCCGCGGCACCTGATGGATCTCTGCCTGCACTTTCCCAAGGTCCGCGAACAATTCGATGTCTTCGAGGATCGCGATCGTCACCCCGACGATCCGTACCCGACGAGTTACATTTTCTGTCCGCCCGCAAATGCTCCCGCGGATCATCAGGCGCGCCTGAAACGCCGTTTGGCCCCCCCGCAGTCGGGAAAGGAAAATGAACAGCTCATCGAAGCACAGTCCAGTCCGGAGAACCGGTTTCTCGCTGGACTGGCCGTGACGCTCGCCAATTGGGCGGCTTGGGTCTTGATTCGCGAGTTCGGCATTCCCGTGGACATGATCACGGGACAGAGCCAGGGGGAACTGGCAGCAGTCTGTGCGGCGGGGGCAGCCGATTTCCTGGAGACCGCCCCGACCTATTGGCAGGCGGTTGATGGAGACATTCCCAAAATCGACGGCCAAATGGCCTTTGCCTGGATCAAGCAGGAGCGTGCTCAACAACTCCTGAAAGAGTTTCCGGAACTCGAAGTGGCGATCCATATTTCACCGGAAGCGGTGATTCTAGCAGCGTGTGGATTTATTCACCTTGGCCTCCTCCGAGCGTGAGGTGATTGTTAAAGTGACCAGGCGACAGTCGCGGGTGCGGTTTGGCGTTGGGGATGCGGGAGTGGTGGGATGGCGATGGGGCGGCGGAAGACGGA
>JBGSUN010000148.1:0-19797 GCA_041753475.1 Planctomycetaceae bacterium | reverse complement strand
CTCGCCGCCGCGCGGAACGCCGCCATCACGCTGTGTCGACAGCAAAACCCCCACAATCTCGCCGAAGCCCGACGAGATTTCGCCTGGAATCCCCAACCCCTCTTCACCATCCTCGGCTACTTCACGAACTGAACCGCCCTGGGCTTGCACGCCAAATGAGCCAAGTAGTGGCTGCCCCAACGTAAATCTTTCCCACCCCGCGCCATTCATCGCCCGGCCATGCCTCCGGGTTCTCGCCCATGATGAGATGAGCGACAATTACTGCGACACAAAAAATGCCATAGATTCCGATCGCCTGCTGCACAACGAGCCAGCGGGGCGACGGCGGTGGGAGCTTCTGAAGCATTGTCCGGCGAGACTTTTCTGAAGGGAGGCTCAGCAAGGCACTGACCTGAAGAACGTTAACGCAGCGCCTGAATCGCCGGGTCCTCCGGAAAAATCTCTCTCGAAATCGCGATCAGCTCCGGGGCGACATCATCAAAATTGTCGCAGGTGAAGGCAGCGGAATTGTGGTAGATCGCCATGATCCGACATTCCAGGCAGAGTAAAATGTCGACTTCACTCGCTTGGCCATCGAAGTGCAATCGAATACGAAAATCGGGGAGGCACGCCTTTTTCGAACTTGGTTTCGTCCGCAGATTCAGAAAGACCTCGCGCAGCCGATCTCTTACGGCCGGGGACAAGGTGATCGGTCCCACGTCGACTTCATAGTCGCTCACCGCGGGACGGTATTCATGGTTCGAGACCAATCGGGATGCTGACACTGAATCCGCAGACTGAATAGCGCTCACGGCCTCAGCACCGCCGATCGCCAACGGACCGGAGACGGTGCGTTGACAGCCGGAGAAAACAAGCGTCATGCAGAGCGCCAGCCGCAACGGCAACGACATGGCAGAAAATCTCGGTGAGCAAAGACCTCAGATGACACGATGGTGTCACATCGACCCACTGTAGTCGAGTCAATGATTCGTATGCCGACGTCGTCCGTGGATGTAAATGTCTTCCCCCAGCATGGTCATGGTGGGACGCACCAGTGATGCCACCGTGGGGATGGTTGCCTGGCCGGTGCCGCTGAGAGGAGAGGGTGCAGTCATGCCTCCGATCAGTTTCGGGGCGATGAAGATGTGGTATTCGTCGATGAGGTCGGCGTCGAACAGACTGCCGAGGAGTTTTCCGCCCCCTTCAATGAGAACGTGGGTCATCGACTGTTTGCCGAGCAGTGACAACCAGTCCTGCAACGGAAAACCGCGATCGGCGTCGTACGGCAGCGACAACCGTTCCACGCCGGCGGCTTCCACGGGGGCAGTGAGATCGGTCGGGATGTGATCGCCCACCACCCACAGCACGGGGACTTCACGCGCGGTCTGCACGAGTTGTGATGTTCGGGGCAATCGGGCTTGGGGATCGATGACCATCCGGGTCGCGGTGCGCGGGCCGGGCGGACGGGCTGTTAACAACGGGTCATCGGCCAAAGCGGTCCCAATCCCCACCGCGATCGCGTCCATCCGGCCACGGAGTTCGTGCACCACCGCACGGCTTTCCGGGCCGGAGATCCATTGGGAATGACCGGTCCGGGAAGCGATTTTTCCATCGAGTGTCATCGCCCACTTCGCATGCACCCACGGTCGGCGCTCGGTCACCCAGCGGACAAACGGGGCCGCAAGTTGCCGCGCTTCTGTTTCACAGAGACCGACTTCGACCTCAATCCCCGCGGCCCGCAGCTCGGCGATTCCCCCACCGGCAACATGGGGCGCCGGGTCGGTCATTGCGACCACCACACGCTTCAATCCCGCCGCGATGACAGCCCGACTGCACGGTGGCGTCTTGCCGAAGTGACAACAGGGTTCGAGGGTGACATAGAGCGTTGCACCATGGGCGGCGGGGCCAGCTTGTTCGAGTGCGAAGACCTCAGCATGCGGACCGCCGAACTGTTGATGCCAGCCGGCACCGAGGCAGCGTCCGGCATCATCGACGATCACCGCTCCGACAGGCGGATTCGGTTCGACGCGACCAAGTCCCCGCGCGGCCAAAGCCAGCGCCTGTTGCATCGCCGCAACGGGAGTGTCAAACACAGGCATGGGTTTACGTGGCCATCACGAATTCGTCAGTGTACCGCCGGTGTGTTTTTTCGCGGCCCACCAGAGATGCCACAACCGTTCGTCGTAGCCGAAATCTTCATTCGTGAGCTTCTGTAATGCTGCGCGGACCTCAGAGTTCTGATGCTCAACGCGCACCAGAACGGTACGGGTCAAATTGTTTTCGGCCGCGTTCGGCGAGTTCAGCAAGATCGCGCCTTGGGGCAATTGCCCGGTGCGAATCGCGGCTTCGACATCAGCTGGCAATGTGGCCGTCGGCTGGGCGAAAGTGCCGTTGGTCCCGAACGAATAAGTCTGGCCGGCCCCCCCCGGTGCGCGGACTTCGTACTTGTGGGAGGTGACCAGGGCATCAATCAACTGCGGCACACTCCGTTCATCGCCGACTCGTCGCAGTCCGGCGGCGGCCCGGTTTACCGCCGCGTTGTTGGTACTGCGCAGTTCTCTGATGAACAACGCCTGGACGTTGTCATAGTACGGTTGATCAATTCCCTGCAGGGCAAACGAACGAACTTCCTGATCGCCGTCCCGCAAAGAAATTTTCGAAAGCGCCACCGCCGATTTGATCCCCCCACCCTGAGTCAGCACCGTGACCCCCAACAACCGGAGATCGCGCGATGAATGTTCGCCCAGGAAGCGGAGCACCGCCGGAGCAGCATCGGCATCCTTGAGGGCTTTCAGCGCGGCAATTCCCTGCTGTGCGCGCGAAGTATTGTTCCCCGTGACCCAACCGGTCCACAGCCGGACTTTCGGGAACCATTCCTGCTCGCGCTTCAATTCTTCGGAAGTCTTTTCCAGCAGCTCCAGTTCTTGCTGGGTGATGTACTTGCCGCGGTGCTTCACATAACCCCGTGCGGTCATGTAGGCATCCCAATCAACCCACTCGCCGTCCTTCCAGACGTGACCAAGAACGGCCCGCGCCCGTTCGTGGTCGGGCTCCAGCTCGATCAACCGGAGCAACTGTGTTTCACGCTGGGGGTGAAGTCCCTTTTGCCGGCACCAGTCCGCGAGTTCCCAGCGGGCGTCCACGGTATCGGCAACCTGCCGGGCGCGAAGTTCATACTCTTCAACTGCAATTGGGCGGATCACGTGGAGCGTGACCTGATCCGCGGGGAACGAGACCCGGGCACCGGAAAGTAACTCGACAGCCATGTGCTCAGGAACGGTTGCGTCGGTCTTAACGATTTTGCCGTGGAGTTCGACGCCGGATTGCAGACGGACGACATCACCGTATACAGCGGCGGAAGCCCCGGCTCCGATCAGGAGCAGCAACGGAACACGGTAGAACGTCAGCGGAACGCACACGATGGAAGCCGCCCGTGAGGAATCGCACCCGAACTGGACGGGAGCGAGACTAAGCGCTGATTCTGCAAATGAGTCTATCGAGCTGGTGGGCGTTCCGACAAGACCCTGGTTTGTGAGAAGCGCACGATCGGAAAGCGCGGGGTGATGTTGGAGAGTACGCGTGGAATTGGCGCGAGGCGCGAAACCGCACAGCGCCATTGGGAGCGTCGGGAAGTCTTCGTAGGCGAACGCCGCTCGGTTGCAGGGGAATCGATTCTTCAGAAAAACTTGGGCTGTTCTCAGGGATTCTCCCGCATTCCCCTCTGGAATCGTCTTGGCGCGGATGGTTAGCATGCGTAGTTCAGAATCAATGTGCGACGAATGCCGAAGCCAAGGCAAGCATTTGCCCTCAGTCGAGGGAAATCGACATCCATTTTCCAGTTCGCAACCGAACCGTGGTAGATTTGATGTGGGCCGATGTGTGAACGTTTGAGTTTGCCGGCGTCCCGCCAACGGGTTTTCAACCGTTCTGCATCCGTAAGAAAGCCGATCCCCATGCGCTACTCAACACTGGCCGCGTTGCTGACGTGCAGTTGGCTGGCAATGGCGACGACCGCCTCTGCGCAGCAAGGGGCAGCGGGCGACGGCTTCATCTCCAGCACCATTCTGAACCGTTATGGTCTGGAAACCGCCTGGACCGCGCAGTCGGTGATGAACCCTTCCCGCGATAAAGTGGCGCATATCGTCCTCGACGAAGAGCTCCTCTACGTTCAAGCCACCAACGGCATCATCACCGCCTTCGATACTGAAACCGGTGTCCGTGCCTGGGCACTGCGCCTCGGTCGGTTCGACGAGCCAAGCTTTCCCGCCGAAAGCAACGAAAACATGGTGATGGTTGTCGTCGGCACCATGATGTACGGCATCGAAAAACGATCCGGTAACATTGTCTGGACGTTGCGATTACCCGGTGCTCCGTCCACCAGCCCATCGGCCGATAGCACGCAGGTCTACGTCGGCACACTCGATGGCAGTGTGTATGCCTACAGCTTGAAGAAAATCAAAGAGCTGTACTCGGAACGCAAGCTGCCGCAGTGGTCGCATGAAGCGCTGGTGTGGCGTTACCAGGCGTCGAAAGAGATCACATCGCCGCCGCTGACCGCGGGCCGAACGGTGAACTTCGCCAGCCGCGATGGTTCGATGTATGCCGTCTCGCCCAATCGCCGGGAACTGACCTTCCAATTTGAAACCGACGCACCGATTGTGGCCCCGATGGCACAATGGGGGAACACACAGTACCTCGCCTCCGAAGACTACACGTTCTACGCCATTGATTCGACCAGCGGTCAGGTGAAGTGGGAATTCATTGCCGGCTTGCCGATTCGGACATCACCGGAAGTGGTCCGAGGCAATTTGTATATCCACCCCGATCGCGGTGGCTTGTACTGTCTTGATGCGATGGACGGAACACAGAAATGGTGGCAACCGCGGCTGAAAACCTTCATCGCCGTGGCGAACGAGATTGTCTTCGCCCGGGACGACAACAACGATGTTATGATGGTGACCGCGGCGGATGGTCGCACCGTGGGACGACTGCCTGGCGGTCGTTACACTCGCCATGTGAGCAACGACCGGACAGACCGTGTGTACCTGGCGACGGAGACCGGCCGGGTTGCCGCCATCCGATTCCGCGGACGGGCCTTCCCCGTCTATCACAAGCATCCGGAACGGTTGCCGCTGCTGCCGGAATTTGCTCCGGAAACCCCCGAACCTCCCGAACCCGAACTGCAACCGACTCCCGAAGCTCCGGCCACGGAAGCGGCTCAATAACATCACGATGCAGCGGGATCGCCGGTCGCTTCGTGTGATGCCATCACGCGCCTGTGATGAACCGAGCCCACTCCGACAGCGAAAGCGATTAACACTGGATGCAGCGGGGCGCGCATGCGGGTGTCGGTCCAATAGAGCAGATGCAGCCCGGCGACGGTCCCTATGAGCACCCCGCCAATCCACACGGCGGGATGGCGTTTCCGTACGGCGATCAAAAATCCCATCGCCGCAGCCAGGAACAGGGCGGCATACCACACCGCCATCATCGGCATGAATCGAGTGCCGGACACTTCCGGGCCCCGCGGGACCAGACTCCAAAAACTACGGACGCGGTATCCCACAGCGGCGCGAAACCCAACGGGATCGGCGTTGATTGCCTTCCACGCCTGCCGGGAATGCCACTCATCGGCCTGTTTCTCACTCACGGGGCCGCCGAGCTCATGTTGCATCTGATCCGCCAGGGATGCCTGCCAGCGGACCAGACTGTCGTGCTGCCACACGGTCCCCCATGGTTGCCGAGCAACTTCTTCGTAGAACACGGGATTATTGCCCAACAGCAATGTGTATCCGCCGTGCGTGGTGGTCAGCAGCGGATCGTTCATGACCCAGAGATTTCGTCCGACCCACAGGGCAACAACGGCAGCGGCGGCGAGTGCAAAGTGCGTGGATTGACGCTGACGGCCACGAAATTCTTCCAGATTGAATCGGGCCGCACAAAACATCAGACCCGGCCAGACAAGTCCCATGTAGGGATAAAATGTCGGTCGACAGAGCGCGGTCAGTCCCGCCGCCAGCCCTGTTAACCAAGCCGTCCAACCGGACGTGAACGGATTCAGCCACAGCCGCGTGACGCCCACCAAGGTCCATGCGGTGAGAGCCGTGAACAGGCATTCGGTCATCGGTTGCGTGGTGTATCGGAGCAATAAAGGATCGACGGCGATTGCCATTCCGGCCGCGGCCAACTGCCACCGCGGGGGTTGCCACCAGAGTTCTGCCAGCAGCCACACAGCCCACACGGTTGCCAATCCGGCCACGATGTTGATCGCCGCGACTGCTGCGGCTTCAGGCAACCCCCACCGGGCGATTCCGATCAGTATCGGAAATACCGGCGGTCGAAACGCCGTCGGTGCCGTGGTTCCCGGACTACAGAATCCGTTCCCAGCAGAGAAGTTACGCGCAATCCCCAGGTAGGCGTCACGATCCCGGCCGAGATCATCCTCCCAGTACCAGCACGCTCCGAGTCGTAGCAACAGGGCGACGAGCAGCACCCCGCCGCAAGCAAACGCATTGGGAAGCCTCGCGGCAGTGGGGGAACCAGCAGCAACGGTGGCCTGCGACAACGACCCATCTCCGGGATCAAATCCTGACGAAACTCAACAACAACTGCTTTTCTGCCCGTCAGTTCCGACGAACTCAACCCCTGATTCCGTTGAACGTCAGTCAAAAACTTCGTGACACTTTACCACGTTTCTGGTTTAATCCTGTGATCCGTCACGCGGGGGCCGACGTTCTTGTGGAACTTGTCGTCGAGTTGCGTGTGTTGGAAAAGTGCAGGCGTGCTCGGCGGCACTGAAGGATTGATCGGATTATGAGCGTCCCGGCAGGTTCGCCGCGCGTCGCGGAATGTTATCGCGAACACAGCCAGGATCTGTGGGCGTTCTTCTATCGCCTGTGTAGTGATCCCGAGCGCGCGTGGGAAGCCGTCCACGAGGCCTTTCTGCGGTTTCAGGGTCCAGGGGCCAAAAATGTCCGTGATGAACGGGCTTGGTTGGCACACGTTGGTCGCAACTGGCTGCGGGATTTTGCCCGGCGGAAGCAGAATGCGGAAAAGGCCGCCGCTTCTCTGGAAGGGGTTGCCTCACCTTCGCTTGATCCCGTGGGAACCGCCGTCCGGGGTGAGTTACGGGAACAGGTCGGAGTCGCGCTAGGGGCGTTACGATCGGATGATCGCGAAATTCTGCTGCTCCGTTACGCACTCGGTTGGTCTTCCGCACGAATTGCAGAGGTTTTAGGCATACAGGTTGCTGCCATTGACATGCGACTCATGCGTGCCCGGCAGCGAATGGCCATTGCCCTTGAGAAGTTGGGTGTGAACGCGGAATCCGTCCAGTAGTACCGCCTCGATTGACAGCATGCGTGCCAGGATGGCGCGCGAGGATTTGGACCATGCACGATCACGACCCTGCCGTTGTCTCCGGTTCCCGTTCCCGCTGGACAGAAGACCGTGTCGAGCGCTTGCTGCTTTCCTTATTTGCCGACACTCCATCGATTGCGACCACACCGACCGCGAACAGCCGTCGTCATCACTACGGTGCCCGACAGATGCTGCTGGTGGCCGTCGCCGCCGCCTGTCTGGCGGTAGTTATTCCGGTTTTGAGCACTCGCGTGGAAGAATCGTCGGGAAACCAGAGCCCGCTGGCCCGGTGGGTCGGCCCGGCTGCCGCGCCTTCCGTCACGCCGATAAACCTCGCCGCCACCGAAGAGTCTGAGGCGATGAACGACGACGAGGCATCGACCACGACTGATGAGGCCGACGAAACGGCCGAAGCCCCCGGAGCGACCGAAGCGGAAGAGTCTGCCTCAACGTAATTGTCAACGTATCACGCACTGCCGAGCATGATTCTGAGGCGGTTCCGTGACGGGTACCGATAAACTGTGTCGATTGCCAGCGTCCGATCGCCGACCGAGTTTCGACTTCTTCGGACGGTCCTCGCCGACCGACGGAATAAGACCAAGGCGTTTCGGCCCTTGCTGCGTCATCCCCCGTGGCGTAAACTGCTGGTTTACTCCCTCCGAAGCGCGGGTCTTTGAGAGATCGGCGAGGAAAACGTGCCGCGCGCCATCATCAGTGACATCCACGCGAATCTCGAGGCGCTGCAAGCCGTCCTTGCGGACATCCGCGCTCAAGGCATCACCGAGATTTTCTGCTTGGGCGACATCATCGGTTACGGCCCCAATCCATGCGAATGCGTGGATTTGGTCATGGCCTCGTGCGATGTGTGTCTCCTCGGCAACCACGATCAAGCCGCCTTGTTCGATCCGGAAGGCTTTAACGCCG
Organism: Planctomycetaceae bacterium; assembly: GCA_041753475.1. Classification (GTDB taxonomy): domain Bacteria; phylum Planctomycetota; class Planctomycetia; order Planctomycetales; family Planctomycetaceae; genus DSVQ01. Next base: position 11,535 of record JBGSUN010000148.1, on the reverse strand, counting down.
GGGCCGAACGCGCCATTTTCTGGACCCGGCGGCAGCTCGAAGCCTCCACCGGTCCCAAAGCGGAGAAGCGCTGGGATTTTCTGGGCGAGCTACCCCGGGTCCATCGGCTGCCGAACTTGATGTTCGTCCACGGCTCGGCACGAAACCCGTTGAACGAATACGTCTTCCCGGAAGACATCTATAATGGGCGGAAGATGGAGAAGATTTTTGCACTGGTAGAACGCTACTGTTTTCAGGGTCACACCCATATTCCAGGCGTTTTTACCGAAGATTTGAATTTCCTGGCACCGGAAGAGATCGACTTCAAATACGAATTGGGTGCACAGAAGTCACTCGTGAATGTCGGCTCAGTCGGACAGCCGCGGAACAATGACAATCGAAGCTCCTACGTGCTCCTCGATGGCCAATCGCTGACCTTCAAACGGGTTGCGTACGATTTTGAAACGACCAGGAAGAAAATCCATCAGATTCCGGAGTTGGACAATTTCTTCGGCGATCGGTTGGAAGGTGGTCGTTAACATACCGCGGCGAAACGCTCGCTGGCCTCACGGTTAGCCGTGCGGTCCGATTTGAGTGAAGGCAGTCGCGGGTCTTCTGAATTGCCTCAAGCGCCACATTCTCCCCGTCCTTCCGCAGCGATGGCGGAAGGCCAGTTCGGCTAGGATCATGGACCAGCAACGCCGCGTGATTATGTTTGTTGCCCTGTCGATGGGCATTTGGATCGCTTACGCCACGTTTGTCTTGCCGTTGTTCATCCCCCCGCGGCCTCCCGTGGCCAAAATGGCGGACGATGACTCCACGGCATTCGACGGACCGGTGAGTGCGCTCGCTCCGTTGAACGTCGTCCCGGAGATTGCCGCAGCAGCCCCGCCAGTGGGGCCGCAGGCACCGGTGATGGCACAACATCCCGAGAAGACTATCGAACTCGGTTCAACCGATCCAACCACGGGCTACTTCATTCATGTCGAATTGAACAGCCGTGGTGCTGCCGTCGAATCGGTGACGCTCAACGATGAGCGTTACCCGGAATTCGGCAAACGGGGCACGCCGCTGCGGCTGGTGGGACACGACCCCACCGTCGATCAGAAAACCTTTGCCCTGCAAGTCCCAGCGCTGGATCCGCAACTCGGCGGAAAACCGGCCGATGTCATTGCCTGGGAAGTCGTTGATGCGGAAACCACGCCGAGCACCGCTACGTTTCGCCTCGTCACCGCCGACGGCCAATTTGAACTCCGCAAGCGCTACGAAATCGAAAAAGCCCCCGCCGACAAGAAACTCGACGATGCGCTTCGCGATACCTGGGTTGATGGGTATCGCCTCAAGTTGACGATCACCGCCAAGAATCTCGGTCCGGCGCAAACCACATTCGCTTACCTGTTGCGCGGCCCGGCGGCGCTCCCACTGGAAGACGCCCCCAACACTTACAAATACCGCGATATCCGCCTCGGCTTCATGAACTCCACCGGCGGTGTGGATGCCAGCCAGTTCAGCGCGAAAACGGCCGTTCAAGAAAAGCGGGCGATCGACAAAGAACTCGCTGAATTTGCTCAACGCGCGCTGCAGGAAAATCGCGCGGTTGAGGAGCGGGTCACCGCCAAGGCCTCGACATGGCTGCGGCCGTTATCGTACATCGGGATCGACACTCAATACTTCGCGGCGCTGGTCCAGCCCGGTGGAGATCAACAGAAGTCGCAGACCGTGGCATCGGCACGGCCGGAAGTTCTGAAGGAAGGCCGCAACGACAGCCAGGCCAACATCAGCGTGGTCCTCGATTCCGCGCCAGTAATCTTGTCTGCTGCGGGCGCGGCGGGCGGGGCCGATCAGGTCGTCCACGAATACTCGCTCTTCTCGCTTCCCAAACGGCAAGCGCTGTTGACGGCCTTGAAAGCGGAACCCGTGCTCGACTACGGCTGGTTCCAACCCATCGTCGTGTTGATGCTGTGGATCTTCAATACCCTGCATAGCATTGGCCTGAGCTACGGCCTCGCGATCATCGGCCTGACGATTATCATCCGTTGCTGTCTGTACCCGTTGACACGGCATCAGATGCAGACCATGGAACGGATGAAGCAGCATCAGCCGGAATTGAAAATCCTCCATGAGAAGATGAAGAAAGACCCGGAGTCGCTCACCACGGAAGAGCGGCAGAAGATGCAGTCGATCCAACTCAAGATGATGGGGGGCTGTTTGCCGTTGCTGTTGCAGATGCCGATCTTCATCGCGCTTTACCGGGCGTTGCAGGTCTCCGTTGATTTGCGGATGGCCCCGATGCACTTCTTCGGGACATGGATCGATAACCTCGCCTCACCGGATCGGCTGTTCGCATTCGGCTTTGAAGTTCCGTGGCTGGAATGGAACGAATTCAATCTGCTGCCGCTGCTGAGCACGGCGCTCATGATCGTGAATCAGAAACTGACGATGCCGCCGCCGGTGGATGAAGAGCAGCGGATTCAGCAGAAGACGATGAACTTCACGATGGCCATCATGGGGGCAATGTTCTACCGCGTGCCGTCGGGGTTGTGTGTCTACATTATCACGTCCAGTGCGTGGGGGATGATTGAACGGGCGTTGCTGAAGAAGTTCTCGCCGGTCACCGACGCGCCGAAGACGTCGATTGTCGAAGGAAATTCGTCGGCTGGCGGAAATACCGGCTCCGGAAAGCCCGCAGGGCCGCCCGACAAACCAGGCATGTTCGACGGCTTCAAGCAGAAGATTCGCGATCTGCAGGAGATGGCCGACAAGCAAGCGTCGGTCACCCGTGGAGCGAACACGCCGAACCCGCCGCGCGGCAAGAACAAAGGCAAAGGCCGGAAGTAATCGCGGGAAATTCGAAAGTCGAACTCCAAAATCCGAAGGAATTCCGAAACTCGAAAAGAGAAAACGTGATTGGTCGAAGTACTCCCTGAGGATTACGTTTCTTCCTTTCGAGATTGCGTGGTTCCCTCGGATTTCGGGCTTCGAATTGAGGATTTCTTGGTGATGACCTGGCATCTCGATGACGTCATCGTCGCCCTTGGTTCAGCACCGGGCTCCTCGCCGCGGGGGATCATTCGCGCTACGGGGACGAATGTTGCTTCCGTGCTGAACGACGGCTTTCAGCCGGACGATCTTGGCCTGTGGGAAACGGTGCGGGTTCCCCGACGGTATCCAGGGCATTTCACGTTACCGGGATTATCCGCGCCGTTGCCGCTGAGTGTGCATCGCTGGCCGACCGGACGGAGTTACACGGGGCAACCGCTCATCGAATTGCACCTCACCGGTTCGCCACCGATCCTGGAAGCGATGCTGGCAGACCTTTGCCGTCGTGGAGCGCGGGTTGCCAAGCCGGGCGAATTCACCCTGCGGGCCTTTCTCGCGGGTAAGCTCGATCTGATCCAGGCGGAAGCGGTGCTGGGCGTGATCGACGCTGATGATGACGCCGGTTTGCGCACCGCGCTGGAACAGCTCGCCGGCGGTGTTTCTCATCGTCTGTCGGAACTCCGCCATGACTTGCTGAATCTGCTTGCCGATCTCGAAGCGGGTCTCGATTTCGTCGAAGAACATCTCGAATTTGTGGCCCGGGGAGAGCTGCATGACCGGCTGGCCACCGCCAGGAAGTTTGTCGAACACCTCGCACAACAATCCGCAGGGCGCATGCATCATGCGGGCCATCCGCGCCTGGTGTTGGCCGGGTTGCCGAACGCCGGGAAAAGCACCTTGTTCAATGCGCTGGTGGGCCGAGATGCCGCGTTGGTCTCAACTCAAGCGGGGACAACGCGTGACTTCCTCGAAGCCACCGTCACCTGGCATGGCATCCCATTCGATCTCATCGACACCGCCGGCTGGGAAGTCAGCGAGCAGGAGATCGCCGCCGCCGCCCAACGGTTACGAATCGATCAACTCGATCGCGCGAGCTTGATTCTCTGGTGCACTGCCGCCAATCCAACGGCCGGTGAACGGATTGTCGATGACGACTGCTGGGAGCGATGCCGGGCATCACAGCGCATTCGCATTCTGACCAAAGCTGATTGCGGGACCATCTTGGATGACACCGCTACCGAGAGGCTTGCCGTCTCAGCGAAGACCGGTGCCGGACTCGATGCTCTGCGGGAGAACATTGTCGCCTCCTGGCAACGGATTTCGCGATCTGAATCCACCTGGCTCGGCACAACCGCGGCTCGGTGTCAGGAAAGCGTGCATGCCACGCTCACGGCTCTGACACAGGCGGAACAGGCCGCCGCCGATCCGTCAGTGGGAGAGGAATTGATCGCCGTCGAACTCCGCGACGCGCTCGATCACCTCGGCCGCATCGTGGGAGCCGTCTACACGGACGATCTGCTCGACCGCATCTTCAGCCGCTTCTGTATCGGCAAGTGAGGCCAATTCCGCATCACACTGAGAGTTCCAATTCCAGAAACAGATGCGGGCGTTTCTGGTACTCTCTGGCCATGAAATGGAGCGTCTCCCACCGCGTGTGGTGGTGCGGCTTTTCGAGCTTCGGGCTTTGGGCCGGCAGATTCGTGAGAAGCGATTTCTGGATGACCATCGCCCGAACTTTTCGCATCCGCAAATCCGCCGCGGCTTCACACGTCAGGCAGATGACATAGACCGCTGACGACACGGGCTGGCCCTGCGATTTCTTCAAGTGCCCCAGCGCGAACTGTTCCGATAACTCGTTGAGAACCGAGTTGAGGTAATACCAGTAATCCTTCTCCGGCAGCGCGAGAATCGGATTCGCCTCGGTCGTGATCTTCGCCGCCTGGAGAACGACTTCGGTCGCGGGCTTGTTGAGGAACACTTCTTCGCAGTGCCGTTCGGACAGCGTCCGCAGTTTCAGCGTGCCGTCTTCGATCCAGTTCAGCGAGAAGTTGAGCCGGTCGTAAAACTCGCGCTTCTTCCAATTGTTCCGCGCCCGTCGATGACCGATGTACCAACCGACGGCCATCAGCACAAAACCGACAATCACCTTCAACAGGTGCTGCTGGATTTCAGAAACGATGATTTTGAAGATTTCGGCGAGATCCATCATGACCGATCAACCCATGTGTATGGATAAAGCGTCCTGGCTGTGAGGAGGCCGCCGGGAAGCGACTTTTCTACAGATAGATTTCCAATCCGCGGCGGGCGATTTCCGCCGTGAGGTCTTTGATCGAGTTTTCATCCCGACGATCGGCGACCAGCGTGGCGGTCGGCGTGTGGACGATGATGAGGTCCTTCACGCCGAATGTGGCAATCAGATGGTCATCGCTCCCACGGACAATGCAGCCACTTGATTCAAGGCCGCAATGCACTCCAGCGACGGTGTTGCCATCGCTGTCATGGGGCAGCAATCGCGGCAGCGCCTGCCAACTGCCAATGTCGTCCCATTTGAAGGGAGCCGGGAGCACGAAGACGCTCTGCGCTTTTTCCAGCACGGCATAATCGATCGAGATCGATGGCATCGCCGGAAATTCTTCGGCGAGGGCAGCATCCCACTGCGGCGTTCCCGCCACCTGCCGGAGTCGTTCACACCGGGCGAAAATATCCGGTTCGAATTCGGCGATCGCTTTCAGAATGGCATCGGCCCGCCAGACGAAAATCCCGCAGTTCCAGTAGTATTCGTCACCTGCCACATACCGGGCCGCGATGAGCTGGGTCGGCTTTTCCTTGAAGCCCTGCACAGCATACAACGTGGCACCATCCACCGTGCACGGTTCGCCACGATGGATGTACCCGAACCCCGTGGAGGGAAAATGGGGCGGCACACCGAAGAGGACCAGGGCTTCCGGACGCGATTCCACAAACTTCGCGGCCCGATGGACGGCGTCCTGAAACGCTTCCGTTGGTGAGATGATGTGGTCCGCAGGAACCACGAGCATCACCGCTTCCGGGTCCGCGGAGAGCAGCCGAATTGCCGCCAGCGCGATGCACGGCGCGGTGTTTCTTCCGCACGGTTCGACCAGAATCTGGCTCGGGAGCAGCTCCGGAAGTTGCTTCGCGGTTTCCTCGGCGTGCGCGGCCCCGGTGACCACCCACAGGCGAGATGGTGAAATCATCGGCAGACAACGGTCCGCGGTTTCCTGGATGAGTGTCCGCGTCGAGCCGAAGTGCAGGAACTGCTTCGGCAAGGCCCGTCGGCTTTGCGGCCAGAAGCGAATCCCCGACCCGCCCGCCATAATGACTGTGTGAAGCACGTCCCGATTCCTCGCTGCCGTCCCGGAGAATAACGAACCGGACAGCATCATCCGATAGCCAAGGGGGATGTGTCAAACCGTTCTCTGCGGAACGGAGGGAATCGATCAACGCGAATGACGAATGGGTGGTTTAGATGGTCTTGGGGCCATCGGAGCCATGCATTTTTCTAGAATACCGCAGGGTCCTCTTCCGGCGCTTCCTGGCAGAGCGCCATGTTCAATCGCGCAAGTTCCTCGGCATGAATCTGTTGCGAGTGGTCCCGGGCCTCGAAGCCAAGTTCCATAGTCAAGTCCGATCTCCTCGACGGCTGGCTCAGATGGCCCGGTCATCTGGGGCGGCACACGAAAAGATTTACTCTTCGTAGATCGATGAAAACGGCACGCCGACCATTCGCAGGTAAGCGGACAGAATGCCGCGATGGTGGGCGGTGTGACCGAAGATCCATTTGCGCAGGCAATCGCCTTTTTTCATCGTGAAGATGGTCTGACCGCCCATTTTCAGCGACCACGGTTCGTCCATGACGGAGTCCGGCACGGCCTTGAACGCGGCGAGGGACTGCTGGACATTTTCGTCGAACTTTTTCAGCAGCACGTCGACTTTCGTCCCTTCCGGAGTGAACGCCGCCCCGTCGCCGCCGGACGCGATGTCCAGCTCTGAGGCATGGATGATCCCGTGCACCCAGCCCCGATGTCCGTCAGGTGACTGGCGTTCCAGCCGATGCTGTGCAGCCCCCCTTCGGCAGGCTTCCATTCCAGCTTGTCATCGGGCACCCGCTCCAGCAGCTTGCGCGTCATCGCCATCTCGGCGGTAAAATCCGGGATCATCAGTTCGGAGATCAACATCTTTTCCACCTATGTTGGCCGCTGATGAATTCAGCGGAGAGGATGTCATCGAAACAAACTCGATTCTGTCGGATCGAATTTGGAACTGTCAACCGGACGGCAAGATCACCATGATGTGATGGGTAGCCGACGCTGTGCGCAGCGTCTCGGTTCATGAGAGGTGCGACAACAAACGCAATCGAATCAGAAACCGAAGTTGATCCCCTCTTGTCAACCCAGACGCCCCCAAGCGGCGTCTGGGCCACGGGCCACGATTACGGCGCCGGCTCGACCAGTTCACGAAGGGGCTTCGGGGAAACGGCCCATGTCGCCGCGTAGGTGGAAGCGAGGGGGACGGGAACGTGTTCGTCGCGGGTCAGGAATAACGGCATGTCGGGAAGTTCGTCGCCTACGCCGACGGGTTCAATGTGGGCAGTGAATCCATCCCCCGCCTGGTAGGAAACGAGGGTGAGCGGCTTGCCCGCGGGCAACTCGAACGGCTGGTCCGCGAGTTCGTCCCAGATGGCTTTGTGAATGCCTTGTGGGTCGCGATCCGATGGCGGGAACAAGTCGACGATCACCAGGTGAATGCCATTCCGCAGAAACGCAATCGCCTTTTCGACAAAGGAGCGGAGGGAGTTGCGGCTGTCCTTGTTGCCGGGCGACACGATTTCGATGACCGCGACGACTTCCCCCAGCGGGTGCCGGATGGAGATGCGGTTTGCCCGCCGGGCATAGTGCACCGCATCCGAAGCAATGTGGGCTCGAAATGTGGCCTGTGGCGGCGCGAGCGTGGCCGTTGCGGCTCCGCCGTCCTCGGGCTGGCCACGCCGCTTCATCTCGACGGCGATCACATCCGGTTCCGGCCCGTCGACGCGCTGTTCGACGAGGGCATAGTAGCCCTTCGGCAGTTCCCCGTTCAGAGCGTCTTGAATACGGACGCTCCAGCTTTGATGGAAAGCGTGAAACAATCCGGACGGCACACGAGTCCAGTCGTGAATCGGCATGAACCACCCCCTACCAGGATCGTACCATTCTGGCGGACTTTGTTGCCATGCACCTCAGCAACGAAGCGGAATCCAACGATGAGATGGGTGAATACGCCCAGGAACTCGCGCGCGGCCTGTCCGACGCCGGCGAGAGCGACTGGCCGCCGGACGACGAGGAGTGCGAGTAGCCGAGCAGCGAAGGACACATGGGTGGCCCAGACGCTGTCCGCAGCGTCTGGGTTCACAAGAGGCGAAAAACCGGTCCGCTGATCAGAATTCCGCTTGTAATCGCAGATGCCCAAAGCTGCGTCTGGGACATCAGTCGCTCGCCACCAGATTAATTCGTTTTCACCCTCGTGAAGAGCATTTTAAACGATGGAGCGTTGGGCACTCCCGGGATCAGAATTTCCATAGAGGTAGGCATCAGTTTTCGCCGTTCGAGTTCATCCAGCACCATTAATTCTGGAAATGGCGGAAACTGCTTCAGGGTCATGGCTTTCTTGTAAGAATTGAGTCGGGCGTAACGAAAGTAGTTCGTCAAATCCTGATCTGACTTTTGAGCGGTAATCTTGTAATCAACCTGCCCGGACGTAAGGGTTAACGTATCGTCTTTCGATGTAATGTCGAATCGCGGGGAGTACGTCCATTTCACGAATGGCTGGCGTTTCTCCGGAATCACTGCAATATCCTCAATCGCTTTGTCTTTAGATTGCTTGGCCCAGAGTTGGCACTGAGCGATGGATGTCCACTGCTTCGTATCGTCATGTTGCCAACGCTGGTTTTTCAGATCAAAGTACTCCGTCTCACCATCGACTTTGGCTGTCGCAGTGTCGCCTCCGATGGACAGTTCTACGACAGCGATCTCGGTTCCGTCCGATTGCAGATTGATCTTGTATTCTTCCGCACGTCCAGTGGATGGTATGACAAGCAGCATGAAATTTAACGCAACAAGAATAGCGGCTTTCATCGGCAATCTCTTAAATTGTAGTATGCGGCTAAAAGGGTACGCCGCTCCATTTTCGGAATGTTATAAAAGGCTGTCAACTTGATGGAAACTTTCAGAGGATGCGTGTACGCCGGTGGCATCCCTTGGCACACTCACCTACCGGTATTGCAGAGCAACAAGAGGCCCGTGTCATCCGACGCACGCTCTTGTAACAGCTTCTTGTGACTTCGTCACCCCGGTAGACCGAGTACGGTCAACCGGGGCCACCCATTCAATCGGGTGCATCCGAAGGCGTTCTCCCTTTTGCGTCCTTTTGTGCCTTTTCGCGGCCCACCTCTTCCGCATTCTTCCGCTGTCGAGTTTCTTCCGCTTCACGGTTCCTTTACAGTAGGACATGAGGCGGAGTGGGTTAGACGGTCGCTGCGTGGGGGTGCGTGAGTGCCTTTGCGGAGAGGAAAGTCCGGGCTCCACAGGGCGTGGTGGTGGGTAACGCCCACCGTTCGCGAGAACCGGGACAGTGCCACAGAAAAGATACCGCCGGTCGATGTTGCACCCGGGGTTCGCCTCGGAAGGCTAAGGCCGGTAAGGGTGAAATGGTGCGGTAAGAGCGCACCGCAACGGGGGTGACCTCGTTGGCAAGGTAAACCCCACCGGGAGCAAGACCAAGCAGGGGGGAGCATGGCGACGGGCAACCATCGCCATCACGGATCGGCCCGGTCCGTTCGACTTCCGGGTGTGTCGCTAGAGACGATGAGCAATCATCGCCGTAGAGAAATGACCGTCCCAGACAAAACCCGGCTTATCAACCCACTCCTCCTCTTTTTACTGCGATGGTCGCCGGTGGGTGTTGGCCGGCACGGGGACGCATCGGGTGGGATTTTGCCGGAATGGTTGGGTCGGGGGAGTTCTCTGCCCCGTCGTACGGCTGTGGCACGCGTATTGAACATTCCAGCAAAGCGGTCAGGCTTTCTTTTTTGCCTTGCCGTTCTTGGCGGGCTTCGGCTTCCCGTCACCGGCGCCAGGCAGGTTCGCGGCGTCCGACTTGGGTAACAACTTTGCGAGGGCCGCTTGCTGCTCGGCGTGTTCAGAACGGCCGGCGAGATTCGTGTACTCCAATGGATCGGCCGTTTCGTCGTAAAGTTCTTCCTCGCCGTTTGCATAGCGAATGTAACGCCAGCCTTCGGTTCGGACCGTGTGGTTTTTCAAGCCGTGCGTGGTGATCGCCGGCCTGTCCCATGGCGACTTCGGATCGCGCAGCAACGACACAAGGCTGCGACCTTCGAGGTGCTGGGGCAATGGCAACCCTGTGAGTTCGCACAACGTCGGATAGATGCTGACGTAATCCACCGTGCGGCCGCAGACACCACCCGAATTGGTGACGCCGGGAACCTTCCAGACGAAGACGGTGCGTGTCGGTTCTTCCCACAACGCGAACTTGCGCCAGTGCGATTTCTCGCCCAGACTCCAGCCGTGATCGCTCCAGAGGCAAACGATGGTGTTGTCGCGATGCGGGGATTTCTCCAGGCCATCGAGCAGACGGCCCACCTGGGAGTCGCAAAAGGCAATCGTGGCGAGATACGCCTGAACCGCTTCTTTCCACCGGCCGGAAGCCACGATCTTCGCATGATCGCCTTCCGGTCCCGCCATCTTCACTCCGGCAGAAGGGACATCCAGAAGATCATCTTCCCGGTGTGGCGGAAGCTGAATCGAATCGAGCGGGAAGAGGTCATACCACTTCTTCGGCACGCTGAAGGGCATGTGGGGTTTCACCAGACCGATGGCGAGGAAGAACGGCTGGTCGCTTTTCTCATTGAGTTTTTGCAGGCCATAGCTGACGACGCTGTAGTCGGGCATTTCTTCGTCGGTATTGGCCAACGGATAGAACTGGATGCCGCCGACGCCGTTGTCGGTGGCGTCGGGATGCCGGCGTGTCTCCCCTTTTCCGGGGAAGTAGTCGGCCCATACCCCACCGCGATCACCGGCTCCGTGATAGATTTTCCCCGCACCGTACACCCGGTATCCGGCCCGCGCGAAGTGCGTGTTGAGCAGCTTGTCTTCGCTGATCCCCGGCCGCCAGTTCTGACCGTTGAGATAGCACCCGGTGGTGCTCGGCCGCATCCCGGACATGAGCGACGCGCGGGACGGATTGCACGCGGGTGCGGTGCAGTAAGCGCGGGTGAAGGTGACGCCGCTCTGAGCCAGGCGATCGATGTTCGGCGTTTTCGTCTGCGGATGTCGTCCGAGATGACCGACCCAGTGATTGAGATCGTCGATGGCGATGAACAACACGTTCGGACGGTCGGCCGCAGGCAACGGTGAGCCGGACGCAGTGGCCGTCAGGCAGAGCGTTGCCAGCCAGAACAAACGAGATTTCATAGCGATACTTTCGTCACGATGGAGCGCGTGCGCGGTGAGCTTACCGCAACAGAGTTGCCTCATCGTACGCCGCCACTCTTGTGTGGATCAATGGCGCGCACACGGCTGGCCAGGGCCGTTCATTAGGCCCACTTGACGAGGTTGGTAGGATGGGGGTGAGTTTTCGATGGATCGAGTGTGTCGATTGAGAAGGAGCCTCCGGTATGATTTCCCCCGCGGGGGATTTGCGGCAGCACATGGCGCAAGTCCT
>JBGSUN010000147.1:0-14534 GCA_041753475.1 Planctomycetaceae bacterium | reverse complement strand
TCCGTCTTCCGCCGCCCCATCGCCATCCCACCACTCCCGCATCCCCAACGCCAAACCGCACCCGCGACTGTCGCCTGGTCACTTTAACAATCACCTCACGCTCGGAGGAGGCCAAGGTGAATAAATCCACACGCTGCTAGATCAGCCCCATGTGAAGAAGATGTTGCTGGCCTTGGGCTACAACAACACTCCTTCGAATCAGCATCTCCTCAGAACTGTCATAGAGACAAACAAACACAAAGACTGCCAGGCATTGGCGACGTACAGTCTTGGTTTGTTATTCAAAAGGAATGCGAAAGAAGCCCAACGTGATGATAGGAACTCACACATCCTGGCCGCCGAGAAGCATTTCAACATCGTGAGCGAGAAATACGCCGACGTGAATCAGGGCGAGGAATCACTGGGCAAGATGGCTGCGTCACAATTATTGGGCCTGAAGATGATGGATCAACTTCAGGTTGGCAAGCCCGTGCCGGAGATGAGCGGTGAAGATCTCAACGGCAAAGCACTCAAGTTAAGCAATTTTAGAGGAAAAGTGACTATACTGACGTTCTGGGCGACATGGTGCCCGCCGTGCATGGCACTTGTGCCGCATGAAATCGCACTCGCAGAGAGTCTGAAGGACCGTCCGTTCGAGTTGGTGGGTGTCAACGGTGATAAACTCGATGACGCCGTTCGCGACAAGATTGCTGACAACAAAATTACTTGGCGATCGTTCAAAAACGAGCAGGCCGGTCAAGCTCCGTTGTCCGACATCTGGGGCATCGATGGCTGGCCGACCATCTTGGTCATCGATTCCGAAGGAATTATTCGACACATCTGGACCGGCTCACCTGACGAAAAAGAGTTGGATGAATCCATTGAGAAACTCGTGAAACAAGCGGAGAAAAAGGACTGATTTTCCGTCAGACGGGTGTCCCAGACGTTGGCCCCAGCGTCTGGGTTCACAAGAGGAATGCAAGAACCATGTCGGCGCTGCAACCCCTCTTGTAAACCCAGACGCTCAAAGCGACGTCGGGGCCACCCACCGTGAATCCGTGAGATATCGAAAAGGATCGAACTGATGTTGCGAAACATTTTTGTCACTGCGGTTGCGTTGCTCACGACATCGGTGGTCCACGCGCAGACCTCCTATCCCATGGTGATGAGCCTCAAGCCCGTCGCCTTACAGGTAGGGACGACCGCGGAGTGTGAGGTCCACTCGCGGTACACGATGCTCGGCACGTTTCAGGTCTTCGTCAGCGGAGAGGGCGTCACGGCGGAAGCGATTGCTCCGGAGATGCCCGCGCTCAAGCCCGGCGAGAAACCGAAAGATGTGACGAAGCTCAAACTCAAAATCACCGCGGCGGCCGATGCGCTGCCGGGGGTGCGTGAGTTTCGGCTGGCAACGCCGAACGGGGCGAGCACGCTGGGGCAACTCGTCATCGTGCGCGACCCCGTCATTGCGGAAGCGGCCGAGAACAACACCCGCGACAAAGCCCAGGCGGTCACGTTCCCGGCCACGTTGTGCGGCGTCATCGAAAAGGAAGTAGGGTGGGCTGAGGGCGTCGAAGTGGTATTGGGGGGTTTCGGAGCCGCGGCATTCGCTGCGAAGCGGGCCATAGGCAGACGGCTCATTCGTGTACGTCACCTGCGTGACACCCGTGTTGCCGACCTTCTCCTGCAGCACGCTGTCGCTGACCGAACTCCAGACATAGCGGGTCTTCGCCATGATTATTCATCCGACTCGACACGGCGGAATTCGGCATTGTAAGTGTAGGTAATTCGGCTTTCACTCGGCAACAGCATTCCCCGCGGCTGGTTTTCGAAATCCCAGATCGTCGTCGTCCGCTCGCCGGAGGGCGCGCGTTCAATCTGCTGGTTGCCGTTGGGATCAAACGTGTACGTCGTGCGCCCCATCGGATCCTGGCTGTATCGTAACTGATTTGCCGCATCGTAGGCGTATTTAGTCCGATTCCCGTGGTAGAGAAAGAACTGTTGGCGTATGCCAACAGTTCTTTCTCTACCACGGGCGGCTGTCGTCTGGTGTCGACGGGAGGTCACCGGGGTCATCACGGTGTAATTCAGACAGGGACAAGCCTTCTGGCGCGCCCCGTGCGCGCACCGACCTTGTACCAAGTCTGGAATAAGTTGCCCAGATGGCTGAAGGATGAGAGTCGCCACCCCAAGGATGGCGCGTGGTATGACGCGGGTCGCGGTGATCTATCCCGTACTGCGCCGGCGTGGAGGATCTTGGAACGGCAGCTTCACATTCGGCAGGAAGGCCTCCATCGTGGGGGCCAGTCGGGCCACGGGATGCTTGCCAATCGCCGAACGTAAATCGTGCGCTGTCAGATGCAGATACAACTGCGTGCTCGCGAGCTGACGGTGACCGAGCAGATCGCGGATCACGACCAGGTTCACATCGGCACGGACCAGGTGCGTGGCGAACGTGTGACGCAGCGTGTGCGGACTCACGCGCTTGGGTATGCGGGCCATGACCGCATACTTGCGGACCCGTTCGAAGATCGCCCCTCGTGACATCGCTTGCCGAGCCCGGCTCCGGAAGAACGTGGCGTCCACAGGCAGCATCCCCCGCGCTGTTCGATAAGCCAGCAGCACGGGGACGACCTGCTCGTTGAGCGGGATCACCCGCTGATGCCCTCCTTTTCCCGTCACACGAATCGTCCGGCACGGCGGGCGCATGTGCTGCTGTTGCAGGCGGACGGCCACACGTATCGGGAGATCATGGAGTTGCTGTTCTGCAGCGCGGGGTTCATTAGCGGTGTGGTCAAGCAGTTTCGTGACAGCGGCATGACCGCGATCGTGGCGGAGTCGAACGGCGAATCGGCCGTCCTTCCCGGGTGGATGAACCGATCATTTCGCCTTCGACTCTCGATCGGTCTTAGGTTCCGGAAGCAGGTGATCTTCCAGTCGAAACGGGGGGCGCTCGTGGGAGTTCACAAAGGCGGCGACATCCAGGGCGTCTTGATCGGAGAGATCGGCTTCGTCCAGCGGCATGGCGACTTTGAGCCAGGAAGCCAGTTGGACGTTGTTCGCCAGTCCGGCTCCCTGATTGTAGGAGCGAGCCCCCCACAAGGGCGGGTTCTCTTGGTCCCCTTGTCCATGGTCCGCGTGACAGCTCGCACACCGCTCTGCATAGAGTTTCTGTCCGCGTTGGCGGTCGGCCTGTTTACTCTCCAGTGTCAGTTGACGAATGGCATTCGGACCGGCTGGGCGTTGGTCGTTCATGCGGATGGGCTGATCCGACGAGAGCCAGGTGATGTAGGCGGCGATCGCCACCGACACTTCGCTTCCGGCAGGTGGGCGCATACCGTTGCCACTCCGCATGAAGCAATTGAGGATGCGGTCTTCGAGCGTGATGACACTCTTCTCTCGTGGGGACCAGGCGGGATAGGCCGCCGCGACACCAATGAAGGAGGCCGCTTTCGGATGAGTCCCGTTGTTCAAATGGCACGACGTGCAGTTGAGCGCGTTGCCGACATATGGTTTCGTCAACTTGTGGCTGGTCGTGTTCTGAACGAGATCCCGCCCTAGCCGGATGGTGTCTCCCAGCGGTCCATCCGGAATCGGTCGGATCGCGTCAGGTGTTTTTTGTTCCTCGGCCCGACCCTCCCAGGCCGCACCCACAAACGTCGTACAAAGCCCACCGATCACCAGAACGAATTTGAATGGCATGCCGTCGAGGCTCCTTCTGTTACGGAACGGGAACATAAGAGTAACCGTCGGTTTGTTTGTTGATGACCACAGTCAGAGCGGCAGCGGCGATGGGAATCCCTTCGGCAACTTCGCCATCCGGGAAGCCTTTGTAGTTGAGGGCCTGGCCGCAGACGAGGACCTCCACGCCAGCCTTTTGCAGTTCGCGGATCAGCGGCAGGTTGGGGTTCTGCTCGACCTGAAAACGCGCCTTGTAGGCCGCGTCGTTCAAGACGGACTTGGTCGCTTCGCCGTGCAGCACGATCGTGATCTTCACGTCCTGCGCTTTGAACCCCGCGACCCCATACAGATTCATCAGCCGAGCCACTCGGTCGAGTCCCTTATTGACATCGGCAGGTTTGGCATCGGCGGTGGCATCAAAGACCACCCTGGCTCCCGCACGCGGTTGTTCGACAGCCTTCGGTCGCGGCAACACGCCACCATGCTTGGGGATGATGGGGAACTCTAACTTCGTAGCTGCGGGAACAGCCGCCGGTACGGGATGGTTCTTTTGGGCCTCATCGAAGCCGTGGGCCACGAACTGACTCACGACATCGGCATGGGCTTGAATCAACAGGACCACCGCTTTGTCATCCGACGTTTCGACAACCTTGACACCTTTCTCCGTCTTTTCGACCGTCATCCGGATCTGCTTGTACTTCTCGAAGATGGCAACGAACAGTTCATCCCAGAACCGAAGCCCGCGTCCCTCTTTGACACGCTCGTGCATCGATGCCACGTGTTCTTGAATCTTGGTCGCGACCTCCTTGTTCTCCGACTCCGTCAGCGTTTCGACACCGTTGTCGAGCCGCTTGACCGAACGGCGAATCTCCGCATGGTGATCGAGCAGGAAATGGAAGACATCCTGGTCAGCGCGCATCTCGGGGCCTGGTCCGCGTCCCATTCCCGGACCGCGTCCTGGGCGATGTTCGTTCGCCGAACTGGCAGAGGCGGGTTTTTCAAAGACGACGAAGTAGTTCTCCTTGAGTAGCTCCCGCTCCTCGTGGACCTTCTTAAAGCCAGCCTGAACAATTTCAGCTTCGAAGACTTCCTGTCCCGCCCGCACATGGTTCATGACCCAGTCGGTGCTGGTTCCCTCGACGCGGCGGAAGTCGATGAGAATTACGCGTCCGCCTGGCTTCAGGGCACGATGCAGCGAGGCCATCGTCTTCAGCGGAAACTCGAAATGGTGATACGTATCGCAAATGAACGCGACATCGACCGAACCTGGCGGCAGTTCCGTCGAATCCGATTTACAAAGAACCGTTTCGACATTCCGCTGTCCCGCTTCGCGGCTGGTTGCCAGAATGTGATCGAGGAACTTCTGCGCGATATCGACGGCGACCACCCGTCCGTCCTTTCCCACGGTGTCAGCAAACATCCGCGTGAAGAGCCCGGTGCCTGCTCCAATGTCGGCAAAGGTCTGCCCCGGCTGAATCTCGCAGGCCGCCACGATCTCTTTTCGACGGGCGAAGACCTCGCGGCTCTCGACTTCAAAGCGACCGAGAAACTCTTTCGGATCGGGATCGCGAAAGGTGTCGTTGATGCCGGGCTTCACGCTTTTCTCTTGTGCCACGCCGATGACGGCACAGAACATCGAGCACGTCAGTACGACAGTCAAACGAACGAGACGACACATGGTGGAGTGTTCCTTTGCGGTGAGAATGGGACTTCGGCTCGAAGGGGTGTGTTTCATGCGACCTGACGGCATTCTCTTCCAGTCGACGATTGTCAGCAAATCGCGATTGATTATCTGACGAGTGATGGTTCCGGACCTCCAACAAATGCCTTCCTCGGTCTTCAGGTCCTGAGGTTTCGCACAATCACAAAAGCCGCGACCGCAAGGATGGCGACAGCAAACACTTTCTGGAGCGCGGGGCCGGACAATCGACGACCGATCCGCTGACCGGCAAACAGCCCGGCGATCCCCCCTGCGACGAATAACGCTGTCACGACCGGATCGATGACCCGACCGGCCCACGCTTGCGCAGCGACGCCGGACACACTGACAAGGGCGATGACCATCAGAGAAGTCCCGACGGCCCGATGAATCGACATGCCGCTGAACAGCACCAGGGCAGGGACAATCACGAATCCGCCACCGACCCCAAAGAGTCCCGACAGCATTCCCGTCAACACCCCCACGATGAGCAGCAGCACGGCACATCGTGAAGTTAGAATCAAAGCCCCGGTCGCATCCCGCTGACAAGTGGGGCCATCCTGCTGTTCCGGAATCGGACAATTCGCTGGAGGCAGGACCGGATGTGATGCCTGCTGCCAGAGTCGAATCGCCACAATCACCATCAGTCCCGCGAAGGCCAACAGCAGGATTGCTTCCGGGATCAGACTGGCGATCCACGTTCCCACGGGGGCACCGAGCATCCCGGCCATGGCGAACAGCAATCCTGTCCGCAGTTCGACTTCTCCGAGCCTCCACCGATGCAGAAAGCCAACGAAAGACGTCGTTCCCACCGCCGCCAGGGAAATCGCGATGGCTTCACGGGGATTCACACCGAGGCCGTAGACCAGCAGCGGAACCGCGAAGATCGCGCCTCCGCCGCCGGTCAGCCCCAGCGAGAGACCAACCACCGCTCCGAAGATCAAGCTCAGTGGTGCCATGATGCGTTCCTGACTCTCGTCGACTTGGCGATGAACCGGTATTCGATCAACCGACCGACTCCGACTTCACGGGAGTCGACGAGTTGTTCGCCGAATCGCCACATGGTCCTCGCTGCGCGGTGATCCGCTTCCAAACGCCATAGCCGAACAGGGCCGGGGCGATCACGACGCACAGGGGACAGGTCGCCCCCGTCAGGAGAGCGGTCCCCGTCCCCACGGCTCCCAACCCTGCACCGAGTGCCATGCATGAGTTCGCTTCTCGGAGTTCCGCATTGCGGTCAGGTTGAGTTGAGTTTGTCACAGGAATCTCTCCCACAAGGCGTTGGCGATCAGCCAGACGATGACCAGTCCCCAGACAATCAGGCAGGGGGAACAGATGCCCGTCCGACAGGTCCCTTGTTCACAAGCCGATCCCGTTGTTGTCGGAACGGTGCCGAATTCCGGGACAGTGTTGTGCAATCGCGTACTCATGAGTCCACTCCTTGGCTTGGATTATCGACTCGAAAGGGAATGCCCCCATGAACGAGTCGTCACTCAAACGCGGGTCACCGGCAGTCCAGCAGCCAACCAGGCGTTGTATCCCCCGGACATGTTGGTCACGTCGAATCCCGCCCGTTGCAGAATGCTGGTGGCAATCGCTGAACGTCCACCGGCCAGACACTGCGCGACGACCGGACGCGAACGGTCGATCGTCTCGATCTCACGCAGCAACTTGCCCAGAAATCGGTGCTCGGCACCGGCGATATGTCCCTCCTGGAACTCTGTCGCCGCCCGCACATCCAGCAACTTGGCCGCTCCGGAGGCAATCCGCTCGCTCAGTTGTTGCGGAGTTTCCGAGCGGTAGGATTCGGTCCGCAGGCCCGCCGCTTGGACCGCGCCCGCGTCGAACGAGCCGCAGACATTGTCAATCCCGATGGAACGCAGTCGCTTCAGGACCTCCGGCAGCGCTGTGGGCTCTGCGATGAGGTGCAACGGCTTGTCATAGTCCACAAAGAACCCCGCCCACTGCACGAGCATGTTCATGGGGACGTTGATCGTGCCCGGAACATGCGCTGTGGCAAACTCCGCTGCGGGCGTGACGTCGATGGTCTGTCCGCTCCGGGCAATCTTCGGCAGCAGATCGGGCGTCGGAGATTTCACGGGAGCCAGGTTTCGCACCAGTTCCGGACCCACCTTGTTCACCCGCTTCATCACCGCGAAGTAGAACGGCGTCTCCGGCTGATCCGCGAGGATGTAGTCCACAAACTTCTGTTCGTTGTCGAACTGCAAGGCGGGATTGAACAGCTTCTCATATCCGACAGTGCTCGACGGGATCGCGCCCAGCCCTTTACCACAGGCGCTGCCCGCTCCGTGCGCAGGCCAGACCTGGAGATGATCGGGCAGATCGCGGAATTTCCGCATCGAGTGATATAGCAGCCGTGCTCCCGTTTCGGCACTCCCCTTCACGCCCGCCGCTGTCTCCAGCAGATCGGGGCGACCGATCGAGCCGACGAACACGAAGTCGCCTGTGAAGATCCCCATCGGGACGTTCGCCCCGCCCCCTTCGTCGGTGAGCACAAAGGAGATGTGCTCCGGTGTGTGCCCCGGCGTGTGAAGTACTTCCAGCTTCACCTTGCCGACCCGAATGACATCGCCGTTCTTGACGAGTTCGGAATCGTGCTTGTCGGCGAACTGATACTTCCAGTCAGCGGGACCTTCGTCGGACAGATACAGCTTCGCACCCACCCGGTCCGCCAGTTCACGGGAACCAGAGACGAAGTCGGCGTGAATGTGCGTTTCAGCGGAGCCGGTGATCCGCAGCCCTTCCGCCGTAGCGGCTTCGAGGTACGGTTCCACGTTTCGGCCCGGATCGATCACGATCGCCTCGCCGGTTCGCTGGCAGCCAACCATGTAGGACGCGTGGGCCAATGATTTGTCGTAGAAGTATTTGAGAAGCATGATGTTCTTCCTTCGGAAGGCGGGATGTGAAGTGAGAGTCGCGATTCACCACGACTTATCCGCAGCAGGTGGACTGCGGGGCACACGCGGTCCCGTTGCCGACATTTCCGGTCGGAGTTGACTTCGGGACCTGATTCCACGGCATCCGGGCGAGCAGCATGCCCATGCCACAGGTATCTGTGATTCCCGCGAACGTCAGCCCCGCTCCGACGAATGCGGAGAGTCCGATCCAGTACGGACTGACGAAATACCCCAGAACTGATCCCGTTAGCACCATGAGCCCCGCAGCGATGCGGACCTGCCGTTCCAGCGAGATGGCCTTCTTCCCCCGAACCACAGGCAACCCCGCCTGGTCCCAGGCCTGGGTTCCTCCTTCGACGTTGACAACATTGGTGTAGCCGGCCGCGAGAAACTTCTCGCACGCCTGCTTGCCGCGACTGCCCGAACGGCAGATGACGTACACTGGCTCTGAGCCACTGCGACCGGCAGCGAACTGCGCGGCATTCAACTGATCAAGCGGGACATTCCGGGCCTCGCTCACATGCACTTCGCGATACTCAACCGGCGTTCGCACGTCGATCAGATCCACGGCAGTGCCGGAGTGAATGAGATCGGACAACTTCTGAGGGGTGATGGTGGTGATGGTCATGACTAACTCCTGGTAGGTGATCGAGACTCATGTATGTAGACACTTCGGAAAGTGTCGACTTGTTTGGCCAAAAAAAGAGACGGCTAACCGGCAATGGCTCTGTCGAAACGCTCCTCAATGCACTTCATGATGTTCTTCAAATGGGGTTCCACGACCCGGTAGAAGACCTTGCGGCCATCTTTCTCGCTGTCGAGGAAACCACACCGCTGCATCAAGCGCAAGTGCTCGGAAGCCATGGCGGTCGGCAGCTCACAGCTTTCCGCCAATTCGCCGACCGTGTAGTTCCCGGACAACAGCATCTGAATCATCCGCAATCGATGCGGATGTGCCAGCACGCGGAGACATTCCGCCGCTTGCCCCAGTGCGTCCAGGTCGGTCAGTCGTGGTTCGGCGTTCGCCATGGGTTGTCTCCTTTCTTACTTAAATATATCGGAACATTTCGAACTGTCAACCAGTTTTCTTCCGGCTGTCGCGGATTTCTGCCAAGAATCACTCCGCACAGCCTTCGTTCGATGCGACAGGCCCGCTACTCGTTCAGTGATGATGGCCTGCGAATTCGGGTCAATCAGGGACACTCGGTCAAAATCGACCTGGCGTTGACCCCACAATTCCCGCCGGAAGTGCTCTACCACGGCACGGAAACCCGGTTTCTCGATTCGATTCGCGCCACGGGTCTGCAGCCGTGATCACGTCAACACGTGCATCTCTCGCGCGACACGGAGACCGCCATCAAGGTCGGTCAGCGGCATGGCAAACCGGTGGTGTTGACCATCCGGGCGAAGGACCTCGCTGCATCGGGACAAGAGTTTTTCTGCTCCGACAACGGCGTGTGGCTCACAACGCCGATTGCGGTGGAGTTCATCGAATTCCCGACGTGAAGCCCAGGGACTGCCGTCCCTGGGATGTTCATCTAGAGAAAAGAAACAACCCAGGGACCGCAGTCCCTGGGCTTCTCGTGGTCGTCGATTACTCGGTGATGATGTCCCGCACGGTGCGGCCGCTGGGGATCATCGGAAGGACGTGTTCCTGGTACGGGCACACGATGTCGAGCAGGTACGGTTCCGGCGAGGCGAGCATCTTGGCGAGCGCCGCAGGAAACTCTTTCTTGCTGCGAACTTGAGCCGCTTCCAGACCGAAGCCCTTGGCGACTTGCACGAAGTTCGGATACGTCTCTTCGTAGTGGCCACCCGCACCGTCACCGGTCGCTTCCGGATGATCGACCGGTCCCAGATACGTATGAGCGCGGTTGCCGTCATGGAAACGGTCTTCCCACTGCACCACCATGCCGAGGTGCTGGTTGTTGAGCAGGAAGATCTTGATCGGCAGCTTTTCGCACTTCAGCGTGGCGAGTTCCGGAATGTTCATCAGGACCGAGCCGTCGCCGTCGATGTCGATCACCAGTGCATCGGGATGCCGGGCCTGCACGCCCATTGCCGCGGGCAAGCCGAAGCCCATCGTGCCGAGGCCAGAACTGCTGAGCCAGTGCTTCGGCTCGTTGAACTTGTAGTACTGAGCCGCGAACATCTGGTGCTGGCCCACGCCCACGGCGACGAAGGTTTCCCGGTCGCGCGTCTGGCGGTTCAGTTCGCTGATCGCATACTGCGGAATGATGAAGTCGCCCGAGTCCTTCACGGCCAGCGGGAATTTTTCCTTCCACTGATCGATCTGCTTCCACCAGGCATCGATCTCGGGGATGTCCTCGTCGGCGACAAGGGCATTCAACCCTTGCAGCACTTCCTTGATGTTCGCCACAACGCCGATGTGGGCTCGCTTGTTCTTGTTGACTTCCGACGGGTCGATGTCGACATGCACAATCTTCGCATGCTTCACGAACTCGTCCAGCTTGCCGGTCACGCGGTCATCGAACCGCACGCCGAACGCGAGCAGCAGGTCGCACTCGGCGACGGCGTAGTTCGAGAAGACCGTGCCGTGCATGCCGAGCATGTGCAGCGATTGCGGATCATCGCCGGGGAAACCGCCGAGCCCCATCACCGTCATGGCGACCGGGATGCCCACCTTCTTCGCGAACTTGGTGAACTCCGCCGACGCATCCGACTGGACCACGCCCCCGCCGATGTAAAACACCGGCTTCTTCGCTTCCCGAATCGCAGCGAGAATCTGCCGAATCTGGTTCGGATGGGGCCGTCGGACTTCCGGATGGTAGCCCGGCAGTTCCATCGGCGGATCGTAATCCGGCTCTTCCGCGAACACCGTCAACTGCACGTTCTTCGGCATGTCGACGAGCACCGGACCGGGCCGACCCGTCTTGGCGATGTGGAACGCTTCCTTGATGACCCGCGGAATGTCCTTCGCATCGGTCACCAGATAATGATGCTTCGTCACCGCGCGGCAGATTTCAACGATCGGCGTTTCCTGAAACGCATCGGTCCCGATGACCGTCGTCGGCACCTGTCCGGTGATCGCCACGAGGGGCACGCTGTCCATCTTGGCATCGGCGATGGCGGTGACGAGGTTCGTCGCCCCCGGGCCGCTGGTCGCCATCACCACGCCGACTTCGTTGGTCGTTCGTGCGACTCCTTGAGCTGCGAAGCCGCCGCCTTGTTCGTGGCGGGGGAGAATCGTGCGGATTTCGTCGCGATGGAACGTGAGGGACTGGTGCATGGGCATGCTGCATCCGCCCGGATAGGCGAAGATCAGGTCCACGCCCTGGCGAATGAGCGCCCGTACCAGGACCTCGGCCCCATTGATATTTTGGGTTGCGGTTGCCGGGTTGGTTTGGGAAGCAGACACAGTCGCCACGGTTCGTTCCTTGTTACGGTGCAGCGGACCAATCGAAAGCAGAAAACCCCGACCCGGCGAACCCCCGCCGCGAAATGTCGAGACTTTCCCGATGATTGGGAACGCGCCTCACCAGTTTACGCACCAGACACAGCACTTTCGAGCCCGGTTCGACACCGACGCACGATTTCGGCGTTATCTCTTGCCGGAAAAGACGTTACAGACGGCAGTTTTCCCTATGCTGACGCCCCGTCCTCTCGTTCCCATGCTCCGCGTGGGAACGCACGGCCGGACGCTCCGCGTCGTCGAGTCAAGCTTTTTGACCAAGGGTGTAGCCCTGATAGACCAAGGCCTCAACTGGGGCGACTCGCTTCACAGCTTCTTCAAAGCAGCTTCCGCAAAGATGTAAGCACGATCTTGAAGAAGTAGAAACAGTTCTCGATTGTTATGGGCCTGGACCTGCACGATGTTATTGACGACACTGAAACCGTGGTATTGATCTGGAGTGGCAGGATCGACTTCGACATACCCACCTTCATGAGCCAATGAGTTCCGAATTTCCTTGGCGAGCTTGATTTTGGGATCGTCGATACACTGGTCGCTAATGCTCTTGTCGAGAAGGTTTGCAACGTCCTTCTGAATTTTCCCGTCATATTTGATTCGATAGCCAAGGTTGCCCGACAGCTTTACAAGCACCGCTCGTAGGAAATTTTCGTAGGCGTGGTATGTCGCGCCGAACCCAATTTGTTGCGACCCCCATACCGCCATCGGAAACTCAACCACTGGAGAACCATCGTCCTTCTTGAAATCCAAAAAAGAATTCCAAATAAGGTCGCTATTGAATGTTCTTTTTGTTTCCTCTTCAGCTATCCGGTAAGCATAAATGGCTCGATGAATCTCAGCATCGATTTGAATTCCTAATGCCATCGGGATTTGGAGCTTGTTTCTCAGGTGCGTGGGCAAGTATTCCAGAAATGACCGTCTCGAAGTTGTGTCGATAGCCGCACCAAGCCCCACGTTCTCGATACTGTTAACCGCAAGCCACGGGAGTCTCATCGTGTTTGACGCGGCTTTCCACGTCCCGCAGAGAATGCCCGCTGTCTCATCGAGCTTCGTCCCATTCGTTAAAGTGGTGAATTTTCGACCTACTTCATGGTCAAAAAACTGCGTATAGCTATCGAGCCGCTTATCGATAATGAGATTCATTACAACTTCTGATGTCGGCGAATTGCTCATTCTGTTGTCCCTACGAATCGGCTAGACAATAATATCTCAGGATGTTGACCCAGACGCTGTCCGCAGCGTCTGGGTTCACGAGAGGCTAGAAAAAAAAGTCCACGGGTGGCTGGGGCGAAGTCTGCGCCGCCCCAGAGAACAGCGTGGACATCATTCTGGGTCGTCGCGGACTCCGACACCAGCCACCCGCCGTCGTAATCATCGCCGTTGGACTGTCGCGGACATTGACCGTATTATCTCGTTGCGTCGATCCGGCGTTGCCATCGCTCGATTCGATTGAGCACGATCTGCAAATCGCACGGGCGGTCAAGCCGCCCGTGGCACCCAGCACCCGTGGTGCAACAAATGGACTATTGCCGAATTCTGCGACCCATTACAGTTCGTTGATTGAGGCTCAGCGGCACAAAGTGCGGTCGCTGCTTGTTCGGCTGTTCCAGACTCGTCACGGGAAGGGATGTTCCCCATGCTGCATCACAAGATGATGGCTTGCGTCTTGGCTGGCTGTGTCCTGTCGCTATCGACGGCAAGGGCAGACGAGTTCAGCTACGGGTTTGGAGTGCAGGAGGCCGTTGGTCTCTCTAACGAAGTATTCCAAGGTGACGATTGTTATGTTCGCGTTCGGGGACCGCGTGGGGGATCGCAGATCAAAGGGACATACGACAATCCCGATGGCGTGTTGATCATCACTGTCGAATACAGCTACTTGGAAATCCGCGGTCGCGCGAAAAAAGTAATCGTCAGATACGTCGATACGCATTCTGGTCTTGATCTGACAAACCTACAGATCGGAGAGGGTGGCGTCGTGATCAAGAGTGTGGACAACGCCTCAAGTATGGAGATAGGGCATTGCGAAGGGCCGGTTCAAATCCGGTCCGTCGACAACGCCTCCGTCATTTCCCTTCAGCGCGGCACAAAGGTCGAGGGCAAAGATCGCATTTCTAAAAATTCGCGTCTGTATTTCAGAAAGTGATAGATGTAGGGTGGCCCTACTTGAATCACTTCAACGTGGATGTGCCACTGCTTTGTACTCGAAGCCGTGTTTTCGGACGATTCAGGAAGCGCTCGAAGACACGGCTTCGAGTACAAAGCAGTGGCACTCACGGTCTCAGTTTTCGTTTGATTCGGAAACGTGTCCTCGGAACCCTTCATGCCCGATCAATCATCGCCTGACATCGAACTGCTCCGTGCGGCCTATGCCGCCTTCAATGCGCGCGACATTGACGCTGCCCTTGCTACCATGGCCGCGGACGTGACTTGGCCGAAAGCGTTCAAAGGGGGTTTCGCCCGCGGGCATCAGGAGGTTCGGGCCTACTGGACGGAGCAGTGGTCCGAGATTAACCCGCACGTTGAGCCAGTCTCCTTTCACCCGGAGGCGGACGGTCGGATTCTGGTCGATGTGCATCAAGTCGTGCGCGATATGGCGGGGGTCATCGTCGCCGATGGACACGTCGGGCACCGCTTCATGATCGAGTCTGGCTTGATCTGCGGTATGGAAGTGGGCCCGCTCCCGCCGCCGTCTTATTGACTCTCAGGATGATATAGACGTCGACGCGGGGAAGCGTTAGATGTTCTGCCATGCGACGACAGGGAAGTCCTCAGGAGTTAGAGCGGGTGCGACGCGAGGCGGTCGCGCTGGCCGCTCAGGGTGTGGGCACGC
>JBGSUN010000146.1:0-12500 GCA_041753475.1 Planctomycetaceae bacterium | reverse complement strand
TCCGTCTTCCGCCGCCCCATCGCCATCCCACCACTCCCGCATCCCCAACGCCAAACCGCACCCGCGACTGTCGCCTGGTCACTTTAACAATCACCTCACGCTCGGAGGAGGCCAAGGTGAATAAATCCACACGCTGCTAGCATTTCAATGAAGGGCACGCCAGCGATTGGAAAGATTGCCTGAAGTGTCGGGAAGGCTTTGAAACCGAGATGTACGTGCACTACGGGACGAACGAGTACAACTTCGATGTCCTGCCTGACCCTCCGGCCGACGAAGTGCGCCGATTGCGGCAAGATCATCGTGTTGGGCGACGGCGGCTATTCATTCGGTAGTGGCGGCTATCGGTGCGACCGCTGCACGGCCAAGAGCATGCGCGAGGATCGTTAGGCCAACAAAAGAACGAAGCAGTTCGTGAGCACGTCTCCGGATTCAAAGGACTCATCGTGGCACCAAGTGAAAAGAACCCGGCTTTCCCTGACCGAAAGATCTCCGAAACGTTCCTTGAATTCGCAGATCCGCTGATCGACGCCCACGGTCCGCGGGCGACTGCCGCTCAGATGGAACAGTCGCTCCAGTTGGCGTTCACGATCTGGAATGCGGTTGTCTTTGAGGACGCCGCAGGAAACACGCAGTTCATCGACTCGGTGAAGAAGCACTCCGCCCATGAACCAGGGCTGGCAGCGTTTGTCAAACAATTGATCGCTCGAAAACGTAGCCTGTTCGGCGACGACCATCGGTTGGTTGGCGAGTACAAACTTCGCCGTGAGGGTGACAGATGGATTCTCCGTTCTGATCCCGTGTGATCCCGGCACGGACGACCCGCGCCGAAATCGGCCTGCAGTTCCCAACCAGGTTCCGTCTCGATCCGACGAAACGGCAATGCGGATGACACGCCAAGGCTCTTCACAAATCGCCGAACGGACCAGTACTTCTCGTCAAAGCCGTATTCTTCCACGAGATCCTGATGAATCCGCTGGCTGTCCAGACCCTGCTCCAGCTTCGACAGAATCACCCGGCGAAATCGTTCGCAACGGCTCCGCGAAACAGGCGCCGCAACCGCCTCCGAAACCTCCACGGAGCCGGTGGGCGCCTTGGTATCGTTCGGAGCCTCAGACCCGGTGGGCGCTTTGGTATCGTTTGACGAATCCCCCGCCAAATGACGCCGAACTGCGTTCCTCGAGACGCCCAGAGACTCAGAGATCGCCCGCTCGGACATTCCGCGATCGCGCAACGCCTTGATCGACAAGGTCTTGTCCATACTCAGTTGATTGGCCATCGTCATCCCAGTGGCACGTTTCTTCGAACAGAAACACGCCACTGGAAAACAAAAGCCCCTTTGTCTCAACTGGTACCGTTTCAAGCGCCCTTCACTGGTACTGTTTCAGCGCCCAGTGACAGCAGGCTTCACCGATGAGGCGGATGAGTGGCGGAGCCTTCGTAGTAGTCCGAGGTCGGGAAAGCCGACCATATGGCGAAGGGGGGCAGGACGTTTCGTTCTGGACCGCGGAAGGGTATATCAATCGGGAGGGTTCCCGATGAACGTGGACGTGGTCCAGAAAAGACTGTGGGAGCAGTCCCAGCAACATCGAGAGCACAGGGAGGACCCCCGGGCCTACACCACGCGAAGACCGGCGTGATTCGCACGGCCCGCGATGGGTGACCACGGCTCATTCGCTGAACCGCGCGAGGATTACTTTTTGGATTTGCGAACCAGATTGATTTGGGATGGTTGGCTCTGACCGGCGCGCAGTACCACGTCGATATAGAAGTTGGGAACTTCAAAGTGGCTGAGACGCGGCTGGGTGATGTTGAACGTCTTGTCCAACGCAAAACCCGGGAGCGGCGCTTCTCCCCAGTAGTTTGCCAGATAGTCAAAATAAACTTCCTGAGGAGAGAGGATGTACCACTCGGCCCGCTGGAAGAAGAGTTCCGACTCGTCGATCAGGGCTGTGGGCAAAACGACATCGGGGTCGTTTGCGATCGCCTGGAAAAGTCCCGTTCCGAAAGCCAGAAGCGGTCCCAGGGGATTGAGATGGTTCACGCTCATCAGTTTCGCAGGGCGGTTTTTGGCGGGGTGGGGATCGAGTGCCGTAACTTTCACCCACCCGCCAGACACGGTGGCCGGCAGATTGGTCGTCTGCGACCAAACCAGCAGCGACTGACTCACGACCACCATTCCGCGGCTATGGCCGATCCAGTGAACGTCGACGCGATCCTGCGGACCGAGTTCCATCTCCGCGATGCGATCCAGCACATCGTCCACCAGTGTCGCTCCAAACTCCTGTGGAACGCCCGTACGAATCGCATGGCTGATGACGGCCCAGTCAGCGGGAAGCACGGCGTCGTAACCCTCTTCGATGAGCGCGGTTGCCATTAAATCTACCCATGCGGGCGGAACATCATAGAACGTAAGGCCATGCACGATGACCGCGAGTGAGTATTTGCGAAACATCGTCGCGTTGTTGTCCTCGTTGCTTTCCAAGACGACGCCTTGAGGGTTGTCGGCAGTCGGGAGATCAACAACGACGAAGAAATAGGGTTGTGCCGGTGAGAGAGCGAGGCCGGAAGCGGGAATGACCAGATCTTGAGCATGCTCGCCCGTGGCCAATCCCTTCAGCATGCCCTCGACGAGCAAGGTATCGACGAGCGGTTCAAAGGTGGCATCGGCCGAGCGGTAGACGCGCACGGGAACGGTCGCGGACATCAACGGTCCGGCAACCACTTCGTATGCAAATCGGATGTACGACGAGTCCTTGGTTGTCGCCGAAGTCAGCCGGATGTCAACGGCTTCGCAGGGCTTGAGGCCTGTAAACAACATGAGCATTGTCGCGAGCCAGAGTGCATGCTGCATCATTCATGAATTCCTGTGATGAGGGTGAGAATCCGATTGGGACCGGGACTGAGCCGGACGCCGTGATGTTGAAGGCACGGTTCCGGCGTTTCTCGGGCGCAAAAATTCAGTTCGAATCCGGAATGCGGGCCGAAGAGGAGAAATCGCCCCATCACAGACCGGAGAATCAGCCTAATTGGTCGCGTTCAAGCGAGGCGTGAGCACCGCCAGGAACGAGGAGATCAAATCGGCGCACCGTCGCCCCTTCAATCACTGCCGGCAGCACCGAACGCTAGAGCCGCTATTTCGAAACCCAGACGGCGGCATGAATTTCCTGGCCATTGAGCGTCACTGAGGCATGCCACTCCAACACCAGTCCCTCCGCGGTGAGTTTCGCATGAGTTTGCTCATGCGAAACTTTGGTCTGCCCAGAGCGTGATTCCCATCGCTTATTTTCGCTGGGGATAAACTCACCACTGTGTAGAACGACTCCGTCTTTCACGGAGATCGTCCGCTTCGAGGGCCTCAAACCACGCTTAACGGCCGCGTCGAAAGTCAATTGGAACTCTTCCGGCGTAAGATCAGAGAACACTGAAGTGAACGGCTTCGCCAGCGGTATTTCGGTGTACTTCAGCCGCTTCTGATGTTCCGCATTGTTAGGGTCAGGTTTCGGCAGCGATCGCAGATGGGACTCTACGGATGACAGGTCCCACTGGAGGAGAGTGCCATCGGCGCAGGCCGTCAGGCAGGAATTGCCATCTGGTGCAACGCTCACTCCGTGGACGACACTCCCCGTGGTACCGCGTGCTAACTCTTGTCCAGACTCCAGATTCCAGAGTCGGAGCGTGCGGTCAGCACTCCCGGAGATAAATCGTCGACCGTCAGGAAGTGGGCGGACCGCGTTGACACCGCCAATGTGCCCGCGGTAAGTCCGGCCAGAATTCTCCCACGAATTTCGAAACCGGATGGTGTGGTCCAGGCTGCCGGAAAGCAGGCTGAATTTATGTTTCCGGGTTTCCATGACACAAATGGATTGTGCCGAATGCACATGAGAACGATCGAACTCGAATACACGTTCATCTCGCATCTGGCAGACGATCCCGGCGGCGGTCCCAATGACGAAATTGCCTCTTTCGAAACATTCAGCAATGTCTAATGTTGGAGATTCAAAGGCGACTTCCAGAGAAAGCGCGCCATCGAGAAGCTTCCAGATCCGTACTTTGCAATCCATGTTTGTGGCGAATACCGATTGGCCGTCCCTGGATAACCCGACGCTAGAGAAACCGTCTTCGGAGTCAAAGCGATGCAATTCTTTCGCACTTTCAAAATCCCAGATTCGGACGGACTTGTCATCACTGCAAGTCGCAACAAGCATACCATTCAGAGAAACCGCAACACCCGTAATCTTTCCACTATGGCCAACGTACTCGCGAAGCTTTTTCTGCGTCGGCAGTTCCCATAGCGTGACAATCTGATCGCTTCCACCCGTGAGCGCGTATTGGCCACTTGGCGAGTGCACAACCGACTGAAGACCAGGCCCAGGCCCGCTGATTCGCCGACTGGCCAAAGTTGCGGTCGCGGAGAATGCTCCTGGCAACGGACTGCGAGGAACGGCCTCCCAGAGTTTGACAGTTCCGCCGGCATGTGAAGAGGCTAGTCGTGTCCCATCTTTGTTGAATGCAAGGCTATTAGCCCCCGTTGTCGTTCCGTGCAAAGTTAACGCCTGAGCGCCAGTTTCTACATCCCACACTTTTACAACTCCGTCATAGTAGGCTGCGGCGAGACGCTGCCCGTCCGGAGTAAATGCCACATCGTGGACCCCAGACAAGTGGCCGCTGAACGATTGAAGTTCCTTTCCCGTGTTAGGATCCCACACCTTCGCTGTCTTGTCCCCGCTTGCCGAGCCCAATAATCGTCCGTCGAGGCTGTACTTCAGACTGGCAATTCCACGTGAGTGCCCAAGAAAAGTGCGTCGCTCACGTCCCGTGCGCGAGTCCCAGATGGTAATCTGGCCGCGCGCGCGTTGGGTGGCGATCTGCGTGCCATCTGGCGAGATCGCGATTGGAGCGGTGCCATTAAATGTCAGCAATTCTTTACCCGTGCGGGAATTCCAGGTCTTGATGGCGCGAGCTTTCCCTTCGAGCTCCATACATCCCGCAATCTGATTACCATCGGGGTAAAATGCAAAGTATCCATTATTGTAATCGTGTTGGCCCGGATTCCACGGGATTTTCAATGTAGCTTTTAAGACGTCGAATCCTAAACTCATATTGTCCATATCTAAAAGGTATATATATTTGACGGTGGCCAAGGCGATCTGATCGCCATTTGGGCTGATGGCCAAGCGTGCCTTCCCTTGTGGCAGTTCATGCCCCGTCATGCGTATGACGCGACCGGACTCAACGTCCCAGAGAGCCGCCCAAGGAGGAAGTTCGCCGCCGGATGCAGCAATCTTTGAGCCATCAGGGCTGAACTCCGCACTAAAGACATACGGGCTGTCATGTCGCAAATCATGGGGGTCAAAATCAGCCCAAGTGTCCCAGACCCGCATCCACTGGTCATATCCCCGCGGGTATTTGCCAGCAGACACAATCCGCGTTCCGTCGAAATTAACAGCGATTTCAGCCGCTTTCGCTGGAAGATCAATCCTACGGAGTTCAACACCTGAGGACACGTCCCAAATTCGCACGGAATCGTCGGCGCTCAAAGTGTATATCTGAGTTGCGTCAGGGTTGTATGCTAAATCGATTACGTGACTTGTGTGACCTTTCAAAGTCTGAATTAACCGGCCGGCTTCATCCCAAAGCAGGACGGTTCCTTCCTTCGCGGAGGTCGCGATTTTTATTCTGTTTTCGTGAAATTGCATGTCAATCACTAAAGTCCCGCCGAGTTTGACCTGACGGACGGTTTTATTCAATTCCATGTCCCAAACGACCACTTGATTCGTATTTACCGAGGCTATCTGGCGACCATCAGGGCAAAAAGCAAATTGAATTCCACCAGGGAACATCGCCACCATTTTGCCAGATGTGCAGTCCCAGACTTTAATGACATGCTCTTCCTGGTTTCGATAGGCAATCAAGCGATTGTCGGGGCTAAATTCCACAGCGCGCACGACCTTTGAATTGTCCGGGAGCTTCAATAGCTCGAGCCCTGACACGGTGTTCCAAACTCTCAATGTCTGATCGCCAGCGACTGATACCAGTCGGGTGCCATCATTGCTAAAAGAGAGGAATGTCAGGTCTGCAGTGTGTCCGGAGAGCCGGCGCACCTCACCGCCGGTGACTGCATCCCAGAGAACGATCGTCCCATCACGCTGACTTGTGGCAACGATAGTTCCATCGGAGCAGATGGCGTGCGTCAAGCCAGCAGTGTCGAACTTCAAGAATTCGCCATGACATCGTTGAAGCAAGTAGTGCCACTCAAACGACCGCAGATCCGCTTCACCTTCCTTAGGGAGATGTCGATTTAGCAGCGAGAGAGCCGCAGCAATCCGACCATTTTCCCGAGCTTGTTGTGCCGCTATCATGTCAGCGCAATAGAGCCTTCGTTTGGTCAGTCGCGCCTCTTCCTCGGCCTGTTGGCGACGCCTTTCAGCCAACTCTGCACTGTGCTCGGCTTCCTTCCGCCGTGTTTCCGCTAAGTCGGCCAGACGATCGGCTTCTTCTTTTCGCTCGTCGGCGAGTTGACGCGCGCTGCTTTCATCCATCGCGAGTTGAAGATTTGCGTTCGCGTTTCTTTGTGCCTGATCCGCAAAGTACAACGACACTGCGGTCCCGAGCAGCAAGCTCGCCGCCACCGTTGTCATGAGTCCGGCTACGACCGGGTTTCGTCGGCACCACCGCCAACCGCGACCAAGTGGACTGATGGGGCGGGCTTCCACGGGCCGACCGGCGAGGAATCGTCCGAGGTCCTCCGCCAGAAGCTGTGCGGTGCCGTAGCGCTTGTAGGGTTCTTTTTCCAGGCATTTCAGGCAGATGGTTTCCAGGTCGCGCGGGACGCCGGGGTTGAGCACCCGGGGGGAAACCGGCTCCTTGTGGAGCACCTGCATGATCGTATGGGACACCGATTCCCCGACGAACGGCGCCCGGCTCGTCAACAGTGCATACAGCACGGCCCCGAGGGCGTAGATGTCGGCCGCCGGTCCCACGAGTCGTGTTTTCCCCCCGGCTTGCTCCGGCGACATATAGCCCGCCGTTCCCAGAATCTGGCCGGTCTCGGTCAATGTCACGGCCTGCGAGTCATCATCCGTTCGCAGGAGCTTGGCGAGCCCGAAGTCCGTGATTCGCGGCGTCCCTTCTGCCGTCAGCAGGATGTTCGCCGGCTTCAGATCGCGATGTACCACGCCTTGCTGATGAGCGTAGTCGATCGCTTCGGCCAGTTGCTGAATCAATTCTGCAGCACGTCGCGAGGGCACCGGTTCATCGCGGTGCAACTGCGAAAGGTTCGCACCGGCGACGTAATCCATCGTGTAGAAGTGCTGCCCCTGGAAGACGCCCACTTCATGAACCGGCACGATCCCCGGATGTGACAGCCGGGCGGCTGCCTGGGCTTCCGCTTGAAATCGCTGCAAATCCTGCGGATTCGCCAGTTCTCCCGCTTTGATGAGCTTCAGCGCCACGATTCTTTTAAGCTTCGACTGGCGGGCCTTGTACACGACCCCCATTCCGCCGGAGCCCAACTGTTCGAGCAATTCGTACTCACCGAAATAACGAATCACCAGCCCGGCCGCAGCAGCGGCGGGGATCAGCGGGATCTGTGTGGCCGCCAGATTTGACGCCGAGGGCCGAACGACTTCGTTTAAAAGCACGACGTCCGCCAGGAACTCTTTCAGCTCGGCCGCATACTCCGGATGTGCGGCCACAAATGCCGTGGGATCGGGACGGTCGCCCTGCTCGACGGCCTCGTAATACTTCGCGATGACGGCATTGACCTGCCGCTCGCGCTCAGACTGGCTGCCGGTCGATTCTGGCATGTCGTTCATTCCAGATCCTGGAGGTGGGCCCGCAGCTTCTTCAGGCCGCGCTTCAGCAAGCCGGCGACGGCGTCTGTCGGGCGACCGAGATGCTCTCCGATTTCTTTCAGCGACCAGTCCTGAAAATGTTTGAGCATGATCGCTGTTCGCTCTTGTTCCAGAAGCGAGGCAAAAGCTTCCGTGAGTGCGGCCACCCGTTCATTCTGCTCGGCCCGCTGGCTGGGTGAGCTCTGTTTGTCCGGCAGCAGTTGGTCCAGTCGCGCGGAAGACTGATCCAATCGTGCCATCAGTTTTTGTTCGAGCCGAATGTCACGCTTGGCCGTGCGAAAATGCCGGGCCACATTCAGCAGATTGCGTGCGAGAATGGTTTTGAGCCAGCCAACCAGTTCCGCCTCCGACTGTCCCCGGAAGTCTGCCAGGCTGCGGTGGGCTTCAAGCAGGGATTGTTGCACGATGTCGGAAGGCGACTCTTTCACCCGCAGTCGAGGATCCAACTCGGCTTCGGCGAGCAACGTCAGATAGCGGCGATACCGCTCGATTTCCGACCATTCTGGACGCTCAGGAGCGGTCATGGCCGGGCCTCGCGATCGGTGGTCATGCCAAAACTGAGCCGGACGTTGCTCTTGATCTGAACGTTTCCCCACGACAGATGGCTCTTTAAGTTCGCCGATTTGTGTGCTTTCGCCACAGCAGAAGGCACCTTTCAGGCAGCAACAGGGCGAGAAAAAACGAACGCCGACATAAATTGTTCCGGGATGGATCGCTATCGAATGCCAGCGAGGGAAGTTCGTACGCTGATCATCCAAGCACGCACCGGGAAAGGCAACTCGCTCACGGGGAAGAGGAATGAGTAGAACTACCACCGTTCCTGGGCGCACCGTCGAAGAATTCAATCGATGCTCGATTTTGCGCGCCCGATCACGACCCGGTTGGTGCCTCAAATAGGAGTCATTGACGTCGGCCGAATTGCCGAGCACATCTCCCAAGCGGCTGGTGACGTGAGGAGCCTGTCCATGTCCGTACCCGTTATCGCGTCGATTGGAACCCGTGCAGTCCGCTCCCGTCAGCGGGATTTTTTCCCGAGACTTTGTGGGACCTGGATTGTCGTCATGGCTGGTTTGACGATGGGGCTGATTTCGCTGGCCTCGTCAACGGAGCCACGCGCGTCCACGCAAGAGAACGATCCGGTTGAAATCAAGCCTGCGGGGCCGCAACGATCAAACCACGCCGCCGCCGAACCTCGACCGCAGGTTGCTGTCCAGAAAGTCGTTGAGGACATTCCTACGCCGCCGCCGATCCCACGGATCATTCGATCGGATGCCATCCTCGGCGAACCCTATGGCGTTGCGCAGTTAACGATTCCACTCGGAAACGAGCCCGAATGGCACGCCGATCAGCCCGTTGTCGTTCGGGAAGTCAATGATCGCTTGCTGTTTCCCTGCTATGCAGTTCGCCCCAGCGAAGAAGGCCGCGAGCTGATCGTTCGATTTCTGTTTCGTGGAACTGATGCTCTTGTCATCAATGTGGGGGCATCGACCGGCGTCTTTGTTGAAGGACATGTCGCGAGCCTTGATGAAGGCAAAGCGGCTCATCAAGCCCTACTTGGGGATTGGTGGACCACTTACACCGGTCAACTCATTGAGGGGCCGTCTGAAGAACTCAGCAGCCTGGGGCATGAGATCGCGACCATTCTGGGCCGACAACTCAACCTGGACGTTCCGGCGCAGATCTCTCGCAGTAGCAAATCCAGCGATCTCGAACGGCAGTTTGAACGCAGCCTTGCCATGCTGTTTGGATTTGAATCCGTTCGGTTGGCCATGATGAAGGATCCATCGCCCGCGATCGAGAGCGATGGCCCGGCTGTGCATCCGCTGCCGCGACCGCTGCAAGTGCGAGCGGTCGCGATCCCTCACGAGGCTCCTGCCAAAGCCAAGATCGAGCCGCTCGCCTCTTATGTGCCTCAGGAGTGTTTCTATCTGCGCTGCCGATCACTGGAGAACTATCTTTGGTTGCGGGGCTTCATCATGGGATGGGGCGGAAATCTGGACGAGATGGTCGCGACTCCCGTTGTGGATGGTCGAGTTCGGGAGCGCCTCGAGCGTCAACTCGGCCTTGATCCTTCACTGGCATTAAAGCTGCAGCTCGATGAATCTCTCGATGATTTTGCGCTCGTGGGAGGCGACACCTATTTCGCCGAAGGAGCCGCTGTGGGAGTGCTGATGCTCGCGAATAACCCGGCGCGCGTTCGGTCGATTCTGGATCACATGCGGAACGCGGTTGGCAAGTCCGGAGCGGCTGTGCAACACACCGTGATGATCAACGGAAAGGAAATCTCGCTCTACGAGACTCCGGACAACACGATTCGGTCATTTTATGTTGCGAAAGGCAATTGCCATCTCGTCACGAACTCTCGATGGCTGGTCGAGCGGTTCCTGTCATGCCATCAAGGAGGAAACCTGGCAAGTCTCGCTGAGTTCCGCTACGCCCGTTCAAAGATTTCCTCTTCACTTGACCTGACTTCCTTTCTCTATCTGTCCGACCCCTTCTTCCGTAAGACGACGAGTCCGGCCACGCGAATTGAGGTCTCGCGGCGGCGACGGGCTGCGTCCGAACTCCGTCAGTTGAATCTCGCTCGACTGATTGCTGCGGCTGAGGGGCTAGAGGTCACTTCCATCGAGGATCTCGTTCAGAATCAATTACTGTCACCCGAATTCGGCAAGCGGGCGGATGGTTCGTCTCCAGTTTGGACTTTTGAGGGAACCCTCATTGATTCACTCCGGGGAAGGATGGGAACTTTCCTGCCGATCGACGACGTCGAAGTGAATAAAGCCACCCAAATGGAAGTGTGGGCGTATGCCAAATTCACCCAACAGTACCTCCGTGAGTGGCAGGCGATGGACCCGGTCCTGGTTGCGTTGCAACGTCAACCGACCGCAGATCCCCACGACGAGCGGGTCAATCTCGAAATCATGGTCACTCCCTATGCACGGAATGCTTACGCATTTCTGTCACGGCATCTGGCCCCGGTGTCGAATGAGTTCGTCCAGGCGCCGCCAGACGATGTGCTGACACTCACGGCGCAACTTCAGGCCGAAAAGAGATTCGGAGTCTGTGTTGGATTACGCGATGCGACAGTCCCGTTCCGAGTCGAGAACGGTCGGATCGTCAAAGAAGGGGTATTCCAGGACCGTTCGTTTGCCAATTGGCGGTCCTACGCAGCCGTAACTCCGGCTGGGACCAGCGGCCTTATGTTGCTGGGAGAATTCACAAAGAGTCTCCAGTCTCGCGAGATCCGTTCGTCGAAAATGTTGCCGGAGTCGACTCCCGAACCGCAGCCCTCGCATCCGGTGTGGCTCGATGTCGTGCATGCGGCGATTCACTTCCCTGGTGAAGTACGCCGTCGTGCATTCGCTTGGACTCTCGAAGCTCTACCCCATCTCAATGATGTGTCGATGTTTCTGCGGACCGAGACGGCGGGGGAGTGGACAATGCTGGCTCAAGATCGCGCGCTCCGTCAGGAGCTGCCGCGAGACCTATGTACCGACCAAGCCGCAGTCCCATCTCAGATCCAATTTCACGTTCGCAACGTTAACGAGTCGAAAGTCGGACCATACCTGCACGCCTACTCGTGGGAGACAGGCCGACGCATCTCCGCAGAGAATGTGGCTTGGCTCAGTCGCTTTATGCAGACCACAAAGCTGGAACTTGTGACGGCACGTAACCGGATTGAACAACTCGCGGGAGGCGAACTGAGTTGCCCACTCGGGGGCAAATACGAACTTCGCGGTGACGGGGCAAAGACACAACTCGTGAGCACCGCCTGGGGAACTCTCAGCCGATATGATGAAACGGCTGTGCCTGTCGGCTATCGACTTCCCTTCCTGGCTTGGCTGCGCGAACTGAACCTCGACTTTCGCCTCTCGCCCACAACTTTGACGAGTCACATCCAACTTCATGTGGACCCTACGGTCGTCCGGGGAGTAATTCACGAAGATGGTCAGTTGGTAGAAGCGACGCCCCCCATCATCGAGGGCTTCGCTGCGGCCGAGCGTGAGCAGGCCTACCAAGAGCTTCTGATTGCCGATCACCAGTTGCGTCGGGCCCTCACTCGTCTCGACCCGAGCGGGGCATGGACGGCCTATCTCGCAGTTCCACCGACAGCACCGCAAACTGATGATGATTGGCAGAAACTCCGCTCGATAGCGGAACGGTTTCAGATGGTGGCAACGGATCGCCGGTACGAAGTGATTAAGAATGTGCTCGGTTTCACCGAAACGCATTCCCAGGTCAATCATTGTCTGCAGACGCAGAAGTTCAAAACTGCGCGATAACAGGCCTGCCCACTTGGCCAGGCTGTCAGTGAGTGGCGAATGCCGAACATCGCTGCAGTGATAACGGAATGCAAGAACCCGAGGGGATGGCCGAGATCGATCTCGGTCCGTTCGAGATCGTCTGGAACTGGTCGGCAACAGCGGCACCGGCAAGACACACCTCGCCACCGCCCTCGGTGTGACGGCTGTTAAGTCCGGTTGAAAATGGCGGCGCGGGGTCTGAGGGGATTTATTGACTCTCAGGATGATATAGACGTCGACGCGGGGAAGCGTTAGATGTTCTGCCATGCGACGACAGGGAAGTCCTCAGGAGTTAGAGCGGGTGCGACGCGAGGCGGTCGCGCTGGCCGCTCAGGGTGTGGGC
>JBGSUN010000145.1:0-4628 GCA_041753475.1 Planctomycetaceae bacterium | reverse complement strand
TCCGTCTTCCGCCGCCCCATCGCCATCCCACCACTCCCGCATCCCCAACGCCAAACCGCACCCGCGACTGTCGCCTGGTCACTTTAACAATCACCTCACGCTCGGAGGAGGCCAAGGTGAATAAATCCACACGCTGTTAACCCTGCCCGCAACGGGATGGTTATGGCCCATGAGACCAAACTGGAATTCTGTCGGATTGATGACCTGTCCTCCGTTCAGACCGTTGCCGTCGGCGCGGCGATTCGGGACCTGCAGTGGTCGAATGACGGCAGTTTACTGTTGGTCTTGTTGGCCAATGGAGGTCTGCAACTTTACGATGAAGCAACGCGGACCTTGGTGCTCGCGCAGCAGACACCCCACCTCAAAGGCCACCAAATTCTCTGGGGAAATCATGGATCCCACGTGGCGGTCTGCTCCGGAGAGGGAGCGATCACCGTCTGGAACATTCGACAAAATGAGATCAAGACGATCGAGCCGACGAACTCCTTCCTGCGTGTCGCTGCGCTGTCACCCGATGGTGAATGGGTCGCCTGTCCCGATCTCGAAGATCAAATCTGGCTGATCTCGACAACGAACGCTGGGGAGCCGCGGTGTCTGGGTTCCTCACCGTCACTCATCAATGCCCTCTGTTTTACGGCCGACGGACAGTCGCTGCTGGTCGGGGGAATGGAGGGGCGGTTGGAACGCTGGTTGATCGCTGACGGCACCATCGAATGGAGCCTTCAAGCCGACTCGCAGGTGGTGGATGCAAAGCCACTGCCGCTTGTGTTGCCAACCAGAGATTTTCCCAAGGCGACTTCACCCGAACCGTCGGCGGTTCCTTATGCCGACTCTTCATCAACACCGATCTTGTGATTTACTTTGAGAGATCTGCATGTAATTCACCGTTCACCGTGTTAGCGGTAATTCGTGTGTTACACGTAGGTAAAGTCGCGCGAGTTGAGTCAGCGCCGCTTGTTACGCAACTATTTTGTATGTGTATCGCAATCAGTTCTGTCTCGCACGCTATTCATTAACAGTCGTCATTGATTGTTTCGAATGTGGCGCCAATAAGATCTGTTTCTATGCGCTGTGGTGATCTCCTGCGTGCCATGTTTTCTTATGCATATAGTATTATCGTTGTTGAGATTTGTAAATTCTTGCGTGAAAGCGGGGGGCATCTCGACACTCTTGGCAGAAAGTCGAGGTTTCCATGTCAACGCCGTTTCGACGTTCCTGGCCAGGGCAAGAGCCGTTTTCGAGGTGGATCGCGGCCATGCCGGCGGTTCAGTTTCTCGTACTGACGACAGGGCTGCTCATGGTGTTAGCCGTGTTGGCTCCATTAGATGAATTCGAACAGACGGCCGATCCGGCGCGCGCGGAAATTGCCAGGATCATTCGTCATAAGTGTGTGCGCAGCATCACGTTGTCGGATGATGGAAAGCAAGCTTGGATCGTACGCTATCCTGCGGTATTGCAGCTAGTGGATATCGCCTCTGGGGAAGTTCTTATTAGCCGAGAGATTGCTCCTGGTTATAAAAGTGAGCTGCATGTCACCGCAGCAGTAGCAAATGCGGCTGTCTATGTCTCGGAGCAGGGAGTCATGCTTCAGCCGATAGATGCTTTCGACGCGCCGACGCTGCTCATGAAGGTCGATCTCAATGCTGGTGTCATTGCCTCATCCCCTTCCAATCACCTGGTCGCGGCAACCTGTGATCGCAACCTGGCCATCTGGTCGGCAGCGACGGGCACAAAGTGTCAGGAAAGAGAACTGGAATGTCCGGCATCGCGGCTGGCCTGGTCGCCGGATGGTCGGCACCTGTTGGTTGTTCTGGGAAATGGTCGCTTGCAGATCTATCACGGCGAGTCGATGGAACTGCTACGGTCCCAGCCCAGCGCTCTCAGTGGCGGCGGTTTTGCCTGCTGGTCGAGGCGCGGCGACACAATTGTCGCGTTCAATTCCAGCGGGGTGTGTGTCCATTGGGACTGGAAGTCTGACCGACTCCAATACAGCCATTCGGCTCCCAGTTTTCTCGTCGTCTCGGCGTTGAGCCCGGACGGGGAGTGGCTCGCGACCCCGGGTGAAGAAGGGCAGGTCTGGTTGAAGCCATCGTTAACCGGGGCTGAACCAATTCTGCTCGGATCGGCCGCATCCCGGGTGAATGCACTCTGCTTTACCCCCGATGGGAAATCGCTGCTGGTCGGCGGGATCGATGGCCGGTTGGAATGCTGGTCTGTAGCCGATGGTGCGATCAAATGGTCGGTCACTGATGATGCCATCGTGACGGAGAGGTCCTCGTCATGACAGTCGAAGCTGCGAATGGTGAAGTCAGCGACGTCGTCACGGGTGGGGATGCCCGGTCACTTCGTTTCGCGCGGGGCTTCATGTGCTTCAACACGATCATGCACCGTGTAAAGGCGGTATCCGCCGGAGATGGGGAAGAGTTGTCCGCTCGATTTGTTCTCGCTGATGGGCCGCAGCGGATTGCCGGAGTATTTCTCCCACTTTCGCAGATCGCGCGAGCGTGCCAACCCGGTGGCCCACAGGGCCGGTGTTCGATCGTTTGCGGCTCCATGATACACGGCGTAATAAACGTCGCCGATCTTCAGAATCTGGTTCATGGCAATGAGATCGCGGTCGTAACGTTCAGGTCCCGGCGACAGAACCGGTTCGTCCTGCACGTTCGTCCAAATCTTCATGTCCTTCGAAGTCGCCAGCCAGACGCCTGCATCACGACGTTCATAGAACAAAAACCAAGTGTCCCCCTCGACCCAGGCCGTGGGTGTTCCGAGGGGTCCGAACGCCAGCGGCGTTCCCTGTGTCGAACGGAGATCAAGCAGACCTTGCCGCGTCCATGCCATGCCGTCGTTTGATGTCAGCAGATGAGCTTGGTCGAGGAATCCCTCGGCGAACATGAAATAGGTGTTTTGATGTTTGACTACACAGACGTCTTCAACCCAGTGCTCACGGTAGAGCGGGTTTTGAGGAGCACGCGTCCAATGCAGACCGTCCGGAGACGTGGCGTAGC
The DNA here is from genome assembly GCA_041753475.1 of Planctomycetaceae bacterium. Classification (GTDB taxonomy): domain Bacteria; phylum Planctomycetota; class Planctomycetia; order Planctomycetales; family Planctomycetaceae; genus DSVQ01. The sequence continues at coordinate 1,620 of JBGSUN010000145.1, read as the reverse complement.
CGAGCATCTTCAATCCCGGCCGGGTACCGTCGTAACCCGTGTACCATATCTTCCAGACATCGCCGTCGCGGAGAATCGCCCCGCGCTCCCGAATACGGGCATCCCAGCGGCCTTCGCCAGCACCGGTGAACTGTGGTGTCTCAGCAACGGGAGCGAACCGTGTCAGCTCCGCGGGGAACGGGTCTGCGGCGAAGACTGTCGAGACGAACGCCAAGGTCACGAAGATCGTGTGCCAAGGGTAACACCAGCAAGACCGCATTCCGCTGTCCTTCCTTACTTTCCGTTGCGAGCCGTGTCCGTGACCGCATGGGCATAGTCCCGATTGCCAGAACAATTCGCGTTCTGCCCATTCATGGTTGTATGATAGCTTGCCCGCCACAATCCTGCTCTCAAGCGTCAATGGACGGCGAATTTGACGACCCATCCCGAGGATGTGCTTCATGAATTCTCCCGTGCCCCTGGTTGGGATCGTCGGCGGCGTGGGCTCCGGCAAGAGTTCACTGGCACGGTGGGTCGCTGAGCATCACCCCGCTGTCGTGCTGGACGCCGATGGCATTGGTCACGAGTTGCTCGGCGATCCCGAGGTCCGATCGCGATTGCGCGAACTCTTCGGCGACGGGATTTTCAATTCCGCCGGAGCCGTTCACCGTCCGGCTTTGGCCGCCCGTGTTTTCGGAGCGAGTGCCGAACATCGAAAAGCCCGCCATCAGCTGGATGCGCTCCTGCATCCGCTGATTCGCAAGGAAATTGTCCGGCGGGTGGGTCTCGTTGATCCGAAATTGGTGCGTGTCGTCTTTCTGGATGCGGCGTTATTGCTCGAAGCCGGTTGGCGGGACGTCTGTCGGGCAGTGGTGTTTATCGACACTCCAGAAGTCCGCCGGGCTGCGTGGGTGCAGGCGAATCGCGGCTGGAGTCTGGATGAGCTGCATCGCCGGGAAGCCAGTCAGTGGTCGCTGGAAAAGAAGCGTCAGGCAGCCGATGTGGTCATCGCCAATACGGGAGAAATCGCTGAGGGAGCCGCCGCTTTGTTGGATGAAATCCAGCAATTTTTATGAGTCGCTGGATCGGCCATTTGTGTGAAAAATCACGAAAGGGAGAGTTGTTTTTTCCGGGGACTGTGCTCCATAATGGAGCCGACTTGCCTGATTTGTCTGTATCGTTCTGCTTCCCGCCCCGTATCACATTCCGTGACTGACATCCGAATCGTAACGCCCCGTGTGTTCCGGTTCATTCGATCGACCCGTTCGTGTTCCTGCTGATTGAGTCTAAGGTTTCCAAAGGTTTGTTCCCAGCCGAAGGATCGCTGGCGGCGCCTGTGAATGTCCTTGACTGACGTTGCTCTCGCAGCAGCGCCCGCCATCGTGAATCCCCACGCGTCATCCCCAGTGAACTCTCCAAGCCTGAATAAACCGCATTGTTTTTGGTCTTCGCGAACCAGGATGATTGCGTCCTGAATTCGCTGTTTTGCGATCGTTGCCTTTCACCTGCCGTCGTTGATGATGAAGCGCCTGCCACGGGCCAAGTGGTCGCCGATCGTCGTCCCATCCTTGCTTCCCCGATGTACAAAGCCAGTCCTATCATGATGAAACCTCGCCCCTCGTTGCCGCGCGGCCCGTTGAC
>JBGSUN010000144.1:0-46069 GCA_041753475.1 Planctomycetaceae bacterium | reverse complement strand
GAATGGAAACTGCTCACCTGCTGCAAACCCTTAACCGGCGCCACCACGCCCGCCGTAGCGGATCGCTCGCGATACGCCCACTCAACGACGCGCCGAGTCCGGGCAAAACCACGCCGGGTATACTGGTTTAAGGACTAGCGTTGTGAATGGCCTCCCCAAATGTGTGCTCAAAAAAAACGCACTTCCCGCGAAACTGATTTCAAGGACTGGTTTGCGGAGGTCACTTGACCTGCCTTCGTCGTCTGGCATCCATTGGGGCTCGCCACGCCGGGGGTCCCCAATGGATGCCGGACGAAAGAAGGCGTTTTGACAGACCTTGCCGATCGATGGCGAACTTCTGCGAAAGCGGGAGCCATCCGGCAGAATCGCTCACGGAACTGTCTTCGGTCGCTCAACCTTGCCTTTGTTGGCGGCTTTCGGCGGGGCTCTGAGCGAGATATTGAAAACTCGTTTTCGCCTTCGACGGAATGGAGCGGCGATGGCGAATGAATCCATTCTCCGTTAGACAAAAAACCAGACCGCTCACCAGAAGGGCCGAGCGCTCTTACCCATACCAGACGGTTGAACTCGCAGATCGGAGTACTTTGCAAGAAGGGCGCTGAGTTCCCATTCCTCGTACCGCTGGTAAATCGAATCATGCATCCTCGCCCCAGGGTTCCTGCCCACGAATGGTGCGCCTATGGGCAGTCGCCGCACCCGCATTCGCCGTCGCTGTCACCACACTCGATAAGTCGCGTGCCCCCCGATGGAAGGACAGTCTCAGCCGCTGACACTTTGATGCGAGCCATACCTCAGAAAACCCAGCCCTCCCGAAGTCACTGAGCAACGGTTAAAAGACCAGACCATCGCTCAGGTCCTATCCCATTAAGCGTTTGACATGCTGCCCGTTACTGTTGTCAGCTTATCGCTCTTCGGCTTTTGAACCCGAGTCACTTCTCGGGACGAATGTAACCAAATTGTGTCGATATCTGTGATCGGGTGTGCGGATGGCGCAAGCCGCACTTGAGCATCCATTCGCTGTCATCGGACGAGAGCGGCCAGTCGGGCATTTGAAGCCGCCGCACCTACAGATCGCATCTCGGGCATAGCCCCAAGGTCGTTTGCCACGAAACGGGGAAGAACGGGTTTGAAGACGAGAACGTGCCTGAACACCTCCGCAGCACGGCAAGATGGAATGGATGAAGCGCGGTTCAAGCAGTTGATGTCGTCGACAGCAGCGAATTCAACGTGTGGCGTTAGGAATCATCCGATCAGCGCGGACAAATTTACTGCGTGCGGATAGGCGTCCACGACGGGCCACTAACGCCGACATCGTCCATTGTTCAGATGCCAGGGCCACTTATTATTAGCCCTATTGCTACGCTTTCAAAACGAAATGGGGTGAGAACGGTGCCCCGTTTCTCACCCCATTGTTCGGTTGAAGCGCTCGGTGGTTGATGCCCACTCAGCGCTCTTGCCAAAGGACGGCTACCTCCGACGTGGCGGCGGGGCGTCTTCACGCGGAGCCGAAGCTTCAGGCAGGGGCGGTTCTTCATCCTGCTCGTCGTGCGATGGCTTGACCCCGAGGTCGAACATCAGGTGGTGAAGGACCGCTTCAAATTCCTCGGTCGTTGCGGCCAGATTCATCGGTCCCACTTGACGGCGATTCGCACTCCGCCAGTCGCGAATGTCTCGCTGCACATGATGGAACGCTTCGTCAATGCTGTTCACGGATTGCTGGATGGCAGCCTTATCGCCCGCGTGCTCTTTGCCATGAACATATTTGGCGGCTTGCAGCAATTTGTAGGACAGGCCGTAGACTTCATCGAAGTCGGGATTGTCCTGATAGTTTGCATGCAGGTCGAGACAAAGCTGATTTGCCAGCGTTTCCAAGCGTTCAGCCAACTCCGCGTGCTTCTGGAAGCCGCCGAATTTGAGTTCGACAGGCCGTGGGGCCGGCGGAGCCTGTTGTCCCACGATGCGCGCAACTGGTGGCGTGTAATAGCGAGCATTGTCATGTGAGTAGAACGAACCGTATCGGCCAGTCGACGGGACGACGAATCGATACTGATCTTGATGATCAGTCACACGGACGCCCGTCGGGCTGTAAATCTGAATCCCGATGCGATGTTTGGCAACTCCCCGGCGGTGGTGATGATGATCGTCTTCCGCAAGACCGACATGCGTCGCTGTCACCAGCCATCCGAAGGCAAGTGTCGATGCAACACAAAAACGCAGACCCAGCATGATTCAACCTTCCGTGAACGGGTTCTCGATCGGCCGCCCAAACTCCAATCGGACGTGGGTAGCGAGGAGACATCTCCCGTGCAAAGCGCATTCCAAGCATGCACGAGTAACAACACCGGTCTCTGCACTGGAGAGTAACGCGACCGCTCCACAATGGGAGATCCGACATTCCGCGTCGTCGACTGGAGCGCTCATGGTAAAACATCAGCGACAGCCGATCACATCGACTTTTGGCGCAGTCTAAAGGACGACAGAATCGGCGTGACAGAAATGTGATTAAAATCCATTGATCATGGCAGGTGGTCGTCGAGGTGGCTTCAATCGCTTGGCTGCGATGGAGCGGGGTCTGGAATACAAACACGCACGAATTGCCGACGTTTCAGCGAATCAAGCCATCCGCTATGGATTGCGAGCAGACCCTTTTGTCATCGTACCGATGACAAGCGAAGGCAAGTCGAATCTTGATTCTTGGAACGACTGGCCCCCGGTTTGCGTTGTTGCTTGTGATGACGGTCAACAATGTGTCGGCCGCGGGAACGGCTTGGTGGTTTCAGGAAAGGGCAGACAATGTCACGGATTTTGCAACGAGCGATGTGGACCACTTTGATGGTCGTCGGCGCGAGTTGGGCGTCGAACTCTGTCGAGGCTCAGGGCTATGGTCATGGTGGGTATAGCCACGGGGGAGACAGCCACGGTGGATATGACCGCGGGGGATATCGCCACGGCGGATCGATTCACAGCGGTTCAAATCATGGCGGATCGATTCATGGCGGGTACAGCCACGGCGGATATGGTCATGGGGGGTACAGCCACGGTGGATCGCATCAAGGTGGCTACAACCACGGTGGGTACGGACAGGGCGGTTATAGCCACGGCGGATCCCATCGTAGCGGGTACCGTCAGGGCGGACATGGCCACGGTGGATCCCATCGTAGCAGCCACAGCTACGGGGGGTATGGGTACTAACATTGCCAGGGCAAAGACGGGGGATGGCATCTTGGATGCAAGACAAATTCAAATGCCATCCCGTCCGGCAAGTTGGTCTGTGAGAGCATCGTGGAATCCGAAGCGACTGGTTTCTTAAACCCTGCGAAGCGGTCCCCAACGCGCGAATCGTTCGCCTGCTTCCCACTGTATGTCCTGTCAGCAAACGATGATTGCTTCATCCAGCATCTTGCCGCGCTCGTCGTCCCGGTCGCAACGGGATGCCGAATTCACGGGCAATGGTGGACAGAGTCGGGCGTGAAATGGAAATCTCAACGATCCGCAATGTGCCCTGAATGCCGTGGTGTCGGACAAATTCGGCTAGCTCTTGGCGCACGGCCGTGGAAAATGTCGGTGGGCGGCCGCGGCGACGTTTTTCGTCCATCGCATTCCCTTAAAGGTGAGATTTGGCCAGTGCTGGACTCGCCTCGTCGTCAATCTCCTCTCGACTCGTCAATCGCGTCGCGTCCTGCCCGCTGAAACGAAAGAACAACCCTGGGTGAACAACATACTCGCAAATCGTACAGGTGATGAGACCGCCGAGAATCACAGTGGCGACGGGATAGAGAATCTCCTTTCCGGGCTGATGCCCGCCTAACACCAGCGGCACGAGACCAATGCCGGCCGTGAGCGCCGTCATGAGCACGGGGGCCAGTCGCTCCAGGCTGCCACGGAGCACCATCTGCGGTGTGAAACCTTCGCCCTCCTCGCGCATCAAGTGCATGTAATGCGAGACGAGCAGGATGCCATTCCGCGCGGCGATGCCACCGAGTGAAATGAAGCCGACCATGCTGGCGACGGTCAGCGTTTGTCCCGTAATCCACAAAGCGAGCGCGCCGCCAACAAAGGCGGTGGGGAGCGCGAACATGATTTGCAAGACAATTCGGGCCGACGGGAAGAGCGTGTAGAGGACCAGGAATACGCCGCCCAGCGACACGAAGCTGAGGAGGGTGATCGTGCGAGTGGCTTCCTGCTGGGCCTCGAATTGGCCGCCGTATTGAATGAAGTAGCCTTCGGGTAATTGCACCTTACCATCGACGGCGGTCTTGATGTCAGCCACCACGCTTCCCAAATCGCGGTTGGTAGTATTGCAGCGGATGGTAATGCGGCGGCGGACGTTCTCGCGGTTGATTGTGTTCGGACCTCCCGCTTCGTAAATCCTCGCGACCGTCGAAAGCGGGATGCGTCCCCCCTGAGGAAGGTTGACCGACAACCGCTGAATCAGATCGAAATCGGTGCGGTACTCGTCCTCCAAACGGACCATCAAGTCAAAGGTGCGCTGTCCATCCAGCACTGTCGAGACCACCCGCCCGTTGAGCGCGGTTTCGATGAACTCGTTGACGTACCCGGCAGTCAACCCGTATGCCGCCAACTGTTCGCGGTTGAGGTCGATGCGAAGCTGCGGAATTAGTTGTTGGGCTTCGACGACCGGCGGTGCCAGTCCTTCGACGCCGCTAATGGCGGTTTTGATCTCCTGCGCCTTGCGACGTAGCACGTCCAAGTCGTCGCCATACACTTTAATCGCGATCTGGGCCGAGACACCCGACAGCATGTGGCTGATGAGGTGGGCAAGTGGCTGCTCGGCCTCGTACTCGATCCCCGGAATTTCTTCCAGCTCTTTACGCAAGGTCGCCAACGTGTCGATGCGTGAGACACCACTCTCGGGATTCAGCGTGACAATGTACTCTGTGATATTCACGCCCTCAGCGTGCTCGTCGAGTTCGGCACGCCCACTGCGTCGCACCCAGTACAGCACGAGGCCTTTGGGATGCTCAGCATCAACCATGTGACGGCGGAACGCCTTGTCCACCATTGCGCTCGCGCGATTCGACGCTTCCAGCGAGGAACCCGGTGGCAACACGACGTTGACTTGAGCGGCCCCTTCGTCGAATTGCGGTAAGAAGTCCGTGCCGAGTTGCGTGACCAGAATGCCACTGCCCACCATCATGATTCCCACGACCGCTAAGATTACGGTGAGTCCAACCGGGTGCATGCTGGTATGCACGATGGGGGTGGCCAGCACCTTTAAGAACCGCAATAGCGGACTGTCTTTGGAACCGTGGGCCTGGGCGGCTTTGCCCGACAGCAGCAAGCTCCCCAGAACGGGTGTGACAGTGAGCGAAATCAGCAACGATGCGAGAATCGACACAATGTAGGCCACACCCAACGGAGCGAATAGCCGGCCTTCGACACCCGACAGAGCGAAGAGCGGAACAAAGACCAGAATGACCAGCATCGTGCCGTACACGATCGCGCTGCGGACTTCAATGCTGGCCTCGTAGATGACCGTCAATGCGGCTCGGGGCTTCGGAAGTGAAGCATTCTGCCCCAACCGACGGAAGACGTTCTCGATATCGACAATCGCGTCATCGACCAGTTCGCCCATCGCCACGGCGAGTCCGCCAAGTGTCATGACGTTGATCGACATGCCGGTCCAATAGAAAAACAGTCCCGTCAGCACGATCGACAGGGGAATGGCGGTCAACGTGATGAATGTGGTGCGGAAGTTAAGCAGGAAGAGGAACAAAATGATAAGCACGAGAATCGCGCCATCGCGCAGGGCTTCCATAACATTCTCGATGCCGCGGTCGATGAACTCGCGTTGCTGGTAGATTTCACTTTCGATGACGATGTCCGGCGGCAGCGCCTTTTTGACCTCTTCCAAAGCGGTCGTAACCTGTTCCGTGAGTCGCCGTGTGTCTCCTTGCGGTTGCTTGGCAATGGTCAAGACCACGGCAGGATGACCGTTCACTGAACTGTCGCCGCGTTTAATCTGTGCTCCTTCTCGAATCCTGGCCACATCCCGCAGCAATACCGCGCGTCCCGTGGTGGATTTGACCACCGACTGTTCCAAGTCCGCGACTGATTGGATGCGTCCCACGCCGCGGACGAGGAACTCAAGCGACCCTTGTTCCACGTAACCGCCGGTAGCGTTCTGGTTGCTCTCCCGCAGCGCGATTTCCACGTCATGCAACGTGACGCCGAAAGCGGTGAGTTGTTCAGGATTCACCAGCACCTGGAATTGCTTTCGTCCGCCACCCATCGTGATCACTTGAGCCACGCCGGGGATTGTTAGCAGTCGCGGCCGCACGACCCAGTCGGCGAGGGTCCGGACTTCCAGCGGAGGTGTCTTGCCCTCTTCGCTGTACATGCCAATCATCATGATCTGGCCCATGATGGAACTAATCGGCGCGAGTTCCGGTTTCACGCCTTCCGGCATGCGGCTGCTGACCGTGGCGAGCCGTTCGTTGACGGTTTGGCGCGCGACGTAGATGTCGGTATTCCAGCCGAACTCCACGTAGATCACCGACAGACCGATGCCGGACGAACTGCGAACCGCCTCGACGCCCGTGGCCCCATTGAACGCAGTTTCCATCGGGAAGGTGACCAGCGTTTCCACCTCTTCCGGTGACAGGCCGGGGCACTCCGTCATTACCGTGACGCGGGGCCGGGTGAGATTGGGAAAGATATCGATTGGCAGACCGATCATCGTCCGCGTGCCGAGGCTGAGCGCAATGATCGCCAGACTGACGACCAGCAAGCGATGATGCAGAGAGAAGCGAATAAGCCAGTTCATGAAAGCGCCAATCCTTGTGCCATCAGTTCGGAGTCTGGAGTGTCGTTGAAGTGCGCAACAGCCGCAGACCATTCATGACGACGAGCAACGACGCCCCGGCATCGGCCGCGATCGCCCCCCACATCGAAGACCAGCCCCAAAACGTGAGGGCGGCAAACACAACCTTAATTCCCAGCGAGAACGTGATGTTCTGATGAATCACGGACAAGGTGTGGCGCGCATGCTGGAACAACCACGGCAATCGCGTGAGATCATCCGACATCAGCGCCACGTCGGCCGTTTCAATCGCGGCGTCGCTGCCGATGGCTCCCATCGCAATTCCCAACGACGCGCGGGCCAGTGCCGGCGCATCATTGACACCATCGCCAATCATTGCGACGGTTCCGTGACGTGCGAGGAGTCGCTCGATGGCCGCCACTTTGTTTTCGGGCAGCAATTCGGCCTCAATTTCGTCGATCCCCACTTCCCGGCCAATCGACTGCGCCGTGCCGCGATTGTCTCCCGTCAACATGACGATGGAGGCGACACCGACGTTGCGCAGCGATTGGAGAACCTCTCGCGTGCCGGGACGCACGGTGTCCGCGAGCGCGATTAATCCGCAGACATGCTGTTCGTTGCCGACGACAATGACCGTCTTACCCGCGTTGGTTAAGGATTCCAGTTGTGTGTGGATTTCCGGCGTTTCCTGTCCGCGTTCTTCCAACCAACGATGCGAGCCGAGCCAGAACAACCGGCCATCCCAGCGTCCCTCGGCGCCTTTGCCGGGAACGGATCGCGCATCGCTGGCCGGCTCATAGGTGAGGCCGCGCTGGCGAACGTATTCCACGATGGCAATCGCCAGCGGATGCAGGCTCCCCGCTTCCAGAGCCGCGGCGCGTTGGAGTAATTCCGTTTCGGAGTGTCCGTTCAAGGGGACGATCTGCACCACTTGCGGACGCCCGAGTGTGAGCGTCCCGGTTTTATCGAGCGCCAGTGCCTGGATGTGCGCGGCTTGCTCCAGGTGCGCTCCCCCCTTCACCAATACACCTTGCCGCGCTGCGGCCGCCAACGCCGCCACGATGGTGACCGGCGTGGAAATTACCAAGGCGCAAGGACAGGCGATCACCAGCAGGACGAGCGCGCGATAGGCCCACGGTGCCATCGGTTGGTTGAGCGCCAGCGGTGGCAAGAGCGCGAGGAGAATCGCCGCCGCGAACATCACGGGAGTGTAGATCCGGGCAAACTGTTCCACCCACTGTTCGGAGGGAGCCCGCTGCGTTTGTGCCTCGGTCACGAGATTGATGATGCGAGCGAGTGTGGAGGAGTCGGCCGTTTTCGTCGCCCGGACCGTCAACTGGCCATCGCCATTGATTGTGGCGGCATACACGCCATCGCCGGGCTGCTTGGGGACGGGAACACTTTCGCCGGTGATGGGAGCCTGATTGACATCGCTACGCCCCGTGGTGACTTCACCGTCCAGCGGGAACTTCTCGCCGGGCTTGACGACGAATAGCGTTCCGACAGAGATTTCTGCGGCGGGTCGCGACTGCTCTTTGCCGGTCTCGTCGACTGTGCGGACGACGGCGGGCGTCAACTCCAGCAGGGCCGCCACCGCGCGCCGGGCGCGACTGACGCTCCAGCTTTCGAGCGCCAGGGAAACGGCGAACAGGAAGGTGACGGTGGCCGCTTCCAGCCAATCGTCCAGCAATACGGCACCGATAACGGCGACCGTCATCAAGAGATTCATATCCGGCCGCAAGCGAAGCAGAGCGGCCCACGCCCGTGGTGCAATCGGCCATCCACCGATCGCGATTGAAGCCAGACAGAGTGCTCGAAACACCCACAATTCAATCGATGATGCGGTGTCCGAACCGTTGCGGTAGGACCACAATTGCAGCGCCCAGGCACCGAGCCATAAAAGACCACAAAGAGCCGTGCTGGCCGTTCGCGTGGCCAGCCAAAAGGGCGGCGGTGAGCCAGTCGGAAGCGAGGCATTGCGCCACGGGTCCGCTCGCAGGCCAGTGCGGGCGATGATTGCGACAAGGGCCTCTGCCGTCATGCCGGGAGGCACGGCGTGAATTGTCAATTTGCGGTTGAGAAAATCGAAAGCCAAGACGTCCGCGCCGACGACGGGCGATAACTCCCGGCGGAGCAGGTCCGCCTCTTCGGCGCAGTCCATGCCGTCGACGCGGAACGCAAAACTGACGGATTTCGGCTCGGTTGGCACAATCCCGGCTTTCTTTCAAACCTAACTGGCGGACGATTCGACGATCGGAATCGACGCCGCACGAGGGCTCTGCGTGATCAGGAATACGTTAGTGGTTGTGTCCCGCGTGCATATCGATGCCGGAGCCTTGCTGCTTTTTCAGCGCGAGGTTGATCTGATACGCCTGGTTCATGGCAATCTCGTCACCGGGGAATACGCTGCCGTCGTTGCGGAGCACCACAAACCGTGGATCACGATGCTCGATGATCACGGGCACTCGCTCCATGAGCTTGCCGTTGACACGGAAGACGTAGGCGTCCGGTCCTTCGCTGACGAGGGCCTCCGACGGTACGACGACTTGCTCGGTGAGCTTTTGAACGGGGATCAGCAGGCGCACTTTCTGCCCCGGCTTGAATCTCCAGGAACGATAGATCACGCCGTTATCCGCTTGGGAGTCGCGAATCACTTCGTTCTTCAGCGGAACAAAGAACCGTAGCGTCCGCGTGGCCGCATCGAGTGAATTCTCGACATATCGAACGAGCAAGCCTTCCCGCAGTTCCGGCTCCTCACCTTCCCCCTCGAACAGGGCCGTCAGGGGACGCTGTTCTTGAACGGCGAGAGTAATGAGCCGACTATCACGCTCGAAGGCGTGGCCTTCCAAATAGAGTTCGGTGTGCAGTCCGAGATCGCACAACTCGTCACCCGGTTCCACGAGCTTACCGGGGAAAATGTCGATGTTCTCGACGGTGTACACCGTGTCGGCGGTCACGGATTCCAATCGTTCGGGAGTCCGACGCAACCCTGTCGGCACAATTGAAGGATGATCGTGACCTTCCTCTTTCGGCGGTGCTTTCGGAGGGCCGCCGGGCACGTGAATCGTGAACTCGCGGAGTAAAGTCTTGTGCTCCACCATCTCGGTGATCTGGTAGGGAGACAATCCCCGGACCAAGAGTTCCTGAATCTGGACCAGCTTTTGCGAATCGAGCCGCTTGCGTTCGTACTCCTTTTCCAGCTTCGTGCGTGCGGGAATCGAGCCGTTTTCCACCAGTGGAGCAAGTCGCTTGAGTTCGAGATCGACCAGTTCAATGTCTTGCAGCGACTTCAGCAGTTCCGCTTGAGCATTGGTCAACAATTCGCCCGTAGGCTGAATGTCGAGCAGCGGATCGCCCGGTTTGACGGCCTGGCCGGGAAAGGCATGCACCTTAACCACGACTCCGGCCAGTGAGGTCGTGATCCGACGTTCGCTGTGTCCGGGTTGTTCAACGACCGTGCCGGGAATCACGAGGTTCTTTGTGTAGTCCGACAGTTCCACCGGGCCGACTTTCAACCCGAGATTCGCCCGCGCCTGTTCTGACAAGGCGACGCTGTTTTGGTCACTCTCCGCGCCGTGTCCTTCGGCTCCGTGATCGTGACCGGCGTGGTCATCATGGCCCGCCTCGGCTTTGGGAGCGGAGGGTGTCGCGACCAGCAAGGGGAGCCAGCGGTCGCGCGTGGCGATCGTCGCTCCGGCAGTCAGTCCCGCGAGGATGGCAAACGCTCCCACGGTCAACAGTTGTTTGGGCAGGGGCATGATCGAAGCTCTTTGACAAGTTTCTGTTGGGCGGATTGCTGCCACGCGATGGCCGTGGGCAGGAATCGGACGTGTGCGGGGGAAAACTCCCAGCGCCACCCGGCGCGACGAATGACCGTCGCCACCGAGCGGAACCGGGCGCGTTCCTAGCGAACACAAGAGTTAGTGCTTGTGGTCGTGGTCGTGCTTCAGGTCGAACTTGGCGGTGTACGGCTTGCCTTTGATCTTCACCGCCAGCCGGGCGTCATTGTTCTTGTGGTGGAGATCATGCACCAATTCCTCGCTCTTCAACTGAAAAGCAGAAGCCAACCCCGTTGGGTCGTTTTTCTGTCCCAGCGCCGGCAGTTTGAACTGTTCGGGCTTCCCGCCGTGCTTGAGATTGATCACGGCTTCCTTGGCTTCGATCGGTACCGCCGCTTTGGCCGCGGCATCGAGGATGTAGAGCGTCAACACATTGGTCTTCTCATCGAGCATGACTTCGATGTGATACTCTTCGTCACCCAATTCCAGCAGGGGGCCGCCGTGTGGTCCCTTTTCGGGATGCGCATGTCCGGCCGCCGGTGGGGCCGACAAAACATAGGAGACCAGGGCGAAGGAGAACACGATTCCGACCACATAGCGGGCCACAAGGGTCCGCCGCGACAACACGAGTCCAGCCATGAGAGAGTCCTTTCGTGAAATGAGCCTGGGCACAAACATAGCGCGCCCAGTCGGGAGTCGAAGGTCTCGACGCCACGAGTCTGTGAGTGCATGCCCGCAACGGATCACACGATCCGTGAGGCGAAAGCAACCGCCGACCGTCGTCCCAGACGGCCAACGAAGGATCAGCGCAGGCGAAACCGACTCGGGGTCCGTCATGCGACAGAGCGCAGCTCGCAGGCGAAAGAAGGCCTGGGCGCGGTTAGATGATCCACACACTCAAAACCGCGCGCAGTTTCCCTGCGGTGTGCGGTGGGACCGAATGCGAAGCGAAAACGGCCAACGGATTGTCAACCTGCAAGCCAACCACGGCGTCATGGGCAGGAAGAATCGCTCGGGCCACACTCAAATCCGGCAATTGAGGACCGGCATCACTCCGCGACAGGTAAAAAAGGTGCGTCGCAACGCAGAGGTGGTGCGAAGAGTGATCGTGAGGCGACGACGGAGTTTCGTCACCGTGGTCCCCATGATGCCCACAAGGTGAATCGGCGGCGTGTGTTTCTTCGGGTTCCATGCACGGACCGCAGCTTTGCTCGCAGCAGGTAAACTGCTGTGGCAAGAAGCAAGCGAGCGCGAGCAATGTGAACCAAGTCCGCACGAAACGAGTTCCTTAACGGGGCGACTGAATTATCGTCATGTCTCGTCATTGGTCAAGAGCGAATCTTGACGCAATTCATATCAAGGCAAGGTGTTACAACGCAGCATCGAATGCGAGCGAATCGTTTCTGCACAGTGTATGCGAGTCGCTACAAAGTTCCCTGGAAATCCCTAATCAAGGAAATGCATCGACTTGAGCCAGTCCCGCTAACTCCGCGGCGGCCATCCAGCGTGTTTCCAACGCAGCGATGTAGCCCAATTGCGATTCGATCAGCGCCCGTTGTGCCTGCAATAGCCGCAGGAAATCGAACTGACCCTGAGTGAAAGCCTCCTGAATCAGCTTCACGCTCTCTTGTGCCAGCGGAATGATCTTCTCCTCGTACCGGACCACGAGCTGGTCGGCGGCCCGGTAGCGTCCGCGCCCATCGGCCATCTGCTTGGCAATGGTATTTCTCGTCGTAGCGACATTCGCCGCGGCCTTCGTCACGTTGGCGGACGCCGCGTTGATATTTCCCTGGTTTTTGTTCCAGAGCGGCAGCGGGGCGGAGACATTTAGAATCGCGAGGTTGTCGTTGCCGACGTATTGCCGCATGTAACCCGCATTCAGCGTGATGTTCGGGAACGGTTCCACCTGGGCGCGCTTGAGCAAGAACCGGTTGCGGTCCACTTCCTGCTCGGCGAAGGCAATGTCGGCGTTGTGAGGAATGTAGCTGTCGATGACGACCTGCTCGGCGAACGGGATCAAGGACACGCGCAAGTCCCCCTGCACGCGCGACAATTCCATTTCAGGCGCACCGAGACTCGCCGTCAGTTGTCGCAACGCGGCGGCTAAGGTCGCCTCGGCGTTTTGCAGCGCCACTTCGGCTTTTTCCAGTTCGATTTGAAAGAGGAGCGAATCGCTGCGGGTTCCCTCACCCGCTTCCTTCAGCCGAGCAGCAGCGACCTGCGATTTGTTCGCGACCCCCACCAACTGCCGCAGAATATCGACCCGCTTCTGACCGGCCAGCGCGGTGTAATAGCCTTGTCGAACCATCGTCAGCAACTCGAAACGCGTGCGCACGAATCGATATTCGGCCTGGAAGACTTCCCGGCAAGCAGCAGCTTCCGCGAGTTGCAGCTTGTGCTTGGTGACGATTTCCTGGCTGAGTTGGCCGAAGTATTGACTGTCCCGACCCCCTAATTGCTGTGCGCCGCCGCTCGCCACCGGGTTGGGATAGAGTCCCGCTTGATAAGCCCGTCCCCTTGCGGCCTGAACTTCCGCGGCGGATTGCGTTAAATTGGGGCTGGTCGATTCGGCGATGGCAATCAGGACGTCGAGCGAAAGTCCCTGGACATCCACCTTGTCCGGGGCGGGCGGCACCTCGGCGGGTTCATCGGCCCGCACACCTGCGGAATGCATCAACAACAGACTGAAGACACCGACGACGACGGTGCCAGTGCGAATGGTAAACATCAATCCCCTCCCTGGGGTCAAGAGTACTTTGAGCCAAGACCACGAACGGCGAACTCGTCGCGGAAATCATTGGCGAATGGGAGAGGAGCGAGCGAGATCGGTTGAGTTTCCGATGATTGAACGGTTGCCAGTCTGGATCCTCACGGGCAACAGCGATTGCGGAAGATCCACTTCCCCCAGGGCGACGAACTCCGAGCGGGAAACTTGCGTCTGGTCCTGTTGCAAAGTCGGAACGGCGAGCGTGTGGCACGCACAGCCTGGCTTGTGACCCGGTGCCACCGGCGTCGGATGCTCATCCCCCTCGTGACCACAGCAGTCGCAATCCGAGGCGACCGTCGCAGTTGACTCCGCTGCCACAGCCGACGCCAACCACTGCATCCCGCAGGCGGGGCACGGCACAACCAGCATCACGGAGAGCAGCCACGAGACCATTACGGAACGCCACAGGCCAGAGAACATCCATGTTCTTCGTTATCTTCGGCACAACCGGTGATTTGACCCAAGGCGGACACATCAGCCCCGTTTCATCGCTGCGATCCGCATAAGTTCGCAATTCTCCGTCGCATGCTTGCATGCCAGTCGGCAACTCCAAGCACACGATCTCGAACTAAAACTCACCGACCACCTCTCCGCCAGCGCGCGTGCCCAGCCATTGCCAGGTTCGACCGTCAATGTTTTCACTGACGGACCGGACAGAGCCGTCCATTAACAAAGCATGCACGATGCCTTCGTGGTGGCTCCGTGCCGGTAAAGCGGCATAGGTGACCCGCGTGGCGGTGGTCCCTTCTCGCCAAGAAACGACGTCGATGTCGTATTCGACTCCCGCGACAGTGTAGGGAATCCGGGTGTTCGGACCGAAGGCCGTTGTGAATCCGCTTTGCTGACAGAGACCGTCCGCCCACTCGGTGTGGCCGGTGTTGAGTTGTAGAGAAGTGCCGATGCAGCAACCGTCCCCGGTCAGACCCGTGGCAAACGTCGCACTTGTGGGAACCGTTGCACCGGGGTCGGTGGCTGTGTTGCGCAAGTACGGGGTGAACGCCTTGGCTTCGGAAGCACAAAGGGTGTTGCTCATCCCATCAGTGAAATTGGCGGGGCTCATTTTGCTGTTGGGAAAGAAGGCCCCATCGCTGCCGGTGCCACTCGTGGGATCGTAAATCTTCCATGTCCCAAAGTTGACGACGTAGCTGGCGGGGTAGTCGCGCGGCACACCCGTTGCCGGATTAACCCGGATCACATCGTTCGGATCGCTGGGACAAAGGTAGGACGGAACGCGAGTCGTCGCCACGTTCACTTGCGTCGAATAGCCGACGCTCCAGTTGACCAGATTTTGCAGGTTCGCTTGATCCAGGTACGGCAAGATGCGGGCGAACACCGACCATTGTCCACCGACGGTGGTGGTGACGCCAGGCACCACGCAATAGCTCGGTGGGAAGACGGTGTGCGCGTCCACGTAATTGTGCATGGCCAGCCCAATCTGCTTGAGTTGGTTTCGACACTGAGTCCGCCGAGCGGCCTCGCGCGCCTGCTGAACGGCGGGGAGTAGCAACGCAATCAGGATTGCGATAATCGCAATAACAACCAGCAGTTCGATCAACGTGAACCCACGGCGAGATCGCGGCACTTTGAATTCCTTTAATCACGAGACTGTTTCATCAAAACAAATGTTTTGATAATTCAAAATCACGACTTCGCACTTCAATGTCAAGCCGCTGCGGCCACTTTTTTGCCGAGCACCGAGTCGAACTGGACTTGCTGGGCGTCAGCCTGATCGCTTAAAGTCGATGAATGCGTGCCTGGCTGCTCGTACTGTTGATGCTCGCGTCTCTCGTCGTCTGCCCCTTCAATTGCATGGGGCAGATGACCAAGAACAGTGTCGCCGCAGTCTCCTCTGGGGGATGCCATTGCTGCGCGGAGTGCGGGACAGACCCTGACAACCCCGCTGAACCCAACTCTGATAGTCCCTGTTGCGATTGCTTCTGTAATGGGGCGATCCTCGCCGGGGTGACGTCGTTTTCCTTGGATGACGTTTCGGTTTGCCGTGCGGACCTGCTGGTGGGTATTGAGCCGGTCTTGTCGCTGCAAGCGGCCATGCGCCAGGATCGCGACGTCGATCAGGGCAGAATGCGACCGGGACGGTCGCTTCATCTTGCGCTTCATTCTTTGCAGGTCTAATTCACGAAGACCTGTTTCGCGGGTTTCTCATTGACCCGTGAATCTCGCTGGCGGTGATTTCGGATCGCCGTGTCTCTCCCCGTTTGCGTTGCTATTGGGTCACATCCCATGGCGACGAAGCTCTGCACTGCTGTATCAGAAGTTGCCGCGGCATGTCGTCGCGCCTGCGGCTTCCGGTATTCCGTACAATTCCCTTCGCAAGGACGCTACGCATGTTCGCAAAACAATGGTTGATGACGGTTGGTCTCTTGTTGGTCGGACTGGTGGCGGCGAATACGGCTGCCGAACCGACTGCTAAAGGCCAGAACACGGTGATGGTCGTGGGAGAAATGTGTGGCGGCTGCGTCACCAAGATCACGGCGAAGCTGAAACCGATGCCCGAGGTGGGCCAGATCACCTACGATATCCCCATGAAAACGGTCACCTTGACGCCCGCCGCCGGAAAGACGCTTTCCCCGAAAACATTGTGGGAGGCGATGGAAACCATCGGCAAGACGCCCAAGTCGCTCACGGGACCGAGCGGCACCTTCGAATCCAAGCCCAAAGCCTAAACACGCTTCGCAACCAACATCGAAGATGTCCGTTCCACAGTAGCTTTCGATTGATTGCATTTGATGTTGCTGTTTCGACCACTTCCCTGGGATTACGGCGTCCGCAATCTGTTGCGACGACCCGGTCGCAGTGCGCTCACGCTGCTGGGACTGGGAACGGTGGTGTTTCTCATCTTTCTGGTGGTGGCATTTGTTCGCGGGTTGGAGACATCGCTGGCGGTGAGTGGCGACCCGCTTGTGATCCTCGTGCATTCACTCGGCGCGGGCGAGAACATTGAAAATTCCACGATTCCAGGTCAAGGGGCCGGAGTGCTCTCCGCCAGTTTAGGACGGGTTGAGACGCGCTATCGTCAGAAGCACGTTTCTCCCGAGTTGTACCTGGGAACGGAGATCACAACCGAATCGGTGAAAGAACCGGCGATGGGACTAGTGCGGGGCGTCACGCTTGCCGCTCCGCTGGTCCGCCGCCAGTTCCAATTGATCGAAGGGACGTGGCCAGCCGCCGGGGAAGCCATCGTGGGACGACTGGCCGCGGCCAAGTTGGGGTGCGATCCCGCGGAATTGGTGATCGGTCGGACGGTGCGGATTGAGGGCCGCCCGTGGAAAATCAGCGGACGATTCACCGCCGCGGGAGCGGCGTTTGAATCGGAAATCTGGTGCCTCGTCGATGATCTCCAGCAGGCGATGAAGCGACAGGACTTGAGTCTCGTCGCCGTGGCGGTCAGTGAGCCGAAGGGGCTCGCCGATGTCAGCGAGTTCTGCAAAGAGCGAGTCGACCTCGAATGGGAAGCCACGCCGGAGTTGAGCTATTACGCCTCGCTGCAAGCTCATTACGGACCGGTTCGCAGTGTGGCGTGGCTGATTGTGCTGCTGGTGTCCGGCGCGGGGGCCTTTGCCGGACTCAACACGATGTACGGAGCCGTCGTGGGACGGGTTCGCGAGTTGGCCATGCTGCAAACGATCGGATTTTCGCGAAGGGCCATCGCCCTCAGCATTGTGCAAGAGGGTGTGCTGTTAGCCGCCGCCGGTTCGTTGCTGGCTGCGGCGGTGGCTTTGCCTTTGCTGAATGGTTTGGCAGTGCGCTTCACGATGGGTGCTTTCACGCTGCGATTAGACAGCGTGTCGTTGTTGTACGGGCTATCCACGGGGCTTGCGATTGGCGTATTGGGTTCGCTCCCTCCCGCCTGGCGGGCGCTACGGATGCCGGTAGTGGATGGTCTTAAAGCCATCTAGTTTTTCACTTTCAACTGAAGGAAGAGACCATGTCGAAGGGAATTTGGACAGCATTGATGAATCTGGCATTGGCCGTTGTAACAGTCGGTTGCGGGCAATCCGCAACGGCACCGGCAACGCAAACGACGACCACAACATCCACCGCCTCTGCCGCTGGAACGGAGATGCTGCTGCACGAGCAACCCGTGGATGCGAAACCCGTTGCCGACGTGCGTGAGTCAGCCGAAGACGGTGTCGACGTGACGATCCTGGGTCGCATCGGCGGGGGAACGAATCCGTGGGTTGAGGGCCGTGCGGCGTTCACGATCGTCGATCCGAAACTGAACCCGTGCCACCCGAGCGAGGGCTGCCCGACACCTTGGGATTACTGCTGCTCCACCGATCAACTCCCCAAGAATCGGGCAATGATCAAAATGGTGGACGCATCGGGGGGAACCGTGGAGCAGGATGCCCGGAAACTTCTGGGCGTGAAGGAATTGCAAACGGTCGTCGTGAAGGGCAAGGCCAAACGCGACGAAGCGGGAAATCTCACCGTGCTGGCCAGCGGCGTGTTCATCGTGCCCGAAGCGAAAACGGAATAGTCCTGGCAGGAACTCGTTCGATGACTATACCGGTGAACCTTCAGGAACTGGCGATTGAACGTGCCCCGCGGGTGGCGGGGCGCGTCGTTCGTCGGCGACACAATCTCTGGACGCGCTACTTCGCCCCCGCGGCCATTCTTGGTGGCTTCATCGGGGTGATGGGGTGGTCGCTACGCGACAGCCTGTGGCCAGCCCACCCGGTCACGGTCGTCTCCGTGATGGCCAGCCGGTCAGAAGTCGTGGCCGCTGATACGCCGCTGTTTCAAGCCGCGGGCTGGGTCGAACCCCGTCCGCAAGCCGTCGTTGTCTCCGCCCTCACGGAAGGGATCATTGAAGAGATGCTGGTTGTCGAGGGGCAAGCGGTGGAGGCTGGACAAATTATTGCCCGGCTCATCCGCCGTGATGCGGAAATCGAACTGGAACGCGCCGACGCGGATGTCCGTCTGCGCGAAGCGGAAGTCCTCTCGGCACGGGCCGCCTTAGCCGCCGCCAAGACGCTCTTCGATGAACCGATTTCGTTGCAGGCGGCACTCGCTGAGGCCGAAGCGACGCTGGCGAAGATTGAGACGGAACTCGCGCGTTTGCCATCCTTGACCCGTGCTGCCGAGGCGCAGCGGGACTTTGCTGTGGTCGAACTGGCGGGCAAACAGAAGGCGGGTGAAGCCGTTCCTGCCATCACGGTTCAGCGGGTCAAAAGCGAGTTGGAGGCTGTCTCAGCCCGACTCGATGAGTACCGGCAACAAGCCAAGTCGCTGGAACGCGAACGGCAAGCGTCGGCAAAACGTCGCGATGTCCTGCATAGACAGTTGGAACTCAAGGTTGATGAAACGCGGCAAGTCGCCGAGATGCAGGCCAAGGTGCAGGCCGCGGAAGCGCAGGTGCAACAGACCAAAGCGATCCGCGACGCGGCCCGGCTCAAGCTCGAACGGACCGAAGTGAAAGCCAGGTCGGCGGGACACATCCTGGCGCTGGTGGCCAAGCCGGGAAGTCGGCTGATGGGCATCAATCAAGCCGCAGCGCATGACGCCAGCACCGTCGTCACCATGTACGATCCGAAGAGCTTGCAGGTCCGGGCCGACGTGCGGCTGGATGATGTTCCACAAGTCCTCACCGGTCAGGCAGTGCGGATCGAAACGCCCGCCAGCCCGACACCGTTGACGGGTCGCGTTCTGATCGCCACCGCTTTGACGGACATCCAAAAGAACACGCTGCAAGTGAAACTGATCATTGATGATCCACCGGCGGTGATCAAACCCGACATGCTCGTGCAGGTGACCTTTCTCGCTCCGCCGCGGCCGAGCCATGAAGGCAGTACGCCGCCGCTGCGATTACTTGTCCCGAGCGAAGTTGTGCAAGGATCGGGAAGCGAAGCGACCGTCTGGCTCGCCGATCAAACTTCGGGAACCGCCCGATTGCGCCGGATCACGGTCGGCTCGGCAACGTCGGATGGTCAGGTGGAGATCGTCACCGGCTTGAATGTCGGCGATCGGCTGATTGTCGGCGGCCGCGAGTCCCTCGTCGACGGCGCACGGATCCGCGTCACGGGGAATGATCCGACGCTGGGACGCGATTCGCTGGCGACGTCCTCGACTAGCAGCGCCCCCGTCAAGTCGTCGCAGATTCATCGCCACGGTGCGAAAGAGTGAAGGAAAAAGATGTCCCTCGTTGAAGTTCAGCACATCACCAAAGAATACGTCAAAGGTGACCAGAAGATTGCGCCGCTCAAGGACGCGGACTTGACCGTGGAACGCGGCGAATTCGTCTCGCTAATGGGGGCCAGTGGCTCGGGCAAGAGCACGCTGCTGAATCTGATTGCCGGGATCGACCGACCGACGTCGGGACAAATTCTCGTCGATGGCGAAATCATCACGCAATTTTCGCGCACGCGGTTGGCCCGGTGGCGGGCCGAGAATGTCGGGTACATCTTCCAGATGCACAATCTCGTGCCGGTGCTGACGGCCTACGAAAACATCGAACTCCCGCTGCTGCTGTTGGGCCTGTCATCCCGCGACCGGGAGAAGCGAGTCAACATTGCCTTGGAAGCCGTGAGTCTGACGGACCGGGCCGACCATTATCCTCGGCAACTCTCCGGCGGACAGGAACAACGGGTCGGCATTGCGCGGGCGCTCGTCGCCAATCCCACCCTCATCGTGGCCGATGAACCAACGGGCGACCTCGACGCGGAAACGACCGAGCAGATTCTCGCTTTGCTTCAGCGCCTCAACACCGAGTTGGGGATGACGTTGCTGATGGTCACGCACGATCCGAATGCCGCCCTGATTGCCACGCGCCGCTTGCGGTTGGAAAAGGGTGTGTTCGTCGAGTCGTCGCCGATGATGTCACTGGCTGCTGTGGGAGGGAAATAAGACTTGCTGCGCTTCATTCCCTACATTTTGAAAACCTTATGGCGGCATCGCACACGAACTCTGCTGACCGTGAGCGGGACGGCGGTAGCGATGTTCGTGTTTTCGTTCGTGGGCGCTGTGCAGGAGGGTTTGGATCGCCTGTTGCACGACCAACGGCAGGATCGGTCGCTGATCGTTTTTCAGGCGAATCGTTTCTGTCCCAGCACAAGCAAGCTGCCCGAAGACTACGCGCTGCGGATCCGCAAGCTGTCCGGCGTGAAGGATGCCGTCCCGATTCAAGTTTACATGAACAATTGCCGGGCCAGTCTGGATGTGGTGGTCTTCAACGGATTGCCTGCCGAAAAGCTCCGCAGCGTCCGACCGATTGCGCTGAGTGAGGGCGACTGGTCGCAATTCGAGCGGCAGCGCGACGCCGCGTTGGTCGGTCGCGCAGTCGCCCAACGGCGGAAGTTGACCGTCGGGCAGAAGTTTTCCATCGGTGCGCTCACCGTCACGGTGGCCGGCATCTTTTCATCGTCTGTGCCGACCGAAGAGAGCATGATTTACACGCACCTCGAATTCCTGCAACGCACCCCCGGTTTGCATGCCGTGGGAACGGCCACGCAAGTCGAGGTCTTGCTCGACGAGTCCGCCGAGGCTCAGGCCACGTGTAAACAGATCGACGACCTCTACCGCGCCGGTCCGGTTGGTACGAACACGCGCACCAAGGGGGCTTTCCAGGCCAAAACCGTCGGCGATCTCGTCGAACTGGTCGGCTTCACGCGCTATCTCGGACTCGCCTGTGTCCTCATGGTGCTCGGCCTCGTCGCCACTACGACGGTGATGGGCGTGCAAGACCGTCTCCGCGAACATGCCGTGCTGCAAACGATTGGCTTCACTGGTTGGCACATCTTCGCGTTCATCATCAGCGAAAGCCTCGTCGTGAGTCTGGTCGGCGGCCTCCTCGGCACGGGAACCGCCCTGGCGATCCTGCAAACCTCCAGCCTCGCCCTGGGAACCGAAGGCATTCTGATCGCGTTCTTGCCGTCCACCTCACTGGCGATGATGGGACTGGCCGCTTCCGCCCTCGTGGGACTGCTGGCTGGCATTGCCCCTGCGTGGCAAGCGTCCCGCGCGGAGATCGTCCCCGCGTTGCGAATGGCGTAAACAAAAAACCGGCGGGTATGAAGCCCATCGGTTTTTGCTGCGCCGCCATCGTCGGTTCGCGAATTAGTGGTGACCACCGTGCCCACCGTGGCCGTGTCCACCCCCATGGCCGTGCCCACCGGAGTGTCCGTGTCCGCCGGAATGTCCGAAGCCGCCGTGGTAGCTGTGGCGATAATGACCGTAGGAATGCAAATGCAGTCGCGGGACACTATAGGACTGGTAATACGGAGCATAGACGGGGGCCGGAGCGTACACGGGCGAGGGGGCGTAGACCGTTGGCGAGGAGTAGTAGCTTGGGGAGTAGTATCCGGCTGACACTCCATAGCCACCCGAATGAATCACGCCGCCGCCGTGCCAGCCATGATTGTAGTGCCCATGTCCATAATGATGGGACGAATGATGTCCCCCATGGTGGTCGGCGGCTTGAGCAAGCTCCGCCGTCGCCCCGACACTCACCACCGACGCCAAAACCGCAGCAAGAATCGTTTTCATTTTCAATCTCCGTCTTGAAGAACGCTGTGTTTCAGGCCCATGCGTCTGGGCCAGATAGAGGACTCTAAGAAGCAACCACCGTACCGTTCGGCAAAATCTGCCGAAACTGGGGGTTGGCCTGAGAAAACAAGCCCTAACGGCCAACTCTTTATCCCAGCCGCAAGTGTCAAAATGATAAATTCGTTGTCAGTTTGATGTCGAACTTCCCGTGGAGAAGCCTCCGGCGTGTCTGGAGGCTGCAATCTCCTGTAAACTCCATGACCGTGAACGACCCCAGGCGACTACGCATTTCTCAGAAGGAGTTGATTTGATGCAGTTCGTCCATTCCACACTGTTGGCCATGACCGGGTTCATGGCCTTCGCCGTGCTGGCCTCTGCCGCGGAACATACACAGGACACGCTCCCGACAGTTAAAGAGAACATCGAGAAGGGCAAAGCCGTTCTGATCGATGTCCGGGAGAAGCAGGAATGGGACGAAGGTCACGTTGAAGGCGCGATCTTCCTGCCACTTAGCACCATTCAGGGAGGACTGTCGAAAGAGGATCTCGCAAAGCTCCCCAAAGACAAAATCCTCTACGTGCATTGCGTGGTCGGCAAGCGCGCCCTGACCGCCGGGAACGCCATCGAGAAGCTCGGCTATTCTGTCCGGCCCCTCAAACCGGGCTACAAGGAACTACTCGCCGCGGGATTACCCAAAGCCAAGCCTGCCCCGTAGGATTGAACCGTCGATGCCTACCTGGATGCCGACGGTTAAGCCGCTGCTAGCCATCGCGTTTCTCGCCGTGTTCTGGACTTGGGAATCGTTGGTTCCGCTGGTCTCCGGGAGGATGATGCGGCTCCGGCACGCCGGACGGAATCTCGCGATCGCTCTGTTGAACACGGCGGTTCTCGCCCTGGTTTTCGGCGCGGCGACCGTAGCCGTGTCGGCCTGGACGAGCGCGCAGCAAATTGGTTTGCTCAACGTGTTGAACATCCCTTGGCCCTGGCGACTCGTCCCCGCCATCGTGCTGCTCGACGGCTGGCTGTATCTCTGGCACCAACTCAATCATCGCGTGCCGCTGCTGTGGCGGTTTCACCGCATGCACCACGCCGACGTTGAGATGGATGTCACCACGGCTACGCGGTTTCATCTGGGGGAGCATCTGGGAGCCGCGAGTCTCCGGCTGGGGGTGATTCTGCTGCTGGGCGTCAATCTGTTTGAAATCGTGGTGTTTGAAATCCTTGTGGTGCTCATCACGATGTTTCACCACGCCAACATCTCGCTCGGTCGGCTGGACTCGCTGGCAAGGTTGGTCCTCGTGACTCCCCGGATGCACCAAGTCCACCACTCCCGGCAGCAGACCGAGACCAACTCGAACTACTCAACCTTGTTCTCGATTTGGGATCGGTTGTTCCGCACGTTTCGGATGCGCGTCGGTGACGAGGTCATCGCACTCGGCCTGGACGAGTTTCAGGACGATCGCTGGCAGACAGTCGGAGGGATGCTGAAGACTCCCATCGCGGCAATACCGTCGGACTCGATCGATCCGGGGCGTGATAACGAAGCCGGAAACTGAACGACTTTGAGCATCGAACCGGAGGTCGGGGAGGGACGCACTCGCCCCATTCAGCAGCCGGTCCGGTATGCCACTTGATGCCCCACCGAGAGATGTCATCAGTTTGAAGGCAGCAAGCTCACTTCGACTTCAAGGCGCAATGCGATTCCCGCGATTCGGCGTCTCCATTGCTCGTTTTCGGGCCAGGAATGGGCTGCTCTTTGATTCCAAAGTCTTGGCACGCCCTTCGCGATGTCTGCTATCCGCCGCAATGTGCGGGGCAAACTCAACATCATCGAAGGAACGAAGCAATGAAGACTCTCCTCTTGACCGCCGTCTTGGCGGCAGTGGGCACTCCAGCCATGGCGCAAAATTGGAGCTATGGCAACCCTCAGTTCGGGAACCGCGGATCGAATTACTCGCATGCCTCCACGCACAACAATCATGGTCGCACCGGGTACTCAAACGGTCATCTTGGGACCGGTTACGGCCTCAACTCCGGCACGGGGTCCGGTCATGGCCATTCGACTCCGGACCCGTGGGCCCACCGCTCGGTCACACCCACGATCCGGTCACGGGGAACTTATGACCCCTTCCACGGCGATTTTCATCCGAACACTAATATCGGCTATGGCTCGTCTTTCAATCGGCCGGGAAGCGATCATCGATACCACGGACACGGCGATCATGGCCGCTATTGATTTCAAAATTAGCCGATGATGCGGCAGCGCGTCCAAAAACATCTTGGCGGCTGCCGTAATCACTTCGCGAGGATACAATCGACAATCAGCCGCCCGGAAACCGTTAGCGCGGCATCCAGTAAAATCTTTTCAAGATGAAGGATCGCACTATGCATCGTCTTCCCGTGTTCGGCTGTCTCATGCTGGCGGCCGCTTGGGTTCCGGGGATCGCATCCGCTCAGCACCATCACCACCACAAATCGCATCATCACGGCAGCCATTACGGCCACTCCAACTGGTCGTACGTCGTTCCACATGCCCATCAGCATCACCATCACGGCGCGTACTACGTCGCCAACAACGCCTATTACTACACCCCCACCCCTGTGGTGCGCGTCGTCCAGACGCAGAACCCGGCCTTCAATCCACTTCCCGTCGTCCAGCAGTCGGTCCAACTTCAATACGGTGGTTTCGCCCGCTGCGACGATTTATCGGGACGGCTGGAAACGGCGCTGAATGCGCTCTGTCTCGATTTGCATTATAACTACCAGCACAATCAGGGCTTCGCTCACACTTATCGCGAGGCATACGGCGTCTTGCAACTCGCCAAAGCAATCCATGCCAAGGAACATCAAGGCGATCGCGAATTCATTCGCGGCACCGTCGGAACCCTCGATGAACAGTTCCATCATGTCCAGGAAGAAATTGCACCATGGACGCGGCAGGTGTTGCGGCCCGTCGGCATCGGCGAGGCTCTTGAGAAGACCAGCGCCGCCGAAGCCCTGATGCATCATCTGTGCTATGACGTGGGGATCAAACCGCACGATACCAGCGACGAACAAGCCCCACCGCCGGCGGGTGGTTTAGAGCAAGCCCCGCCTCCACGGCCGGGGACCTAACTGGGCGGTCAATGCGGCTCCGAAGCCGGCGGAGGCTGATTTCAATCCGGCCGGAGCGTCCCACAACTGAATTGGTTGAGTCTCATTTTGGGATTGCTATTCCGAAATCGCATCGTACTCTACGAGATTGCGTTGTCGGACAACTAAAGAAAGGGCACCCCGGTTCAATCGGGGGGCCCGTTCAAGAGTAGGCCGGCGTGCTCGAATGCTTTCAAAGGCGTTGGAGTCCGCCGGCTTTTTTCGTTTTCGGAGCCAAACGACATGCGAAGCCAGGGCGCGCGGTTGCACGGCGATCAATGAGATCGACGTGCTGCCAGTACCCGTTACTGATAAATGGGATATTGAGCGAAAACAGCCATTTACCGTCGTATGCCGGTAATTTCAGTCGGGAATGCGAACGGCATTCTATTCGCATGTTTACTTTGTCACCTGCTGTTTGCGACCCCGGCAGGTGAGCCATTCGTAGGGCCGCAAGCGGGCTACTGCTGGTCACAGAATGTCTGTGCTTGGTGGTACCCGCAACTGTTTTGAAGGAAGAACGAACATGCGTCAATTCTGTTTCATGACCGCTGCCTTGGCCCTGGCAGTGATCGCCCCTCTCGGGCAAACGTCCCGTGCCGCCGATGAGCACGCTGAACATGCCGCGCACTTCATGAAGTGCGCCAAGGTCTGTGCGGATTGCCAACTTCAGTGCGATTCGTGCTTCAAGCATTGCCTCATGCTGACGGCTGAAGGCAAAAAAGATCATGCCAAGTCGGCACAGCTTTGCGCTGACTGCGCAGATTGCTGCAAGACGTGTGCGACGTTGTGCGCCCGTCAAAGCCCGTTGACGGGCCACATGCTGGAATGCTGTGCGAAGTGCTGCGACGACTGCGCCGCGGCCTGCGAGAAGTCTTCGGACGACAAGAAGATGGCCGCCTGCGCCAAGTCGTGCCGGGACTGCGCCAAAGAGTGCCGCGAGATGGTCAAGCACCTCGGCAAGTAGTCGCTGAAATCGGGGGAAAACACCGGATTCGTCCAACTCCTCGTGCGAATCGGACGTAGTTCTCCATATTAGGGGCAGTGCATCATCATGACCGGAAAATCACTCCATCGACTGATCCGCCGTCTACTGTTGATCAGTGGGTGTGGGTGGTTTTCTGTTTCTACGATGGCCGTGCCCCCCTGCTGTTGCTTTCTTTCGCAGATGCTCCGTGGGTCGGCCGCAGCGGCTTGTTGCTGCTCGACGGATGTTTCCCCGGATTCATCGTTACCAAGCGACTCGTCCGGCCACTCCCGGCGACGCTGTGGCTGTTCGCTCGAATCGATGACCGCCACGCTCCCTGTTGCCGTTGTGGTGGTGAATGCCGCCGACGATCTGTCGACCGGGTGGCAAGCCCTGGTGACACAACCGGCTCTCAATGGCCAATTGACTTACGCGGATGACAACCTCGCGTGGTTTCTCGGCTTGGCCCGTCCGCGGACTTCGACCGAGACGTGCGTGGCGCTCTGCCGCTTCTTGTGTTGATCGCACACTTCGAGCCGAATCCGTCTCGGTGGCTGTTTTCCTCTGTGGTTCAGCCATTCTTCTGGCGACGTTCACCGTCGCTTCCCAATGTTCCGCTTCGTGTCTCCGCTGGTGCGGTGATGCTCACACGTTCGACTTGCGCGGACGGAATCCGTCCGCTTATCGGAGAATTCTCATGAAGATGCTCACTCAACTGTCTTTGGCCGTGCTCGTCGGCTTCGCTCTGGTCGGCAATGCGGTCGCTCAGAATGACGCGGGCTCCAAAGCCCGCGGCGACGTCTACAATTTCTGGGGCAGCCAGAGCCGTCAAAACCATGCCCAGGATCATGCCCGCAGCCTTTACTTCTACGGTCAGACGCAACAGGTCGTGGGACAACCGCAAGCCCAACCGGTCATCACTCCCGTCCAGGCGCAGAAGCATGTGATCGGCGTGCGTGAGAACCTGACCGCATCGCAAAAAGGCTTGGGCGAACTGAAGAAGAGCAATGCCGACAACAAGGAAGCCCTGGCGGCGATTGCCAAGATCGAAGCGATTCACAAGAAAGTCATGGGCCACTGCGAGATGCTCGACAAAGAACTGGGCAAAGAGAAAACCGACGGGGCGACGATCTGCGATTGTTGCCTCGATATGGACGCGGACCTCGATGCCGCCGATGCCGAGATGACGAAGCTGATGAAGGCCCTAAAGATTGAGAAGCTGGACTTGCCAAAGAAGGGCGATAAGCCGGCCGCACCTGCCAAGCCGTAATCCCCGCACGCGCAACGAGAGTCCTCCGTTCTGCCTCAGCGATGGGGCAGAACGGTGTCTTGCGTCTCAGAAGGATCTGAACGATCATCGGTCGTCAATGGCGAAACTGGTCTTCCCCCCTTGCCATTCGATGGTATGATTCCGGTGAATGTCCGCGTGCTATTGTCGCGTTAGAGGAAGAGAGCCGAAACGTGTGGCGTTCCTTACTGGTGCTGTGGCTGACGACGACGATCTTTGCCGGATCGTCGTTGTGTTGCTGTACGGCTGCGGTTTTGGGGATTGCCACGTCAACGGAGTCGGCCGCAAGTTGCTGTTGCGAGCCGTCATCGGATGAGACGAGTGGCTGCCCTCGCGACTCCGATGGACGGAAGCACGAATGCCCGTGCAAGAAGAGCCCGGTCGTTGTGGCAGATGTTCACTCTGAGCGTGTCATGTTGCCCACACTGTCAACCAGCGGAGTCTGGCTGCTTTCAACGGTGAACGTAATTGCGAACGTACCGTTTGATGGAGTTCTTCCGGTTGACGCGAGGCGGCTCCGTCCCAGCGCCTTCCCCTATCTGGATGGCAGAGGCATTCTGCGCGCCGTGAACACGCTGCGCTGCTAACTCTCTCGGCCTAGATGCGGCTCCTCTGCTGAGCAGAGTCGACGCCCGCAAAGTTTTAGCCCTTGTCGGTGACCGACGCTGGGATTGCGCGATCATCGTTTCTACCAGCTTCCCGAAGACGTGATTGGTCGGCGCATTTCCCTGCGCGGCCTTCATGCAGGAACTTCTCCATGTCAATTCGAACTCGGTACTCATTTTGGACCATTGCCGCGGCTGCCGTGATGCTCGCGTGGGTTGTGGGCTGCGGACACGCGACGGCACCGATGGCGGCCGCTCCAACTGCATCCCCCGCTAACACCTCGCCTCTAGCGAGAACCGCTGAACGCGAACATGGCCACAAACCCGGTGCGCACGGCGGCATCATCGTGTCGTTCGGACTGGACAGCTATCACGCCGAAGCCATCGTCGAGAAAGGCGGCCGCCTCCGCTTGCTGATGTTGGGCAAGGACGAATCCCGTATCCAGGAGGTCGATGAGCAAACGCTGACCGCATACATCAAACCCATCGGCGATACAGAAGCCATTCCCGCCGAACTGCGCGCGGTCCCGCAGGAGGGTGACGCTCCCGGCAAGACGTCGCAATTCGTGGGACAGCTCCCTGAAAGTGTTTCAGCCCGCGCAATGGAAGTCACTATTCCGATGCTGCGGATCGCGGGCGAGCGGTTTCGCGTCGGCTTTACCACGGAGACAGTTGCCCATTCGGATGAGATGCCTGCGAGTTTGCCGGAGGATGTGGAAAGCGTGCTTTATCTCTCACCCGGTGGCAAGTACACGCAGGCGGACATCGCGACGAACGGCAACGTCACCGCGTCACAGAAATTCCGCGGCGTCATGGCCAAGCACGACATGAAACCCAAGCCGGGGGACAAGGTCTGTCCCATCACCAACACCAAAGCGAATTCCAGGTTCACATGGGTGGTTGATGGCAAGCCTTACGAATTCTGCTGCCCGCCGTGCGTTGATGAATTCGTGAAGCTGGCCAAAGAACAGCCCGATGCGATCAAGTCACCGGAAACCTATTTCAAGTAACTTGTCTCATTGGACCTCAAGCGGGTCTGTCAGGAGCAGAGCATGAATTGGAAACTGTGGGCAACGCCTGGAATCGCAGCCTTTCTCGTGGGCGTGGCTGGCTGTCAGAGCCAAACCCCCAACGCCTCATCTGCGACGGATAACACGGTTCAAACGACCCTGGCAAAGTTGGGCGATACCGATCGCACACTCGCAGAGTCCCAACGCTTTTGCGCCGTGCAGACGCACGAGCGGCTGGGGTCGATGGGCGTGCCGCTCAAACTCGACGTGCAGGGGCAACCCGTGTTCGTCTGCTGTAAAGGGTGTGAGAAAAAGGCCCTGTCCGATCCCCAGGCCACCCTCGCGCGGGTCGAGCAATTGAAAGTCCAGCCCCGATAAGCGCCATGATGACCAATGGGATGTGATCACCGTCTCGATCAAACACCACCGCTTTGAAGAGGAACGTTCATGTCGACTCGCTTTGTTGCCGCTGCCCTGGCTGCGTCAGCCCTCTGTATGGCGATGCCGTTGTCTGCCGCGGAGTCGGTGGTCATTGCTCGGGAGGACGGTAAGCAGTCCCTCAAGCAGCCGCAGGTGGCCTGTGCTGCTGATGGTTCGATTCATGTGGTTTACGGCGCCGGTGACACCGTGCTTTACTCTCACTCCAGCGATGGCCAATCCTTCAAAACGCCTGTGGAAGCCTTTCGCTGTCCCAATCTGTCATTGGGGATGCGTCGCGGGCCACGCATCGCGGTCGCCGGTACGGTGCCCGTCATCACGGCCATCGGCGGTCCGCAAGGCAAGGGACGCGACGGTGATCTACAAGCCTGGCGAATGGCCGCAGATGGTGGCTCGTGGTCTGGCCCCGTCAATGTCAATGACTCACCAGCGTCTGCGCGGGAAGGTTTGCACGGCATGGCGGCCGGTCCCGATGGCAGTCTGTGGTGTACGTGGCTCGATCTCCGCTCTGGAAAGACCGAAATCTACGCGGCACATTCCACGGATGGTGGAGCGACATGGGAACCGAATCTGCGAGTCTACCGGTCACCGGGTGGAAGCGTCTGCGAGTGTTGCCATCCATCCATTGTCGTGGACGAGATGGGCAAGGTTTCCATTCTGTTCCGCAATTCCGTCGGCGGGAACCGCGACATGTATGTGACCACTTCAACCGACGGCAAGCAGTTTACACCAGCCAAAAAACTGGGGACGGGAACCTGGAAGCTGGATGCCTGTCCGATGGACGGCGGTATGATCTCGGTCGATGGTAAGGAGAGACTCTATACGGTCTGGCGTCGGGATAAGTCGCTCTTTCTCACGAGCGGCGGGACTAAAGAAACACCACTGGGGGTCGGAGAACAACCGTGGCTGGCTGCAACAGCCGCAGGACCAATCGCGGTCTGGACCAGCCGACGCGAGGGGGATTTGTGGATGCTGCGCCCGAAAGCTAAGGAACCAACAAAGATCGCATCAGACGCGCGCGATCCCGTTGTCGTCGCCGTGTCGGGCAAAGATCAAGCGGTGGTCTGCTGGGAAGGCCGGACTGGCGGCCAGCGCGCCTTGCTGGCGTCCGTCATTGATCTCAAGTGAAACACCACGAACTGGAAGGTAAACTCGCGATGATCTCGCATCGATTTCTTTCCGCCACATACTGTGTCTGCGTGCTGACGGCTGCATGCGCTCCCACGTCGAAACCCCCTGCGCCAGCCATCGACCATTCGGCCCATGAGCACAATCACGCTCATGGCTCATCCACTCCGGCGCTCGTCGTCTTCGAGGATTTGCCGGGGGAATTGCCAGCGGGGCAATCGACTTCGGTCACGTTCCATCTCGAACAAGATAGAAAGCGAATGGAGAAGCTCGAACCCACGCATGAGAAGCTGATGCACCTGATCCTCGTGCGCGATGCGCTGGATGAATTCCTGCATCTTCATCCCAAAGTATCCGACGATGGTCAGGCCCAGATTGAACTGACCGTACCGGAGCCGGGCGCTTACCACGTCTATGTGGATTTCCAGCCGAAAGGAGGACAAGCGGGCACGGCACGCACGACGGTGAAAGTCGCGGGAGATGCCCGGCCTGCTACCGAGTTGAAAACCAACGCTCCCGGCGAAATCGTTGCGGGCGAACTCCGTGCCGACATTGCGATCGCTGCTGGTGGTGATGGGAAGTCGCAAAACATCACGTTTCGTCTCAAGGATCGGCAAACCGGCGAACCGGTGAAAGACCTGGAGCCGTATCTCGGGGCAATGGGACATCTCGTCGTCATTCAGGCCGCAACAAAAGCCTACATTCATGCCCATCCCGAGCATGGTGCCGCCGCGACTTCCGAGGTCGCGTTTGAAGTTCACACGCCGGCTTCGGGTCAGTATGCCGGCTGGGCCCAGTTCCAACGCGGTGGTGAAGTTGTGACCGTCCCGTTTGTGTTTGCCGTGCCTTGATTCTGCGAGCACTCCTTGACGCGATCCGTCCGCCGAAGCGAGAATTGAGTTATATGAACAGTTGCTGCCCATCACTGACGTGTCGATGCGTCCGAATGACGTGCGGCTCGGCGTTGGTCGTCTGGTATGCGCTGCTGGCCGTAGCACCGCCCAAGATTCGGCATGAGCATCCCGTAGCCGAATCATCCCGCGTCGCTGTTCCGCACGTCCATCACGATCATCCACACTCCGCGCATCACCACCATCACACGGGCCAGCCGCACACGGTGCAGACGATGATCCCGCCACGCGTGCATTGGCACGTGTGGTTAGCGGGTGTCGAATGGACGATTCCTGCGGATCACAATCCGAGCGATGGACCCGAACACGGGTCAGCACGGTTGGTTGTTACCGCGGTGCTGGGTCATTTCGCGCCCACCATCAGCCACGGGGCTGATGTCGCTCCGCCGGGGCTGATTTCTATCGCGCAAGAGTTCTATCCGGCTCCGGTGCTTCCCGCACTTCTTTGGCGCGATCCGTGGCGAACGGGTCCGCCCCTGTGTGATGCCGCGCGCGGACTACGGTCCGGCGTGCAACGGGTCTAACTCTCTCGACGAAGCTGCATTGAGTCGTCGCGCGCGATCATCTGATCATGCTGCGCGCCGAGCGTGTCGTCATTGACGAGTTCTTCGTCTTCTTTAGGGAGTTTCTCATGCGATCCTTCGCCATTTCGAGCGTGTTGTTTGCCTGCGCTGTCCTTCCGACGGGATGCGCCCCGAGCCCGTCTCCGCCACCACTCACGGTTCCCGTCACGAAATCACCGGCGGAAACCGCCCCAGCGACGGACGCCGGTCACGGGCACAGTCACGAGAAGGACAAAATGCTAATCGCCGACGCAGGTGATTATCACTTCTTATTGACGGCCCACCTGGGCAAAGCGGGCAATGAACTGGACATTTTCATCGAGACACCCGTCAGCAAAGATCCTCAGCCCGTGGCGTTGCCGCTGAAATCGTTCACGGCCCAGGCGACCGTAGGCGATGGCGAGGCGCAAACGCTGACCTTTGAACCTGCGCCGCCGGAAGAACGCCCCCCCGGCGAAGGCGACGACAAGTGTTCGCACTTCGTCGCCAAGGCAGGGTGGATGAAACCCGAAGACACGATTTATGTCGTCGCACGGATCACTGTCGAAGGGAAGGAACTGACCGCCCGCTGGGAAAACTTCCTGCCCAGCAAGTATGCCCATCATCACGAGTAACTCGGCTGTTACGCCGGGAGACGCTGTGCCTCCCGGCTTCTTTGCGAAAGGCGCACCATGCGTCAAGTTTTGTTGTCGATTTCCGTGGGGCTGCTGCTCGCCGGAATGACCGTGGCGCACGAAGGACATGCTCCGCTGCCCACGCGCGGGGCGACACTCGATCCGGCGACAGGAGTGCTACGTCTCAGTCGTGAAGCGCGCGGCATATTGGGGTTGGAAACCGTCGAAGTCGAATCCCGCGAGATTTCCGAATCCACTTTCGCTTACGCCACGTTGTCGGCTCCGTGGCTCGGGCAAGCTTTGGTCAGTTCTTTGCTGCCAGGACGAATTGTGCGACTGCATGTTCGCGCTGGCGACTCCGTGAAACAGGGACAGATGCTCGCCGAAATCGACAGCCAGGAACTGCAAACACTGCGGATGGAATTGCTGATGGCACAGAATGAGGCTCTGCTTTCGCGAAAGCTCGTTGCGCAGCTTCGACCGGCTGCCAAGTCCGGGGCCGTTCCTTCCCAGCGACTGCTCGAAGCCGAGACGAAGCTGCGGCAGGAAGAGAACGCGCTCACCCTCGCCAAGCGCCAATGGCAGAACTTGGATTTACCGGTAGATCGGCTGGAAAAGCTCCTTGCCGGGGAGGACCGCGAACCGCTGCTCCTGGCGGTTCGGTCCCCTCTTGATGGCACCGTCATTCATGCCGATCTCTCGGTCGGGAAGATTATCGACCCGAAAGAGCATCTGTTCGAAGTGGTGAATCCCGCGACCGTGTGGGTGCAAATCGACGTGCTGGAGAAAGATTTGCAGCGGATCGTCTTGGGACAATCCGTGGAACTTACCCTCACCGCGTTCCCCGGCAAAACGTGGTCCGCCACGATCGATAAGCTAGGACAGTCGCTGGACCCGGTCACGCACATCGGGAGGGCCTGGGCGACACTGCACAACCTGGCGGGGGAGACTCCGCAACTTCTGCCCGGCATGTCGGGACAGGTGCGCTTGCAGCAGACGATGGCGGCCAAACGTCTCACCGTCCCCTCGGCGGCGGTGTTGCGGGATGGAGCCGAACGCTATGTGCTCGTGGAAACGGCAGCGACTAAAGAGGGATCGGAATTCAAAAAACAGAGCGTCATCCTGGGACGGCGAATGGGCGTTTACGCCGAGGTCCGCGGCGGAGCGCTCCTGCCCGGCGACCGAGTGGTCACCAAGGGCAGTCATGAACTATCGAGTTTCTATGTCAAAGGTTCGTTGCGGCTCTCGAAGGAGACCGCGAAAGATATTGGCCTGGAAGTCCAAGTCGTCGGGCCACAGATCATTGCGGATATCTTTGAGGCGGATGGCATGGTCGACGTGCCGCCCGACCGACGTTCCATTGTGGCCTCGCCACTGTCCGGCACGATCGTGCGGATTCTGGTCGACCGCGGGCAAGCCGTGCAAGCCGGAGACATGATCGCGGAAGTTCGCAGTCTCGAACTTCAATCCCTGCAAATGGAGTTGCTCAAGGCCCGCTTTGAGGCGGAGCTTCAGACGGAAGTGCTGGCGAATTTACAGACCGCAGCCGAAAACTTGCCCCAACGCCGACTGTTGGAAGTCGCATCCGCGTTGTCGGCGGCCCGGATTCGCCAAGAGGGTTTGCAGCAACGGCTGCGGACATTGGGATTGTCGAGTGCGGAATTGGACGGGCTGATCGAACGGGGAGACCTGGTCGTCGGACTGTCGTTACGCGCACCCATTGACGGAGTGGTGGTGCGCTTCGACAAACTTCTGGGGCATGTGGTCCGGGTGGATGAACCCCTGTTCGAACTGCACGATCTGTCCCGCTCCTACGTGCAGGCGTTCGTGTCCGAACGCGATGTCGGTCGCATTGAGATCGGACAGTCAGCACGACTCCGCTTCGCCGCTCGGCCTGGAGACGTGCTTCTCGGCACAATCGCACGCAGCGGCCAGATTCTCGGCGATTCGTCCCGCACCCTGTCGGTCTGGATCGAAACCACCCATCCCGGCGATGCTCCGCTTCCGCACAACGCGCTGACTCGGATCAGTCTCAGCGGTGAGCAATCTTCCGCCCTGATCGCTGTACCCCGCACGGCACTATTGCAAGAAGGAAGCCGCAGCTACGTCTTCGTGCAATTGCCGGAAGGTCTCTTTCAACGGCGACTGGTCCAGCTCGGTCGGAGAGATGACTTGTTCGTGGAAATCCTCGCGGGACTCAAGTACGGCGAGGCGGTGGCCGTCCGCGGCGTGTCTCAGCTCCAAACCGGCTATGCCGCGATTCGATAGGCTCCCCATGCTCAATACCATCATCTCCTGGTCTCTACACAATCGCGGCATCGTCCTGGTGCTGGCGATGGCCATTCTGGTCGGCGGCAGCTATCAGTTATCGCAAATGCCGGTGGACGTGTTCCCCGATCTCAATCGGCCCACGGTCGCCATCATGACCGAAGCACCGGGTCTGGCTCCGGAAGAGGTCGAAGTCCTCGTCACCCGGCAACTGGAGTTCCTGTTGAATGGCGCGACCGGCGTGCAGCGGGTCCGCTCCGCGTCCGGCATTGGTCTATCGATTGTGTGGGTCGAGTTTGAATGGGGCACCGACATCTACCGGGATCGGCAGATCGTTGCCGAGAAACTCCAGATCGCCCGCGCTCAATTGCCGCCGGATGTCAATCCGGTGATGGCTCCCATTTCGTCGATCATGGGGGAAATCATGCTGCTGGGACTGCGGTCCACGAAAGAGACGACCACTCCCGCAGAGGCGACGGCCATTGCCATGGAACTGCGGACGCTTGGCGAATTCGATGTCCGCAACCGACTATTGGCCGTGGAGGGAGTTTCGCAGGTCACGGTTATGGGTGGCTTGTTCAAGCAGTATCAGATCGTCACGTCACCAGCTCGCTTGGCGGCGCAGAATGTCTCCTTGCAACAACTCGTTGAAGCGGCCGAGAAAGCCAACGTGCTGGCCGGTGGTGGGATCGTTGTGCGACCGCCCCGTGAAGCGTTGATTCGGATCAGTGGGCAAAGTCTCGCGCTGGAAGACTTGGGCAACACCCCCGTCGTGTGGCGCGAACCGCGTCCGGTCCTCATCAAGGACGTCGCCGATGTGCGCTTCGACGGTCCCGTAAAACGGGGTGACGGGAGTGTGCAGGTCAAGGAGGGTGACCGGATCGTCGGCGGCGCGGCCGTGATGATGACCGTTCAGAAGCAGCCGGGAGCCGACACGCTGACGTTGGACGCGGCGATCTCGAAAGTGCTCGATCAGATGGCCGAAGACCTGCCAGACGGCGTCATCATTGAACGCCGCATCTTCAAGCAGGCGGACTTTATCGAGGCGGCGGTTGATAACGTCGTCGAAGCGATTCGGGACGGAGCGTTGTGGGTCATCGTCGTGCTGTTTCTGTTCATGTGGAACTTCCGCACCAGCATCAGTTCGCTGACCGCGATGCCGTTATCCATTCTGCTCACGGTGCTCTGCTTTCGTTGGTTCGGCATCACGATCAACACCATGACGTTGGGCGGTATCGCGGTCGCGATTGGCGATCTGGTGGATGACAGCATCGTCGATATTGAAAACATCTACCGCCGCCTGAAAGAAAATCGCCACAAACCCAATCCCGAACCGGCGCTGAAGGTGGTTTATGATGCTTCCTGCGAGGTCCGCAACTCGATTGTTTATGCCACGCTGATCGTCATTCTGGTCGTCTTTCCGCTGTTCTCGATGGCGGGACTGGAAGGCCGGATGTTCGCCCCGCTGGGGGCGGCTTACATCCTGTCGCTGCTCGCTTCGCTCGCCATTTCGCTGACGATCACCCCGGTCTTGGGCTACTACCTGCTGCCGGGGGCGAAGTTTCTTGATGAGGCCGGCGACCCTTTCCTGTTGCGCTGGCTCAAGCAAATCTCAGCCAGGGTGCTCAAGCTCACGCTGCGACACGCCAATTGGGTTCTCGCGGTGACCGCGGTCGGCGTGGTGATCTCGTCAGCCGCCATGTTTTGGATGGGGGGCGAGTTTCTGCCTCCGTTCAATGAAGGGACGCTGACGATCAGTTTGCAGACCGAGCCGGGGACGAGTCTCGACGAAAGCCAACGGGTTGCCGGTCGTGCCGAAGCCTTGATTCTTGAAGTGCCGGAAGCGCTGGCCGTCTCACGCCGTACGGGTCGCGCGGAACTCGATGAGCACGCTGAAGGAGTGAACTCTTCAGAGATCGATGTCCGACTCGTCGAACACACTCGTCCCAAGCCTGGTTGGTGGCCGGCTACGCTCCGGATGATTCCCATCGCCCATCTGTGGGGTTTTGAGACGGAAGGCCGTCCGCGTGATGTGGTCCTGGCCGATATCCGCGATCGCATCACTGCCATTCCCGGCGTGAAGGTCAACATCGGTCAGCCGATTTCGCACCGCATCGATCACATCATGTCGGGTGTGCGAGCGCAGATCGCCGTCAAAGTCTTCGGAACGGATCTTCAAGAGTTGCGGATCGCGGCCCAGGACGCCTTTACCGAGATGAGCCAGGTGCCCGGCGTCGTGGACCTGCAAATGGAACCGCAGGTCGAGATTCCCCAAGTGCGGTTGCAGGTCCAACGGGAAGCCGCGGCCCGACACGGTCTGGCTCCCGGCGACGTCGCCACACTCTTGGAGACCGCTTACAAAGGCCAGGTCGTATCACAAGTGCTGGATGACGATCGCTACTTCCAGATGATGGTCTGGTTTGATGAGGAGTCACGCAGCGATCCCGAGGTCATCGGTCAGACGATCCTTGATACGCCGTCGGGCCGCAAGGTGGCGCTCAGCGAAGTGGCTGAAGTCCTCGACACTACCGGCCCCAACACGATTAACCGCGAACACGTCCGCCGACGGATCGTCGTCTTCTGCAATGTCGAGGGCCGCGATCTGGTCAGCGTCGTGCGAGACATTCGCCAACGACTCTTACCATTGGAAGGTAGGCTCCGCGAACTCCCCGGAAACTACTACGTCGAACTCGGCGGTCAGTTTGAGGCGCAGCAGGACGCTAATTTCCGGCTGCTCGTCCTCGGCAGCGCATCGGTGATCGGTGTCTTCCTGCTGTTATGCAAGTGTCTCGAATCCTGGCGGGCCGCCCTCCAGGTGCTGGTCAATATCCCGCTCGCGGCGATGGGTTCAGTCATCACGCTCTTGATTGTGAATCAACCGACGGCGGAAGCCCTGGCGGCAGGGCCGTGGTGGGACTGGCCGCGGGTGTGGATCGGTGCGACCAGTCTCTCGGTGGCTCACTGGGTGGGGTTCATCACGCTGATCGGCATCGTCAGCCGCAACGGCATCATGATGATCTCGCACTACATCCATCTGATGCAGCACGAAGGGGAACCCTTTGGGGAGGCGATGATCATTCGCGGCACACTGGAACGACTCGCTCCGGTGATGATGACTGCCTGTACGAGTTTCATCGGCCTGTTGCCACTGCTATTCGGGGCGGGACAAACGGGCAAGGAAATCCTGCATCCGCTGGCGCTGGTGGTGTTTGGCGGCATGCTGACCTCCACACTGCTAGACCAACTCGTGACCCCGGCGCTGTTCTATAAATTCGGCCGCAAGGTGTATCAAGCGGGGCCACCTTCAAAGATCGCTCCGAACTCCAAGCCGGTGGCGTCGGCTCTCGTCGCAAACGACACGCCGATGTCCAGCCCACCATCAGACCCACCGATTACGCCATCGCCGGGTTAACGGCTGATATCGCATCCGCGCACTCTTCCCTCTCAGGATCAACCATCATGCTGTGGACGCTCGTCAAAGCCGGCATCGCCGCGGCAGTTATCGTCGCGGTATCCGAAGTGTCGCAGCGCGCGCCCCGCCTCGGAGCGTTGCTGCTTACGCTCCCGCTGGTCAGCATCCTGGCGTTCGTCATGAGTTGGCAACAGCACCACGATTTGGCGGCCATTTCCCAGCTCGCCCGAGAGACACTGATTCTCGTGCCATTGGGGCTCCCGTTCTTCGTGCCGTTAGCTCTTGCGGAACGACTGGGGCTGAGTTTCTGGAGCGCCGCGTGCCTGGGGGTAATCCTCGCTGCCGGCGCGATCGGAACCTGGTTTGTAGTGGAACCCCGTTTCTTCGGGTCGTAAACTCTGCCGCCGCATCGTATCCGTCGGCGTTCCGCACTCGGATACCGGTCGCCGGCTCAATGCGCCGAAGTAGCGTGACCTTTTTCGAGCGGCCAAAAGCGTGGGCAAGTTGATCATCCGCGGGGGGCGCACACAAGGACACGCCAAGTCGCGGCTTGTGAATTATGCACCTGTTTCGATAGAGTGTGCACTGAGGAACTCTATTGTGCGATCGTTGCTCACATGGTTGACGTTGCTGCATGTTCTCCACCTTCCGGTGCCTGTCCCGGATTTAGATGGCGAATGCCGGGGGCGACCTATCGATAGCTTGTCCGAGCTTCACGCTTGGCAGATTTTGTTGATCGGCGTCGAACCGAGTGATGATATAGACCGCGGACCGCTCCGAACATCGGGGGAATCGCCGACTGATTCCGCTTCTTCGTTTTCGTCTCCGTGGGGCGATGTCGCGATTCACTATCGCACCGTTTCCACAGCGCCAAATTTGGCACTGGCGCTAGATCAAGATTGCCTCTCCGTCGACTGCGATCACGCAAAATGCGGATTCGTGGGTCTCAATAATCATGTGGCTCACGCCAATCGCCGGAAACCCCGTACTCTTGCGCACGGTGTTCTCTCACGTCTCTGTCGTTGGCAAGTCTAACAGTAGCGGATTCCATCCTGTTGACGGGTTCGGTCTTTTGTCCCGTCCAGTGATTGTTCTCACCGCTCTTTAGCGTCTGGCTAGCAAAGCTCACGGGAATGCGCAGACCGTTCTGCACGAGCGGCGCTGTGCGATCCGGCAGCCCATCGCGCTGACTCTCAAATCAATACTTAGTCATCACGGAGAAAGTTCCATGTCCTGTTTCCATGCTTCCACGAATCGACGCGCCTTCACCTTGATCGAACTCTTGGTGGTCATTGCGATTATCGCCGTTCTCATCGCGCTGCTGCTGCCGGCGGTCCAGCAGGCCCGTGAAGCGGCCCGCCGCACGCAATGCCGCAACAATCTCAAACAAGTGGGCTTGGCACTGCACAATTACCACGATGTTTCTCAAACGCTTCCCCCTGGTTGGGTCGGCGTGACGTCCGGTCAACCAGACGTGTCGGGAATCAATGGCTGGAGTTGGTCGGCGCGGTTGTTGCCACAAATCGACCAAACCCCCTTACACAACACGATCGATTTTAACTCCCAAGTTGCCGCCCCATCCAATCTCAAGCCGCGGACGACAGTCGTCACGATGTTCCGCTGCCCGTCTGACGTGGGGCCACAGACCTGGGTGATCCCGGCCGCGGGAACATCAACGCCACTTGCCATGATCGCAACCGCAAGCTATTCGGGTGTGTTCGGCAAAGACGAGGTCGAACTCTGTAACGGGCTGGTGCCAGGAGCGCCCTGCCTGAGCAATGGCCTCTTTTTTCTGAATAGCCGGATTCGGTTCGCGGATGTCACCGACGGACTCAGCACGACGCTGATGGTTGGCGAGCGGATCACCCGAGAATCTGCTGGTTGGTTTTACACTTGGACAGGAGTCATCGCAGGTGGTGACGAGGCCATTGTACGGATTGTCGGCGATACAGATGTCACACCGAACCGCGACCTGATCCGTATGGACGAATTCGCCAGTTACCATACCGGGGGAGCACACTTCGTCCTGGGAGACGGCGCGGTCCGCTTCATCAGTTCAAATATCGACCTGGGCGTCTATCGCAACATGTCATCGCGTGCGAGTGGCGACATTGTCGGAGACTTCTGATCCCGCCGCGGACCAAAATCGCCGTAGCCGCCGATCGGTTCTGTATCCGACCGGCGGCTAGAAGGGGTTGGAGGTCACGTCGATGTTCTACAAATTCGGCCGCAAGGTGTATCAGTCGCCGCCATCGCCACTCACACCCACCGTTGTCCCAACGGACCACGTTGGGATCACTGCCGGAGTCAAAACAACGACGTCGGCCGGTCCTTTGACGAACTCCGAGAGTCATTCGGCCTGAATCATTCCGAAAGTCAAATCGATGTCCAAAGATGAACATGCCTGCTGTCACTCGCAGGATTCGCTGCCGATTCTTGCCCAGGCCGTTGTGGACCCCGTCTGCGGCATGACAGTCGATCCCAAGAACGCGGCGGGATCGCACAGTTACCAGGGCACGACGTACTACTTCTGTAGCACCCACTGTGTTGCCAAGTTTCAAGCCGATCCCGACCAGTTTCTGAAGAAGTCATCCGCGGAAACTCCTGTCCCGGCGTCCTCGCCCCCGTCAGGGCCTTACACATGTCCTATGCACCCGGAGATTGTGCAGGATGGACCGGGTACCTGCCCCAAGTGCGGCATGGCGCTGGAACCGATGCAGCCTTCTGCGGAAGTTGGCCCCGATCCCGAATTGGTCTCGATGCAGAGTAGATTCTGGATCGGAGCAGCGCTGACCGTCCCCGTCTTTCTGATCGCGATGGCCGGCTTAATTCCATCTTCTGCTCTGATGGCTTTCCTGCACGATCGCATGGCCGCACTCAACTGGGTGCAACTCGTGCTGGCAACTCCCGTCGTACTGTGGTGCGGCTGGCCGTTCTTCGAGCGGGCCTGGTTGTCCGTTGTGAATCGCAGTCCGAACATGTTCACGCTGATCGCGTTGGGCGTTGGAGCGGCTTACCTCTACAGCGTCGTGGCGTCGATCGCCCCCAGTGCGTTTCCGCAAGGCTTTCACTCCACCTCGGGAGCGGTCGAGCCCTATTTCGACAGTGCAGCGGTCATCGTGGTGCTGGTTCTGTTGGGGCAGGTGCTGGAATTGCGTGCTCGATCGCAAACGGGGGCTGCCATTCGAGCGTTGTTGGGACTTGCTCCCAAAACGGCCCGCGTGGTGAGAAACGATGGTCAAGAAGAAGATGTTCCCTTGGGGCACGTGCAGGTCGGCGACCGACTTCGAATTCGCCCTGGCGAGAAAGTCCCCGTGGATGGTGCCGTGGTGGAAGGCCAAAGTTCGGTAGACGAATCGATGGTGACGGGCGAACCACTGCCGGTCGAAAAGACAACCGGTAGCAAACTCGTGGGTGGCACCGTCAACGGCACCGGCGGACTGGTAATGCAGGCCGACCGAGTGGGCGAGGATACGCTGCTCGCACAGATCGTTCGGATGGTTGGCGAGGCGCAACGCAGCCGGGCTCCCATTGAAAAGCTGGTCAACAATGTGTCACAGGTGTTTGTCCCGGCGATCCTCGCGATCGCCATTGCGACGTTCGTTGGTTGGGCGGTATGGGGAACGGAACCACGGCTGGCACAGGCACTCGTGAATGCCGTCTCGGTACTGATCATTGCCTGCCCTTGTGCCCTCGGTTTGGCGACACCGATGGCGATCATGGTGGGAACCGGTCGGGGAGCGACGGCGGGGGTGTTGTTCCGCGATGCAGAAGCACTGGAGACGTTGAGAAATGCGGACGTACTGGTGGTCGACAAAACCGGCACGTTGACCGAGGGAAAACCGAAGTTGGTCACCATCGAACCGACTACGGGAATTGACGAATCTTCTCTGCTGGCGATTGCTGCCGGGTTAGAACTGGGCAGCGAACATCCCTTGGCTGCGGCGATTGTCCAAGGAGCGCAACTACGAAAGGCCACCCCTGCTGTCGTCCAGCGATTTCAGTCGGTGACGGGTAAGGGCGTACGCGGTGAAGCCGATTCGCAACGAGTCGCGATCGGCAACCCGGCCATGATGTTGGCCGAAAGCGTAAATATCACCGCGGTGGAGAACCGTCTCCAACGACTACGAGCGGAAGGCCAAACGGTCATGATCGTGGCGATCAACGGGCAGGTTGCGGGACTGCTCGGAGTCGCCGACCCGATCAAAGCCACCACGCCGGAAGCACTCGAACAACTGCACGCGGAAGGACTACGCGTCATCATGCTGACGGGTGACAGTCGGACGACTGCGGAGGCGGTCGCGCGCAAGCTGGGTATCGACGAGGTCATTGCGGAAGTGCTCCCTGAGCAGAAGGGGGAAGTGGTTGCACGCTTGCAACGAGAAGGTCGGCGGGTGGCCATGGCCGGTGACGGCATCAACGACGCGCCGGCACTCGCCAA
This sequence comes from Planctomycetaceae bacterium, assembly GCA_041753475.1. Taxonomy (GTDB): domain Bacteria; phylum Planctomycetota; class Planctomycetia; order Planctomycetales; family Planctomycetaceae; genus DSVQ01. The sequence continues at coordinate 3,460 of JBGSUN010000144.1, read as the reverse complement.
AGCGGATGTAGGAATCGCGATGGGGACTGGAACAGATGTGGCGATGGAAAGTGCCGCCGTCACGCTGGTCAAAGGCGACCTGCGGGGCATCGTGCGCGCCCGACGGCTGAGTCGGGCGACCTCGGCGTCGATCCGTCAAAACCTGTTCTTGGCGTTTGTCTACAACGGAGTCAGTGTTCCCTTGGCAGCATTCGGGCTGATCTCGCCGATGTGGGCCAGCGCGGCAATGAGTTTGAGTTCGGTGAGTGTGATCGTGAACTCGCTGCGGTTACGACACCGTAAGCTCTAGGAGCCTGTCCTCGTAATTGACGTCGTTGGGTTTTGATTGCGTTTTGGCGAGGGCGGTGGCCGTGCCGGTCGTCGGGCGCGCTCCGCTCAGGCCGGGGCGGCGCGCCAGAGTTTCAGCAGGTTGTGGGTCAGGCAGACGAGTTGCCATTCGGCCTTCATCTTACTGAGTCCCCGCATGGCGAATTGGCGGAAACCGCCGGCGTGTTTGATTTGACCGAAGACGGGTTCGACTTGTCCCTTTCGTTTCTTGTAGGTCTCACGCCCATTCTTGGTTCGCAGCGTGCGGGCCATCCGCTGCTTCGGTGTGAGCGATTTCGGGATGCGACCCCGCGGAACCGGCGGCAGTGTTTCGTGATGCTTCAGTCGCTGCGTCGCCAGGTACGGAACCATGCCGTGTGACCGAACGCGTTCGGCGTTGTCATCGCTGTAGTAGCCCGCATCGCCGAGGAACTCGCGCGGTCGGTCGCTGATCTCGGCCGCTTGCAGATTCAATTTCATCCGGTCGAGCAGTGGTTCGACTTGCTGAACGTCATTGGCCTGTTGGGTCACGTCGGCCGCGATGATCAGTTGCGATTCATCGACCAGCACCTGCGCGTTGCCGCACTGATCCCAGCCCTTGTTCGACGCTTTCATGATCCGCGAATCGGGATCGGTGAAGTTGTACTGCGTCTTCGGATCGGGCCGGACTTCATCCAGATTGATCGTCTGCGGCTCCTTGCCTTCCGCTTCCCGAACCGCGTTCTTGGCCGCATTTTCTGCGGCGGCCTTCGTCCGCGCTTCCGCTTCCAACGCGGCCTTGGCTTCGCGAATCCGCTGCAGCCGCGACTCCCGCCGTTGCAGTTCCTCGGGCAGTTCATCACCGCGACGGTTCGCTCCGTGCTCCGCGTCGTCCGCCTGATCGTCCGCCTCCGCCTGAGCCAGCAGATCGCGAATCTCCTGCTGCAATCGAGCCTCTTCCGTCGGCATGCGGTCGTAGCTCATCGCCTTGTGACGAGAAGCATTGGCCTTGATCTTCGTCCCATCCAATGCCAGCCGACCCACCTTCAACAAGCCCGACGCCGACGCCAGCTTCAACACTTCGACGAACAGCTTTTCAAACGCGGCGAGGTGCCGGCGACGAAACTCACTGATCGCATGAAAGTCCGGTGTGTCCTCGCCCACGATCACGCGGCAGGCCACATCCTGCTCGCACCGATGCATGATCTTTCGCGATGATCGCGTGCCCGTCGCATAGTTGAAGATCAACAGCGTCAGCATCATCCGTGGGTGAAACGGCGGAAATCCCCGCAGTTCTCGCTCGTAATGAGACGTGATCGCCCCGATGTCGAGTTCCCGCACGGCATTCATCAAGAAATAGACCAGGTGCCCTTCCGGCAACCAGTCCCTGGGAGACGGTGGCAACAGCCACGCCTGATCCGGCTGCCATGCCCGATACGTTTTCTCGCTCACGCCAACCTCCCTGCCCATCAAATCCACCCCGTCCCGCGATGCTGGAAACGTCGAGCGAATCTATAGCAGCCTCGGCTGCGGATTACCAAGACAGGCTCCTAGTGGTTGATCATCTCTGAACCATTGCGAATCCCGATTTCCTGTCGAGACACACTGATTGAGCATCGACGTGCTATCAAGTAAACTGCTGCCGTCATGGAACCGCTTACAACCAGCGGGCCGTATTGCTGCCGGCTTTGGTGATATGCCCGAGTGACCCACCAGGCCCTGCGAAAGGATGCCCGGCCGCGCGAGTGGTACAAACGGATTCGACGTCGTCTTGGCAGCACCATCGCCCGCGTGGCGGTGATGCGAAAACTGGCAACCGTCACCTGGCAGATGCTTAGTCGACAACAAACGTATTCGGAATGCCGAGCGCAGGCCGCTCTGGCCGAGTGAACACAAAAGTGGGTAGGAAAATGGGTAGGATGCTGGCCACGCAAAGCCAATGTGATTAGAATTTCCTCCGCACGGCAAATCGTCACAAGTCGTGGCGGGTGCAGGGCGTTCGACGTAAATTCAATGCAAAAGCAGTGTGCCTTAAGCTACCAAAAACAGCTTGAGGGCCTAGTGAGGTAACACTCGTGCAGGTTCAAATCCTGTCTTGGGCACTCTGGTTCGGACCGACTTAACATGGCTGGCGACTGTAGCTTACGGTCGCCAGCCTCTTCTTTTTGGTGGTCTGCCGTTTCGGCCGATTGTCCAGAGTTGTGGCAATCTGTAGCCGGGGGACGTGCAACCAAACGTGCAACCAAACGTGCGGCCGGACTGACAGGCTTGTCATCCGTCCCGGTCTAGGCGACGGCTTGGGCCTCGGCGTTCGGCAGCTTCGACACTGCCCCGGCGAGGTCGTGCAGGGTGAGCCGGGTGTAGTTCTTGGCGGTCAGGGTCGGCGTCGAATGCCGGGCCAGCTTCTGAGCGTCCACCAGTGAGACGCCCGACCGGGCCAACTGGGTAACGAACGTCGTCCGCAGGGCGTGGAAATCGACACGCTCGCCATCGTCACCCGCATGCACAATCCCCGCGGCTTCGAGATCGGTCCGGAGCATCGGCGCGCCATGGCGATTCACGCCCCAGTTTCCGGGCCAGAGTTTCGTCGTCGCGGGCTTCAGGGTGGGGATGCACCTCGGGGTCGTACCAGTCACCGCGCAGCACCGCAGCCTTCAGGTTGTCGATCACGAGCCGCTGAGGCGCGCCACCGAAGTGGTGAAAGGCGTTCTCCAGCGCACCGATGAACGCTTCCGTGGTCTGCCGCCAGACGACCTCGCTGTACGCCTTCCGCGAGTAGCTGAGCCCGACGCGGAACGCCCACGGTCGGCGCTTCTTGCCATCCGGCATGCGCACCAGCGCACCGGTGCCGAAGTCGATCTGCGCTTCTTCACCGGGACCGACTTCCAACCGCCGCATCGGCAGCTCGGCGCGCTGCTGCAGCCGCGCCACGAATCGCCGCACGCTGTAGTAGCTGCCGCGGTAACCGGCCTCGTCGACGAGATCTTGGTGAATCCGCTGTGCGGACAAACCCTGGTGCAGCTTCCGCTCGATCAGTTCCTGATACGCGGCACACGCGCTCGGCGGGCCGGAGGGCGGGCTCGGCTCCGCAGCCGACCCGGTGGGCGCGTTCGGCCGGTTTTGATTCGGGGGAGCGTCCTCCGGCTCCGGCGGTCTGCTCGCCGCCGCACCCGAC
>JBGSUN010000143.1:0-15789 GCA_041753475.1 Planctomycetaceae bacterium | reverse complement strand
TCCGTCTTCCGCCGCCCCATCGCCATCCCACCACTCCCGCATCCCCAACGCCAAACCGCACCCGCGACTGTCGCCTGGTCACTTTAACAATCACCTCACGCTCGGAGGAGGCCAAGGTGAATAAATCCACACGCTGTTAAGAAAGGCTGGGCTTCTGATAATTTTTGTGTCTTCTGTGCCTCTTGTGGCAAAATCTCTTTCTCGCCTTCCTTTTGCGTCCTCTTGCGCCTTTTCGCGGCTAAAATGCCTTCCTCTTCCTCCTTGAAGTGATGGCATGACGACTGACTTGAAAATCTCGTTTTCGACGCTCGCCTGTCCCGATTGGACATGGTTCGATGTCGTCCAGCACGGTCCCGCGTACGGTTACCAGGGCGTGGAAGTTCGGCTGCTGTCGCGCGAAACCAACCTGCTGCAGATTGCCGATCTGGCACCAACACAACGGGCGCAACGTCGACGGGAACTGACCGACGCAGGTTTCAAAGTCGCCGGGTTGGCGTCGTCGGTCCGGTTCGATGGCCGCGAAACTTCCGAGCGCGCGAACCAGTTGGAACAGGGTCGGCGGTACATCGAACTCGCCGTCGATCTCGGTGCGGAATTTATCCGCGTCTTCGGTGATCTCCTGCCCGAAGAACCGATCGGTCGCGAAGCGGTGATGCAACAGATCGCCGACGGTCTACGGACGCTCGGCGAAGCCGCCGCACCCACCGGCGTGCAGATTCTGCTGGAAACGCACGGCGATTTCTCCGCGTCACCCCCCGCTGCGGAGGTCATGCGGCGCGTGAACCACCCGCACGTCGGTCTTGTGTGGGACACGCATCACCCCTGGCGATTCTTCGATGAGCCCCTTGCCGAGTCGTGGGAGCGACTGCGTCCCTGGACCCGGCACACCCACTGGAAAGACAGTGTTCGGGTCTACGAACCGATTCCCACCTCGGCGGAAGCGGTCGCCGCGGCACAGCAGGCGTCGGCGTTGATGGGCGGTCATCGTCACGCCGACTACGTCCTGTTCCTCGGAGGTGAATTTCCGGCCCGTGACTGCCTGCGGTTGCTGCGTGAAAGCGGCTACACCGGTTGGTACTCCCTCGAGTGGGAAAAGATGTGGCATCCGGACCTCACCGCACCTGAGACCGCGCTGCCGCTGTTTCCGAAAAAAATGCGGGAACTTGCCGAAATGCTATAGTTCCTGTTCGACGTATCGGAGAGAAAGATGACGATTGAACTGACGTCCGAGATGGAACAAATCATTCACGAGCAAATCGCGACCGGACGCTATGCTTCGGCGGCCGATGTTTTGCGTTCGGCATTGCGTCAGTTGCGCGATCTGACGGACTTGGAAAGTGATATCTTCGCTGGAATCGAGGATGAAGCCGCGGGACGGATGACGAATCTCGATGAGTTTGACAGCGCCTTCCGAGTTGCCAAGAGCATGACGTCCGTGCCATGAATCGTTCTGTCCGACTGACGTCCCGAGCGCAGTCCCAGGTGCAGCATGCCTTTGACTGGTATGCAGGGAGTAGTTCTGCAGTCGCACAGCACTGGTATGAAGCACTGATAGATTGCCTGAAACGATTACCGACAATTGCCCATACTTGTCCGTTAGCGGCAGAGTCGCCGAAGTTTCCCGTTCCCATTCGCGAAGTCACTTTTGGTTCAGGGCGAAAGAAGACTCATCGAATTCTGTTTGTCGTTCGTCCGGATGCCATCATCGTGTACGCCGTTCGCCATCTCGCTCAGGATGACGTCAGCCCCGACAATTTGGAATGAATCGCATTCCCGGACTACTGCCCGGTCTTCCGATTCCGCAAACACACCATCGCGACCCGCAGATCGTCGTACGAAATCGTCCCCTCGAAGTGCTCGAACAGCGGTTTGAGGCGTTCGTCGGGATAGTCTGTGGCCACAGCGGCGATGCGGGCGAAGATCGCGGGATCGAGCCACGGTCCAGGGTCGGTGCGACCATCAAACCGCAGGAAGTCGGTCAGGTACTGCCGCGTCGTGGAAAACGCCCGGCCCATTTTTTCAGCGACCTGTTCCACCGTCATGCCGCTGCGGAAGTAGGCATCTGCCGTGCATTGCGCGTCGCTCCGTTCGGATGGATCTTTCGGCCGCTCACTGACGGGGGCGGCGACGACCACTTTCGGGACATCGACTTCGGTCGGCAACTGTTGCGCGGTGCAATACTCGGCAATCGCGGCGATGAAGACTTCCCCGTACTCGGCGGCTTTGCGGTCTCCCACGCCGTGCACTTCGTGAAACGCCTCGGTGGTGATGGGACGCCGCCGCGCGAGATCCCGCAGGGTCACATCCCCAAAGACCATGAACGGCGGGATGCCCCGGGCTTCGGCGAGTTCTTTCCGCAACACCCGCAGAAATTCGAACAGCCCCGCATCAAACGGTTGCTCTTCGACGGAAGAGGTCGAGGTCCGCGAGGTGGTGGATGACGCCGCCGCACGCTTCTTTGTCGGTTGCAGCAACCGCGGAACGGCTTCCCCTTTCAGCACCTGTCGACCGAACGGCGTGACGCGCAGGGTGTGATACTCGCCCTCTTTTTCGAGGCAACCCTGACCGACGAGTTGCTCGATCCATTCCCGCACCACTTTGTGATGGAATTCGGCGAGCAGGTTGTAAGTCGACAACTTGTCGTGGCCGTTTTCCAGAATGCGGGCTTCCTTCGAACCACACAAGACCTGGGAAACATACATCGCCCCGAACATTTCCCGCACGCGGACCACACAGGACAAGATCTTCTGCGCGAGGATCAACGGTTCGGTGACCAACTCCAGTTGATCGAGGCAGACATCGCATGCGGCACAGTTGTCGCCTTCATACGTCTGCCCGAAATGCTCGACCAGCGTGCGATGCCGGCAGGTCATCGAAGAGCAATACCGCTCCATCAGTTTGAGGCTGGCCTTCATCTGCCCGGCGGCGTCCCCTTCCAGTTCCGACTGCATTTTCTCCCACGTCATGAAGTCGCCGTGGCTGTAGAACAGGGCGCATTCCGCGGGCAGCCCATCACGGCCCGCGCGGCCCGTTTCCTGCTGATAATGCTCGACGGATTTCGGAGCCGCGGCGTGAATCACGAACCGGACATCGGGCTTGTCGATTCCCATCCCGAAGGCGACCGTGGCGACGATGATGTCGACTTTATCGTTGACGAACATATCCTGATGCTTGTGCCGCTGGATGTCGGTCAACCCGGCGTGATAGGGGAGCGCGCGATAGCCGTCGGCTTTCAATTCCGCGGCGGTTGAATCGACTTCCCTCCGCGAGATGCAGTAGATGATGCCCGATTCCCCTTTGTGCCGGGCGATGACATCCCGAATCTGCGACTTCACTTGCTGCCGCCGCATCACGCGATATTGCAGGTTAGGGCGGTCAAACGAACCGACGATGAACTCGGTGTCGCTGAGTCGGAGTTGTTCCGCGATGTCCTGCCGGACGAGTTCGGTCGCCGTCGCGGTGTAAGCATGCACGGCGACATCAGGAAACGTGTCCCGCAGATGACCGAGCAGTCGGAACTCAGGACGGAAATCGTGTCCCCAGTTGCTGATACAGTGGGCTTCATCGACGGCGATGAAGGAGATTTTCAGTTCCAGCAGAAACTGCAACATGCGGTCGGTGCAGAGCCGCTCCGGTGCCACATACAGCAGCTTGAGTCGTCCAGCTCGCAGATCCGCGGCGATCTCGCTTCGTTCGGCCGCCGATTGCGAACTGTTCACCGCGGCCGCGGGGATGCCGCATTCGCGAAGACTGTCGACCTGATCTTTCATCAGGGAGATCAGCGGCGAAACGATGATCGCCACGCCTTCGAGAATGACCGCGGGGGCTTGGTAACAGAGTGACTTCCCGCCGCCGGTCGGCAAGACGACAACGGAATCCCGGCCTTCCAGGACCGCCTGCATCGCCGCCTGCTGATGGGGTCGGAAGCCGTCGTACCCCCAGTGCTTGTGCAAGGCCGCCCGCAACAACCGGAGATCATCGGTCGTAACGGACATGGGGCGCGGAATCCTATACGGGAAGTAACGATTCGGAAACGACCGGTTTGCGGAGCCGTTTCAACACGCCGAGGATACCGAACCTGCGGGTCAGTTTTGTAGGTCAGGCTGTGCCTGCCTGATTTTCAACGCTTTCCACGGGTGATGCCGATGCGTCAGGTGCCGCCGGTCCGACGGGAGACGCCACCACTTTCCGCACGATCCAGGCGATCCATTTGGGGCGTCGATCCAGATACGTCGGCAGCGCACAATTGCTGCGGGAGTAAGTGAAGTGGTTCGCATACAGAAATGCCGCATCGGCACTGCGGGACCGGAGCGGAATCAGATAGGCAAAGTACCCGGCGACGGGAATCGCGGAGATTCCCAGCACGGCCAGCGAATGAACCGACGCCCGTTCCCAGCGCCCCAGGCACGTTTCCACCACGCGGTTACCGAGCACCCAGCCAACCCGCCCGATCGTTCCCAATGGCAGCGGCACGAGATCAAAGGCGAACACGGCCCCGATCGCCCAGTGCGCGGTGAGATGCCGGATGATGTAGGTCGATTCCTTCAACGTCTCCGGCAGTGCCGCCTGCATCCGTTCCGCGTCCGTTTCCGACAAATGGCCGTCCGCCTGCAAGCGGACAATTGTCGCGCGCAGTTTCTCCTCGGTCGCTTCCGGCGCGGCAGGGGCTTCGGTGGTGGTCGGCGTGTCGGACATGACCTCTCGATCATACCGTGGCAATCCCGTTCGCCGGATTTCTTTCGGACTCAATCCAGGCCCGTAACCCATCTCCAAGGCAGAAGACGGGGAACCACGGAATACACGGATCACACGGAAAAGGAAGGCGTGATGCAGATTTCGGTCGTGGAACCGAGGGAATCGAAAGGCGTCGGGGCCCCGCCCCGACGCATTCCATTCGGGTCGACGCTCCTCAACATCGCGTTCCGCCTTTTTCCGTGTCGTCCGTGTATTCCGTGGTTCCCTCCTGATCTCGAAAATGAGCGCTGGTGATCTCGTGAAGTGCCAGCAAGCGGATCGTTTTCGCTGATAAAATCGGTGGGCATGGACGAACCGGATGACGATCTGCCCATCCTGGAGCGACTGCTCGCGCCGTGGAAATGGAGCGCTGAACCTCGGAGCGGATTGTATGGATTCGTCGCCATGTTGGTCGTGTTCTCATGGATGTTGCCGCTGATTCTCGCGATCAACGGCCCTTGATCCAAAATCTGGCACTCGCCGTGGCACCAGTACCGATGTTTAGAACCTGTTGACTCTCCCCGCGTCCTCCGAGTAGCGTGGCGGGGGTGGAGAACAGCATGCACAACCGAACCGCGGCCCTGCTGGCAGTAGCAATCGTTGCCGTGTGCGGCTGTGAGTCCAGGTCGGTTAAGAACGGCCGCGAAGGGCTGTCGTTCATCGCGTATAAGCTGACTGACGCTCAAGTCGACATGCTACCGGAAGACACCCGAACCGTTTATCAGGCGATTGCGAGCAAAGAGATCGACACCGGGACGGATCTGACGGCAAACCTCTTTGCCGCCTGCTCAAAGGCAGGAGAAGTGGTCGAGCACGACCGTGAAATCATCTCTTGGCAATTCAATCTTGAACCGGACCGGCCTTTGAAAGAGCAATCCCGCTTTGCCTTTGTGACGTACAATATCCGCTTGCACAAAGTGCGAGAATGCGGCACGGATACGCTGATCCGGTGAACTCAGGATGTGGCCATGACCGACCCACTCCCCCGCCGCATCGCCTGGTTCGCGCCGAGGAAGTGGAAACCGACCCATTGGCTTGCGGCGTTCATAATCTTCCCGCCGCTTTATCTGCTGTTGGTTATTTCGGCCGAACAATCGGCGATAAATGCGCCTGAGAACAGCTGGCTTCGCTCTGTCGTAAACATCATCCGTGCTCCACTTGAGCCGTTACGAAGACCATTTCGCCGAACGGCGACGAGGAATATTGCGGAAATGTTCCCCGACTGCGAAGTGTGCGGCGAACCTGCGGTTGTCCACATCTGGGAATTTGTTTACATCTGGGAAGGCGCCATAGTGAGCGACCGTAAAGGGGGCCAGTGCCGGCCATTCTGCGATCGGCACCATCACGAATACTTGGACGGTCCAGCGGATGCGCTCAAGCCTAGTGTGCCACTTCCTCCGGGCTTTGATTAACAGCCGTGCCACTCGCGCAGCCCGTGAAATTAGGGTTCATTTTTCTGCAACGCAATGTGACCCCAGTACCGATTTTCACACGGGAGTTGACAGCCCTCCCCGTTGCGTTAAGATGTGAATTGACCGCTCCTGTTGTTTTTCGCGCTCCTTCGCGAAACCTCGAGTGGATACGAACCGGCCCGCCGCTGTTCGCCTGCCTGCCTAATCCGCACGATTTTCGACGTTTCGGCTTGGTCCGCGTCGAAGTCCTGCTGTCCCTCCTGTGCATTCGATCTTCGCCGCTGGCATAATTGAAGATGGTCGCACGGCAGACCCCCGCTTCACCGTGGGAATGTGTGACGCACTCCTGACGAGGTTCGACACCATGCCCATGCCGGGTTTGCTGGAAATCATCATCTTCGCGGTGATCGTGCTGCTCCTTTTCGGATCGCGGGTGCCGTCCATCATGCGGTCGATGGGGCAGAGCATCACCGAATTCAAAAAAGGAACGCGCGACGCCGAGGACGAACTGAAGCAGGACACGCCACACAAGGATTGAATTGAACGCCGAGTCTTGTAGGGTGGGCTGTGCCCACCATCTTCGTTCGGGACGACGTGATTGGCGGGCACAACCCACCCTACAAGACTGCGATAATTGAACCTGCCCCGTGATCACCAAAAGGAATCGACTATGTTTCCCATGCCCGGTCCGATGGAAATGATCATTTTCGCTGTTATCGCCCTGTTGCTCTTCGGCAAGCGTCTGCCCGATGTCGCCCGCGGCATGGGCAAGAGCATCGTCGAGTTCAAGAAAGGCTTGAGCGACATGAGTAACGAAGTCCGGAACGCCGGAAACGAATAATCAGCCAGTCTTTTCACTTTGCAAATGGGGATGTTGTGCCACTGCTTCGTCCGCGAAGCAGTGCCGAGCGCGGCAGAAAGCGCTCCAAGACACTGTTTCGCGGACGAAGCAGTGGCACATTCAGTCCGAAACACTGCTATAATAACGATTCGCCCTGCACGATCCGTGGGGCGTTTTTCAGGAATCCACCATGTTGCCGCTGTCCGAGATGACCGTTGTTGCTTTCTTCCCGATGCCTGGCCCGATGGAAATGATCATCTTCGGGATCATCGCGCTCTTGCTCTTTGGCAAGCGGCTGCCGGAAGTGGCCCGCGGTCTCGGCAAAGGCATCGTGGAGTTCAAGAAGGGCTTGAGCGACGTCAGCAGTGAAGTGACGAACGCCAGCTACGACCGCAACGACAGCGGTTCCGGCCACCGCCCTCCCCCGCCGGATGAACGGGTCGAAACCACCGCCCCGAAGTTCGAGCCACCGCGGTCAGAGCCGTCGTGACGCGTTCGTCGTGGATGGATGGTCGTTGGCAGGTGAACCTTTCGAAGCCCGGCATCTTCTGAGATGCCGGGCTTCTGCCTTTCAGCACGTTCCCTTTGTTGAAATGCAAATGCCCGGCGTCCAAGGCAGACGCCGGGCTTTTATTCTGCCTGTCCACTATCCACTCACCGCGGGGCGATGACTTCCACGTCGACAATCCGCGCTGTGGGTCTCGTGAGGTCCACCAGCAGCGGTTGCGTGGAATCCACCTTGCTGACGTTCCCGGCGGCGTCTCGAGCCATGACGCGGATGTAGATCTGGCCGGGCATGCCGGGACCGACACCCCAGGCAAATGAACCCGTGTCTTGCCGCCATGTGCTGATCGGTTCCCACGGCCCGTTGGGATTCGCGGAGTAGTACAGCGCGATGGGCTTGTCCGACGGATGGCTGTCCTGCGTGCGCCAGCGGATCAGAATCTGATTCAGCTCAGCACCCTGGCCCTGTTGAGCCGAGATCAATTCCAGCGCTGGCGGAGTTTGGTCGACCACCACGCTGATGGATGGCAGTTCCCCCGGTGTCGGCGGATCGTTCGCCAACCCGGCCCCACTACGGACGCGGATCGTGAAGCCGTACTCGCCGTCCTGGTTGACTTTGACATCAAACGGACTGGCACGATCGGCGTCTTCGCCATAACGGAACCACTTACGGCCGTTGTCTTGCGTGATGAACAGTTCGACGGCCCCGACACCCGACGGCCCGACGTCATCGACTTTGTAACCCAACTGAAAGTGCCGCGTGCTCACAACCCGTTGCCGTGATGCGCCGTTGTTCGGAGCTGACGGTGAAGCAGCCGGCCAGCGGTCTTGGGTGATTTCCGGCTGTTGAGCCGGGGTGGTGGTGATGAACTGTCCCGGCGGTGTGGCGGGGACGATCCGTGGTGCGGGCATGGCCGGTTGAATTTCGGGGACCGACGGCAGGTCGTTTCGTGCCAATGCGGGCGCAGGATTCGTTGCGATGGGTTGCCGAAGATCGGGGGCTTGCGGCTTCGGTACCGCTTCGCCTCCCCCGGCGACTTGCAGTCGGTTCTCCGCCGTCGTTGTGTTGTTTGCGAGGTCGGCGATCGAACCACGGACCGACACGAGTCCGGCTTGTGGGCACGTCCATGACGTCTGTCCGACATTCCGTGGAATGACGCTGACGGCTTGCCAGTCGATCGAACCGGGCTGCATGTATTCCAGCCGCAACGATGCCGGATCAAGATTCGGATCGTTCGCCTGCCAACTCAGTTGGACCTTGCCCGCGGGGAGTGATTCCAGATGAACTTCAAACTTGGGTTGTTGTGTGTCAACCACCACCATCAAGCCCGGCTCGAAGGTCGGTCCCGGAGGATGGGCCTGGCCTTGACCGTCGATCGTTTTGACGACGAACCAGTACTCACCATCGGCGGGGGCCTGGAATTCAAACTTGCCGGATTGAGCGGGAATCGATTGGGCGAGTTCCCAATTGCCGCCGCGGTTGCGGGAGACGTGCAGTTGCAGCTCTCGTGCCTTCATTTTCTGTAAGGCGTCGGCATCGAACTTGAACGGGATGCGAAACCGTTGTTTGTTGGTGACAACGGGCTTGGCAGGACCCGCAGCGCAGACGGGTGCCGTCGGCAGTGCCACGCACACCGTCATCAGGGCGAGAACGCCGAACAACCCCAAACGCATGACGGGTCTCCCAGACCGGTCGCGAACACCAGCCAAATGACAGGATTCGATGCCACGAATCGAAGAGCGCACGTGGGGCGAAGATGTCATCATCATTCGTCGGCTATCGGATTTGCCGAAGGTACCACTTGAACCGATTTTGCCGCCTGCAAGGGGTGTCTGCAGCGCTGGCAGACGTGTTGATTCTTCGCAACAGTTTATAGGGGAACGCCTTACGGCTCGTCCGCATCGATTGCAGGCGCGGCGGTGAATTCTTCGGCAGCCTCCTCCGCAGGGGGGAGAATGAGAATTTCGCCATAGGCATCGGGTTGTTCGGCCCGAAAGCCATGGTGACGAAGGAGTTCCAGAATCGCGAGGAACAACCCGACAATCTTTTCCTTGCGGTTGGAGCCCTCGAAAAAACTGCTGAACGTGACCGCTCCCTGTTCCCGGACTCGGGCTGCAATCCGTTCCATGTAAACGCTTTGCGGCGTCTCATCGTACCGGATGGCGGAGGTTGATTCGCCCCCCTTCTTATGCAGTACCCGCGAGAGGGCACTCACCAAATCCCACAGCTCGACCTCGCGGATCGGATCGGCAGCGTGATCGCGCCCCACATGGGGGTGGTCATCTGCCAGTCGGGGAAACCGCTGCTGCCATTCGGTCGCCCGTTCTTCCAAGGCGACGGCGGCATCTCGATACCGTTTGTATTCCAGCAACCGGGTGATGAGTTCGCCGCGCGGATCGTCCTCCGTCGGCGTGGCTTCTTCCACAACTTCTTCCGGTTGCGGCAGGACGTTTCGGCTTTTGATTTCCAGCAGCGTGCTCGCCAACACAATGAAATCACCGATGGCATCGAGATCGAGTAATTCCAGCACTTCGAGAAACTCGAGGTACTGCTGCGCAATGGTGGCGATGGGCAGATTCGTTGCTGAAACCTCATTCCGGCGAACGAGATACAGCAACAAATCCATCGGCCCGGAAAATCGTTCGAGTTCCACGCGGTACAGCAACATCGGTCCATTCCAGCGCGGAGAAAGAGCGCAGACTTTACCGGTAGTATCGAATGTTCCGCCGCTCGGTCCGCAACCAAAGTTGGGAATGCGTTTGGCCGGGAAATGGGGTTACGAGAAATGAGTTTTGCCACAAGAAGCACAAAAGACACAAAAGTAAGGACGGGCTTCATGCTCCCCTTTTGTGTCTTCTGTGCTTCTTGTGGCAAAACTCTTCTCCTCTCTTTGCGCCTCTGACGGCCAAGGTCTTCCTCATCGTGATTGCATCCGTCAGTGACATGCGGTCGAATGGCAGCGCGGCCGGTGCTCGGTCGATGCCCAGTTTGAATCGGATGAGTACGCGCTAATGACGTGGCAGTTCTGGATTGATGTCGGCGGCACCTTCACCGATTGCGTCGCCGTGTCCCCTGCCGGCAAGCAATCGATTATCAAAGTTCTCAGCAGCGGCTCGACCAAAGGTGTCATCCGTGATGGAGACGGGTTATCCGCCGCGACCACGTTGACCGGATCACCTCCCGATTTCTATCGGGGCTATCGTTGCTCGTTCGTCGACGCCGGGGGGCAACCGACGTTCGCCACGACGGTCACCGCATCGCAAAGTGATGGCCGTTTCACGTTTGCGGATGAATTGCCGAGTTCGGCTCTGAGCCGCTTCGAACTCACCAGCGGCGAGGAAGCCCCGATTGTGGCCATCCGCGTGGCGCTGGGATTGCGCATCGATCAACCCATCCCGCCGGTGTCCGTGCGACTCGGCACCACGCGCGGCACGAATGCCTTGCTCACACGCCGCGGAGCAAAGACCGGGTTCATCACCACGCGCGGTTTCAAAGATGTGTTGCGGATTGCCAATCAGGATCGGCCGCATCTGTTTGATCTCGATATTCAGAAGCCTGAGCCGTTGTTTGCTGCGGTGGCAGAGATTGATGAACGCCTCGCTGCGACCGGTGACGTGCTGCTTGCGCCGCATGAAGTGCAGGTGCAGTCGGCGCTGTTGCATCTGCAGGACGCCGGGTGCGACAGCATCGCGATCTGTCTGCTGCACTCGTTCGCCAATCCGGTGCATGAAGAGTTCGTCGCGCGGATCGCTGCCGACATGGGGTTCACCTCGGTCAGCGTGTCGAGCCGATTGTCACCGCTCATCAAACTCGTGTCCCGCGGCGACACCACCGTGATGGATGCCTATCTCAATCCCGTGCTACAGGGCTATGTCGCCACGTTGCAGAAGAGCCTGCCGGGTAGCGAATTGCGGTTCATGACCTCGAGCGGTGGTCTCGTCACCCGCGAACGGTTCACGGGGAAAGAGTGCGTCCTCTCCGGACCGGCGGGCGGCGTGATTGGGTTCTCGAAGACCACACAGGAAGCGGGATATCCACGCTGTATCGGCTTCGACATGGGGGGCACCAGCACCGATGTGGCGCGGTTCGACGGACGCTTCGACTACGAGTTCGAGACGGTGAAAGCGGGCGTGCGGATCGTCACCCCGATGCTGGCGATTGAAACCGTTGCAGCGGGTGGCGGCAGCCTGTGCGGCTTCGATGGCGTGAAGCTCTTCGTCGGACCACAGAGCGCGGGTTCCGACCCCGGCCCCGCGTGTTACGGCCGCGGCGGTCCCCTCACGGTGACCGATTGCAACGTCTTTCTCGGCCGTGTGCCGGTCGACAAATTCCCGTTCCCGCTGGCGACGAATGCCATTGAAGGTCGCCTGCTAGAACTGTGCGAACAGCTCGCCACTGCCGAGTTCGGCAAGCAATACACGCCGCGTGAATTGGCCGAGGGTTTCCTCGAAATCGCCAATGCGGCGATGGCGCGGGCCATTCGGAAAGTGTCCGTCTCGAAGGGTTACGACCCGGCCGATTACGTGCTCGTGCCGTTTGGCGGTGCGGGAGGCCAGCATGCGTGTGCCGTCGCCCGGTTGCTCGGTATGAAAACGATCATCGCGCATCCGCTGGCGGGCGTGCTGAGTGCTTACGGCATTGGACAGGCCGATGTGCGACGCACTCGACAGGTGACCGTGCTCGAACCGTTCACCTCGGATACGATGACGAAGTGGCAATCGAAGATTGATGAACTCGCTTCCGCCGCGCGCGAGGAAGTCCTTGGTGAAGGAGTCGCCGCCTCAAACATCGCGCCGCCGGAAACCACGCTGGATCTCCGTTACCGCGGCGTGGAAGCCACGATCTCGGTTCAGATCGCGTCGGGTGTTGATCCGGCGACAGCGTATGCCGAAAAACATCGACAACTCTACGGCTACGATCGCCCCGACCGCCCGTTGGAACTCGCCGCGATTCGAGTCGAAGTCATCGGCGGCGTGCAGCATCATCAGGGGACAAACGCGACCACGGGAACAACCACTGGCTCAGCAGGAACTTTATCATCCCATGACGAGGGCACCTACCGTGTCATCACGAGGGCCGAAGTTCAACCGGGGCAAACCCTCGTCGGCCCGGTGATTCTTGCGGAACCCACATCCACCCTCGTCATCGACCCCGGCTTCACCGCAACAATCCTCCCCACCGGCGCCGTGAAAATCATCGACCACGGAAGCCCAGGGATTGCCATCCCTGGGCAGCTCTCCGATCAAGTCGACCCCGTCCAACTCGAACTCTTTCACCACACCTTTGGCAGTATCGCCGAGCAAATGGGCCTCACGCTGCAACAAACGTCGGTCTCCACGAACGTGAAAGAGCGTCTCGATTTCAGTTGCGCGATTTTCGACCCGCGCGGCGGTCTCGTCGTCAATGCGCCCCACATTCCCGTGCATCTCGGCGCGATGAGTGAGACCGTGAAGTGCATCCTGCGCGACAACCCGGACATGGCCCCCGGTGATGTCTACGTCACGAACGATCCGTATCGCGGCGGCTCGCACCTGCCCGATGTCACCGTGGTCACACCGGTGCATCACCCTGAAACACGCGAACTGCTGTTCTTCACCGCCAGTCGTGCCCACCACGCAGAAATCGGCGGCATCGTCCCCGGAAGCATGCCACCGTTCTCGAAGAACCTCGGCGAAGAAGGCGTGTTGATCCGCAATTTCAAGCTGATTTCCGGTGTCTTGCGGGAGGGCGAGGCTCCCGCCGAGCCGCGTGCGATTCAGAACGCTGGGACAATCAGCGGCTCAGCGGGAGCTGCGCCCTCCCAGGTTGTGTCCCACGAAGATGCCCTGGAAAGACTGTTGAAATCAGGACCATTTCCTTCACGGTCGGTCAGCGATAATCTCGCCGATGTACGGGCTCAAGTCGCGGCGAATCGCATCGGGGTGACGTTGCTCATGGACCTCGTCAAACAACGCGGCTCGGCGACCGTGCAGAACTACATGCGGCATCTGCAAGCCGCCGCGGCAACGGCGATGCGCCGCGCTCTCGCACAACTCCCGCCGGGCGATTACCGCTTCACCGATCATCTCGACGACGGCACGCCTATCACTGCGACCATTACGCTGCACGGCGACACCGCCACCATCGACTTCACCGGCACCGGTCCCGTGCTGGCGTCGAACCTCAATGCCAATCGCGCCATCGTCACCGCCGCGGTGATGTATGTGCTGCGCTGCCTGATTGGGAGGTCGATGGTTGATGGTCGATGGTCGATGGCCGGAGATAAGCCGCCACCAACCTCTTCCGTCCATCAGCCATCAACCATCAACCATCAACCCGCCCAGCTTCCTCTCAACGGTGGTGTGCTCGAACCGATCACCATCGAGCTCCCCGAGTGTCTGCTCAATCCGCCGGAGCATGCGGACGCGGCGGCGTGTCCGGCCATGGTCGGCGGGAACGTCGAGACATCGCAGCGTGTGGTTGACGTGTTGCTCGGGGCGTTCGATCTCGCCGCGGCCAGCCAGGGGACGATGAACAATCTCACCTTCGGCGACGGCACCTTCGGCTACTACGAAACGATCTGCGGCGGCGCGGGAGCGACATCGACGCAACACGGGGCTGACGCCGTGCATACCCACATGACCAACACGCGGCTCACTGATCCCGAAATCATTGAACGCCGCTATCCGGTGCGGCTGCACGAATTCTCGATCCGTCGCGGTTCCGGCGGCCACGGTCACCATCACGGCGGCGACGGCATCGTGCGCCGCATCGAATTCCTGCGACCCGTCCGCGTCTCTTTGTTGATGGAACGCCGCGGTCCCTACGCCCCGTATGGTCTCCACGGCGGTGAACCGGGTGCGCTCGGTCGCAACACGCTGCAAAGGACCAACGGCGACATCACCGATCTGGGCGGTAAGGCCTCAATCGATGTCGCCTCGGGAGAATTGCTCACGATCGAAAGCCCCGGCGGCGGCGGCTGGGGGGTGGCGGGATAACGTTTAGCCGCGACCCGAAAGGGGAGCGCTGCATGGAACTCGCAACACGTACAAAACGCTCCACCCAGCGCTCCCCTTTCGGGTCGCGGCTAAACGAGTCTCACAATACCGCGGTCGTGTGATACCGATCCTTCTGCCAATCGCACGCCAGCTTCACCAGCGTGTCGAGCATCCCGCGGTCGTGACTGCACGCGACGATGCCCGGCAGACGCAGCATGTCGGCGTTATCGTCGATCCACGTTTCGCGGAAGTGGACCGGTTCGCCGTTGTGAACCCACACCGCATCGCCGCCGAGCAGACGTGCGAGTTGCAGCGACACCGGGAAGTCGTACACGTTGGGCGAGTGGATCAATGATCCGCCGAAGGTTCCCTGGGCCATCAGTTCGTAGATGCTGCCGGGCATGTCCTCCGACGCCACGCCGGTGAGTCCCGCGGCGGTGATCTGCCGGGCCGCTTCCGCTTCACGGTGCTGGAAGCCGATGACGTAGATTTTGTTGGACCGCGGCGTCGATGCATCGAACGTCGGCAGCGACCGGACGGCGTCCACCGCCGGTCGCGACGGGTCATCGGGACCACAAGCGATGCGGCCTTCGTGGGCTTCCATCCACCAGCCGGGTTCTTCTTTCTCGGGGATGTAGACCAGCGAGTACAACACATCGGTGGCATTGCGGAGATGCAGCATCACGGCGTACCCGTTGCCGGTCTTGTCGCGGTACTGCTTGGTGCCGTCGATGGGATCGAGCGCGAGGACCAGGTCCGATTCCTTCGGAAACCGTCCGAGGTCGCCGGTGGATTCTTCCGCTTCGATCCGGCAGTAGCGGAAGATGGGATCGGTATCGCGCAGCGCGGCGACGATGAGTTCCTGCAACGTGAGATCGGCGATGGTGAGCGCATCGGTCGACGCACTGCCGGACGACTTGCCGGTCAGGCCGATGTTGTAGTTCCGCAGCCGTTTGGCAATCGCCCCCGCCCACCGCAACACCGGCGGCATCTGTACCGACAACGCCGTCACCACAAATTCCGGATCCATGCTGCATCCTCACCGAACGAAGTTTTGCTCGCTGGGTGAAATGTACCGGGAAACGAGATTCGTCGCGATGCAGCGGGCTGTCGGCCTTCGATGGGGATTAAACGACCCCAGTAGGGGTCACAGACGGTAGCCGGTGGTCGGAGCGCAGCGGCGACCACCGGAAAGCGGTTGGAAAGTATTTCGACCCTGAAGGGGTCGCAGCAAACCGTGGGAACCTGCGACCCCGTCAGGGTCGGGACTTCAGCGATTCAGAACCGGTGGTCAGCGCTGCGCGCCGACCACCGGCTACC
>JBGSUN010000142.1:0-6000 GCA_041753475.1 Planctomycetaceae bacterium | reverse complement strand
TCCGTCTTCCGCCGCCCCATCGCCATCCCACCACTCCCGCATCCCCAACGCCAAACCGCACCCGCGACTGTCGCCTGGTCACTTTAACAATCACCTCACGCTCGGAGGAGGCCAAGGTGAATAAATCCACACGCTGTTAATCCAAGAAAACCCCAACTTTCGTCCCCGCCCTGTGAACGGTTACCCTTGGCAGTGAACCGGGCACATTACCATGGGACAATACAGGACGCCGACTAGGACGCCCGGGAGGCGGGGTTCCAGATTCTCCAAATGCTACATCTTGGAGAGTAGAGTAATTGCATGAGCACCGTGGATGTTACAAGTAGGAACGCCCAAATGAGAAATGATGCACCAAAAAAGTATCGCATCGCACCATCGGACGACTACTTTCTTGTTGGGAGAGGGAATGACTGTCAAGTCTTGATAGGTATTCAGGGAACCGAGACAGTTTGCGTTTTCTTCACCAGCGACGGCAAGTTATTGCGACTTGAAACCAGGGCGGTTGCCCAAAATGACGATGAAAAAGCTGTTCGCACAACCATGGCGGAATGGTTGCAAGAGAGTGGAGCAAGGATCGAAACAATAGAAATTGAGAAGTTCGCAATTCCCGAACGATCAATCGGAATCCGTGACTTGCCCGACTATCTGCAAGAGCTTGTTGACGACCCTTTTTCATTTGAAGCGGATCGTAGGCAGCATCTTTCGAAGTGTGTGTCTGAATGGGAAGCGGAAGGCGATTGTGTGTTGATTTGGGACGAGGAGTATGAGATGAATTCGCAGGGGCAGATAACTTCCACGTAGGCGATGGGTCTAGTTGAAAAGACAAGAGCGGCTTCTGCATCACGATCTTCGCGGGTATCTCAGACGTCGCTTGGGACATCTGGGTTTACAAGAGGAAAATGACCTTCGCCACTTCTCACGGATCGGAATTCAATTGATTCTTTCGTGAACTCAGACGCTGCGGACAGTGTCGTGGGCCACCCACGATTTCGGTCTGAACCGTAGAGTTGAGACAAAGCGTGCAACAAGCAACTGGGCGACAGGCGCAGGAAGGAGAGCACCAGGCGGCAGCCCGGCTGCCGAAGTCGCTGGTTCGTTTAGCGGCGTTGTTGCCGGTGGAGGATCTGTCCGCGCGGGTTTTAGCGACGGTGGATCGGTCGGACTGGATGGACGGGCCGGACGATCCGTTCGGCCGCATCGCCGCGGCGCTGTTCCGTTCGCGCCGGTCGCATGTGGTGTTGACCGGTCCGCCGGGGGTGGGCAAGACGGCGGTGCTGGAAGAACTGGCCCGCCGGGCGGTGAGCGGCCGGTTGCCGAGTCTCGTAGGATGGCTGTGGCTGCGCATCGATTGCCGCAACGTCGGTCCCGAGGACAGCCGCGCCTGCCTGGAAGAAATCTTTGCGGGCGTCCTGCAACTGCCACAACCGCTCGTGCTTTGTCTGGATGGATTGGCGGCACTGCTGAAACGCGCGAACGGCGGCAGCAATCGTCCGTTTCTCTGCACGTTGCTGACCCGCGGCGAGATTCGCGTGGTGGGCACGATGACGCCGTGGGAGCAGGCGGACGTAGTGGGCGGTGACGCCGAAATGCTGCGGCTGTTTACTCGGATCGACGTGGCCGAACCCGATGAAGGCCGCGCATTGCGGATCGCCGAACGGGAGGCCACCCGGCTTGCTGCCGCTCGTTCGCTGGTGTTGGAATCGACCGTCGTCCGGCGAGCCGTCTCGTGGGCGTCGCTGTTTCTATTGAATGAGTCGCATCCATCCAAAGGCTTGCGGCTGCTGGAAGAGGCGATCGAACGCCGCGATTTTCAACGCCAGTTCGAGGGCAGTACTTCTCCCATTGTGACAGTGGACGATGTGGCCCAAGTCCTGGCGGAACGGACGGGCATGCCCGCGGCGATGATTGCCGGCAGCTCCCCCGAAGCGGACTTCGAGCCGCTGTTAACCGCGGCGGTGGTCGGCTGTCGCATCAGATCGCACGGCGTCTTGTGACGCTGTCCCCGACGCATGTTCTCCTCGGCCGAACGGTATAGCGTGCACAAGACCCGCAAGGCCCACGCCAGTCGCCACATCGACCAGCGGCGCTTCGAGAGGACGCGGTGGTAATTCGACTAATCCCCCTCGGCCAGCGCACCGGCGATTCGCAGCAGCCGACAGACCGTGTGCCGACCGACACACGCGATCGCGGCGGACACCAACACCTGGAACCGCGGCCAGACCGATCCGGAGAACTCGTCCGCCCATTCCCGAAAGGCATGCCGCACGCGCACCGGTATGCTGACCATCGGAGGTTCCTTGCTCGGACGGATTCCAGGACTGTAAGCCCCTCGAATCTACCTGCAAGGAAGCGCCTTCCGCTTCATCAATTTCCCAACCGACAAACCCTCACGGATGGCCAAAGTCGAGCTGAGATTCCTTCTTCCACTCATAGCAAGGACTTGATGATGTTCTTCGCTTGTCTGACGATGTTCATGACCACAATGACTGTGACCCCTCACCGGACTAATCCGCTCACTTGGAACCTAATCTCTGCCCAGCACGTGATTCACCTTGCTGAAAACCGGGACAAAAACGGGACTACGCAGGACCGGCCTACCGAAGTGGATTCACAACCGCTTGCGGCATATGCAGTTGCAAATGCAGATCGGCAGCCCCTGCAAATGCTGGGCTTCTGTATGTTCGGTTGCAACCCGGGTGAACGAAGCCTCATGCAAATGCGTAATGGGGCAAAGTGAAGACAGGAAGTCGAGAGGCGTGCTTGGCCAATCTGCATTGGAATTCCGTTTGTGCCCTTGGGAGTTTGCGTGAAATCCATTCTTCCTTGCCCGCATGCGGCGTCGGGAGACCCGCGCACAGTGACATAGGACCGCTTTTCGCCGGTTCGCGCGTGGGGTACACTGGCTCGCTTCAGACTCCTTTGGCAATTCGGTTTGAGCGAGGTCGGCGGTGGCGGTGATTGTGCAGAAGTTTGGCGGAAGCAGTGTCGCGGACGCCGACCGGATTCGAAATTGTGCCCGGCGGATCGTCGCAGCAAAGCGGGCCGGTCACCAGGTGGTCGCGGTCGTGAGTGCCCGCGGCGACAAGACCGATGACCTGGTCGAACTCGCACGATCCATCACGGAAAATCCGCCGCCGCGGGAAATGGACATGTTGCTGGCCACCGGCGAGCAGGAGGCCGTTGCGCTGATGGCGATGGCCGTCCGGGAGATGGGCGAGGACGCGATCAGTCTCACCGGTTATCAGATGGGAATCAAAACCGATTCCACGTTCACCAAAGCCCGCATTCAGGAAATCAAGCCGGACCTGATGCGGGCCGCGCTCGCCGCCGGGAAGATTGTCATCGCCGCCGGTTTCCAGGGCGTGGACGCCGATCTCAACATCACCACGCTCGGCCGCGGCGGCAGCGACACCACGGCGACCGCGCTGGCCGCCGTGCTGGAAGCCGATGTCTGTGAGATCTACACCGATGTGGAAGGGATCTTCACGACCGATCCGCGCGCGGTGAAATCGGCCCGCAAACTGCATCGTATCTCTTACGACGAAATGCTCGAACTGACGAGCCTCGGCGGCGGGAAGATGCACTCTCGCTCCATCGAATTCGCCAAGAAATACCGCGTGGTGTTGCAGGTGCGACCATCGTTCAACGATGGTGAAGGAACGCTCATCGCCCCAATGCAGGACAACGACGTGTCCGCCGTCAGCGGTGTCGCACTCGTCAAGAACGAAGCGATCGTCAGCCTTCGCGGCTTGCCCGACCGGCCCGGTGTGTTGAGTGCGATCTTCGCCCGGATGGCCGACCGCAAGATTCCGATCGACATGGTGATTCAGGACATCGGTGCCGCTGGCGTGGCCGATGTCTCGTTCACGGTGCCGCAGGATGACCTGGCTGAGGCGCTCACCGCCGCGGAAGAAGCCGTCGCGGCCCTCGGTGCGGGAAGCGTGCAACATGGCACCAACGTCTCCAAGGTGTCGGTGGTCGGTGCGGGGATGCGGACTCACACCGGCGTCGCCGCCCAGATGTTCCAGGCCCTCGCGCAGGCCAAAGTGAACATCGTGATGATCACCACCAGCGACATCAAAATCTCCGTGCTGGTGAATCGTGACCAATCGGTCGCCGCGCTGAATGCCGTCCATGCGGGCTTTTCGCTGGACCAGGAAGTGGCACCGATGCCGCAGATCGGTTGCAAGCCTGATGAATCGATTCGGCCGCGCTTGCCCCGGGAAGCATTGGAACGTGATGTCGTGTCCCGGCTGGCCAGTATGGAGGACATTGTCGTCAGCGAAGTGCTGCTCGATCAGCACCAGTCGCGGGTGACCGTCCGGCATGTGGCCGATCAACCCGGTGTCGCCGCGGAAGTCTTCGAGGCCGTCGCCGAAGGGGGCGTGATGGTCGACATGATCGTGCAGAACATCAGCCACGCGCGGCAGGCCGATTTGTCCTTCACCGTGCCGCGGCAGGATCTCGAACGCTGTCTGCTTTTGCTGCGGGAACTGATTGCCGACTGGCCCGGTGCCGAGTTGAGCTACGACAAAGACATTGCGTTGCTCACGGTCCTCGGCATCGGTCTCCGGAGTCACACCGGCGTGGGTGACAAGATGTTCCGGGCGCTCTCCGCTGCCGGCGTGAACGTGCAGATGGTGAACACCAGCGAAATCCGCATCGGTGTTGTCGTCAGCCCGCAAGATGGTCCGAAAGCGCATGCAACATTGTTGACGAGCTTCGGACTTCCCAGCGCCTAGAATTCAACACGGAAGCCCAGCCATTGCCATGGCTGGGATGTTTTACCCCGTCACCCATTCCAGCAACGCAATCAACTCCGCGGAGAACCGGCTTCGCGGCATCACCTGTTGGAACCCGGCATGCCGCGCCGCTTGCAGATTGTCCGTATGCACATGCGGGCCGAAAGCCAGCGTCTTCAGCGGCGTGTCGGCCGGTAGAACCGCGATGATCTCCGCGGGGGCTATGTTGCTCGCAAGGTCAAGAATCAGGCCGCGGATTGTACCGGTTGCGAGATGATCCTTCAGTGCGTCCAAGGACATCGCCATCGCGATCCCCCGGCCCTGTTTCGCCGCCGTTCCCGTGACCTGGCCACCGAAGAAGAGGTCTTTGGTGACGATCACCGCGGTCGGTGCGAGATTCGACGGCGGGGGGGACAACGACAACATGGAGAACTCCGAAGCCCGGCATTTTCCGAAATGCCGGGCTTCTGAATTAGAGAGGCCAATGCAGAAGTCCGGCGTTAAGGAAAACGCCGGACTTCCTGTTACAGCGGGGCGCGATGGAAATGGACGTGCTTCCAGCCGCCGGCTTGTTTCTGCCAGACGCGGGTTTCCAGTGCTGCCACGGAGACCGGGCCGCCGTTGCCGTCGAGCTTCTGCACCACGCGAACGTAGCTCACCACCGCGGCGTCACCCATCACACGAATGTTTGGCGACGCGATCGTCGACAGCTTCGGCGTCGTTCCCCGCGGCAGGTCAAAGTAAAACTTGTGGAACGGCAACCCTGCAATTAATTGCCCACAGGCTTCCGGTTCGAAGCAAGTGATCGACGCATCGCAAAGAGACGCATAAGTATTCCAATCCCCGCCGTCAATCGCCTTCAACAACCGGTCGCTCAACGCCAGCAGTTCCGCTTCCACAGCACCCACAATTGGTCTCCACCCACTAAACTTGCAAACGATGTTGTTCTGATTCGTTCACCACGAACACCCCAAGTATTTTGTACCGGGATCCGCAGCATATCCAATCGCACCGTCGTCCGCGACCGATTCACCCGCCGATCAGAACGCTGTCGCCGTCCACAGCAAAACTCGTCAACCGACCACTAGCAATCGCCCTGAGGGCCATTTATGATGAACAACTCAACGACTACCGGCTAGAAGCCGGTAGGTTCGGGGGAAATCGTGAACTACGGACTGAAGTCCTTCGCTCACGATGGGGTCACTTGAAACTCGTCACCACCATCCTGGGGTTCTGTTCCTTCCTGTTGCCGGATGTA
>JBGSUN010000141.1:0-10682 GCA_041753475.1 Planctomycetaceae bacterium | reverse complement strand
TCCGTCTTCCGCCGCCCCATCGCCATCCCACCACTCCCGCATCCCCAACGCCAAACCGCACCCGCGACTGTCGCCTGGTCACTTTAACAATCACCTCACGCTCGGAGGAGGCCAAGGTGAATAAATCCACACGCTGTTAATTGAAATACCGGCAACGCTTCCAATCCATTGGACGACTTCACAACACAGCTTAAACAGTTCCTCTGCTTCCTTCGTAGAGATCGCTAGCCCTTCGTGGCAAACTTCGTTGCGGCGTTTTTTTGCCTTGAGAAAGCTGTCATATTTTTTTGCGTCTTCACTATATAGACTACGTCCCGCAATCTCTTTCATACCGGTATTCAGCAGCAACTTCATTAGGTCGGGCTTTCGCAATTCCTTGTCGACAATGCCTTCAGCTTCAGGCATTGATTTCCCGGACTTAACGATCGATTGCACCTTCAGTCGACGATAAACCGCAACAGCAAAAACTTCGACCGCCGAATACGCATTGAAAACGGCAACTCTTGGCATTTCTCGACAGATGGCAGAATTTGCGTCCGCCAACAATTCGTACGGCAAATCAAGAATTGGATCAATCTTGCTAGCAGGATTCGGTATCTCCATCAAGAACATTGGGACTTCAGCATGCTTCCCAACATTGAATGCGGGCCACGAGCAATGGATTGATCCCATTCCAGTCTTGAGTGATTTGCGAAATAGAGAGTGGACAGTTCCTCCCAAATCATAAAGCGTAGGTGGTCAAGAGCCAAGCGCATGCGAAAGGCGCGCATCGTTGACACTCTGCGAGAAACGCCCTCACTGAATGTAGGCACTCGCTTAGCTTCAATTGAGAGTTTTTGAATGCCAAATCAACCGTAGGAAAGTCGCAGTTTTCCTCGAATGTTGCAACGCATCGTAAGGCCTGTCGCCGTGACCCCGGTGGGTGTTGCACCTTTTTCTCGATAAGTGTGGTCTTCGGCAACACCGGTGACTCTGCATCGCAGTACGTTATCCGATCCAAATGGTTATGCACTCCCATCGAGTATGAGCGACCAGAACACACAATTGTTCTGGATACGCATTCTTTTGCAGGAAAGGGATGCTGTAGGGGAAAGTGGCAATGCCACCGAAAGCGATGGACGCCATCGTCTTTATCGCCATACTGCGGAAAGACCACATAGGAGCCCTTGCTATTCTCGATGTAAGGCGTGCTATCCATCACTTACTCCCATTCGGAATAGCGGCCACTCATTTGAAGCCGTCCTCGACTGCTTTTGGACAACTATACTGAAAGTCAGGTTCGCTTTAAGAGTCCAATTTCTTCATCCCACCAACCAGTTCCCACGCGGAAACTCGGCACCAACCGTTGAGTTTCCTCCGCGGATTTCTTACACTCTCCGGTTCCGAACCCGGTTCCATGGCCCTGGGGTGGCTTGGAACGTCGTTGAGGCGACGCCGTCGGAACGATTGTAAGTCGTTTCGCGTTCCGGACTTAAGAACCCATTGCGTGAATTCATGTTCGAAGGCATCACTACCGGCTTGCGGTCGGCTCTGTCGTCGTTGTCCCGGGGCGGAAAGCTCACGGAAGCCAACGTTCGCGACGGGCTCGCGCTGGTCAAAAAGGCTTTGCTGGAAGCAGACGTCAATTATGATGTCGCCACCACGTTCATCAAACGGGTGACAGCCGAAGCCCTTGGTGAGAAAGTCCTTAAGTCTCTTCGTCCCGATCAGCAATTTATCGGGATCGTCCATCAGGAGCTCGTCAACCTGATGGGGCCGACGGACCACTCGCTGCATCTGCGGCGGGATGGCGTCAACAAAATCATGATGTGCGGGCTGCAGGGGTCGGGGAAGACCACCACCTGCGGCAAGCTCGCCCGGATGGTGAAGGAGCAAGGCTTTACGCCGATGCTCGTCGCCGCGGACTTGCAGCGCCCCGCCGCCATCGAACAACTCAAAGTCATCGGCCAGCAACTCGGCGTCGTGGTCTACAGTGAAGACCCGGCGAAAAGCACGCCGTTGCAGGTCTGCCAGAATGCATTGAAAGCCGCCCAGAAAGCGGGCGATATTCGTGTCCTCATCCTCGACACCGCCGGGCGTTTGCACGTCGATGCGGAGTTGATGGGCGAACTCGAACTGATCGACCGGCGGTTGCAGCCCGATCAGATTCTGCTCGTCTGCGATGCGATGACCGGCCAGGACGCGGTCAACAGTGCGAAGGCGTTCAACGACGCCCTCGAACTCGACGGGGTGATCCTCACCAAGCTCGACGGCGACAGCCGCGGCGGGGCGGCGCTGAGCGTCAAGGAAGTCACCGGCGTCCCGATCAAATACATCGGCATCGGTGAGCAACTCGACAAGCTGGAGCCGTTCCATCCCGACCGGATGGCCGGGCGCATTCTCGGCATGGGCGACGTGGTCACCCTGTTCGAGAAAGCCCAGCAGAACTTCGACGCGGACGAGATTCAGAAGCAGCAGGAAAAGATGCTCAAGGGGAAATTCACCCTTGAGGACTTCCGCAACCAGATGAAGCAGATCCGGCGGATGGGGCCGTTGCGGGACATCATGAAGATGATCCCCGGTCTCGGCTCGATGATGGGCGACCTGCCGGACGACATGGACCCCGACGCCGACATGGGCCGCATTGAGGCGATCATCGGTTCGATGACCACCGAAGAGCGGGCCAACCCGGACAAGATCGACCGTAGCCGCCGGAATCGGATCGCCCGCGGCAGTGGGACGGAACCCGCCGACATCAATCGTCTGCTCAAAGATTTTGAGTCGATGTCAGGGATGATGCAGAAGATGGCCGGCATGGGGATGATGGACCGCATGAAGGCCATGTCGCAGATGGGTCAGGCAGGCATGCTCGACCCGAATGCGAGCCTAAAAGCCATGAAAGGCTCGACCAAAAGCGGCCCGATCGACGCCAAAGCCGCCGCCGAAAAGAAGAAAAAAGCCCGTAAAGACGCGAAGAAACAGAAGAAGAAGAATAGGTAGTCGAGAGACGAGAGACGAGAGTCGAGAGCCAGACAAATGCGCATTTCATCTGGCTCTAGACTCTCGCCTCTCCGCTCTTGACTGCTCTGGCTCTAGACACTTGACTCTCGACTCTCGACTTTTTGGAGTTCCCAGTGGCAGTTCGGATTCGTATGAAGCGGATTGGTCGGCATCACCGGCCGTTTTACCGCATCTGTGTGATGGACTCGCGCGTCCATCGTGAAGGCAAAGCGATCGAAGAAGTCGGCTGGTACGACACTTCGGTGGTGGACAAGTCGAAGCGCGTCAGCGTGAAACTCGACCGCGTGGAATACTGGGTGTCGGTTGGCGCGAGCATGTCGGAACGCGTCGCCACCCTGGTGAAGAAGGTGAAGACCAACCGCTTCGGCGTGGCCGCGCCGCCGCCAGCGTTGATCAAGCCGAAGGAACTGCCGGTTCCCGCTGAGGAAGGAGCCGCTGCTCCCGCCGAAGGGGAAGCGGAAGCCGCGCCGGCTGCCGAAGGGGGAGAAGCGGGTTGATGTCGAATATGGAGAATGAGGAATAGAGAATGAGGAATGAAAAGCAAAATTCTTCTTTCGACATTCCGCCTTCGACATTCGACATTTCCCGCATGACCGATCATGCGTTTCGATGTTCTCTCGCTGTTTCCGGAGCTCTTTCACAGCTACTTGCAACAGAGTCTGCTCAAGCAGGCTCTCGACAAGGAGTTGTTGTCGGTGCATCTGTGGAACTTCCGCGAGTGGGCGACGGATCGACATAAATCGGTGGATGACACGCCCTACGGTGGCGGTCCCGGAATGCTGATGATGTGCCCGCCGGTCTACGACTGTGTCGAGCATGTCCAGCAGCAGGGGAACGCTCCCGGGCAATTGGTGATGATGACGCCCACAGGCCGGCGACTCGATCAGTCGCTGGTCCGCGAGTTGGCAGAGCACGACCGGCTGCTGCTCCTCTGTGGTCGTTATGAAGGATTTGACCAGCGAATCGTTCAGGGACTCAACCCCCTGGAAGTTTCGGCCGGCGACTTTGTCTGCAACGGCGGCGAAGTTCCGGCGATGCTCGTGATCGATTGTGTGATGCGCCTGATACCCGGTGTGCTCGGGGATGAAACCAGTCATAAGTACGATTCGTTCGCCGAGTCGGGCCTGCTGGAATATCCCCAATACACCAAGCCGAGAGAGTTCCGCGGGATGACCGTCCCCGAGGTGCTGCTCAACGGCAACCATCAGGCGATTGCCCAATGGCGTCACGAGCAAAGTGTGGCCCGCACGCAACAACGTCGGGCCGACGAATTGACAAAGAAACCCCCGGCCGCGAAAGTCCCCTGGCAAGAGGACTGGCCGACGGATTGAGGAAGTTAGTGGGTGGTGGATAGTGGGTCGTGGATAGGAAGAGAGAGCAATCTCTTTGCATTTCCTATCCACTACCCACCATCCACTATCCACTCGAAATCACAAGACGTGTTGCCCTTACTGGCAGCGCTGACCAAAGGAAAACCCCATGCGTAACAAACTCATCCTCGCCGCTGAAGAATCGAGCCTCCGTAAAGAGCCGATCACTTTTGAAATCGGCGACACCGTTGATGTCCACCAGCGGATTCTGGAAGGCGACAAAGAGCGCATCCAGATTTTCAACGGCATCGTCATCGCCCGCCGTGGCACCGGCATGAATGAGAACTTCACCGTCCGCCGGATCGTCTCCAGCGAAGGGGTCGAACGGACGTTCCCGGTCAACTCCCCGAAACTCGCCAAGGTCGAAGTGAAGCGCCACGGCAAAGTCCGCCGCGCGAAGCTCTACTACCTCCGCGACCGCACCGGCAAGTCCACCCGCCTCGTCGAACGGACCGACAAGGTCGAAAAGGCCGCGAAGTAGCATCGAAGCCGGGCATTTTCCGAGATGCCTGGCTTCTGCCTTTCGGTTTGGCAGACGCTGGAATTGAGAAGCCCGGCATTGAGGAAAATGCCGGGCTTCGACTCGCGATCGGACTTCGCCATGTTCGCGTGGTTGCGGTCTTTGTTGTGGCGTAGCGAAAGCTTTGGCACGCGCGGCGAACTGGCGGCGGAACGCTATCTTGCACGCCTCGGCTACCGGGTGCTACGGCGACAGCATCGGAACGTCGGCGGCGAACTCGATCTGATCGCGCTGGATGGCGATACGGTCGTCTTCGTCGAAGTGAAAACCCGCCGCGGCGTGACGCATGGGCAGCCGGTGGATGCGGTTGATCACAACAAACAACGGCGGATGACGCGGGCCGCGCTGGTGTTCCTCAAACAGCAGCGCTGGATGGACCGTCGCAGCCGGTTTGATATCGTGACCGTGGTTTGGGCCGCAGCGCCATCACCGCCGCAGATCACGCACTACCGGCACGCCTTCGAAGCCACCGGGGATGGATGAGACCGTCTTAGCCCCCGGTCAATGACCGGGGGAAACCGGCGTTGTTTCATCACGATATTGTCCCATTTCAACACCGTTTCACCCCCCGTCATTGACGGGGGGCTAAGACAGGTATGATGCGCATCGCGGTCCTCGAAGCGGTCTGTGCGGGGTTGTGTGGGGATGATCCATCGCCCTCGCTGCTGGCCGAAGGTCTCGCGATGTGGCGGGCGGTGGTTGATGATTTGCTTGCGAACCCGGAAGTCACGATTGCGACTGTGATCGATTTCCGGCGAAGTCGTCACGCCCCACCGTCACCCCGGCTGCAAAGCAGGAATGTGACCGATGCCGTGCAAGCGATCGAGTGCTGGCAAAGCTGCCTCGAAGGCGCTGAGGCGTCGTGGATCATTGCACCGGAAAGCGACACGCTCCTCGAACGGCTCGTTTCAACTTCAGAGTCAGGTACCGTCACTTCACTGAATGCGTCTCCCACAGCAATCCGCTTGTGCACGGACAAGCTCGCCCTCGCAGACCATCTGCAAAAACACGGCATCCCCACAGTTGCAACCATTGCGGAAACGTGGCAATCGCCACCGCCGCTGGGGCGGGGTGTGTATGTCGTCAAACCGCGCGACGGGGCCGGATCGCATCTGGTCCGTCGGATCAATAACAGGCTGGACTGGACTGCGGCGTGTATCGAGTTTAGCGAGACCCAACCGCAGCCCGCTGCGATTCGTCAGCCGTACATCGCGGGGCAGTCCCTCTCGATTGCCGGGTGGTTTGATGCTCACGGCGTGCGCTGGTTCCCGGTGGCGGAACAGCGATTGTCCTCGGACGAACGATTCACGTATCTCGGCGGAGTGATTCCCGCAAACATTGCCACTACCGCGCAGGCGGCTATTCAGAAGTTAGCCGCCGATGCCGCGGCGACGATTCCCGGACTGCGTAGCTACATTGGCTTCGATGTCGTGGTGCCGGTGGCCTCCCCGGCGCAGCCCGTTCTCGTGGAAATCAATCCGCGGTTGACCACGAGTTCGATTGGCATCCGCCGCTTGTGCGCGGACAATTGGCTCGCGCGATTGCTGACCGAACCGACGCATCCCCTGCGGTGGCACACTGACCGCCGCATCCACTTCACGGCGACCGGCGATGTGCGCGAGGAGTGGCTGCCATGACGGTGTTGGGACTGGACATCGGCGGCGCGAACATCAAGGCGGCGACGGCAGCCGGGTGGGCGAAGTCGTTGCCGTTCCCACTGTGGAAAACACCTGACGATTTACCCGCGGCGCTGGAATCGCTGATCGCGTTGCATGACGGCGTCGACACTCTCGCGGTGACGATGACCGGCGAACTCGCGGATTGTTTCGCGACCAAAGCAGAAGGGGTCGCGCGGATTCTCGCCGCAGTGCAAAGAGCGGCGGATGACCGTCCTGTGAGCGTGTGGTCCACCGCCGGGCGTTTTGTCACGGTCGCGGAGGCAAACCAATTGCCATTTCGTGTCGCTGCGGCGAACTGGCATGCCCTGGCGACGTGGGTCGGGCAACGCTTTCCCCACCGAAGCAGCGTGTTGATCGACATCGGTTCCACCACCACCGATATCATTCCGATCCGTGACGGCGTCCCCTGCCCCACGGGTCGCACCGATCTGGCACGGTTGCAATCCGGCGAACTCATCTACACCGGCGTGCGACGAACGCCGCTCGCCGCGGTGTCCAACACCGTCCTCTTTCGAGGGCGGATGGTGCCGGTGTCATCCGAACTGTTCGCGACCACGCTGGATGTCTTCCTGATGCTTGGCGACATTCCCCGAGATCCGACGGACACGGACACTGCGAACAACCGTCCTGCAACATTGCCGGCAGCAATGGATCGGATCGTCCGCATGTTGTGCGCGGATCGCACTGAGATCTTCGATATTGAAGTGTTCAACCTCGCGCAATTTTGGGCGAATCGCCAACGCGCACAGATTACGGCCTCGACAAAGCGAGTGATGCAACGACAGACCGCGCCGTGTGAAGCCGTCATCGTCTCGGGGTCCGGTGAATTCCTGGCCCGCCGCGCGGCGGCAAACGTCGACGCCCTGAAAGCCGCCGAGGTGATCGCCCTCGCGGACACCTTCACTCCCGCGATTGCCGAGGCGGCTTGTGCGTATGCCGTGGCGTGCCTGGCCCCCCCATGAATCGATGGACAGATCATTTGGCTGTCGAGCAGGCGAAGAGAAGAGGTCCACAGATTTCGCAGAGGAACGCAGATTTCAAGAAGTTGGACTTTGCCGTTTGATCGTTCGATTTTTGAGCAAGGTCAGGTTGAATGCGACTTCAATATCAGTCTCTCCGAATCTGTGTCCCTCTGCGAAATCTGTGGATCTTCCTGGTATTTCATTCTTCCCCAAAAGTGAATGAACATGTTGCTGTGAACCGTCGCCGCTATCTTCTGCTCCCCATCGTGACTAACATCATATGACTATGAACCGCCGCCCGCCTGAACGTGATTTTCGTCGTCCGTCCGGACCGCCCCCGCGTCGTGACTCGGCCCCGCGCGTGCCCAAGAAGCCGATGGCGGAGCTGCTGATGCAGCGGCCGTTGTCGCCGTTGCCGGGGGAGAAATTGCCGGTCGTGGAAGTTCGCGCCCCGATCATGCACCCGTTTCTGTATCGCAAGCGGCTGGGACAGTTCCCCAACTCGGCGGCACCGGGCGACTGGGTACAACTGATGGTCGGCCGCGATATTTTCGGTTGGGGTCTGTTCAACCCGCATGCCGAGATCGCCGTGCGGATGTTGCAACCGGGACCGAAGCAGCCCGACGATGAATGGTGGGTCGCCAAGTGCCGGGCCGCCGTCTCGTTGCGGCGGGATCTGCTGCAACTCGACAAAGTCACGAATGCGTATCGCGTCATTCATGCCGAGGCGGATGGGTTGTCGGGACTCGTCGTCGACAAGCTCGGCGAGTGCCTCGTGATCGAAGCGTATACCATCGGCATGTATCAACGGGCCGAAGCACTGGCGGACATTCTCGCACCGCTGACCGACACGCAACACGTCATCCTGCGCTGTGCCCCGGCGACCGATCTGCATGAAGGTTTTACCGCGGACACAACGGGATCGGACGCCGCCCCCGTGAAAGTCACCGTGCAGGAATTCGGCACGCAGTTCAAAATCGACTTCACCGGCGGTCACAAAACCGGCTTTTATTGCGACCAGCGCGAAAACCGGCAGCGGTTCGCGTCACTCTGCAAAGGTCGGTCGGTCCTCGATGCCTGCTGCTACACCGGCGGGTTTGCGATTCAGGCCAAACGACTCGGTGACGCAGGGGAAGTCACCGGCGTGGAACTCGATGAAGCCGCCATGATGATGGCCCGCGAAAACGCCCGGCTCAACAATGTGAAGGCGCAGTTCGTACAGGCCGACGCCTTTGCGTACCTGCGGGATATGTACCGCAACGACAAGAAGTACGAAGCCATCGTGCTCGATCCGCCGAAGCTGATCCGCACGCGTGAAGAGACGTCGGAAGCCAAACGGAAATACTTCGATCTGAACCGGCTGGCGTTGCAGCTTGCGGCTCCGGAAGCGGTGCTGCTGACGTGCAGTTGCTCGGGGATGTTGTCGCAGGACGAGTTCACGCAGATGGTCTTCACCGCGGCCCACGATGTCGGCCGCAGCGTGCAACTCCTCGTCCGCAGCGGCGCCGCCCCCGATCACCCCATCGGCGGCCAATGCCCGGAATCCGAGTACCTCAAAACGCTGTTGCTCCGCGTCGAATAGGAAGAGGGTTTGCCGCGAAAAGGCGCAAGAGGACGCAAAAAGGAATACGAGGAGTTTTGCCACAAAAGGCACAGACGACACAAAAGTTGAAAGACTTCGGACCTGCTCCCCTTCAGCAACCCGCCGCGCTCATCGATTTGCTTTGACGGCAGGCGGGAGCCTGCCCTACGGAACCGAGTCCGCCGCGAGGAACACGGCCGACAGGTCTAACGTGAATTCCGGCAACCGCTGCGTTTCGTAGGCGCGAGTGGGCTGGACGATCTCTGTTTTCCAGCGGCCGCGCGAGCGATGATGAGCCGTTAACTGTCGTTCGTACCAGTCCACGATCCAGTATTCCTTCACACCGAATTGCAGGTACTCGTCCGGTTTTTCCTGATAATCCCGGTTGCGCGAGCTTTCTGAGACCACTTCCACAACGAGGTCTGGAATCCAGACGGCCCACGTGTCCTGTGCCGGGGGCGGCGACGAATAAACGAGCAGATCGGGATGCCGCTCCGAGTTCAGCGCGTCGATCAGAATTTTGCATTCTGCCCCGCTACCGATGTAGGTGATCTGCTGCGGATGCGTTGCCTGATAGGCATACAGTTGGCGACGAATGGCGTCCACTTGCAGAAAATGACGGACGTGAGGAACTTCCACCATGGTGACAATTCCTCGACTCAGTTCGTACGTCTGCCCATCGCCTGATTCAGCCCGATCAAACTCGGCCAACGTCATGCGGCGTCCTATGTCGGCAGCGGTCAGACGTGTCGTGAGGGATGTCATGAAATCTGGTTCCCGCCACTCTCCGAGGTCAAACTCCACATTGAGCATAACGCGGCTGCAAATGGTTGGTAGACGTCAGTGATGGGGTGGCTCAGATGGCCACGCTATCTGGGGCGGCGCAGCCGCAAAGAGGCTCTCTGCTAGAAGATATCGATTTTCAGAGCCGTATGATCGTTCGAACGGTGTTCCTGATGATCTCTTTGTAGCTACGCCACCTCAGATTGCCGAAGGCAATCTGAGCCACCCGGTAAATCAAGGGCACGCGGGGTTCCTGTACAACCACATTTTCTCAACTCACAGAACCTTGTGCGACTGTGATGCGTCACTTGTCTGACTATATTACATTTCGGATCGAGGAGACACCTATGGGCATCGTTCGGAATTCGGTGAAATGCGATGGGTGCGGTGCAACGATCAACCTACGACTAGGTGTAGGACTCGATCAAGAACAACCGTTTTTCTGCATTTGCGCCAAATGCAATGCCGCCGTTCGAGGCAAACTGTTCTTGACTGCGCTTGGTTCCACCCGTCTTGAACTAGACGGCGGTGAGGTGACGCGAGAGGTTCCGGGTACATATCAGGTTGTAACTCTGCATCCTGACTTGCCGGCCAAAACTAATGCGGACACGTTGGACGGGCTTGGAGGTGGGGTGGACCCCGTTGTCTAGCAGCTTGTGGATTTAAGCCGTTTGGTATCGGCCGATCGAATTGCCCCAGCGGGCGAGTGTGAACGGGTTGAGGAATGTTTCCGGGGTGGTGCGGGGCCTGGGGTGCCATGTTGGAAGTCGGGACCAGGCTTTCAGG
>JBGSUN010000140.1:0-13644 GCA_041753475.1 Planctomycetaceae bacterium | reverse complement strand
CTCGCCGAACTCGAACTGGCCACCGCGACCGCCCTCCGAAACAAACACCACCACCCGACCCGTGTCGCCGGCTACATCCGCAAAACCAAGCTCCCCTTCCGACTCCGACAAGCGGCTTTAACTTCCTGAGGAGCAATAGCCGGATCTCGCACCAGGTTGTACTTCAGACCAGCAGCCACGTCGGCCCAACCGTCCGGGTTCCCGACAGCCGGATTATCCGGATCAATCCAGACGTATCCGTCCTTGGTGGCGATGAAGGACAGCCGTTCGGTGAGGGCCACACGAGCTTGCATGGCCAGATACTGTGCCTGCCCTCCTTGGAAGACCGGGTTGTTCTGCGGCAGCCAGTGATTGGCGAAGATCAGCCGGACTTCCGATAACGTCCGCGGGTCTTCGAAGAAGAGCGGGTTCGAGATCGGACTGATGAAGTTCGAAAAACAGGTGTCGCTGGGCTTGATGAAGCCAAGCAATCCGCCGCCCAGACCGAGTAAGCCGGTGTCGCCTTCGCTGTTGCAGCCACACCCGCCGAGATTGGCACCACAGGCGGGGGGCGGGAGCGGAGTGGCCCATGTCGAACCGGAAATCAGTTCGACAGCTTGCTGAGATGGATCGGCGAAGACTTGTTGTGGCTCCGTCGCGGCGGCCGGAGTGAAAGCCGGCGGGACCGGTGTCGGTGACGGAACCAATTCCTCTGCTGTCGCACAGTGCGAAACGACTCCGAGGACGAGGCCCAAGGTGGCCCAGCGTAAGAACGTGACCCGTGGCATGGGATTCCTTTCCCAAATCGACGCATGAGAAAAAACGACTGTCCCACGCCGCAATCATCTCGGTGTCAGGGAACAAT
Source organism: Planctomycetaceae bacterium (assembly GCA_041753475.1). Classification (GTDB taxonomy): domain Bacteria; phylum Planctomycetota; class Planctomycetia; order Planctomycetales; family Planctomycetaceae; genus DSVQ01. The sequence continues at coordinate 12,800 of JBGSUN010000140.1, read as the reverse complement.
CGGTGTGATCGGTCAATTTTTTCCGACCCGTACGATCTGTTTCGACCGAACCTTTTATGCAGTTGGAACAACTGACGCGGACTCCTTTACAACTTCGCAACCCGCACAGATTGACTGGATTTTGACATTTCCCGGTGTTTTTTGTGGTGCTTCGGCCGCAAGATCCCGTGAAAACGTCAGCAATTTGATGCAACCTCGGCTCAAGAATGCGTTAAAGACGCCGGGACGGCGTGCTCATGAACCCAAGCTGACGTGGTGCCGATCCCGCTTGAGCACTCGATTTCCGAGAATTAGGAAGCTTGTGGGGGTGACTGTTCTCACCGTGCAGAGTCTCCTGACCAAGTTGGCGACTTGGCGAGCGGCTTCTGCAACGTGTTCCCATTCCCAAGCGTCAGCGCCGCGCTCTTCAATAATTCGGCACAGACACACCCTTGGCGGCTTCGTGACTTGACCGCGTCCCCGTCGGTTGCCGATGCGGCCAGATTCTCGGTACCCTGAAAGCTCGTATTCAGGACCGCGTGACCGCAGAGGAGTGATTGTCGATGACCGCCCCGATTCATGTTGCCATTACAGGCGCTGCCGGACAGATCGGCTACGCCATGACCTTTCGGATTGCCTCGGGGGAAGTCTTCGGCGCTCACCAGCCCGTGGTGCTGCATCTGATTGAAGTTCCGCCGGTGATGCCCGCCCTCGATGGCGTCCACATGGAACTCGACGACTGTGCGTTCCCGACCCTCGTCGGTGTGCAGAAGTACGACAGCGATCATCTCGAACAAGCCCTCGCCGGGGTGAACTGGGTGCTCCTCGTCGGCAGCATTCCCCGCAAGCAGGGCATGGAACGGGCCGACCTGATCCGCATCAACGGGCCGATTTTCACCAACACCGGCAAAGCGATCCAAGCCGCGGCGGCGAAGGATGTCCGTGTCGTGGTCGTCGGCAACCCGTGTAACACGAACTGCCTGATTGCAATGTCGCACGCACCGGACGTGCCCCGCAATCGCTGGTTCGCCATGACGCGGCTCGATCAGAACCGCGCCGTCGCGCAACTCGCTCACAAGGCCGCCCGGCCGATTGCCTCGGTCAGCAACGTCGCGATCTGGGGCAACCACTCCGCCACACAATTCCCGGACTTCGCCAACGCCAAGATCGATGGCCGTCCGGCGACTGACGTCATTACCGATCACGGCTGGCTCAAGAGCGAATTCATCAGCACCGTCCAGCAACGCGGTGCGGCGGTCATCAAGGCGCGTGGCGCTTCCAGCGCGGCGTCGGCGGCGAATGCCTGCCTCGACACCGTGAAGAGCATCATCACCCCGACGGCAACCGGCAGTTGTGCCAGCATCGCCGTGTACAGCGACGGGGCGTACGGCATCGACGAAGGTCTGATCTGCGGCTTACCGATTGCCAGCGACGGGACGAACTGGAAGGTGGTGCCGGGCTTTGCGATTGATGACTTTGCCAAGTCGCAGATTGACAAGACGGTTGCCGAGTTGAAGTCGGAACGGGACACCGTGCGGGATTTGCTGCCGTGACGACTGTTTGTCATCGCGAATTGGAAGTGGCATTGGCCGCCGTGCGGGATGCCGCGCGGATCTGCCGTTCGGTGCAGGCGACCATCGCGCCGGATGCGCTCGCCAAGAAGGACAAGAGTCCGGTCACCATTGCAGACTTCGGCAGCCAGGCCGTCGTCTGTCGGGTGATCGGCGATGCCTTCCCGCACGATCCGATCATCGCCGAGGAAGATTCCACCGAGTTGCAGAACGAGGACAACGCCCCGTTTCTGCATCTGATTCATGACGAAGTCTGCCGTGAATGCGTGCATGCCTCGAAAGAACAGATTTGCCGGTGGATCGACCGCGGCGGTCATCAGGATTATTCGCATCGGTTCTGGACGCTCGACCCCATCGACGGCACGAAAGGCTTTCTGCGGAAAGAACAGTACGCGATTTCCCTGGCGCTGATTCTCGACGGTCAAATTGAACTCGGCGTGCTGGGCTGTCCGAACCTGCCGCTGGTCCCCGGTGATGATTCCACTGCGGGAACGCTGTTCTACGCCATTCGTGGTCAAGGGGCCTTCGCCGTTCCGCTGGAAGGTGTCGGCGAGCCGGTCCGGTTATCGGTCACGAAGACGACCGATTCGTCACAGGCCCGGTTCTGCGAATCGGTGGAGTCGGGGCACAGTGCCCACGGCGCGTCCGAACAAATCGCGCAGAAACTCGGCATCACGGCGGCACCGGTCCGGCTTGACAGTCAAGCCAAGTACGGTGTCGTCGCGCGGGGAGAGGCCGATCTCTACCTGCGGCTGCCGACGAAAGCCGACTACTTCGAGCAGATCTGGGACCACGCCGGCGGCGTGATCGTCGTCGAAGAAGCCGGCGGCCGCGTCACGGATATCTCCGGCAAACCGCTCGATTTCACCCACGGCCGGCAACTCAAGCAGAATCAGGGCGTGATCGTGTCCAACGGGTTGCTGCACGACGCCGTGCTCGCCGCCGTCCGCGCCATCGTTTAGCCGCGACCCGCCGGGGAGCGCGGTGCGGAGACGCACGACACGGGTGGCCCCATCAACGCAGCGCTCGCCCTTTGGGTCGCGGCTCAACGGCGTGGATTGTTCTCCGATTCCCCAGATTGGTAACATGTCCGCGGGAAATTGGGTGTCCTCCGGAGCGAACGATGCTGATTGCCTGCGTGCTGATTTACATGGCGTTCACTGTGGCCATCGGCATCTATGCGTCCAGTCGCGTCAAAGATTCCAAAGACTTCATGGTCGCCGGGCGGTCGCTGCCGCTCTACATGAATTTCGCGTGCGTCTTCGCCACGTGGTTTGGGGCGGAAACGGTCCTCTCCGTCTCGGCGACGTTCGCGCATGAGGGCATGGGCTTTGTCTCAGGTGACCCGTTCGGGGCCTCGATGTGCCTGGTGCTGGTGGCGTTCTTTTTCGCCCGCACGTTCTATCGTATGGAACTGCTGACCATCGGCGATTACTACCATCAGCGCTACGGAAAATTTGTCGAAGTCATCACCTCGCTGGGCATCGCCAGTTCGTATCTGGGCTGGACGAGTGCGCAGCTTTCCGCGCTGGGTCTGGTGATCAATGTGCTGTTTCCGCAGATTTCCCTGAATGAGTCGATCATGATCGGGGCGGTGATTGTTACGGTTTACACGCTGTTCGGGGGGATGTGGTCGGTCGCACTGACCGATGTCGTGCAGACGGCGGCGATCGTGATCGGATTGCTGCTGGTCGCTTACTTCGTGGGTGACCGGGCCGGGGGTTTCGACAAGGTGATTGCCGCCGCGCAAGCCGAAGGGAAACTCAATCTCTTTCCGCATGTCACGGCTGCAGCATGGCTGGCGTTCATCGGCGAGTTCATCACGATGGCGCTCGGATCCATCCCGCAACAGGACGTCTTCCAGCGCGTGACCAGCGCGAAGAATGAGCGAACCGCATTCATCGGGACGCTCGGCGGCGGACTGTTCTACTTTGCGTTCGCCTTCGTGCCGATGTTTATTGCCTATGCGGCCACCATCATCAGTGCCGATCACGCCGCGATGTTCAACAGCGAAGATAGCCGCGTGATTCAGCAGATTCTGCCGTCACTGGTACTGAAGGAGACGCCGATCTGGTGCCAGATCCTGTTCTTCGGAGCGCTGCTGTCCGCGATTTTATCCACGGCGAGCGGGACGCTGCTCGCACCGTCCAGCGTGCTCACCGAAAACGTGCTGCAGCCGTTCATCAAACACTTCAGCGACAAAACGCTGTTGTGGATTCTGCGCACCGTGCTCGTGGGTGTGGCGATCACGGCGACGTACATGTCCACGAATTCCAATAAGACCATGTACGAGATGGTGGAAGCCGGTTACAGCGTGACACTGGTGACAGCGTTCGTGCCGTTGGTAATGGGCATTTACTGGTCGCGGGCATCGACACAAGGGGCGATCTTCTCAATTTTCCTTGCCGTGCCGGTGTGGCTCTTCCTGGCTCAGCCGGAGTGGTTTGGGATCAAGTACAAATTCTATGACGAAGAGAGCGTCAATCTCTGGCAAAACGTGCCGCCACAGTTAATGGCTTGGTGGCCTCCTTCATCGGAATGATCATCGGTTCGCTGCTGCCGCCGTTCATCAAACATCGGGAAGCCGATCCCGAAGAACTGGCAAAACGGCGTGCGGTCAACACCGGTCACTAGAGACAAGTAAAAGCCCGGCATTTTCTGAAATGCCGGGCTTTTCCGACGGTTGCGTTACCGTCTCTAATCGGCAATGAGCCGTTTGCCGAACAGTACCACCGGGTCTTGGGTATAACCGATGGACCGATAAAACTCCGCGGCTTGCAGGTTCGTATCACGGACCATGAGCAGCAACTTCGGGCAACCCAGCGCGATTAAACGTTCCTCAACCGCCGTGAAGAGCGCCGTGGCGTAACCTTTCCGACGGTGTCCGGGATCAACCCCGACGTAGTACAACCACCCGCGGTGGCCGTCGTACCCGCCCATCGCCACGGCGACGATTTTGTCATCGAGCGTGCCGACGAGAAACAGTTCGCGATGCACGCCGCGCTTGCGGTCAATGTCCCGATGCGGATCATTCCACGGCCGCGTGAGATCGCACGCCTGCCACAGGTTCACGACAGCGGCTTCATCCGTATCTTCAAACGGACGGATGACCAACGTTTCGGTGTTCGTTGTCATGCTATGCCTCAATCCATCAAGAGTTTTGCCACAAGAAGCACAAAAGATACAAAAGGGGACCGGAAAGGTTCTCTCCTTTTTGTGTCTTCTGTGCCTTTTGTGGCAAAAACTCTTCTGAAAACTTCCCAGCCATGGCAATGGCTGGGCTTCGGGGGACGTTCTCTTCTGGTCTTTCTTTTGCGTTCTTTTGTGCCTTTTCGCGGCTGACCCCGTTCTACGCAATGATCTCGCGAATCGGTTCGATGTGTTCGACGCCGACGAGCTTCTGATCCAAGCCGCCGTGGAAGTAGGCGAGCTTGTTGGGGTCGAGGCCCATCTGGTTCAGGATGGTGGCGTGCAGATATTTGACGTGCATCGGTTTGTCGACGGCGACGGAGCCAAGTTCATCGGTGCCGCCGACGCTGGTACCGCCCTTGATGCCGCCGCCGGCCATCCACATGGTGAAGCCGTAGGCGTTGTGATCGCGGCCGGTTCCCGCGGCATACTCGGCGGTCGGTTGCCGGCCGAATTCACCACCCCACACGACGAGCGTTTCATCGAGCAGGTTGCGTTGCTTCAAATCTTTGAGCAAAGCCGCAATCGGCTGGTCGGTGTTCCCGGCGTGGTAGTTGTGGTTCTTTTCGAGATCGCCGTGGGCGTCCCAGTTGGCGTCGTTGTGATTGCCGCCGGAGTACAACTGGATGAACCGCACGCCCCGTTCGACCAGCCGCCGGGCGAGGAGGCAGCGCTTGCCGAAGTCCTGGGTTCGTGGTTGATCGAGACCGTACAGCTTCTGCGTTTCCGCGGTTTCCTGGGCGATGTCGACCGCTTCCGGCGCGTGCTGCTGCATCTTGTAGGCGAGTTCGTAACTGTTGATCCGCGACGACAGATCGGTGTTGTCCGGCCGTGCCGCGGCGTGCTGCGAGTTCACATCGCGCAGGGCATCGAGCAACTCACGTTGCATCGCGCGGGTCGTTCCTTCCGGTTGATTGAGGTCGATGATCGACGCCCCTTTCGACCGGAAAATCGTCCCCTGATAACTCGCAGGCATGTAACCGCTCGACCAGTTTTTTGCGCCGCTGATCGGGCCACCGGTCGGGTCGAGCATCACGACAAAACCGGGCAGGTTCTCATTGACGCTGCCGAGAGCGTAATTCACCCATGAACCGAGGCAGGGAGAACCGCTGAGGATTTTGCCCGAGTTCATCATCAGCATGGCCGAGCCGTGGATAGGCGAATCGGCGGTCATGCTGTGCAGGAACGCGATGTCGTCCACACACGTCGCAACGTGCGGGAAGAGGTCGCTGACCCAGTGGCCGCATTCGCCGTACTGCTTGAAGTTCCACCGGGGCTCGACGATCCGGCCTTCGTTTTTGTGACCGCCGCGGCCGAAGGTTTTCACGGTCACGGTCTGATTATCGCGGCCCTTCATCGCCGGCTTGTAGTCGAACGTGTCGATGTGCGATGGCCCGCCGTACATGAAGAGGAAAATCACCGACTTCGCCTTCGGAGCAAAATGCGGCGGCTTCACGGCGAGGGGGTTGAGATGCGTGGCGGCATCGGCTCCGAACGCCGCGGTGTTGAAGAAGCCGTCTTGAGCGAGCATCGCCGTCAGCGCTGTTCCGGCGAACCCGCCACCCGCTTGCCAGAGGAATTCACGGCGGGTGCGGCCACAGAAATTGTTGGTCATGGTGTTTTCCAGAATCGAAAATCGAACTCAAGAGAGTGATCCACGGAAGTCACAGAGAGCACAGAAGAAGAAAGGCGATGGAACCACGGAATACACGGAGAACACGGAAAATGAAAATCCACCAAAGAATACTCGTGGATTATCGTTTCCTCATCCGCCTTTTCCGTGTGGTCCGCGTATTCCGTGGTTCCCTCTCTTCTCTTTTTGGATCTTTATGTTGTCCGTGGGTCACAGTCGTTCTTCATCAATCGAGATACGCAAACTCGTTGAGGTTCAAAGTCATAAGGCAGAACAACGTCAGCGCCCGCTCGGCGGTGACGTTGTGTTTCTGTTGCATCGCCTCGATCAATTGCTTGCCACGGTTCACGGCGGCGTCATCGGGTTGGTGACCCGTCGTCAAAAAATACGCCCGTTGGATCTGCGCGGTGAGGTCGTTCGGAGCTTCTTTCTGCACGCGCTGGGCGAGGATCACCGCTTGATCGTTGAGGAACTTGCCGTTAAGCATGCCCAGCGCCTGCGTCGGTTGCGTGGTGGCGAAGCGGGCTGCACAGGTGCTGTCGGTGTCGGGGGAATCGAAATCGGACAGCATCGGCAACGGCAGGCTCCGTTTCACAAAGACGTACACGCTCCGTCGCGCGGCGTCTTCCGGCGACGACTTGCCCCATCCCGAACCGGGAGCCGATTGCCCGGCTTTCACTTCATCAGAAATCTCCGGGAAAACGCCCGGTCCGAATTGCTTGAGCGAGATGTTCCCACTGACGGCGAGAACCGAATCCCGCAGTTCTTCCGCGTTCAACCTTCGCATGTCGTGCCGCCAGAAGAGATTGTTCAGCGGGTCTTTTTCGAGGGCGACGGCGTTGGTCTGCGACGACATCTGGTATGTCTGCGACATCACGATCAGCTTGACGAGCGACTTCATTTTCCAGCCATCGTCCATGAACCGGATCGCGAGCCAGTCGAGCAGTTCCGGATGCGTGGGCCGATCGCCGAGCAGCCCAAAGTTGTTCGGTGAACGGACAATCCCGCGACCGAAGAGATGCTGCCAGACCCGGTTCACCATCACTCGCGCGGTTTGGGGATTGTCGCGAGAAGTGATCCACTGCGCGAGGGCCAACCGTCGGCCCGATGTCCTCGCCTCCGGTGAAAGCGTGGGGATGACCGCCTGACCGCCGCCGAGCGAACTCAGAAACCCTGGCGACACTTTGTCGCCCGGTGATTGTGGATTGCCCCGTTTGAAGATGACGGTTTCCGGTGCGTTCGGGCCATGTTCGGTGACGCACAACGCCATGTCGGTGGCGGGCTTGTTCTGCTTCAATTCGTTGAGCGATTTCGTCAGCCGGTTGTAGGACTGGAACCGTTCCATTCCGAGCAGTTCGCGGCCGTTCTCTTTCATGGCGGCGACAAGATCGCGCCGTTTTGCATTGCGGCCTTTTTCCGACGGCGCACTCAAGTGGCGATTGGTGAATCCCGGCCCCGACCACGACAGATACAACCCCTTGTCACCCGTCGGCCCTTGAAAGTAATCGACCCGAATCTTGCGGCGACCGGCTTTCAACGTCACCTTTGCGGACTTCGGATCACCCACGCCGTGGATGCCGTCGTGCAGCAGGATCGGTTCGCCGTCGATGCTCAACCGCGAACCGTCATCGGAATCGAGCAGGAACGTGTACTCCGCATCGGCGGGGACTTTCAGGTCGCCCGTGAAGACGAAGCCGAAGGAGAACTCGCGCGTCGCGGCACTGATGTCGAAGTACGGCCGGTCGGCTTTGGCGACGGTCTCGGGTTTGAGGTCATCGAAGTTCGGCAACTGGCTCCACGTATCGCGATAGAATTTGTATTCGACGTCATCAAGGTCCGGCGCGTCCGGGGTGATTTCACGCTGGGCGAGTTTCTCACGGAAGTCTTTCTCGATTGCCGTGATCTGGGCCTGCAGGTCGTCCATCTGCCGTTGATGGGCGGCCACTTCAGCGTCGTAAGCTGTTTTCGCGGCCGGGTCGGCAAACAGCGGTTGTTCGGTCTGCGGGCCGGGGTAACCGTTCGGCGTGAGGTTCTGAAAGAACGCTACAAAGCTGTAATACTCGCGCGTGGGGATCGGGTCGATCTTGTGATCGTGACACCGCGCACAATTGATCGTCAGTCCCAGAAAACCCTGACCGGTCGTCGTGATAATGTCATCAATCACATCGTACTGGGCAAGCAACCGATCGGCGGGTTCGTCGTCCCACAGGCCGAGACGGTAATACCCCGTGGCGATGAGACCATCATTGCCTCCATCGGGCAGTTCGTCCCCAGCAAGCTGCTCCGTCACGAAGCGGTCATACGGTTTATCGCTGTTGAACGCCCGGATGACATAATCGCGGAAGCGCCAGGCGTTCGGTTTGGGACCGTCCCGTTCAAAGCTGTTCGTGTCAGCGTAACGGACGACATCCAACCAGTGTCGCGCCCACTTTTCACCGAACTGCGGCGAGGCCAGCAACCGGTCCACAAGATGTTCGTACGCTTGCGGCGATGTATCGGCAAGATACGCTTCCACATCGGCGGGGGTTGGTGGCAAGCCTGTCACGTCATAAGTGATCCGTCGCAACAACGCAGTTTTGGATGCCGGCGGCGCGGGCGTCAACTTCGCCTGTTCGAGTTTCGCCCGGACAAACGCATCGATCGGATGTGCGGCCCACATCGGATCGGCCACCGCGGGAATGGGCAGCGACTTCGGTTTCTGAAACGCCCAGTGTTCCTGCCAGTCTGCTCCGGCTTCGATCCACCGGCGAATCAACTCGACTTCGGCGGGCGTCAGCGGCTTCCCTTCCGGCGGCATGCGGTCGGCGTCATCAGTCGACGTGATCCGCTTCACCAGTTCACTCGCCGCCGGTTGTTGCGGGACAATCGCGACCGCTCCCGATTCGTGCTTCGCCAGTGCCGATTCGCGGACATTCAACCGCAATCCGGCTTCCGCGGTATCGGGACCGTGGCAGGCATAACACCGTTTCGCGAGAATGGGTTGAATTTCACGACCGAAGTCGACCGCGTCCTGTGCCGAGGCACCAGCGGCGAACAGGCCATGGGCAACGATGCTGAGCAACAGCGGGTAACGCATCGGTGATGTTTCCGAAGTTCCAAATTCCAAAATCCAAGTTCCAAACAAATTCCAAGGGCCAAGTTCCAAACGAAAAAGAGGATTGAAGCTGAGCCTTCCTTTTTCTTCGTTTGGAATTTGGACTTTATCCCTTGTTTGGAATTTGGCGTTTGGAACTTGGAATTTCTATCTTGATCACACATCCACCAGCATAGATTCTTCCCGCGTCCGAGGCCATGCGTCGAACCGACCGAAACCTATCTGAAACCGACATTCGACCCGACGGAGCGGTCGTGGCGCTGGTGCGGGCCGACATCGCGGACCCGCGGCCGTGGCTTGCCGACGCCCCGGTTTGCCCGGCGTTGGGACACTACCACATCCGTCACACCGCGGTGGCGACGATGCACGCTCCGTTCCAGATCGTCCGCACACAACTCGCCGGAAGTTATTTTCTGGCGTGTCTCGGCGGGGAAGGGCGGGTGCTCATCGATGGCCGCTGGATGCGCTGTCGTCCCGGTCAAGCCGTGCTGTTACCCCCGCAGACCCGGCAGGCATTTCATGCGATCCCGCAACATCCGTGGGAAATCTGCTGGGTGCGATATCGCGAACCGAACGGTCAACGGCCCCTTGCCGCGACATCGACGCCGATCGTCGCCAAGTACGATGCCCAACCGCTGCAACTGGCGATCCGCGGTCTGCATGCCGAAGCGCTGCAGGATCGCACTCCGGTCGCCATGCAGCATTGGGTCGACCTGATTCACCACTACGTCCGCCGGTTCGCTGAACCGGCCCGCACCGATCCGCGGTTGTGGGACCTGTGGCGGGTCGTCGCGGCCACTCTCGACAAACCGTGGACGATCACCGCGATGGCGAAGCGCGTCCATCTCAGCGAGAAGCAACTGCAGCGACTGTGCCGCAAAGAACTCGGCCGTAACCCGCGGCAGCAACTCATCTGGCTCCGCATGCGCCGCGCGGCCGAGTTGCTGATCGCTCCGCACAGCAAGATCGAAACCATCGCGAATCAGGTCGGTTACCAGAACCCGTTCGTCTTTTCGACGACATTCAAACGCGTGATGGGTTGGTCGCCCTCGCAGTTCCCGGGACGCACAGGATGATCGACCGTATCTGGAAGCGATTTCCCGGACAGAATTGCGGCGATGGTTCGTCGCAATGTTAAGGACTGGTCTTGGGCATGAGGGCCGGATCAATCGGGGGATACTTCGAATTGATTTGCGGTCCACCACCGCCCGTGGCCATCGCGGCGCTGGCCGCCTTAATCTTGCTGTCGAGATCGAAGCTAACGACGTTGGGCTTGTCCTTGGTCGACTCCAGAATCTTGACCTTCAGTTTGTTCTGCTTGGGGCTACTGTAGGCTTGGGGAATGGGCTTGTTGGGCTTTCCCATCAGGCCCGGCATAAACTGAACTTCGTAGTCTCCGGCTGGTGCGCCGTCTCCACTGGCATAGCAACTGAACGTGATTTTCCCGCTGGCATCCGCTTGCGCGGCCACGCTGGGCTTGGGACTCTTGGGATCCGGTGACTCAGGCAACAGCAGAAAGGTGGCCGGTCCGAGCGGCTCGCCGTCCATCGACAGCTTGCCTTCGGTGGGATAGACCTTGAGTTTTCCGCTTCCGCCGCAACCGGCGGACAGAACCGCCACTGTGCAGACGAGCATGCCGAGGAATTGCCGGCATCCACCGAAACCGGAATCGGGGAAGGCAATTCGATGACGGGTCAACAAAGTCTTCATGAAGGACAGCTTTCCTGTTGTAAATCTCATGATTTGCGGTCCGTTACCGGGGAGATGCGTGCCACATCCGCCGGGAGGTCACAAGTGGTCGCCAAGTTGTCGAAGCGATCGCTGCGGGATCGAAACTATTCTATCCGAGTCATGGCCCGTTGTGACCGACGACCGGCGGAAAATCAGGGAAGAAGTCTGCCAAGCGATGCGTTGGACAAAATGGGAAGGCGATTCTCCTTCGGTGAACGAAAACAGCCGTCCGCCACCTTGCGACAGCGGACGGCTGAAAGTTCAGACCGACAAATTTGCCAGCAGATCAGGCCCGAGAAGCGTTACTCCAAATTGCTCGTTTCATTGCCAGACTTCGTGTTCGCGTTCCCGTAGACCTGGAAGCTGATGTTCTGCGAAATGAACTTGACGGTTCCATCGGCCATCAGGAAGTGGGCACCGCCCGTGTGCAAGCTTCCCGCACCAGGCCATTCTGTGTTGATCCCCCAGGCGTACATGAAGATTGGGGCATAGTGATGTGGCCCGCCGCCGAGGAACCAGCCGCCGATGTTGCTGCCGTCCGGGTGCTTCCAGTTCCCGTTGTCGCCCTGATACACAGCTCCGGTAAAGGTTGAGGCGACGAAGGCGGAACGCGGCACGGCTTCACCGAGACCGACACGCAAGATGCCGGTGCCAGTCGTATTCTGCGGGCCGTTCTTGTGTCCCAGACCGCTGGTTTCACCCACGGCGATGGTGTTCGACGTCCCGTCGATGATATCGCCCATTTTCGTGTGCTGCGGGCCGGTGAAGATGCCGCCAATCGTGGATGTGGACTCATTCCACCAGTGGTAGCCTTCCGCGGCGGAATAGTTGGTGATGGCGATGTTGCGGTTCGACCCGGGTGGATCACCCACACCGGCATCAGATGGACACCGGAACGCCGGCAACTGTGCGGAAACAATCGCCTGATTGGCTGTCGGCAGCCCGCTGGGTTGAGCCCAGACGGGGAGCGCGAAATTGGTGTTGTTGTACAGCGGCCCCTGGTCAATGTACGGCAGGATCATGGAACACCAAGTGTGGTTCCGTGGTGCCCACACCGGAGACGCGGCCGTGCCCACGTTCGCGGCATAGTATCCCTGCGAGGGGAACCGATTGTAGTTGTCGTGATAGTTGTGGAGCGCGAGTCCCAACTGTTTCAGATTGTTGCGGCATTGGGTCCGGCGTGCCGCTTCCCGAGCCTGTTGGACAGCGGGCAGCAGGAGCGCGATCAGGATGGCGATGATGGCAATCACCACCAGCAGTTCGATGAGGGTAAACCCCCGTTGGACCTTGTTCTTGGCCGACTTCAGATGCATCGATCACCTCACAGTTGAAAATCAACGAAATCAATACTGGCGAAACATCCGCCAGACGAAGACCCGCGGACAGGAAATGGGAGCGAATGACGAAACGTCATACGATGGGCGAACGTGTAACTTGATATTAATTCAGGCTAACGCTGCGAGTAACCGTTCACAGGGCGGGGACGAAAGTTGGGGTTTTCTTGGATTAAGAAAAAGGCGACATCTGGGGGATGTCGTCGCGACCGATCAGCTCTGAACAGTTGGCTGCCTTGCCGCCCGATGTGCGCGCGGTGATCGAGGCC